>NZ_JBQQCK010000005.1:0-300589 GCF_052246695.1 Gracilibacillus sp. D59 | reverse complement strand
CATCTTTATAGATATTCATGCTCGTTCGATATTCGACAACGTCTGTGTCATCCAGCTGATACGAATCATTCTATAAAGAAGGAGGCATCAGACTTTCCGACGAAGACTAAGCTTCAAGCGAAGTAACAATACCTCCATCTGATTCCCCCCCCATTATACAATTTCATGGGGATACCTTAAAATAAGGTTACCTATATCATACGAGCGAAGTGGGCAAGTCGGAGCGGATGTAAAGCCTATTATTCCTTTCAAAATGACTACTCTGATTCATCATTATACATTTATTGCGTACTATCCCCATATGTATGAACAACTGCTAAAAGGACCGGGTGGTCTGAAGAGACCTAATTAAATGAGACAGAGGAAAAAGCACCCCCAGAGTCGTAAATAAAAATTAACGACTTTAATGAGATGCAGGCTCCGGATCTTGCATTCGTTTTGTATTGTTCAATATAAGAGCAGCTAGAATCCTATAGACTGTTAGGATTCCAGCTGCTACAGTTAAGTAGATATTTGTTTATTCAATTGTCCGGTTATTGATGTCAACATCAATTAAATCGGAGTTTTCTTTCGATTCATAGCGTGAAATAAAACCATCACCATGGCATATGGAGCAAGTATAACGCCACTCCTCATCATCCATCAACAACCCTGTGCCTTCGCAAGCTTTACAATTCATATGTTGTGAACCCATTGTTATACTTCCTTTCTTTATTATTTTTGTTTTTGCTTAATCCAGTTGATAATACCACCTTGTAGAATAATATCGATATGACGTTTGGTTAAGTCATGTCGTACTGGAATAGTACGATCCGTACCTTTCACCTTAATGTCAAATGTGTCTGTAACCTGGATGGTTTCATGTATATCACGGAATTCCAAAATGTCATCCTGTGACAGAGAATCATAGTCTGTTTCATTAACAAATGTTAACGGGAGAATCCCAAAATTAATTAAGTTTTGTAAGTGAATCCGTGCAAAATCCTTTACCAGTACTACTTTTAAGCCAAGATACCTTGGTGCTAGTGCAGCATGTTCGCGGCTTGATCCTTGACCATAGTTCACACCAGCAACAATCGCATGCCCACCATTATCACGTTTTTTCATTGCGTTTTCATAATAGTTATCATCGACAATTTCGAAGGCAAAAGTACTGATTTTTTGAATATTACTGCGATAAGGTAATACTCTAGATCCACCAGCTAAGATCTCATCAGTTGAAATATTGTCAGTCATTTTAAGTAAAATAGGTAAATCAAAGTTATTTTTAATTGGCTCAAAATCCGGGATTGTCGTAATATTCGGTCCTTTTTCTAATTCCACTTCTGAATTTTGCGCTGGTGCTTCCAACATTCCTTCTGTTGTGAATTTTTTCGGTTCTTGGATTCTTGGATATTTCATATCTAATGTTCTAGGGTCAGTAATTTTACCAGTAAGAGCAGAAGCTGCCGCTGTTTCCGGGCTGCATAAGAAAACACTATCTTCTCGTGTGCCTGATCTGCCTGGGAAGTTCCGTGGAGTAGTTCGTAAACTATTTCGTCCAGTTGCAGGTGCTTGCCCCATTCCAATACAACCATTACATCCAGCTTGATGCATTCGTGCACCTGCTGATAGAAGGTTGGCTATATGGCCATTTTCAACAAGTTGCTCTAATAATTGCCGTGATGTAGGGTTAATATCAAAGGAAATACCAGCTGCAATTTGTTTACCTTTTACTATTTCGCTTGCAATGGCAAAATCACGATATCCTGGGTTTGCTGATGACCCGATATAGGATTGGTATATCGTTTCTCCTGCTATTTCTGAGACAGGAACGACATTGCCTGGACTTGACGGCTTAGCTATTAAAGGTTCTAGCTTCGAAAGGTCAATATTTTCTTCTTCATCATATTTTGCACCACGGTCAGCCTTTAGCTCAATCCAATCATCTTCTCGACCCTGCTGTTTTAAAAAGTCCTTGATTTCTTTATCTGATGGAAAGACTGTAGCTGTTGCTCCAAGTTCAGCTCCCATATTAGCAATAACATGTCGATCCATTGCAGATAAGTTTTTTACACCGGGTCCATAATACTCAATGATTTTACCAACGCCTCCTTTGACACCGTGGCGGCGTAACATTTCAAGAATGACATCTTTAGCACTAACCCATTCTGGTAGTTTCCCTGATAATTTTACACCCATCACTTTTGGCATTTTTACGTAATAGGGTTCTCCAGCCATTGCCATCGCAACATCAATACCACCTGCGCCCATGGCAAGCATTCCCATACAACCATTTGCACATGTATGACTATCAGAGCCCAGTAATGTCTTTCCCGGTTTGGCAAGCTGTTGCATGTGAACAGGGTGACTTACACCATTGCCAGGTCGACTGTAATAGATACCGAATTTGCGTGCTGCACTTCGTAAAAAAAGGTGGTCATCTGCATTTCGGAAATCCTCTTGAATTAAGTTATGGTCAACGTATTGTGCAGATGCTTCTGTTTTAACTCGATCTATTCCCATAGCTTCCAGCTCCAGCATTACCATTGTACCTGTTGCATCTTGGGTTAAAGTTTGGTCAATCTTTAGACCAATTTCTTTACCAGGTTGCATTTCCCCGGAGATCATATGTTTACTAATTAATTTTTGAGCGACATTTTGTTTCATCTTATTTGTCCTCCTAGACTTTTAATCCGACATATTTAGAATGTACCTTACAGTTAATATTACACATTTTAATGGTTTATAAACTTCATTTTATGACAAAAAAGCAGGAGGAATAAGTTTCCTCCTGCTTTGGCATTTTACACCATTACTTTACACATATCGTTTGTTAAGGCTACGGGATCTTCGATAGGAAGACCTTCGATAAGTAATGCTTGGTTATATAAAATGTTGGTATATAATTTTACTTTTTCTTTGTCTGATCCATGAGCTTTTACTAATGCTTGGAAAATGTCATGTTTATTGTTGATTTCCAATACTTTAGTTGCTTCGATGTTCTGATTGTCAGGCATTTGTTTTAGAACTTTTTCCATTTCAATCGAAACATCACCTTCAGCAGATAAACAAACAGGGTGAGTTTTTAAACGAGTAGAAAGTTTGACATCTTTCACTTTATTGCCCAGAATTTCTTTCATTTCATCTAACAATTCTTTATGTTCTTCTTTTTGTTTTTCTGCTTCTTTTTTGGTTTCTTCATCTTCTAAATCAAGGTCACCACTTGATACATTTTTGAATTCTTTGTCATCATAATTCATCAACATTTTAATGGCAAATTCATCTACTTCATCAGTGAAATAAAGAATTTCATATCCTTTATCCTTCACTAATTCTGTTTGTGGTAATTTCTCAATACGATCATGTGATTCACCAGTCGCATAATAAATATGTTCTTGATCTTCTGGCATACGCTCTACATATTCTTTTAGGGAAACAAGTTTTTGTTCGCTAGAAGAATAAAATAGTAATAAATCTTTTAATTTATCTTTATTAGCACCGAAGTCAGAATAAACACCGTATTTAATCTGACGACCAAAAGCATCGTAAAATTTCTCGTATTTTTCACGATCGTTTTTCAACATGCTTTGTAAGTGGTTCTTAACTTTTTTCTCAATGTTTTTCGCTATCAATTTCACTTGACGATCTTGTTGCAAAATCTCTCTGGAAATGTTCAATGAAAGATCTTCCGAATCGACAATTCCACGAACAAAGCTGAAATGATCTGGTACAAGGTCGGCACACTTATCCATGATGAGTACACCATTGGAATAAAGCTCTAATCCTTTTTCAAAATCTTGTGAGTAATAGTTAAAAGGTAATTGTTCAGGGATATAAAGAATCGATTGGAATCTGACCATACCATCAACACTGATGTGAAGATGACTTAAAGGCTTATCAAATCCGAAATGTTTCTCCTGATAAAAGCTTTCGTAATCTTCGTCACTCAGTTCTTGTTTATTTTTGCGCCAGATTGGTACCATGCTGTTAATAGTCTGATCTTCTATGACATCTACTAATTCTTCTTCATTATCCTCTTTCGGTTTTTGTTCTGTAACTTCCATTTTTATAGGATAGCGGATAAAGTCAGAATATTTTTTAATGATCGATTTCAATTTATATTCTTCAAGGTATTCATCGTAGTTTTCTTCTTCTGCATTTTCTTTGAGATGAATGATAATTTCTGTTCCAACATCTTGTTTGTCGTAAGGTTCAATTGTATATCCTTCTTCACCATCAGATTCCCATTTGTAGCCTTCGTCACTATGAAGTGAACGAGTAAATACGGTTACCTTGTCTGCTACCATAAAAGAGGAATAGAAGCCGACACCGAATTGACCAATGATTTCCTGTCCGTCTTTCATTTCTACTTCATTTTTAAAAGCAAGAGAACCACTTTTGGCAATTGTACCTAAGTTTTCTTCTAATTCTTCTTTTGTCATCCCAATACCAGTATCTTTTACAGTTAACGTACGATTATCTTTATCCGATTCAATTCGAATAAAGTAATCATCTTTGTTAAAAGAAATACTGTCATCTGTTAAAGCTTTATAGTAGATTTTATCGATCGCATCACTTGAATTAGAAATAAGTTCACGTAAAAAGATTTCTTTTTGTGAATAGATGGAATGAACCATCATTTCAAGCAAACGTTTCGATTCAGCCTGAAATTGCTTTTTTTCCATTATTATTCTCCTCCTTATATCGAATCATTTATGTATTTTAGCACTCTTGTTTAGTGAGTGCTAACACATTATAATTATCACAAAACCCCTACAGTGTCAAGCGTAAAAGAGGTTTGACTTATTACTTACAATCGCTTATTTTAAAAAAGTGACGGTATTTTTTTCATTAGTTGTGATATGATGTACTTATGGTTGTTCGGAAATAAAGGGGGGAAGTCAAGATGGCTTTTGATTATCAAACGCCACGCTATGTTCATGTAATTGAACAGATTAAAACAAAAATAAGTGATGGCGAGTTAGAGCCAGGCGAGCGATTACCATCAGAGATGGAGTTTGCCAAACAATTGAATGTTTCAAGGAATACCTTAAGAGAAGCGCTTCGGATTTTAGAAGAAGAGAATATTATTGTTCGCAAGCACGGTATAGGGACTTTTGTTAATAAAAAACCGGCTTTTTCTGGAGGAATAGAGGAATTATTCAGTATAACTGATTTTATAAAAAGAGAAGGTAAGGAACCCGGAACTAATTTACTTTTTCAAGGTATAGCAGATGCAGTCAGTGAAGATAAACAAGAGTTAAACTTGCATGATGATGAACGAGTTTATTTAGTAAAACGTGTAAGAACGGCTGATGAGGAACCACTTGTTTATTGTATTGACAAAGTCCCTGTTTCTTTAATAGGAGAGGACTACCATTTTGAAGAAGAGTCAATGTTACATTCTTTCCAGGAGAAAAAGGGTATTTTGATTAGCTATGCAAAGGCTGAAATAAAGACAATCGGTTATCATCAAGAAATATCGGATATATTAGCAGCAGAACCAAATCAGCCTCTTTTAATTTTAAAACAGACTCATTTTGACACAGATGACAACCCGATATTGTATTCATTAAACTTTTTCCGAGCTGATCAGGTTAGCTTCAGTGTTATACGAAAACGAATATTTTAAATAAAGCCATCTGATAAAGATGGTTTTTATGTTGTAAAATACTTATTGACGTGTTGGACGTCTTACCTATATAATGAAAATTGAATCCCATTTGAGCAGGATTCTTTTTATTAACAATTGGTTGTTGGACGTCCTATCAATTTGAACAAGTAAGAACAGAACTTACATATATTTTGTACACCTATTTTATTTTGAAGGGGAGACATTACAATGAGAATGGTCGATTTAATCGCAAAAAAACGAGAAGGTAACGCATTAACAAAAAATGAAATCGATTTTATGATAGAAGGGTATACAAAAGAAGAAATTCCAGATTATCAAATGTCGGCAATGGCCATGGCACTCTATTTTCAAGGTATGACAACGGAAGAACGTGTTAACCTAACGATAGCAATGGTCGAATCTGGTGACCAAGTTGATTTATCAGATATTGAAGGTATTAAAGTTGATAAACATTCAACCGGAGGAGTAGGCGATACCACTACACTAATCTTAGCGCCACTAGTAGCGTCAGTAGGAGTTCCGGTTGCTAAAATGTCAGGAAGAGGTTTAGGGCATACCGGTGGAACAATTGACAAGCTAGAATCAATTAAAGGATTTCAAGTAGAATTAACTGCAGAAACATTTAATAAACTTGTCAATGATCAAAAGGTAGCAGTTGTTGGGCAAAGTGGTAACCTAACACCAGCAGATAAAAAACTATATGGGTTACGCGATGTAACAGCTACTGTTAATTCGATTCCTTTAATTGCCAGCTCGATCATGAGTAAGAAAATTGCTTCTGGTGCAGATGCGATTGTACTTGATGTCAAAACTGGTTCTGGTGCATTTATGAAAAATCTGGACGATGCGAAAGAACTTGCTAAAGCGATGGTTGATATTGGAAACGGTGCAGGGCGTGAAACGATTGCAGTTATTACGGACATGAATCAGCCTTTAGGATACGCTGTTGGTAATGCTCTTGAAATTAAAGAAGCAATTGATACCTTGAGAGGGAACGGACCTGAAGATTTATATGAATTATGCTTAACACTTGGAAGTCAAATGGTGTATTTAGCAAAACAAGCAAATTCGATTGAAGAAGCCAGAGAAAAATTAAAGGATGCTATTCATTCAGGAAAAGCAATTGAGAAATTCAAAACATTTGTGGAATCGCAGGGCGGCGATCCGTCTGTTGTAGATGATTCAAGTAAACTGCCACAAGCTAAGTATGTGTTGGATGTCAAAGCAACACAATCTGGAATGGTTAATGAAATAGTAGCAGATGAAATTGGAATTGCTGCCAGCATGCTTGGTGCCGGACGTTTAACAAAAGAATCAGAGATCGACTTAGCTGTTGGTGTAGTATTACAGAAAAAAATTGGTGATCAAGTATCAGAAGGTGACACCCTGGTTAAAGTATATAGTAATCAGGAAGACATTACAGAAGTTGCAGAAAAGATTAACCAAGCCTACACAATCAATCCTGAAAAAATAACTGAAAATAAATTAATTTATGATATTATTCAATAAAGTGTGACTTCCATCAGTTGGGTACTTAGCTTCTTTGATTTACTCGAACCTTGAAGTGTGGGTTTTACGGACGATTAGCCCCGTGATAAAATAGTAGACCTTTTACAAAAAGTAAGAGGTCTATACGGTCTGTAGAGGTTGGACATCCTACTTCAAAAAGTATAAAATAAAGGAGTGAAACAATTTGAAAGAAATTATACTAAGTTTACTTGCCGGAATTATTATTGGTATTGTCTTTAAATTCATGAAATTACCATTACCAGCACCGCCCGTTCTGGCAGGAATAGTAGGGATTTTTGGTGTTTATTTCGGTGGACAGATTGCCGATTGGATCAAAACTTTGGTCTAAAAAAGTCATAGAAAGGAAGAGTATCTTTTGAAATCATTTAAACGTGTATTTTTAATTGTATTAGATTCGGTTGGGATAGGAGAAGCACCGGATGCAGCTCACTTCAATGATAAAGGTGCAGATACATTAGGTCACATTGCAGAGCATATGAATGGTTTACATATGCCTAATATTGGAAAATTAGGGTTGAGTAATATTCGAGAGATAAAAGGGATTGAAAAAGCAGAGAAACCGAAAGCACATTACACGAAAATGCAAGAGGCATCAAATGGGAAGGATACGATGACAGGACACTGGGAAATCATGGGTTTACATATTGAACAGCCTTTTCAAACTTTCCCAGATGGATTTCCAGATGATTTAATACAACAACTAGAAGAGAAGACAGGACGAAATATTATCGGTAATAAACCAGCTTCCGGGACTGCGATTATTGAAGAGCTTGGCGAAGAGCATATGAAAACGGGAGATCTAATTGTTTACACGTCAGCTGACTCTGTTCTGCAAATTGCAGCACATGAAGAGGTTATTCCAATTAAAGAACAATATAAAATTTGTGAGATTGCTCGTGATTTAACGAAAAATGAAAAATATATGGTCGGTCGTGTCATTGCCCGTCCATTTATCGGTAAGCCAGGTGCTTTCGAGCGTACATCTAACCGTCATGATTATGCTTTAAAGCCTTTTGGAAGAACTGTAATGAACGATTTAGCGGATGCCGATTACGATGTGATTGCACTAGGGAAAATATCTGATATTTATGATGGAGAAGGTGTAACAGAAGCAATTCGTACGAAAGATAATGATGATGGTATGGAGAAATTTATTCAATCAATGGACAAAGACTTTCACGGATTGAATTTCCTTAACCTTGTTGATTTTGATGCTAAGTATGGACATCGCCGTGATCCAAAGGGCTATGGCGAAGCATTGCAAGCATTTGATCAACGTTTACCAGAAATGCTTGATAAATTACAAGAGGATGATCTGTTCATCATTACAGCCGATCACGGTAATGACCCTGTACATCATGGTACAGATCATACACGAGAATATGTACCACTTCTAGTTCATCATAATCAAATTACAAATGGTAAACAATTAGAATTAAGAAATACATTTGCCGACATTGGTGCTACCATTGCAGACAATTTTGGTGTAACATTACCATCAAACGGGAAAAGTTTTCTAAAAGAGATTGATTAAGAGGAGGCTGTTTAAATGAACCAGTTAGCAGATGCAACTACTTATTTAAAGGACAAAATTAAAACCCAACCTAAAATCGGGTTGATTTTAGGATCAGGTTTAGGCATGCTTGCAGATGAAATAGAGAATCCAACTAAAATTAAATATGAAGAAATTCCGGGATTTCCGGTATCAACGGTAGAAGGGCACGCAGGTCAATTGGTAATCGGAAATCTTCAAGGTGTAGATGTTATCGCGATGCAAGGTCGTTTTCACTATTATGAAGGGTATGGATTAGATGCGGTAACTTTTCCAGTCCGTGTTATGAAAGAATTAGGCATTGATAAATTATTAGTAACCAATGCTGCAGGTGGTGTCAACCGCTCTTTAGAGCCAGGAGACTTAATGTTAATTTCTGATCATATTAACAATACCGGACAAAATCCATTAATTGGCGAAAATATCAGTGAGCATGGCGTCCGATTCCCAGACATGTCAACTGCTTATGACCGTCAATTACAACAAATAGCGAAACAAGCGGCAGAGAAACTGAATATTACATTAAAAGAAGGTGTTTATGTTTGGAATACAGGTCCAAGCTATGAAACACCTGCAGAGATCCGTATGCTTGAAACAATTGGTGGAGATGCTGTGGGAATGTCGACGGTACCTGAAGTAACCGTTGCTCGTCATGCCGGTATCAAATGTGTTGGTATTTCTTGCATATCGAACATGGCAGCAGGAATTTTAGACCAACCGTTAACACATGATGAAGTAATCGAAACGACAGAGAAAGTTCGAGAATCCTTTTTACAATTTGTTAAACAGCTGATACAAGATATTGGCTAACATAAAGGAGGAGGAACAGTGATGGAAAAACAATTAATTGAAGAAGCAAAAAAAGCGCGAGAAAAAGCATATGTACCCTATTCCAAATTTAAAGTAGGTGCAGCATTATTAGATGATAAAGGTAATATTTTTCATGGTTGTAATATCGAAAATGCTGCTTACTCCATGTGTAATTGCGGAGAAAGAACAGCATTATTTCACGCATATGCTACAGGATCAAAGAACTTCGAGATGATGGCAGTTGTTGCAGACACAGATCGCCCTGTTTCACCATGTGGAGCATGTCGACAGGTATTAGCAGAGCTTTGTGATCCAACTATGAAAGTGCTTTTAACCAACCTTCAAGGAAATGTACAGGAAACGACAGTGAAAGATTTATTACCAGGTGCATTTATTGCTGATGATATGTCCAATGCCAAATAAATAAGGAGGATGAATAACAATGAGCTTAGCTAGTAAAATTGATCATACCGCACTAAAACCAGATACTACGAAACAACAAATTGAAACTCTCTGTGAAGAAGCAAGTGAACACGGCTTCTTTTCTGTTTGTGTAAATCCAACATGGGTAAGTTATGCAGCAGAATTGCTTAAAGGTACAGATGTTGCAGTTTGTACAGTTATTGGTTTCCCTTTAGGAGCAACAACTTCCTCAGTGAAAGCTTATGAAGCAAAATATACAGTGGAAAAAGGTGCAACCGAAGTAGATATGGTAATTAATGTTGCTGCCTTAAAAGATGGTAACCATGAGCTAGTACAATCAGATATTGAGGCTGTTGTGCAAGCTGCAGCAGGTAAAGCTTTAGTGAAAGTTATTATCGAAACATGTTTACTTACAGATGAAGAAAAAGAAACAGCTTGTCAATTAGCAGTTAATGCTGGTGCTGACTATGTTAAGACATCAACAGGTTTCTCGACTGGAGGAGCTACAGCAGATGATATTGCATTAATGCGTAAAACTGTCGGACCAAATATAGGAGTAAAGGCTTCCGGTGGTGTACGTGATTTAGAAACAGCTGAGGCAATGATCAAGGCAGGTGCTTCCCGAATCGGAGCAAGTGCAAGTGTTTCAATTGTCAAAGGTGAAGACAGTAATAGTGACTATTAAGACTAGAGGATACAGCATAATTCAGTGCTGTATCTTTTTTTAATAAGGAAGGAAAGTATATAACCATTGGTATCACAGCATTTTGGTATCCTATTCCCGTTTAAAATGAGTCATAAATAAAGATATCGTTGACTAGTGATGTTGTGTATTATGAATGCCAAGGAAATCGGAGTGGTGGTCATACGGTTGATATATTTCATAATGACTACTAGTTCAAAGATTCTTCCAAAAACAGAAATCAAAAGCTGAAACTTTATAAGGACTTTACTCGTAAAAATAAATAAAGTGTTTAAAAGGGGAAGTTAAAATGGAAGAAATCGCTCTTAACAAAGAAACTGAAAGAGATCCTCATCAAGAAAATCTTAAATTTGGCTGGGGTGGGATAGTCGGATTTTTCTTATCTTACCTTGGTTTTGTACTTGTATTAGGTTTCATAGTAGGAATAGGGGCTGTCAGGGCTTGATGGAAGAATGGAAGGGGATTACACAAATTTATTGATGCAAAGTCATTACACGTTAATCCTTGATGCTGTGGGAATATTGATTGCAATTTTATTATTTAAAAAGGTAAGATACTTTCTTAAATCAGCATTTTCTTTGAAACCATTAAAGAAAGGAAAAACATATTTATTTCTTTTACTAGCATTCATTTTCAATTATTTGATTCAATTTCTCTTTCTCGATGTGTTTAAATTGGAAGAAGGGGGGGAAGCCAAATAGAAACTTTTGGGTTAGAAGGCTTGTCAGACCATTGGTTTAATCTTTTATTGTTCTACATTGCCTTTACATTATTAACACCGATTAAAGAAGAAATTATGTTTAGAGGATTAGTATAGATGTTAAATATCATTTTTTACTTGGTTTTATTGTCTCGTCCTTGATTTTCGGTGCATTACATCCTGGACATATATTATCTGCAACAATTATGGGGATGATTTTTGTTGTGTTATACCGTCTTACAAAATCATTACTAGTGCCAATGATGCTTCATATTATTTGGAACTTATATGCAATCACAGGAATGTTAGCATTCTTAGATATTATATAAGAATAAGGAAAAGTTGAGTTGGTTCAGGGCTATACTCTCCATTTAACATTACTTAATTTGTAAAAGATACATAATTCACCATTCATAAGCCATCCTAGAAAATGAGTAGAAAGGACGTATTTATCCTTAGTTGCTACAGTGAAAGGATGTTACCTTATGGAATTTGATTGGATTTGGAAAGCTATATTAATCATTGTAATTGGAACACTACTCCTTCGTGTAGCTGGCAGAAAGTCGATATCACAAATGTCATTAGCACAAACAGTCCTGATGATAGGGATTGGTTCGTTACTTATTCAGCCGGTATCTGGTAAGAATATATGGGTAACATTTGGAGTCGGTGCCATTTTGATTCTTACATTGATTGCAATGGAGTATTTTCAACTTAAATTTGATAAATTTGAAAGTTTCATTACAGGAAAATCAACGATATTAATTGAACAAGGACAACTTATTGAGAAAAATTTAAAGAAACATCGAATATCTGTAGATTTATTGGAAATGTTATTACGTCAACAAAATGTAGCTAAAATCAGTGATGTTGAATGGGCAACAATAGAACCGAATGGACGGTTAGGTTTTATGTTAAAATCTGATGCCCAGCCAATGACAAAAGGTGATTTTCAACAAGTTAATAATCAATTAAAGCAACTTCAAACGGCCATAAATGCTTTGCAAAAGAATAATGAAAATTATACACCAAATTCAACAGAACAAGGTGATATATTTCAGGAGGTGGCGAAGAAGAAACATCCAACTCCTCCACCAAAACATTTAGAATAAAAAGATTATTGTAGGACCAACCTGTATCAATTGGTGGTCCTACGCAAATTTTAATCATCATATAAAATAGACTTGATATCATTTTCATCTAAATAATCTTCATATTTCTCATGTGCTTCATTGACGCCAATATATTTTCCATCCATTCCAGCTAATAAAAATCCTTCCAGTTCTTCAACACTTCCGACTTGTTCTTCAGAATTGTAGTACATATCATCATAGTCTTTTTCTGTGTCATAAAAGTCAGAAGGACCATCGGAAGAACCATATTGTTCAACGCTTTGCCAAGCGTCTTCACCATCAAACATCGTATGATCGTCACCTTCTAATTCTTGTTCATCGATATTTGAGTGAAGAATGTCTTCTTCTATTGGTCGTTGTTTATCTATAGCATGTTCAGCGTGTGTTATACATCGAGTAGTGGTGGGCATTACCATGATACGTTCAGCAGGTATCTCTTTATGACAGATCTCACATTTTCCATAGGTTCCTTTTTCGATTGCTTGTAATGCCTGTTCGATATCCTTTAATTCTTTTTCCTCGTGCTCATTGAGGGCAATGTCTTTTTCTCGTTCAAATAATTCTGAGCCTGTATCAGCTGGATGGTTATCGTAATTGGATAATTCTGAAACGGATTCTTTATTGAGAGCTTGTTCTAAGCCGAAATGATCTTTTAGATGCTGTTTTATTATTATTTGTCGCTCTAATAATTCTTGTTTGCATTGTTGTAAGTCAATGGGATGTAGCAAATTTCACACCTCCTTATACCTGTTAGTATGTCCGAAACTTGCTATCCCACTAAAGATGATTTTGGAAAATTAAATGGATAAAGGAAAGGAGAGAGGAGAGTATATAAAATGTAGTCACAAAAAAGCTGACTTCCTTATAGTAAGGAAATCAGCGATCATTTTAACCATGTGCTTCTTCAAATTCGGAAATTTTATCAGCATGTGTTAAGGTAACTGCGATTTCATCCCAACCGTTTAAAAGCATTTCTCTTTTGTAATTATCTAAATCAAAAGAAGCTTCAAAACCTTGATTGTCAAACACTTTTTTTGTTTCAAGGTCAACGGTTAGATGGTATTGATCACCTTCTGCATTTTTAATTAATGTCTGGACTTCTTCGTTGGTTAATTTTACAGGAAGAATACCATTTTTCGTACAATTATTATAAAAAATATCAGCATAGCTTGGAGCAATAATTACTCTAAATCCATAATCTTGTAACGCCCATGGAGCGTGTTCTCGTGAAGACCCGCAACCGAAGTTTTCACCAGCTACTAAGATAGATGTTCCTTCATATTTCGGCTGATTTAAAGAGAAATCTTCACGTAATTCACCTTTTGAATC
This sequence comes from Gracilibacillus sp. D59, assembly GCF_052246695.1. Taxonomy (NCBI): domain Bacteria; kingdom Bacillati; phylum Bacillota; class Bacilli; order Caryophanales; family Bacillaceae; genus Gracilibacillus; species Gracilibacillus sp. D59. The sequence goes on along the minus strand of NZ_JBQQCK010000005.1, from coordinate 286,792 downwards.
AAAACGCCAGTTATAGAAAACGAATTGTCCAAAGCCTTGGCGGGATATTCTTTTTAAAAATTGCTTAGGAATAATTTGATCTGTATCAACATTTGCTCTATTTAAAGGGTAGACAAGCCCTTCATGCTTACGTATTGGTTCCATTTTCTTGTAACCCCCTTTATAATTTTAGCTTGGTGTTGGGACACCTAAATGACGTACATCTACAAAATGGCCTTTAATTGCGGCGGCTGCAGCCATTTCCGGACTCACTAAGTGTGTACGAGCTCCAGTTCCTTGACGACCTTCAAAGTTACGGTTAGAAGTAGAAGCACATCGTTCTCCTTCTGGTACCACGTCATCGTTCATTGCTAGACACATACTGCAACCAGCATCACGCCATTCAAATCCAGCATCTTTAAAGATGACATCAAGGCCTTCTTTTTCTGCCTGGGTTTTGACACTGTGAGAACCAGGTACAACAATAGCAGTAACATTAGGATTAACTTGATATCCTTTGACAATTTCAGATGCTCTGCGTAAGTCTGCAAGGCGAGAGTTGGTACAAGATCCGATGAACACATGCTCAATTTCTACAGAAGAGATAGGTTCGCCACCTTTAAGTCCCATGTATTCTAAGGCGCGCTTAATTTCCTCGCGGTCACTATCATTATTCGCATCTTCAACAGTTGGTACATCTGCACTAACTGGAATACACATACCAGGGTTTGTTCCCCAGGTAACCTGTGGTTCAATTTCGTTTGCATCGATTTCGACTTGTTCATCATACACAGCGCCTTGATCTGTCGCTAGTGCTTTCCATTCCTTTGCAAGCTCATCAAATGCTTCGCCCTCAGGCACATGACGTTTTCCACGTAAAAATTCAACTGTTGTCTCATCTGGACTGATTAAACCTGCCCGAGCACCTGCTTCGATTGACATGTTACATACCGTCATACGACCTTCCATTGATAAGTCTTGGATTGCTTCTCCTGTATATTCGATAACATATCCAGTACCGAATTTCACACCGAATTTTCCGATAATTGCTAAGATTAAGTCTTTAGCGGTTACTCCTGTACCTAATTTGCCGTTGACTTTTACATTCAGAGTCTTAGGTTTTTGTTGCCAGATTGTTTGAGTAGCTAATACGTGTTCCACCTCGCTAGTACCAATACCGAATGCTAATGCACCGAAAGCCCCGTGAGTAGAGGTGTGGCTGTCACCACAAACAATGGTTTTACCTGGTTGTGTTAAACCTAATTCTGGTCCGATTACGTGTACGATACCTTGATCTGGATGATGGATATCTGCCAAAGGTACTCCAAACTCATCACAGTTTGTTTTTAATGTCTCCATTTGTGTTTTGGATACTTCATCTTTGATTACATTACGGTGGATCGTAGGTACATTGTGATCCATAGTTGCAAAGGTACGATCTGGACGACGTACTTTTCTATTATTAATTCTAAGTCCTTCAAATGCTTGAGGGGAAGTAACCTCATGAACTAAATGTAAGTCAATATATAAAAGATCCGGTTTTCCTTCTTCATGATGAACGACGTGCTTATCCCAAATCTTCTCAACGATTGTCTTTGGTTTTCTCATCTGTTTCACTCCTTACGTTAATAATGATTTTGCAAATCAACTTAAAACGGCGTTGCTCATATTGTAAGAGCTGAAAGATATATACTTTATGGATATTTATCCATTTACTGAAAAGTAGTGGTTCATTTAGAAAAAGATCGGCGTTTATCTATTTGGAATAGGTACGCCGAAGTTTTCCGTCTTATTATTGGATTGCGTCAACGATTAATTGTGTCATTTCGGTTGTGTTGACTAGTTTTCCGTTGTCATTATTTAAATCTGCGGTGTGATAGTTTTGATTTACTACTTCTTCTACTGCATCTTCTATTGCTTGTGCTTCTTCATTCATATCAAAAGAATAACGGAGCATCATAGCAGCAGAGAGGATCATTGCAATTGGATTGGCAATACCTTTACCAGCGATATCTGGTGCAGAGCCATGTGCAGGTTCATATAAACCAACACCATCTTCTGCAAGGCTGGCAGAAGGGAGCATCCCGAGTGATCCAGTTAGAACAGAAGCTTCATCACTTAAAATATCACCAAACATATTCTCTGTAACAATGACATCAAATTGTGTTGGGTTTGTAATTAGTTTCATTGCCGCAGCATCGACTAACACATGATCGACAGTGACATTTGGATATTCTGCCTTTTTCTCTTCAACTATTTCTCTCCATAGTTTACTAGATTCTAATACGTTTGCTTTATCTACGGAAGTGAGGTGTTTATTGCGTAACTCCGCACTTTGAAAGGCTTTATCGATAATACGTTCCATCTCTTTTCTTGTGTAGGATAATGTATCAACAACAGCATTTCCATTATCAAGGCGTTCACTTGGTTGGCCAAAGTATAGACCACCTGTCAGTTCGCGGACAATTAATAAATCACTGCCTTGTATAATATCTCCCTTTAATGGAGATGCATGCAATAGTTTCTTAAAGCCTTTAACGGGACGAAGGTTCGCATATAAATCAAGTGCTTTGCGAATGCCTAGTAAACCACGTTCAGGTCTTAAGTCAGAAGGATTATTATCCCACTTAGGACCACCGACAGCGCCTAATAAAACAGCATCTGCATTTTTACAAGCTTCAACCGTTTCATCGGGAAGGGGGGTACCATGATTATCAATGGCAACTCCACCGATGTCGTATGAAGAAAATTCAAAAGGTTTGTTATATTTTTTGGTGATTGCTTCTAGGACGTCTTTGGCAGCATAGATAACTTCTGCTCCAATTCCATCACCCGGAAGCAGTACAATTTTACCTGTCAATTCATTGACCTCCTACATACCGACTTATATTGCTTTTTTTTGATAAATAGCTCGGTTTACACCGTTTAGATATGCCTGAACAGCCGCTTCTAATACATCTTGTGCGGAACCGCGTCCACTTACTGTCTTTCCATCGACGGTTAAGCTGACATGAACTTCTGCAAGTGCATCACGTCCTTGACCGATTGAATTTAGTTGAAAATCAGTAAGGTGTGTTTCTTCCGAAATAATTTGATCTAATGTATTATAAAGTGCTTCAACACTTCCTGATCCTGTACTTGTATCTTCTACTTTTTCATTAGTAGGAGTAGTCAGTGATACCGTTGCACTAGGCTGATCATTGGATCCATATTGTACTTGGAAGTTTTCCAGTTTATAACGTTTCACATTCGAAGTATCTGTTTGAATGTCGGTAAGGATCGCAAATAAATCATCATCCGTGACTTCTTTTTTTCGGTCAGTTAATAATTTAAATGCTTTAAATGCTTCTTTTACCTTACCTTCTGGTAGGTCATAGCCGAGCTGTTTAATTTTATCTGTAAAAGCATGACGACCAGAATGCTTACCTAATACAAGGTTGTTAGAATGAACACCAACTAATTCTGGTGTTATAATTTCATATGTTTGAGCATTCTTTAATACACCATCTTGATGGATACCCGATTCATGTGCAAAAGCATTACGACCAACAACAGCCTTGTTTCCAGGCACCGTCATACCAGTGAATTTACTTACCATGTCACTAGTGCGTTTAATTTCATTTAAAACTAAATTAGTATAATAAGGATAATAATCATTGCGAATTTTCAATGCTACGGCAAATTCTTCTAAAGATGCATTTCCTGCACGTTCTCCTATACCGTTAATCGTACCTTCGACTTGAGTAGCACCATTTTCCACTGCGGCAACAGAGTTAGCTAAAGCCATTCCTAAGTCATCATGACAGTGACAGGAAAGATCGACTTTATCAATATTCGGTACATTTTCTTTAATATATTTAAACATAGCACCATATTCTCGCGGCATCGTGTAGCCAACTGTATCAGGTAGGTTAATAACGGTTGCTCCAGCATCAATTACTTTCTCAATAATTTTTGCCAGGAAATTTAAGTCTGTGCGAGAGGCATCTTCTGCAGACCATTCGACATGATCAAAAAATTGCTTACCGTATTCGACCATCTCAACAGCTGTTTCTATAACTTCTTCGGGAGTTTTCTTTAATTTATATTCCATATGAATAGGGGAGGTAGCGATAAAAACGTGAAGCCTGGGATCAGCTGCATTTTTTAAAGCATCACGACATGCATCGATATCGGATTTAACTGCACGAGCTAGACCGGCTACGGATACGTTCTTCACCGTTTCAGCGATTTTTTTCACTGCTTCAAAATCACCTTTGGAGGAAGCAGGAAATCCTGCTTCCATTATATCTACCCCAAAGCGTTCTAATTGTTTAGCAAGCTCTAATTTTTCTAGTTGATTTAGATTGACACCAGGCGATTGTTCCCCATCACGTAGTGTCGTATCAAAAATCTTAATTTGAGTCATTAGAGACCACTTCCTTTTTATTAATTGCCTTTTGCTTAACAAATGGCATTAATTCACGCAGTTCTCTACCTACCTTTTCAATTTGGTGTTCACTTTCTGCTTTCTTAATAGCTGCATAACGAGGACGGTTAGCTTGATTTTCCAGAATCCATCCTTGTGCAAATTTACCTGTTTGGATATCGGATAGTACATCTTTCATACGTGCTTTTGTATCTTCGTCAACAATGCGTGGACCTGACATGAAGTCACCCCATTCAGCCGTATCAGAAATAGAGTGGCGCATGTTCTCTAGTCCACCTTCATATAACAAGTCAACGATGAGTTTTAATTCGTGTAAACACTCGAAATAAGCAACTTCAGGTTGATATCCGGCTTCTACAAGTGTTTCAAAACCTGCTTTGACAAGAGCAGAAGTACCACCGCAAAGTACAGCTTGCTCACCGAAAAGATCTGTTTCTGTTTCTTCTTGGAAACTAGTTTCAAGGATACCAGCACGGCCAGCACCGATCCCTTTCGCATAAGCAAGGGCAACATCTGTTGCTTGACCTGTTGCATCTTGGAAAATACCGTAAAGCGCAGGTACACCAGCACCTTCTTCATAAGTTCTGCGTACTAAGTGACCAGGTCCTTTAGGTGCTACAAGGAATACATCTACATCTGTTGGAGGTACGATTTGATTAAAGTGAATATTAAATCCATGAGCGAATACAAGAGCATTTCCAGCTTCTAAGTTTGGTTCAATTGCATCTTTATAAATGGATGGCTGATATTCATCAGGAAGAAGGATCATAATGACATCTGCTTCTTTAGATGCTTCTGCTACAGATTTTACATCTACACCATCTTCTACAGCTTTATCCCAAGATCGACCTTTACGAAGACCTACTACTACATCAAAACCACTTTCTTTCAGGTTTAATGCATGTGCATGCCCTTGAGAACCATAACCGATAATTGCGATTTTTTTAGATTGTAATACCTCTTCGTTAATATTGTTGTTGTAAAGTACTTTAGTCATAAAAAACTACATCCTCTCAAATAATTTTTTTTATAATAATGTTATTATTATTAGCCTAATAGTGATTGAAAACTGCCATCTGTATTTGGTTGCTGTCCACGAACAAAAGCAGTTAAGCCTGTACGCGCTAATTCTTTAATGCCATAAGGTCTGAGCAGATCAATTAATGCTTCGACCTTATCGGGTTTACCAGTAACTTGGATAGATAAGCTATCTTTACTTACATCGATAATCGTTGCACGAAACGGTTCAATTATCCCTTGAATCTCAGCACGTAATTGGCTGTTGCTTACAATCTTAATCAGTGCAAGCTCTCGTGCGACAATAGCTTTATCCGTAATATCAGAAACTTTTATAACATCTATTTGTTTATTTAGCTGTTTGGTCACTTGTTCTAGCTTTTGTGAATCTTCGACATCAACAACAAAGGTCATTTTACTCATACCTTCTGTTTCTGTTCTGCCGACAGAAATACTTTCGATGTTGAATTGACGCCGTTGTAAGAGACTTGTTATGCGGTTTAATACACCACTGCGATTTCTAACCGTTGCGGTTATAATTCGTTTCATGGTTTCACCCCAATCATTTCATTTAATCCTGTACCAGGTGCTATCATTGGGAATACATTTTCTTGCTGTAAAACGCGAGCATCTACTACTACTGGACCTTCATAATCAAAGATTTCAGGTATTGCTTTCATAAACTCATCTTGTGTTTTTACTTGTATTCCCTTAACGTTGTAGGATTCTGCTAATTTAACAAAATCCGGCTGTATACTAAAGATTGATTGTGAATAACGCTCTGCATAGAATTTTTCCTGCCATTGTCTAACCATTCCCAATGCTTGATTGTTTACAATAATTACTTTAACAGGCAAGCCTTTTTCTTGTAGGATTGATAATTCCTGAAGCGTCATTTGAAAACCACCATCACCAACGATTGCAACAACTGTTTCATCTGGCTTAGCAAGTTGTGCACCTATTGCGGAAGGGAAACCGAATCCCATTGTTCCCAATCCACCTGATGAAACCCATTTGTCAGGTTTTGTGAAGGTATAATATTGTGCTGTCCACATTTGATGCTGACCAACATCCGTTGTTACAATAGCATTTCCTTTGGTTGCTTCATGAACTTTTTTAATAACCCATTGCCCGATCATTTCTTGATCTGGGTTGTTGAACCATAATGGATAATTTTCTTTATTTTCATGAATACGAACAAGCCATTCATCATGCTCTGGTTGTTTGATATCATGCGATAGTAGCTTCTTTAATGCTGCCTTGGCATCTCCAACAATTGGTATATCAGTTGCAACATTTTTGCCGATTTCTGCTGGATCAATATCGATGTGAGCTACTGTTGCATTCGGTGCAAAGGATGTTAATTTACCAGTTAAACGGTCATCAAACCTAGCTCCAATATTGATTAGTAAGTCACATTCATACAAAGCAGTGTTGGATGAATATGTTCCGTGCATGCCTGCCATTCCCATAAATAAAGGATGATCACCAGGGAATGCTCCTAAACCTAGCAGAGTAGAGGCTACAGGTATGGAGTATCGTTCAGCAAACTCTTGTACTTCCTCGGAAGCTTTTGCAAATAAGATACCTGCGCCAGTTAATAGAACTGGTTTTTTTGCTTTCCCGATTGCTTCAGCAAGCTTTTTGGTTTGCAAAGGGTTTGGTTTGGTTGTTGGTTGATATCCTGGTAAATCTAATTCCACATTTGGTTTGAATTCTGCTTCGATCACTTCTCCAGAAATGTCCTTTGGCATATCAATTAATACTGGACCAGGACGTCCTGTTGTCGCGATATGAAACGCCTCTTTGACGATTCTAGGCAAATCTTTAACATCGCGAACTTGATAGTTATGCTTTGTAATTGGTGTAGTAACACCCATCACATCTACTTCTTGAAATGCATCTGTTCCAATCACACCTTGTGCAACTTGACCTGTAATGATAATCATCGGCAAGGAATCAATCATTGCATCAGCAATTCCAGTCACTAAGTTTGTCGCACCTGGTCCTGATGTTGCCACGACAACGCCAGGCTTTCCAGAAATTCTTGCATAACCTTCTGCAGCATGAATAGATCCTTGTTCGTGTCGAGCCAGGATTTGATCGAAAGAATCCTGAGCTTTATAAAGAGCATCAAAAATAGGTAAAGCAGCTCCACCGGGGTATCCAAATAATGTATCTACACCTTCGTTGATTAACGATTCGACAAGTAGATCAGCACCTGTTTTTGGCTCATTGTATTCTGTAGCTGAATGTACTTGTTTTTGTGTTCTTTCCATTATAATCCCTCCTAAATGTTAAAATGTGAAAACTCAAATATTATATAATAATTTCATTTTCTTTATATATAGAAAAAAGGCCATTTCTAACTTGTTCTTGCTAATCAAATAGCAAATAACAAGGGAGAAAAGGCCTTTCTTTTCACGGTACCACCCTGATTCGCAATATTCTCTCAAATATTGCCTTGTGAAGCTATAATATTTCGATAGCTTCATTTTGGTAACAGGTGATAGACACCTGGCTATGCTTACTAAGAAACTCTGTTCAACATAGCACTCGGGGATGAGTATTCGGAGTAGGGTGTACTACCGAGCTTCCACCATCCTCGGCTCTCTTTTAATACATGATCCTAATCCTTTGTTCCCGTCAACGTTTTATATATTGTCTTCTATAATTTATACTATACGATTGATTCTATACTGTCCACAGATATTTTTAAAAAATGATTATTTTCAGAAATATCTGATTGACGACAATAATACAACCAAAAAGCCTTTTGGTCAACCGTTTTTTAATAATTTTCTGACATTTCTTCTGAGGTTAAATAACCGTAAGCGATTACAATGTTGTTGTTATCTCGTTTTAAACTGAAAATATTTTTTTGTATTTTACAGGTTGCTAGCTAGTTATATATAATAGAATTATTAGAATGGGGAGAGAGTAATGACACAGTTATGTATTTTACCATGTGGAAAAAAGAAAATATGGGATAAAATCCCTGGAGCAGGTCCAACAAAAGCAAAAAATACTTACATAGGCGTATTGCATCGTTTATGTCGCCAATATGTAGAAATGTATTTCGATAATTGGGTTATTATCTCTGGAAAGCACGGATTATTGTTACCAGATGATATTGTATCTGAAAATTATGATGTCACTTTTCGCCCAAATGACCCCAATGTAATAACTGTTGAGGTGTTACGTAATCAAGTAAGTGACAAGAAATTGGATCTTTTTGATGATATTGTTGTATTGACAGGGAAAAAATATCAACCGATTCTTAATAAGACATTTCATGACGTATATAGCTTACAATATCCCTTACTAGGAACAAAAGGGATTGGTGAAATGCAAGCACTCTTAAAGAATAGCATTGATAACAAAAAACCTTTACATATAGAAAGAAAGGAGTCCTAAAATGAAAGCATACGTAATTCAAAACGGGACATACCAATTAGTAGATATGCCTGAACAACTGCCGAAAGGACGTCAAGTTTTAATACATTTAAAAACTGCAGGGTTAAATCACCGGGATTTAAAAATTAAAGATCGAGTAGGAAATAAAGCAGACCCATATATTCTTGGGTCGGATGGTGCTGGTGTGATCGAAAAAATAGGGGATGAAGCTTCTCGCTTTGAATTAGGGGAGGAAGTGATTATTAACCCTAGTTTAAATTGGTATGACAATACAGCAGCACCACCAGAAGATTTTGAGATAGTTGGTGTACCATTTAATGGTACATTTGCTGAGAAAATACTCATTTCGGAAGACTTTGTTGAAAGAAAGCCAACCCACTTGAGCAGAGAGGAAGCAGGGGTGTTTGCCTTATCTGCCCTTACAGGTTACCGTGCATTATTTACTCAAGGAAAAATAAAAGAAGGGGAAACTTTATTTATTCCTGGAGTAGGAGGGGGAGTAACATCCTTTATCATTCAAATGGCTAAAGCTATTGGCGCAAGGGTTATTACTACTTCAAGAAATTATGATAAATTGAAACAAGCGGAAGAATTGGGATATGATCGTGGAATCGTAACCGATGAAGATTGGAAGATTGCATTAGCAGATGAACAAGTAGATCTCGTAATTGAAAGTATAGGTGGTGCTACATTTAATAGGTCATTAGAAGTACTAAAAAAAGGTGGCAGAATAGTTACCTTTGGATCATCTACCAACGATGAGTTTACTTTTAATTTACGTGCGTTTTTCTATGGTCAATATAAATTAATTGGCTCGACAATGGGGAGTAGGGAAGAGTTACATGAATTAATTCCATTCATTGAAAAACACAATATTAAACCTCTTCTAGACACAGGTTATCCATTGGATAATATTGAAAAAGCCTTTTCTCACCTAGAGTCACAAAAACAGGTAGGGAAAATATATATTCATATTTAAAAAGCAATGTTGAGCACAAAAAACAAACAATACGAAGTTGTACTTTTTGATTTGCTTTCTTCCGTTCTTTCTTTTGAGAGTGTTATGTCACACTTCAGCTGAGACGAGCTGTCTTAGAGGAGTCTCTGGATCCTGCCTAGTGTTTTGATTAGTGATAGAGCAGATCTTATAGAACTAAATACATTGGCTTTCTTATCAATTTTTTGGAAAGCCATTCTAAGCTGAGGAGAAAATGTGAAACTCCTTTGGGACCAGCGCGAGCTGAAAATCCCACAGGAAAGCGATTTTTGCGCATCTCGAGTAAGCTGAAGCAGTTTTTTCCGTAGCGATGAATTAGCACTCAACTTCAGAAGAATGGAAGAAAGCTACACTAAACAGAATGTTCACTAGTTAGCGTTGTATCATTTTCGCATCTAATAAATTGGCAGGGATGGGTTATTCTCATTTTTATCCTTTAGCTTTGAAGAATATAGCACCGATCATGCCGAATATTATTGCAGCAGATATCCCTGAACTCGTTACCTCAAACATCCCTGTAACAACACCTATCAGCCCGTGTTTTTCTGCTTCTTCTAGTGCACCATGAACAAGAGAATTACCAAAGCTTGTTATTGGAACGGTAGCACCAGCACCAGCGAAGTCAATTAATGGCTCGTATAATCCAAATCCATCCAAAATAGCACCGGCAACAACCAATGTACTTAATGTATGACCAGGAGTGAGTTTTGCTATATCTAATAGCAGTTGACCTACTACACAAATAAGACCACCTACAATAAAGGACCATAAAAAAACCATACTAGATCACCTCTTTATTAAACATTTTCAATAGATACTGCGTGTGCAATACATGGAATTGTTTGTTTTTGTTGGACAGTGAGTGGGGATAATAATGCCCCTGTAGCAACAACCAAAATTCGGTTGCATTCCCCTTGAGAGAGCTTATTTATAAAATGACCGTACGTAACAATTGCAGAACATGCAGGTCCACTGGCACCTGCGAATATAGGCTGGTCAGGCTTATAAATTGTTAATCCACAATCGATAAATTGCTCGTCAGTGATCTGATAATTATTTTGATGGAGTAAATCTAAACACATTTCCCTGCCAAATTTCGCAAGATCGCCTGTAATGATGTAATCATAATAATCTGGTCTAAGATTGCGATCTTTTAAATGTCTGGTTATCGTATCATAAGCAGCGGGGGCCATAGCACCACCCATGTTAAAAGGATCTTCTAGACCTCTGTCTACAACTTTACCAATCGTAGCTGATGTTACTTTTGGCCCCGCCCCATTCTGTGAAAGTATCGCAATACCTGCTCCTGTCACCGTCCACTGAGCAGTGTCAGGCTTTTGACTGCCATACTCGTTTGGATAACGGAATTGTCTTTCAACTGCTGAATTATGACTTGCAGCACCTGTCATTACATAATCAGCTTTCATTTGGTTGATAATTAATGCTGACATAGCTAATCCTTCCATTGAGGTTGCACAGGCATTAAAAACACCTAAATAGGGAATTGCTAAATTTCGTGCTGCAAAGTTAGATGGCGTTAATTGATTAATAAGATCTCCATGTAGGAAAAACTGAATGTCATTGGTTTCCAAATTTGCTTTTTCAATAGCATAATGACAAGCATCTTCGATCATATGTTGATGTGCTATTTCAAACGATTTTTCATCCATCCATTGATCCGTATAAAAATAATCAAAGTCATTCGGAATATTGCCTTTTTCTTCAAAAGGTCCTCCTACAACTCCTGTCGAAATAATGGATGGAGGGGTATCAAATACCCATGTTTGTTTACCTGTCATCATTATGCGCCACTCCAATAAGAGAAAATAGTTTTAATGAAAGCTACAATAAAAGCAGAAAAAACACCAAATAAAATGACGGATCCAGCTAGTTTAAACATATTTCCACCAACACCTTGCACAAATCCTTCTGTACGATGTTCTATCGCAGCAGAAATCACTGCATTACCAAAACCTGTAACTGGAACAGCTGTACCTGCCCCTGCAAATTGAGCAATACGATCATAAACCCCAAATCCAGTAAGTAACATGGTAATGAAAATTAAAGTGGCAACTGTCGGATTGCCAACAGTTTGCTCGGTGAAATCAAAAAAATACATATAAATGGTTGAAATAACTTGGCCAATGACACAAATTAGTCCACCAATTAAAAATGCTTTTAAACAATTTTTTAGTAATGGTCGTTTAGGTTCTTGTGTTTTTTCATAATCTTTATAGTTTGCTTGGTGATCTTTCATTGCTTTTCCTCCGTTATGTTTGTTCTTTCGAAAGTTTTTTCAGTTCTTTTAATTTTTTTAATACTTGATCTTTTGATAACTGTTGATTTTCCAGCTTAGTTAATTCTATATAAAATTTTTGATCAGAAGTAACTTGTATATCTTTAATCTTAGTCAGTGTCTCTAAGTCTTTTTTTACTCTCTTTTCTATTTTTTGTTCAACTGCTTGCTTAAGCGGTGTTGCATTAAAAGCAACAAATAATTGATCATCAATATGAATTGCTTTGTAAGATGCAATATCATTAGTCTGGTCGTCCAAATATGATTGTGCTATGCTCGGAATAGAATTTTCTTCATGTGCGTTTGGTGTTTCTGAATTTAACATGACAATATCAGACGTATCCTCTTGATGGGTAGAGGAATTGTTCTGATTGTTACACGAAACAAGTATTAAAATACACATGACAATGAGTATATGTAGGACTTTCATCTTTTCTTCCTCCTTGAATGGAATAGCCTTATACATATTTTGTAGAATTTTGAAAAAAGTATACATTTAAATAAGTCAAAAATGAAACCAAACTATTAGGGAGTTCGTCTATATAAATATAGAGAAAAAATAGCGAGGAGGAGTGGCATGTGTGGAAAAGAAACACCATTGTCATAGCTATAATCGCTTGTATTGGGACATTCCTACTGTTTATTATTAAGGATTTCCAGAAAACATCTTTAGTTGAAACAGTCAAGATTGAAGAACAATATGAGGATTTTATCGTACATATACGGATCGAAGGAATAAACGATGGTTTTCAAGTATTGCGATCTGTTCAGTATATTGGGGAAGAAAATATTATGATCCAGCACAGAACACCATTAACACAAATTACAGTCAACGTAGATAATGCAACTTTTACCGGAAGTCCAATATCAAAACAGATGAAACCGGGCTTTCACTATCATCCACAAGAACCATTGACTTTTGCTAATCTGGAAAAAGGGGATCATAAGCTGTTCGTCCATACCCAGTTCTTCATAAATGGGGAGAGGATTGATATTAAAACAGAAAAAACGATTTCTTTTCAATAAATAGGATGCTGATACTGATCAGGAAGCCAAAAATGAGGAGGGGACAAAAGTGATTTGATAAAAATAAAGACCGAACGATTTTGCAAATTCTACACTTAGAAATTGTTATCATTAGGTTTTTAATTGCGTAATAGGTACAGTGGTAATTTTGACATGTATCAAATGCTTAACAACCACTACGGCTTGCCTACTTCCACTTCTGTGGGAATGTTTTCTCTGAAGATCCACTTTTCCGAGCGGCCTTTGCTTGGAAAAGTTAGCTGAAGATAAAACCCCACGGAAAGGGAAGCGGGCAGCTGGAGCGGATGTTTAGCTATTCAAACCATGTCAAAATCGGCACCAGAGTTACTGCACATTATTTGATCATAATTCTCATATGGATTTGCTTTCTTCCATTCTTTCTTGATGGAGTGTTAAGGTGCCACTGCTTCGGCAGATTACTGCGCTTTTACCTTTACCAAAACGCTATTCTACGCGGTGGAAAAATGCGACACACTCCAAGGGGGAGGTATATCTTAACGTATTTAGTTAAAGTATTAGAAACAGATAATGGAAGGTGAAATGTAATTAATTAATCTTCCTCAAATAATTGCTCTTGTTGTGTCGTAATAGTCATTTCCTGTACCGTATTATCAGGGGATTGTTGATATTCGATATTAATCGTTTCTTCATCGAGCCAAGTTGCCGTTTGAATCCGTATTTCCTCTGGTGGAGGTGGCTCAAATTTAATTGTAGTCCAGTCTTCAAGATTGAATACTTTCCATGAATCTGTTTTATAGTTATCTATAATGAATAATAACTTCGATTGATCAGGAGAGGGGATCATTTCCTTCAAATGAATTAAATCATCTACAAGAAAAGAGCGATTAGGCTCGTTTCTGTCTAGTAAAAGATAAGAACAAGTATTTTGAGAACAATTAAAAGATAGCAAGTACAGTCTGTTGAGATCAAGTTTTTCAAGCTTCATATTTGATATTGCTTTTTTTCTATTGTTCACTGTGCTGAGATATGCACCGAGTATGGTAATATTCTTTGTATTCAACGTTATGATTTCATCTTCTAATACAAATTCTACATCTAGGTTTTCTTTCTCTTGTGGTGTTTCTTGCACTACTTCCTGATCTAATAAATCATCTATCGGTTGCTTGGTCTCTTCTTTGACGATCATCTGTTCTTCATCTTGGTTGCTACATGCGAACAGTAGTATGAGTGAAACAATAAATATTTTCTTCAATACATCACCCCTTCCATCTTTATGTGGATTGTTGCAATTTTAGTATTTTCAATTGGTCATTTTCGTACCCAACAACTAACACATACTTCCGCGCATTTTTGATTTCCTTATATTTCTCATTTCTAACCGTTATTTCGACATTTATTTCCATTTGTACTTCATCATTTTGTGTAGCTACAATTTTTTTATCTTGAACTGTTAAATCTATGAGAGATTGAAATGATTGACGGAAGTCTGTATAACTTTTGCTGTTTTGATATTGACTTCCCATCAAAGAATAGGCGTTTACATAATCTCTTAATGTAATGTTATCAAAAAAGTATTTGGCTATATATAGAGCTTCTTCTTTAAGTTTTTCTTCATTAATTTGCTGTTTTGTGGGTGACAAATAAGTTAATTCCTCTTCATTCACATTTTCCGTCCATTCTGAAACAATTTCCGTTACTTGGGTAATAGGGATACTGAATCCAATGTCTGTGTCAGAAATTCCAGCAGAATTAATCCCAACTACTTTACCACTATTTCTTGAAATAAGGGGGCCACCGCTATTCCCATGTGTGATGTTAGCTGAGATTTGATAAACTTCATCATATTGGTAATCATTAATAGAAAATGATCGATCAGTTCCAACAATCAATCCAAGAGATACACTATTCTGAATCCCCATTGGGCTACCGACAGCAATAATCTCATCACCAATATCTACTTGTTTCTCTGTTTCAAGAGCTATCGGCTCTAATTGATTTAGCTCTGGGACACGAATTACTGCAAAATCTTGATTCTCTCCAATTCCAACAATTGCCGCCGGATATTCTCTAGCATTTGTTAATTTCACAACGATGGTGTCTGCATCTTCGATCACATGTGCGTTTGTAATGATATCACCTTTATTATTTATCAAAAAGCCTGAACCTGTTTTTGTACTTAAATCATTCGTGCTTTCAATTTGGACAACTGCTTTTTGTGCTTGATGAATAATATTTTTTAAATTAATTTCATTTTCACTAGCAATATTTGTAGCGATCGTATTATTTATTTCTAATGGCTGATTACTCCTACTAAAAAAAACACTAACTGCAGCAACGATTGCTATTAATAGTATGATTACAGTTAAAAATATTGGAATATATTTTCTTTTCTTATACATGATAATCCCCCGCAGTTTATTCTAAGTACCAAGTAATTTCCTCTACTTTTGGCTTTAATCTCTCATATTCAGTATCAACATCGAAATGAGTAAATTCAAAATTACCTACTTCATCAGGATATAATGTCTCTGGAAATACATAGACATCATTTTCTAATACTGTATTATCCTCTTTATCCTTGACTGAATAACTGACTAAAATAGAGTGTATAGGGACGGTAGCTACACTTTTTAGTTGCCCGGTAATAATCCAATCACCTTTTTCTTCCTTTAATTGAATATCTATTAATTCAATGGCATGGCTCTCATTTAATTCTTGTTCATCCTCGAATGCAGAAAGTGCTTGTTCAATTCGTTGCTCCTGAGCAGACTCGAAGGCCGTCTTTTCTTTGTTGACGGTTGTTTTCAAGCTTTCTAATTGTTCAGAGCTTTCCACTACTTTCAGCGTATCTTCAATTACACGTATTGCTTGAGAGAATTGGAAATCTTCTAATAAAGCTGTTGCCTCTTGATAAGTCATGGATACTAACTTTTGCTGTACTTCTTGTTGTAATTTAGCTGCCTGATCATGTGTAATATCTTCTATTTCCCATATTAAAGCCTTTAATTCGTCTGTAGTTGGATTATTATTTAATTTATATGTTGCTTGTTTTAATAAAATTTGGTTTTTTACAGCTATGTTTTGCTCCATTATTTGGTCGGTTAAGTCACCGGTGAACTTCTGTATATCATCCTCAGATTGCCTTATTATATTAAAGGCTTCCGTAAATTTATTTTCCTCCATTAATTTAGTAATCTGATCAAAGTTTTGTTCAATTTCAGTAGCAACATTTAAAAAGGCTAAAACTTCTTCTGCAGCAGGGAAATTTTCTTTATATTCTAGTGCTTGTTCGAGTAAAGCTTTTGCTTGATCATAATCTCCAATTAGAGCCATCTCAGTTGCTTCATCATAGTAAGATAAAGCTTTATTAGATTGATAGTTTGTAAAAAAATATGCCGAACCCACAACGGAACAAGCGATTATTAATGATAAAGCAGGGAGGAACCACCATTTTTTTGACGGTTTCACTGGTAATATTCTTTTCTTTATATCTTCTGGTAATTTTTTTCCGCAAGAAACACAGAATGTTTCAATATCTTGAACTTGACCACCACAATTGGGACAAAAGGACAAAGTAATACCTCACCTTCTAGTTTAACTAAGTAGGATAAGATTATTATAGCATGAATACATGAATTTCTTTATATGATTGTACGAGAAAAAAGTAAAATATTCTTTATTAAAATCAGAAAATTAGGTATAATAAAATAAGAAGAATCAAGAAAATGAGGTGTAGAACGTGGATGTTTTTGGTATATTATGTGTTGTGATTTTAATTGGCTGTATAGGCTTTAGTATTTTTGATCGTGTTAAATAAATGCAGGAATAAAAAACCTCAATAGGGTATGACTCTATTGAGGTTTTGTTTTAGCTAGTTTTTTTAATTCACTGATTAGAGTAGACTTATAATCTTCACTTACATCTAGTGAAGCTCCGTATTGATAAAAATCACCATAATCTTTACACCAGACGATACGTCCATTCACTTGTAAAATTAATTCAAATATTTTATATTTAATACATATATTTGAATTTAAATCCAATTTTTCAAAACTATTAAATTTCATTCCTTTGGGACTAATATCTATTAAAGTAATAGATTGAGAATTACAGTCATTATATATTAATTCACCTGAAACAGTATGATGGAATGTATATCGAAATGCTTCATTTCGTTTATATTGCATGGCAAAAATTCATCCTCACTAAAACAATTATTAAATAATACGATATCATATTTTATGAAAAAACATGTCGAATTTTCGCAAGCTATAAAGAATAATATTTTGTTATTTAAAAGAATTGTCTATTTTTGCGGTTTGCTTTACAATAAAACATTTTTTTGGGATAATCAATAGCGTTTACCAAATGCACACTTTTAGACAAATCTATATTAGGGGGTAACTCGGTAAATGTCACTATATCCAATAAAGTTAATAAGTAAGATTGAGGAATTACGAAAAGAAATGACCGACGTTGCTCTCAAAAAAGGTATTACCAGCAAAGAATCTCTCCATATTAGTCAAGAGTTGGATGAGCTATTAAATGATTATGAGCATTACAAACAAAAACAAAATAAAGAAAACTAAGTAACTATGCATAATGATAGTTTTAAAGCCTAATAAACCCGTTATGATTATAATTTGAAACGGGTTTATTAGACTTTTATTTGCTAATTTAGACTTTTGAGATTATTGGTTCAATACGATCCAAGCCTTCTTTTAGCGTATCTATATCGTAAGCATAAGATAAACGTAAGTAACCTTCTCCGAATTGAGAAAATGCGCTACCTGGTACTAACGCTACTTTAGCTTCTTCCACTAATTGTAGTGCAACTGAGAAAGAATCTTTATTTAAATGACTTATATCAACAAAAAAATAGAATCCTCCGTCAGGTAAGTAAGTGTTAATTTGCATTCCTTTTAGCCTTTCGAATACATAATCTCTACGTTCTTGGTAAACTTTTTTCATTTTTATTGGATCATCTTGACCGTTTTTAATAGCTTCTATTGCCCCATGTTGACTAATGGAAGAAGCACAAGATACATTATATTGATGGACTTTCAGTATATGTTTGGCTAACCACTCAGAAGTAAGAATATAACCAATTCTGAAACCAGTCATAGAATGTGACTTGGAAACACCATTAATGATGATTAGCTTATCGCGAATTTCCTGAAAACGCCCAATTGAATAGTGACTTTTATCATAAACTAATTCACTATATATTTCATCTGCAATCAAAAAGATATTATGCTTTTCAACAACTGATGCAATTTCTGTTAATTCTTCCTTTGTGAGTGTCACCCCTGTTGGGTTAGAAGGGTAAGGAATAATAATAGCTTTTGTATTAGGTGTTATGGACTGCTCGATCAAATCAGCTGTTAATTTGAAATTTGTTTGACAAGTATCAATAAATGACGGTGTCCCTCCCGCTAATTTTACTAATGGTTCATAACCAGGATAAACAGGACCAGGTAAGAGTACTTCATCACCTTTCATTAAAATAGTTCTTAATGTAATATCAATGGCTTGTGACGCACCAACTGTAACAATAATTTCATTGTTGGGATCATACTCTAGTTGATAGTTTGTTTTTATAAATGAAGCTATCGCCTTTCTTAAAGACAGAATACCTGCATTATGTGTATACGTTGTTTGATTGTGATCTATTGCTTCCTTTGTTTTTTCCTTAACGTGGGAAGGGGTAGGAAAATCCGGTTGGCCAATTGTTAATGATAGGATATCTGGTTTATTTCCTACCATATTAAAGAATTGCCTAATTCCAGAAATTTCAATTTTTTTAACTTGCTCATTTATGAATGACTCCAAAATGTATGCCTCCTTCATTTCCTCTTATAACTAGTACAAAAATTGGAAATAATAGTACTAATCATAAAAAGCTAGCATTATTTTATCATAAAATGAATAGGAGGGACACATTATGGCTGAAGAGCTTTGGAAAGAAATGATAAGATTAAGTGATTTACTTTTCTTAACCATGCAAACTGAAATATTTTTTATACTGTATATAGTGAGCGGATTAATTATTATGTATTATTTATTCCATCCCTTGGTTAAGTTCGTGATGGCCTTGGAATGGAATACTCTAATAACGTATATGTTTGCTGTTTTAATCATGATCCTGATCATTTCTGCATTTATGGATGTACCAGATTGGAGATATGTCCTTTATGGTGTGTTGATCTTTTCTATTATCATCAGTATAAAAAGAAGTTTCTCTATCATTAGAAAAGATCAACCTTACTCAAGTTAAAATATTGACTAGTCATTTGACCAAATAAAAGGGGCCATCTCTAAGAATTTAGGGACAGCCTCTTTTTTATAGTGAAAATTACCGATGTTTTCTTTTGTGGTAGAAAGGAGATAGAGAAGAGGTTTGTTGTAAAAAGGGTTGATAGTTAGAATGGCGCTTGTTTGTTGACTTCGAAATAGACCAGTTTAAATATTGATAAAGGATTGTTTTTGCCTTATTCAGCGAAAGGGTAGGCTTTTGATTACGATAACTTTCATCTAATTGACCAAGATGGGGTAATGTTTCCATATCTTCTTTATTAGGTGGAGTGTGAAAGTAATAATTTCCAACCTGAACTAGTAAAACAGAATGTTGTCGGCTTTGCTTTGGGTTTTTGGAATAGTGCAAACCAACTTTTACTGCTTTATTCTCCTTAATAAGCTTTTTCATTGTTTCGTTTTTTAGTCGATATAATTGAGTGGGGTCAGGCGCGGTTTTCGCATGACGATTGACAATAAATAAAGCTTGTCCAATTTTTTCCATTGTGTCATTTGAATTGTTCATTTATTCACCTTCTTTCCATAATATTAAATACTATAATAAAAGTAGAAGGAGGCTAAATCCTTCTACTTGCTACTTTAATTCATTGATTTAATATCTTCAACTATTTTTTGCATATTGTCTGCTTTTTGTCCATTATATCTTTTTATAGCATTGCCATCTGGTGAAACTAAATAAAAGCTTGTGCCATGAATAACTTGATCACTATTCTCTGGGTTTTCTACCAATTCTTTAAAGGACTTATTAACAAATTCTTTGATCTCTTCATCAGTGTAACCTGTAAGTGCGTGCCAATTATCAAATGTTCCTCCACGTTCTTTAATATATTTCTTTAAAATCTCAGGAGTGTCATTAGTTGGATCAACACTAAATGAAACCAATTCGGCATCAATATTTTCTTCTTCTAAAAGGCTTTGCAGTCGTGCCATATTTGCGGTCATTGGTGGACAGACCGTTTCACAATTAGTGAATATCATGTCGGCAATCCAAAACTTTCCGTCTAAATCACTTTTTGATAGTTTTTCACCGTCTTGATTAGTAAATGTGAAATCTTTTACTTCATATGAAAAGTCACCTTCATATTCATTTGAAGAATCCCCACTCAGTATATTACCTGAACAACCGGCTAAAAGGAATACAATAAATAACATTAGAACTGTATTTAATTTCATAGTTTCACCTCGTTTATGATTTTTTTAATTGATACATCGTAATTTCAGGTTTGCAGAAAAATCGATACGGTAATCTTGTAGTACCAACACCACGACTAACGAACAATTGTAATGGGTGGCTACCGATTACATAGGTCCCTTCAACATACTTTTCAGCCAAGTGTGGCGTATAGATATACCCTATAAAAGGTAGTTGAACTTGCCCACCATGACTGTGACCCGATAATTGTATATCAATCGGATAGTCTTTTGCAATGTCTGCAAAATCAGGTTCATGTGCCAGTAATATTGTCAACTGATCGTTATTAATTCCATCGATAGTTTGCTTTATATCAGGCTTACCTAATAACACATCATCAATACCTGCAAGATAAATCATATCACCATTTTTATTAATCTGTCTGTGTCCATTTTGTAACAATTCAAAACCACCCTGTTGAAAAACATCCTTTAAAATTTCCGTTCCATATCCACCATGGTCATGGTTACCATATATCCAAAACTTGCCGCCTTTAGCTCGTAGTTTACCTAATATAGATATTAATCTATCATCAATTTGATATGTACGAGGATTATCTATTAAATCACCAGTGAATACGATCATGTCCGGTTCTAATTGATTCATTTTATCTACTAATTCAGCCAGTTGATCGATTGTATATTGAAAACCTATATGAGTATCAGTAAACTGAAGTATTTTATATCCTTCAAAAGAGTTAGGGGTTTTGCTTGAATGAATATCAACATAATGTATATCTAACATACTTGGTTCTATTTCTCTCGCATAATAATATGTACCACCACTAAGCCCGAAAGCAGTAATGATACCACCAAATAATCTTTTCAAAAAAGTTCTACGGTTCATACAGTTTAAAAGCCCTTTCTATTAAAAACCTTAATATATCTGTTTCATTATAGCATGCTGTTAAGTATTTATGATATCCAAGCGATAGATTACACAAATTTTTAAAATTTATGTTAAAATATATATGCTGATATCATAATAGCTCCTTCACCAAAGGAAAAAGGAGTGGCCCATATGTCTAGTGTACTTAAAAAATCGTTAACTGAAATGACTGTAGAGGATTTAATGATACCCGCAGAAAAGGTAGCACACGTTCAAGTAGGTAACCCTGTAGAACATGCTTTACTCGTACTAGTTGAGTCAGGTTATTCATCTGTTCCTGTTTTAGACTTGGAATATAAATTCAAAGGCACGATTGCCAAAACACCGATCTTAAAAAGTGTCATGGGAATGGAACGGTTTGAAATGGAGAAATTAGCAGAGACAAAAGTAGAAGCTGTTATGCAAGCAGAACTACCAACTTTAACAAAAGATACTGATTTTCTAACTTGTCTAAAGGTAGTAATCAATCATGCATTTGCATGTGTTGTAGATGAAGATGGATATTTTCTGGGTATTTTAACGAGACGTGCTATTTTAAAAGAAGTTAACAAATCAATGTATACGACAAATTAATAATACTTGTAAAAGTAAATTATTTTTTGTTACATTTATAAAAACAACAATTATTGGAGGAAGTAAACAATGAAGCAAATGGACGCACATGAGATTATTTCATTTATTTCAAACAGTAAAAAATCCACACCCGTAAAAGTATATGTAAAAGGTGAGGATTTGGATAAAATTGCAGAAACAGGCTCCATCCAGACTTTCTTAAATGAAACAAACGGAGTTATTTTCGGTGAATGGAAAGAAGTAAAAGAATTACTTGATACATATAAAGATAAAATTACTGATCATGTAGTGGAAAATGACCGCCGTAATTCAGCCATACCACTATTAAATATGAAAGACATTAATGCACGTATCGAGCCTGGTGCGATTATTCGTGAACAAGTAGAAATCGGTGATGGTGCAGTTGTTATGTTTGGTGCTATGATAAATATCGGTTCTGTAATTGGTGAGGGAACAATGATCGATATGAACGCATCATTAGGTGGCCGTGCAACAGTAGGTAAGAATTGTCACGTTGGAGCTGGTGCAGTATTAGCAGGAGTAATTGAGCCACCATCTGCCCAACCAGTAATTATTGAAGACGGTGTTGTAATCGGTGCGAACGCAGTCGTACTTGAAGGTGTTCGTGTTGGTGAAGGAGCAGTTGTTGCAGCGGGAGCAGTTGTTACAAAGGATGTACCACCAAATACAGTAGTAGCTGGTACACCGGCAAAAGTTATTAAAGAAATTGATGACCAGACAAAATCAAAAACAGAAATTATGGAAGCATTACGAAAATTAGATGATTAATAAAAAGTAATGAGGCAGGGTCATATCGATCCTGTCTTGTTTTAACTATAAAGTGAGACTTCCATCGGTGGTGGTTTTACGGACACGATTATCACCGTGATAAAATGGATCAGAAAGGAGTTCTACATGAATAAGAATGAATTAGTAACAATTAGACGTTCACTGCACCAGATACCTGAGCTTGGTTTTCGAGAATATAAAACCCAATCTTTCTTATTAGAAACAATTGAAAAGATGAATCGGCCGAACATTGAAATTACTAAATGGGAAACAGGGTTATTCGTTTATGTAAAAGGAAATAATCCGAAAAAAACAATTGGATACCGTGCTGATATCGACGGATTACCAATTACAGAAGCAACAAAATTCTCATTTGAGTCACAACATCCTGGTCAAATGCACGCATGTGGACATGATTTACATATGACAATTGCTCTCGGAGTACTCGATGAAATAAGTGCTAATCCGATTGCTGATAATGTTTTATTTATTTTTCAGCCAGCCGAAGAGGGACCAGGTGGAGCAGAGCCTATGCTTTCTTCGGATACGTTTAAACAATGGAAAGTGGATAGTATTTTTGCATTACATATCGCACCTGAACTACCGGTCGGAACGGTTTCAAGCAAAGCAGGGATACTATTTGCTAATACAAGTGAATTATTTCTTGATTTTACTGGAAAGGGAGGACATGCAGCATATCCGCACCTAACAAAAGATATGATCGTTACGGCTAGTAGCTTTGTTACACAATTACAACAAATCATATCAAGAAAAGTAGACCCATTAGATAGTGGTGTGATTACGGTTGGAAAAATGACAGCTGGTACTGTGCAAAATATTATAGCAGAAACTGCTCGCTTAGAGGGTACCATCCGTACATTACAACCTGAAACAATGAAGATTATAAAAACAGAGCTGGAAAAAATCATCAAAGGATTTGAAATTGCCTATGATTGTACTATTGAAGTGGATTATGGTGCGATGTATTATCAGGTGAGCAATGATAAACTATATGTCGATAAATTTGCAGAAGCTGTTCAAAAGGAAGGGATACAGTTTATTGAAGCAAATGCGGCGATGACCGGTGAAGATTTTGGATATTTCTTAAAGGAAATACCAGGTTTCATGTTTTGGTTAGGAGTAGACTCTCCCTATGGCTTACACCACAGCAAACTAAATCCGAGTGAAGATGCAATAGAAGTAGGGATCAAAGCAGTAACCGCAATGATGAAAGAAGGATAGGTTGTATTGAATGATAATATGATTTACATCATTCATATGCGCATTAACTGATGATGTGTAACTATTGATCAAAGTGGTAACTTTGACAATGTTAAAATGCTTAAAAAATGCTACGGCTTGCCCATTTACGATTTTAATGTGTTATCGTTCGTAGTGGTAACGCCCCCTAACTCTGGTGCCTATTTTAATATGATTTGAAATGCTAAACATCCGCTCCGGCTGCCCACTTCCCTTTCCGTGGGGTTTTATCTTCAGCTAACTTTTCCAAGCAAAGACCGCTTGGAAAAGTGGATCTTCAGAGAAAACATTCCCACAGGAGTGAAAGCGTGCGCCTCCGCTAAAAAAGTTCTACAACGTTTATGACCGTTAGCTTTTTGAACTTTGGAAAAGATTAGCGAAACTTATTCAGGGTGTTAGTGTCTGATATCCCTAAACTTATCAAAAGTTAGCAGAAGACACGCAATTCACATAATCGTTCGGAGTTTATTTTTTATCAAATCACTTTTGTTTCAGCCTCATTATATTGAAATAGAAAAACTCACTCTTTGAGAGTGAGTTTTTAGTTTATAAGACAAGTAGTATAAAATTGGCGCGAATGTCTACGCAAGCGCCCAAAAACTAGGCGACTTCACGAATCGCTCAACGTTCGCAAGCTCACCGTGATTTCATTATCTCAGTTGATTCTGAAGTCGCTACGATTCTAAGCGGGCGCTCTGCGCTTTTCTTAGTTATTTTTTTGTATGTTTACTTGATGTGGGAATGGGATTTCGATATTGTTTTCATCAAACGCTTCTTTTATCCGTTTACGAATATCTCTTTCCGCACCCCATTGTTCCATATTCTCGGTTTTTCCGATGATTCGTAACACAACCTCGCTTGACCCAAATGCTTGTACACCTAATACATCTGGACCTTCCGCAAAGCGAGGATCTGACGTGAACTCTTCACAAACACTTTTTAATACAGCCACTGCCTGATCAATATTGTCATCATAACTAATTCCGATATCAACTAGTGCACGCATATTTCCTCTAGAGTGGTTACTAACTCCAGCAATCTCTCTGTTAGGCACATAGTGAAGGGTGCCATCGAAACCACGAATTTTTGTAGTTCGCAACCCAACTTCTTCCACAATTCCGTTGTATCCAGCAGCTGTCACATAGTCGCCTACATCAATTTGTTTTTCTAATAAAATGAAAAATCCTGTTACGATATCACTTACTAAGCCTTGCGCCCCGAAACCAATCGCTAAACCTACAACACCTGCACCAGCAAGAAGCGGGCCAATAGGTTGTTCAATAATCCCGAAAAACATAACAACAAACACAAAAATTAATACATAAGAAAAAACGTTTAATAATAATTTTTCTAATGTTTGAATCCTTGCTTCCGAAACGTTTTGTTTTGAACTCGATTTATTAAGAGCTGCGGATATTAACTTTTTTCCGATTGGAGATATAACAAGTAATGCAATGATAAGTATTACAATTTGGATACCGTAATTGATCACATTCTCTAATATGTAACCCCAATCAATTTGTAATCCGTCTTCGAACATATGAATCCTCCTCTAAATGGTGATAATACTATGATATAAAAATGCTTTGCTACAAGCAAACAAAAAAACAAATTCCTTGTATAAATGCCCCTTTTTAAATAATCTAAAAAAATTTTTAGAAAATAAGTCGAAAAGGTGGAAATTTATTTCGGATGCCGTTATATTTATACATACGTAAAAAAATAGGGGGTGCAAACAAGATGGAAACATTTCAAAAACTGAAAAACTTTTATTGGCCTTTTAAAAAGTACTTTTTCTTATCAGTGTTTTTTGTAATGATTGTAGCCGGTATTACGGTAGTATATCCTATCATTTTACAGATAACGATTGATGATGTGGTTATACCTGGAAACTATCGACTTGTCCCATTTCTTGCAGTTGGTTTTTTATTGATTATGGTTGTAAAAGGGGTTTCTAACTTTTTACAGCAATACTTAGGTGACTTATTTGGAGTAAAATCTGTTTACACTTTACGAGATGAGTTGTACAAGAAATTGCAAAGGCTTTCTTTTACTTATTATGACAATGCTCGTACTGGTGATTTAATGTCAAGATTAACAATGGATGTAGAAGGGTTCCGTTTTTTCTTAGCAGCCGGTTTTCGTGAATTAATCAGAGTATCATTATTAATTCTGATCAGTTTAGGGGTAATGTTTTATTATTCTATACCATTAGCATTAGTAACAATGGCTGCTATGCCATTCTTAGCTGTTGTTGTTTACCGATTTGATAAAAAGGTACACCCAGCATTCCGAAATGTTAGGAAATCATTAGGTCGATTAAATACTCGTATTCAAGAGAATGTAAGTGGTATGAATACGGTTAAATCTTTATCAAAAGAAGATTTTGAGATTGAAAGATTTACATCAAATAATGCTAACTATAAAGAAGTTAATATTTTCACGTCTAACATTTGGTCGAGATATTTTCCGTTAATGGAGTTTATCGGAAATATTAGTATGGTAGCATTATTAATTTATGGTGGTTACTTAGTGATTAATGGTTCCATACAGCTAGGTGAACTTGTAGCTTTCTTCAGTTTGGTAACATATATTTTAGGGCCTTTAATGCATTTAGGCTTTATTGTGAACCAATTTTCACAGGCAAAGGCATCTGGTGAACGACTGTTGGAAATTCTTGAAGCAAAAGAAGATATAATGGAAGAAGAAGACCCGATTATTCCGGAACGCATTAAAGGTCATGTTACTTTTAACAACGTTTCTTTAACGTATACGGAAGATGATGATTCTGCACTAAAAAATATTTCGTTTGATGCGCCACCAGGAAAAGTAGTAGGTTTAATTGGACCTACTGGTGCAGGTAAAACGAGTATTACACAATTAATCACGAGATTTTATGAACCAGAAGAAGGAGAAGTTTTAGTCGATGGTAAACCAACTAGCTCCTACTCTTTAAAATGGTTACGTAAACACATTGGCTTTGTATTACAAGAGTCGTTTTTATTCTCTACAACAATTAAGGAGAATATTTCCTATGGTAATCCAGGCGCAACCATGGATGAGATTATAGCTGCTGCTAAACGAGCGCAGGCACATGATTTTATCATGGAAATGCCGAATGGTTACGATACATTACTTGGGGAACGTGGTATGGGACTTTCCGGAGGGCAAAAGCAAAGAATTGCAATAGCTCGTGCGATTTTAATTGACCCTAGTATTTTAGTGTTAGATGATGCAACGTCAGCAGTAGATATGGAAACTGAATTTCAGATTCAAAAAGCGCTTAAAGAAGTTATGGATGGTCGGACAACATTTATTATTGCGCATCGTATCTCTTCATTAAAGCATGCTGATGAGATTCTTGTATTAGAAGAAGGAGTAATCAAAGAACGAGGTACACATGAACAATTGGTTAAACAGAATGGAGCATACCGTCGCATCTACGATATACAATATCAAGATCGTGACAGTATTATGCAATCTGTTGAATAGAAGGAGGGAATTGAGATGGCTAAGTCGATGACAGCAAAAGAAATGAAAAAAGACAGTCCCCATTTGAATCGTTTTTATTATAAACTAGATCAAGCGGTGGAAAAGCCTTTTAACTGGAAACAGATGTGGCGGCTGCTTATATATTTAAAGCCATATGCAAAAACGTTAATGCCAGCTGCAATAGCGGTAATGCTAGTATCTACTATTGTCAGATTAGTTGTCCCCGTAATTATTGGTACATGGGTTATCGATAGGGCGATTGCAGACCAAGACATTAACTTACTTACGTATCTGATTATAGGAATTTCTGTATTATATCTATTAAGTTTTGTGGCAAACACGTATCGAATAAGATGGGTAAATATTTTAGGTCAACGAGTTATTCATGATTTACGTAAAAGTTTATTCTCTCATATTCAACGTTTATCTCACAATTTTTTTGATAAAAGATCAGCAGGATCTATTCTTGTACGAATATTGAATGATGTTAACTCTTTACAAGAATTATTTACGAACGGGATTATCAATTTGCTAATGGATGTTGTTATGCTGTCAGGTATTATTGTCATCCTGTTTGCTTTAAGTCCACCATTAGCACTAGCCGTTCTGCTAATTTTACCAATTATGTTCTTTATTTCTACTAAATTAAGAAGAAAGATACGCCGTACGTGGCAGGATGTACGTATTCAAAAATCACGTCTGAATTCACACTTGAACGAAAGTATGCAAGGGATCCGTATTACCCAATCTTTCTCACAGGAAAAAGAAAATACAGAATTCTTTAATGGTGTGAACACAGATAACTATGAAAAAGAACGAATTGCCATGAAAAAGAGTGCATATTTCGGTCCTTTCGTAGAGATGAGTAACGCGATTGGTACAGTGATTCTAATTTCATATGGTGCACACCTCATTATTACAGGAAATATTGAAATTGGTGTGTTTGTTGCCTTTGCTTTCTATTTAGGTATGTTCTGGGAACCAATTTCTCGTTTAGGACAGATTTATAATCAATTATTGGTAGCAATGGCTTCTTCAGAACGTATTTTTGAGTTTTTAGATGAACAACCAAATGTCGAAGAGAAAAAGAATGCAAAAGCTTTTAATGATATGAAGGGTCATATCGTATTTGATAAAGTACAATTTTCTTATGATGAAGATCGCGTAGCATTACATGAAATTTCATTAGAAATGAAACAAGGTCAGACGGTAGCGTTAGTTGGTCATACTGGTTCTGGTAAGTCGACGATTGCTAATTTAATCAGTCGTTTTTATGATCCAACCAGTGGTACAGTCAAGATTGACGGACATGACCTTCGCGATATGCGATTGGACAGTTTACGTACGAACATTTCAGTTGTATTGCAGGATACTTTTATTTTCTCAGGAACCATTATGGAAAATATTCGTTTCGGTCGTCCAGAAGCAATGGATGAAGAAGTGATAGAAGCTGCAAAAGTTGTTGGAGCAGATGACTTTATTAATAGATTGTCCAATGGATATCATACTGAAGTAGAAGAACGGGGGAATATCTTGTCTGCTGGTGAAAGACAGTTGTTATCTTTCGCTCGAGCGTTATTAGCTGATCCAAGGATTTTAATATTAGATGAAGCGACAGCTAGTATTGATACGGAAACAGAAATGAAGATTCAAAAAGCACTAAAAAAATTGCTTGAAGGACGTACAGCAATTATGATTGCTCACCGTTTGTCTACTATTAGAGAAGCAGATAATATTATCGTGTTAGAGCATGGTCGTATTTTGGAACAAGGTAATCATGATGAACTAATGACCAAAAAAGGCGAGTATTATGATCTTGTTAAATCGCAATTTGAAATGTTAGATGCTTTATAAGAAAAGCTTAGTGTCCCCACTTAAAACGTAGGCACTTCAGAATCAACTGAGATAAAGGAATCACGGTGAGCAAGTGACGTGATGAAGACTTTCGCTGGTTATCACCAATCGACAAGTTTACGTTAATTCGTGAAGTCGCCTAGTTTCAGGGCACTTTCGTAGACATTGCTGTTTATACTTTCTGATAGTATAAATTACATGGAAACCAGGTATTAAATCTGGTTTCTTTTTTGTTGCAATGTGATAAAATGATTATGATTATAAGTGTTGGAGGAGTTTATATGAAACGTGAATTTGCAGTTATTGGTTTAGGTAGATTTGGAGGAAGTATTTGTCGGGAGCTAAGTGCAGACGGGATGGATGTACTGGCGATCGATATACAGGAGGATAAAGTAAAAGAATTCAAAAATATTGCAGCACATGCGGTAATCGCTGATACAACGGATGAAAATGTGTTAAAAGAACTAGGTATCCGCAACATTGATCATGTTATTGTCGCAATTGGTGATGATATCCAAGCAAGTATTCTTTCCACTTTAATGTTAAAGGAACTGGGAATTAAAAAAATAACTGTTAAAGCTCAGAATGATTATCATGAAAAGGTTTTAAATAAAATTGGTGCAGATCATGTTGTACATCCTGAGCGTGATATGGGAAAGCGTATTGCGCATAGTATCATTTCCACCAATATTTTGGATCATCTTGAGTTATCTGATGATC
Organism: Gracilibacillus sp. D59; assembly: GCF_052246695.1. Lineage (NCBI taxonomy): Bacteria > Bacillati > Bacillota > Bacilli > Caryophanales > Bacillaceae > Gracilibacillus > Gracilibacillus sp. D59. The sequence goes on along the minus strand of NZ_JBQQCK010000005.1, from coordinate 256,566 downwards.
ATAGTATAGTAGAGGTAAAAGTAGGGGAGAAAATGGATGGAAAAACGTTGCTGGAATTAGATATTCGTGCTCAGTATGGCTGTAACGTTGTGGCAATTAAAGAAGCAGATGAGAAAGGTATTAATGTCTCACCGATGGCAACACAAAAAATCGAGCAAGATGATATCCTTATCGTTATTGGAGCAGATAAAGACATTTCCCGATTCGAAAAACAATTGGTTGTAGAAGATTAAGTACTTATTGGTGCAGCATTGTTGAAACTGTCATTACTATTTAAACCACTACAAAACCCGTTTCAATTTGAAACGGGTTTTGTTTAGCTTTTTTTATACTTCCATAATGATTGGTAGGATCATTGGACGACGTTTTGTTTTGTCATATAGGAATGGTGCGATTGTATCGGTTATTTCATTTTTGATTTCAGACCATTGTGTAGTTCGGCGTTCCATTACCTTATTTAAGTGTTTGGAAACAAGCTTTTGGGCCTCGTTAATTAAGTCTTCAGATTCACGCATATAGACAAAACCACGTGATATAATATCTGGACCAGATGCGATTTGGAATTCTTTCATATTGATACTTACGACAACGATAACTAGTCCTTCCTCGGAAAGGATACGACGATCACGTAATACAATATTACCAATATCTCCAATTCCACTACCGTCCACATATACTGAACCAGAAGGAATCTTACCAGCTATCGCAGCACTATCTTTGCCTAATGCCAATACTTCACCATTATCCATAATAAAACTATTCTTAGGTGAAATACCACAGCTATCTGCTAATTTCGTATGTTCATTTAACATACGATATTCCCCATGGATTGGCATAAAATATTTAGGTTGTATTAATCGCAACATTAATTTTTGCTCTTGTTGCCCACCATGACCAGATGTATGGATATCGTTAAGTGGTCCATGAATAACTTCAGCACCGGCGCGGTATAATTGATTAATAATTCTGCTAACACTTAATGTATTCCCAGGGATTGGTGAAGAAGAGAATACTACTGTGTCACCAGGTATAATCTGGATTTGACGGTGTGTGCCGTTCGCAACCCTAGATAGTGCTGCCATTGGCTCTCCTTGTGAACCGGTACAAAGAATGGTCACTTCGTTAGCAGGAAGTTGGTTTATTTGATGTGCATCAATAAACGTATTTTTAGGTGCGCGAATATATCCGAGCTCTTGTCCAATCTTAATGGAAGCTTCCATGCTTCGTCCGAATACGGCAACTTTACGGTTATGTTTAACGGCTGCTTCAACGACTTGTTGCAAGCGGTGAATGTTTGAAGCGAAAGTAGCAAAAATTAATCTGCCATCCACTCTTGAGAAAATATCATTAATACTGTCACCAACTACTCGTTCTGATAAAGTAAATCCAGGAACTTCACTGTTTGTACTGTCTGATAATAGACAAAGAACGCCTTCTTTACCGATTTCAGCCATTTTTGCCAAATTGGCAGGTTCTCCGACTGGTGTAAAATCAAATTTAAAGTCACCAGTGTGAACAATATTTCCTGGAGGTGTTTTTACAACAATACCATAAGAATCGGGAATACTATGTGTCGTTCTAAAGAAGGACACAGCTGTTTTTCTAAACTTGATTACATCATCCTCTTGGAAGGTGTGTAACTTAGTCTTACGTAATAATCCATGTTCATCCAATTTATTTCGAATAAGTCCAACTGCTAATTTACCAGCATAAATAGGCACATTTAATTCGCGTAGTAAATAAGGTATCCCACCAATATGGTCTTCGTGACCATGTGTGATGAATAAGCCTTTTATTTTGTCTTGGTTTTGCACAAGGTAGGTGTAATCGGGAATGACATAATCGATTCCTAATAACTCATCTTCAGGAAATTTTATTCCTGCATCGATAAGTATGATTTCATCTTGGAATTGAACACCGTATGTGTTTTTACCAATTTCACCTAAACCACCCAGAGCAAAAACCGCTGTTTGGTCATTTTTCACAAATTTCATATACTAAGCAGTCTCCAATTTAAAAAAAGGGGATTGTTGTTCATATTCTAAGTGTGCCTCACTTAACAATTGGATTAATTCAATATTTATTTGTTTTTCCTTTAAAGAGTCGCGCACTTCTCTTTCAGAAGAAGCTTCGATATACAAACTCTTTGTATGTTCACGTACAGGTATTTCTAATGCATTTTCTTGGTAAAGTACCTTGTAGATCATGTTATCTCTCCTTTTGCTGTTATTTATTTGTTTTTCGATTCTATGGTTTGTTTTGACTGTTTGTAAATGTCATCAGAACGATTAATGGTAGTTGGTATACGTTTTCTCCGTAAAACTTCCCGCATGCGTCGCTTTAATTTTTCTCTTAAACGTTTTAACATAATTACTGCTCAACTCCCTCCTACCTATATAGAAAAGAAAAGCAAGTATTCAACGAACCGATCCAATCCCTATTACTATATAGTATAGTATGAATTTCGAAAATTTGAAACAAAAAAGGCTAAAATAAATGAATTATTTTCTAAATCACCTTTATTATGGTCTTGGTTCAGTGGCTTTTACTTAGTTTTAACTACGAAGATTATACTTATGCATTTTCTTCATGGTATAATCATTACTGGTAATTTTTAATATAAATATAGAGGAGAATGAAAGTGGGACAAAAAGTTGTATTTCTTGATATTGATGGGACAATCTTAAATCATGACAAACAAATACCAAATGAATCAAAAGTGGCTGTGAAACAACTGCATGATGCTGGTGTGATTGTCTCAATAGCTACTGGACGCGCACCATTTATGTTTCAAGATATTTTAGAAGAATTAAATATTCAATCGTATATATGTTTTAATGGACAATATGTAGTATTTAATGGAGAAGTTGTTTATCAGAATCCAATTGATTCTGAACAACTTGAAGAATTGACTAAATATAGTGTTAATCATCATCACCCACTTGTTTACCAAAGTATTGATGATATGAAATCGTCTGTAAGTAATCACCTTCATATAGAGGAAAGTATGGGTAGTTTAAAACGAAGACATCCGTTAGAGGACTCGGAGTATTATAAAAATCAAAAAATCTTTCAAGTTTTATTATTTAACAAGGAAGAAGAACAACATATCTACGAAGAGAAATTTCAAAAGCTAAACTTTGTAAGATGGCATCCTGTTTCCTGTGATGTAATGCCTAGGTATGGGTCAAAAGCAAATGGAATTGAAAAATTTATAGAAGCACTCGATTTAAATTGGGAAGATACCTATGCATTTGGTGACGGGCTCAACGATTTAGAAATGATCACAAAGGCTCATACAGGAATTGCGATGGGGAATAGTGTACAAGAAGTAAAAGAAGCAGCGGACCTAGTAACAGATGATGTAAATCAAAACGGTTTAAGCAAAGCCATGAAGAAATTATCATTGATTAAATAAAATTGTGAGGAATGCTGAGAAGAGGACTTGTCTTTTGGGTTTTAAATGGAAGCAATAGGGTGTAATAATAAATAATCCCGTTTCATTGATGAAACGGGATGCTGATATTTGAAGGTATTTTGCTTTTAAAGATTATTGATCACAAGGTTTGGAATTTTCCGGAACTGCAAAGGGGTCCTGTTTATTAATACGGTCATAAAACATCACACCATTTAAATGATCAATTTCATGTTGGAACACAATTGCAGCATAACCTCTTAATTTTAGTTTCAATTCATTACCATCTAAGTCAGTAGCTTTTATAGTAATCTTTTGGTAGCGCGGTACATATCCAGGGACTTCTCTGTCAACAGATAAACACCCTTCACCACCAGGCAAATATGTTTCTGCCACTGAATGGCTGATAATTTTAGGATTAAACAGACCATAGCTGTATTCTTTCTCATCAAAGTCTTGAAAGTGAACAGCAATCATTCTTTTGGAAATGCCAATTTGAGGAGCTGCTAAACCAACACCTGCTCGTAATTCATACTTTGCAGCGATTTCCTCATCCTGACTATTTTTTAAAAACTGTAACATTTCTTCTAGTGTTTGTTGCTCTTCATCAGTCGGTGGCAATTCCACTTCTTTTGCCACTTGAGTTAAAACAGGGTTACCTTCTCTAACTATATCTTTCATTGTAATCATTAACATACACCTCTTCATAAATATTCGTATTATCTATGATAACGAAAAATGAACAAAAAATATAGAATTCTACTAACCAATTTTCACTTTTGTTCAAATGCTTAGTCATTTTATGTTATAATAAATTGGCTTATAATTATTAAAGAAGTTGTTTTAGGAGGATTTAGGGGATATGAGAAGATTATTACAATTCGGCTTTTTGCTCACGCTGGTATTAGCGGGATGTAGTGGAGAATCTGCCGCTAACGACATGTATGACCATCTAGAGAAAACAGTTGAATTAGAGCAACCATTTGCTGAACAACAAGAACCATTTCAAGCTCTAGAAAAGGAAGAACAGGAACTTTATAATCAAATTATCGAATTAACAGCTGATCAGATGGATGAAATTACGTCTTTGTCAGAACAAGCCATTACTACAATCGAAGATCGCAAAGAATTACTTCAAACAGAATTGGAAAGCATGCAAAAAGCAGAACAAGAATTTTCTCAAGTAAAAGAATATATTGATGATTTGGATGAAGAACCTAAAAAAATAGCTGAAGAAATGATCCAAACGATGGAGCAACGCTATAAAGTTTATCAACAATTGAATGATGCCTACTTAGCATCTTTAGATCAAGATAAAAAACTATATGAGTTATTCATGGATGAAAAACTCACAGAAGAAGAACTTCGTAACCAAATTGATACTGTGAATCAATCATATGATGATATAATGGAAATTAACAAGCAATTTAATGAATTGACGGATACATACAATCAGCTTAAAGAAGATTTTTATAAAGCAGCTGATTTAAATGTCGTATATGAGTAAAGCTTTCGATTATTCGAAAGCTTTTTTTCTATCATTTTTTTTGGGCAATTAAAATAGTACAGATAAAAAAAGAAAGTGAAACAGTTTTAAATAAAGCGCTTTAATTAATGTTAGAATCCCATTTTTAATCAATAATATAAAATTATAATTAAATCTTGCAAAGTGTTTGACCAACAGACTTCAATAAGCTAAACTATACATGAGTTAAAATTGTACCATTATTATAAGTCGATTCTTATGTAACAGTTTGTTAATTACATAAGTTGATTATTTTTAGTCCAGAAGGGTATAGCAATAATAATGACTTTGGTACAGATTTTTTAATCTTTTGGGAAAGCTAATTTTGATAAATTAAATTAGGGATTGAGAAAGGAAGAGGTGAATTCTTTTGAAACGTACTTTAGAAAATATTGAAGATCAGTTTGAAACGTTTCAAATTCTGAATGAAGAAGGTAAGATCGTTAACGAAGATGCTATACCTGATCTTTCAGATGAAGAACTAAAAGAAATGATGTATCGCATGGTGTATACAAGAATTCTTGATCAACGTTCAATTGCTTTAAACCGTCAAGGACGTTTAGGTTTCTATGCACCAACTGCAGGTCAAGAAGCATCACAATTAGGAACACAGTTTGCACTTGAGAAGGAAGACTTTATTTTACCGGGTTATCGTGACGTACCACAGCTAATCTGGCATGGGCTTCCATTATATCAAGCATTCTTATTCTCCCGTGGTCATTACCATGGTAACCAAATGCCTGAAGGTGTTAATGCTTTAAGTCCACAAATAATCATTGGTGCACAATATACACAAGCTGCTGGTGTAGCATTAGGTATGAAAAAGCGTGGTAAAGAATCAGTAGCTATTACTTATACTGGTGATGGTGGTACTTCTCAGGGTGATTTCTATGAAGGAATTAACTTTGCAGGTGCTTATCAAGCTCCGGCTATTTTTGTTGTGCAAAATAACCGTTTTGCTATTTCGGTACCAGTTGAAAAACAATCTGCAGCTACTACATTAGCTCAAAAAGCGGTTGCTGCTGGTATTGAAGGAATCCAAGTAGATGGTATGGATGTTCTTGCTGTCTATGCAGCTACTAAAGATGCAAGAGATCGTGCTGTAAAAGGTGAAGGTCCTACTTTAATTGAAACATTAACATATCGTTATGGTCCTCACACTATGGCTGGTGACGATCCTACTCGTTATCGTACGGAAGAAATGGATAATGAATGGGAGAAGAAGGATCCAATTGTTCGTTTCCGTAAATTCCTCGAAGAAAAAGGTTTATGGTCTGAAGAAGAAGAAAATGAAGTAATCGAAAAAGCTAAAGAAGAAATTAAAGCAGCGATTAAGAAAACTGATGAACAACCAAAACAAAAAGTTACTGATTTAATTGGTAATATGTATGAAGAACTTCCAGCTCACTTGCAGGAACAAATGGAAGAATATAAAGCAAAGGAGTCGAAGTAAATCATGGCTCAAATGACAATGATCCAAGCAATTACTGATGCTTTAAGAGTAGAATTAAAAAATGATGAAAATGTACTTGTATACGGTGAAGATGTTGGCCAAAACGGTGGTGTTTTCCGTGCAACAGAAGGTTTGCAGGATGAATTCGGTGAAGATCGTGTATTCGACACTCCTTTAGCTGAATCTGCCATTGCAGGTATCTCAATCGGTCTTGCAACTCAAGGATTCCGTCCGGTACCTGAGATTCAATTCTTTGGTTTCGTATATGAAGCAATGGATGCAATTAACGGTCAAATGGCACGTTTACGTTACCGCTCTGGTAATACGCAAACTGCTCCAATCACTATTCGTTCACCATTTGGTGGTGGTGTGCACACACCAGAACTTCATGCTGACTCTTTAGAAGGACTTATTGCACAACAACCAGGTATGAAAGTAGTCATTCCATCTGGTCCTTATGATGCAAAAGGTCTTTTAATTCAATCTATTCGTGATAACGATCCGGTAGTGTTCTTAGAGCACATGAAACTTTACCGTTCATTCCGCGAAGAAGTACCTGAAGATGATTACACGCTAGAGTTAGGTAAAGCAAATGTAGTACGTGAAGGTAATGACGTAACATTAATCGCTTATGGTGCAATGGTTCACTCTTCACTAAAAGCAGCAGAAGAACTAGAGAAGGACGGCATTGATGCAGAAGTAATTGACTTACGTACGGTTATGCCTGTTGATTTTGATACGATTGTTAAATCAGTAGAAAAAACAAACCGCGTAGTTATGGTACAAGAAGCGCAACGTCAAGCAGGTCTTGCTTCTTATGTTGTATCTAATGTACAAGAACGAGCTATACTACACTTAGAAGCACCTATCCTGACTGTAGCTGCTCCTGATACAGTATATGCATTTACTCAAGCTGAAGAAGTTTGGTTACCAAACTATAACGATATTATCGAGAAAGTGAACAAAGTCATTAATTTCTAAGCAACAAAATTGAGACGGGAGGTCATATGAATGGCTTTTGAATTTAAACTGCCTGATATTGGTGAAGGAATCCATGAAGGTGAAATTGTAAAATGGTTTGTAAAAGCTGGTGAAGAGATAAAAGAAGACGACGTAATTTGTGAAGTGCAAAATGATAAAGCAGTTGTTGAAATTCCTTCTCCAGTTGAGGGGACGGTTAAAGAAGTACATTTTGATGAAGGTTCCGTTGCGACAGTTGGTGAAACTATTATTACTATCGACGCTGAAGGTTATGAAGATGAAGGATCAGCAGATGATGGTGACAATGCTGAAGCAAAAGATGAACCAAAAGAAGAGAAAAAAGAAGAAGCTAAAGATGACAGTGCGGCAAAAGAAGAAAAACAAGAGCCAGCAGCTAAAGATCCAAACAACCGCGTAATTGCGATGCCTTCTGTTCGTAAATATGCACGAGATAACAATGTTAATATTGCAGAAGTACAAGGAACAGGAAAAAATAACCGAGTATTAAAAGATGATATTGATGCCTTCTTAAATGGCGATCAAAAAGCAGTGGATACAACTGCTGGAGATCAAGCTAGTGAAGAACCAGCTCAAGCATCTACTCAAACAATTCCTGAAGGTGAATTCCCTGAAACTCGCGAGAAGATGAGTGGAATCCGTAAAGCAATTGCTAATGCAATGGTTAATTCTAAACATAAAGCACCACACGTTACATTACACGATGAAGTTGATGTTACAGAATTGGTTGCACACCGTAAAAAATTCAAACCAATTGCAGCAGAACAAGAAATTAAGCTTACTTATTTACCATATGTAGTAAAAGCTTTAACATCTGCATTATCTAAATACCCAATTTTAAATGCTTCTATTGATGATGAAACAGATGAAATCATCCATAAGCATTATTACAATATTGGTATTGCAGCTGACACAGATAAAGGTTTACTTGTACCTGTAGTGAAGAATGCAGATTCAAAATCAATTTTTGCTATTTCCAGCGAAATTAACGAACTAGCAGGAAAAGCAAGAGATGGAAAGCTTGCTCCTAACGAAATGAAAGGTGCTTCTTGTACTATCTCTAATATCGGTTCAGCTGGAGGACAATGGTTTACACCTGTAATCAATTATCCTGAAGCAGCTATTTTAGGGATTGGACGTATTGCAGAAAAACCAGTTGTTCGTGATGGTGAAATTGTTGTTGCGCCTGTACTAGCATTATCATTAAGCTTTGACCACAGAATTGTTGATGGTGCTACAGCACAATTAGCATTAAATCAAATTAAACGTCTGTTAGAAGACCCACAACTTATTATGATGGAGGGGTAAACAAATGGTAGTAGGAGATTTTCCGGTAGAATTAGATACACTTGTAGTTGGTGCTGGTCCTGGGGGATATGTTGCAGCAATTCGTGCAGCTCAAACTGGACAAAAAGTAACAATCGTAGAAAGAGGTGCTATCGGTGGTGTATGTCTTAACGTTGGATGTATCCCGTCAAAAGCTTTAATCGAAGCAGGTCACCGCGCAGAACATGCTCAAGGTGATGATACATTAGGAATTAAAACAGAAAATGTTTCTGTAGATTTTTCTAAAGTACAAGAATGGAAAGGCTCAGTTGTTAAAAAACTAACTGGCGGTGTAGAAGGATTATTAAAAGGAAACAAAGTAGACATCGTTTCTGGTGAAGTATACTTTGTAGACAAAAATACGGTTAAAGTAATGGATGATAAAAATTCTCAAACATATACATTTAAAAACTGTATTATTGCAACTGGTTCACGTCCAATAGAACTACCTAATTTTAAATATTCTGACCGTGTACTAGATTCAACGGGCGCTCTTAATTTAAAAGAAATTCCGAAAAAACTAGTTGTAATCGGTGGTGGATATGTTGGTACTGAATTAGGTTCAGCATATGCAAACTTTGGTACTGAAGTAACCATCCTTGAAGGATTAAAAGATATCCTTGGTGGCTTTGAAAAACAAATGAGTGCACTTGTTAAGAAGAAATTGAAGAGCAAGGGTGCAACCATTGTAACAGAAGCTATGGCTCAAGGTGTGGAAGAAACTAAAGACGGCGTTAAAGTAACATATGAAGCAAATGGTAAGAAAGAAACTGTTGAAGCAGATTACGTGCTTGTAACGGTTGGACGTAAACCTAATACAGATGAGCTTGGCTTAGAGCAAGTAGGCATCGAAATGGATGATAAAGGTCTTATTAAAATCGATGAACAATGTCGTACTAATGTAGATAGCATTTTTGCGATTGGTGACATTGTCGCTGGACCTCCGCTTGCACACAAAGCATCTTATGAAGGTAAAATTGCTGCTGAAGCAATTGCTGGAGAAAATGCGGTAATTGACTATAATGCCATCCCGGCTGTTGTATTCTCTGATCCAGAATTAGCTACTGTTGGTTATTCTGAAGAGGATGCGAAGGAAGCTGGTTACGATGTGAAAGCATCTAAATTCCCATTTGCAGCTAATGGTCGTGCATTGTCATTAAATGCATCTGACGGATTTATGAAGCTTATTACACGTAAAGAAGATGGTTTAATTATTGGGGCACAAATTGCTGGTCCAAATGCTAGTGATATGATTTCTGAACTTGGGCTTGCAATTGAAGCTGGTATGACAGCAGAAGACCTAGCGCTAACAATCCATGCTCACCCGACATTAGGTGAGATCTCAATGGAAGCAGCAGAAGTTGCGATCGGTACACCAATTCATATTGTAAAATAATAAGTAAACAAAGGGGAGTCTGCTGTGGCAGGCTCCTTTTTAAAACAAAAGAAAATGCACAAAAAACATAAACTACGGAATAACCTTTTCAGAGTTTTGCTTTCTCCCAATCTTTTTTTGCATGGAGTGTCATGGCACCGCTCCGGCAGAATACTGCGCTTTCCATGGGCACGGCTTCAGCTAACTTGGTAAAGAAGACCGCTTTACCAAGTGGATCTTCAGCTCGCGTGAGTTCCCATAGGAGTCTCCGTATTCTGCCTCCACTAATAACATTATTCTATCTTTTTAAAGTGGAAGTACTCGGAAACTAATTCCCGTGTATTACCTCTTTCAAAAATCAGCACACTACGCAGAGCGGAGGTAAGATACGGAGACTCCTGCGGGACCAGCACGTGTCCGAAGACCCCGCAAGAAAACGCCCTTTGTTTTCTGAGGAGACTGAGGCCGTGCCCGTGGAAAGCGAAGTATCTTGCCGTAGCGTATGCTTGCACTCATCAAAAACTAAGATAGAAGGAAGCAATTTTAAATATTTATTACTTCGCAGTTTGTATCTACTGCGCGTTAGGGGAGTGGGCCTGGTCTGGTCGTTTAATTAATTTGAAATGGAGGAATTTTCGTTGATTAAAAAGAGTATTTATACATTGCTGTTAGGGATATTGCTCATTTTGGGTGCATGTAATGACACCATGAATGACGACGATGAAGTAGCTGAGAGTGAAGACGCTAATACCGAAGAGACATCAACAGATCAAACAAAAAAAGAGAGTGAAGTAGAGGAAGAGCCATCGGTTACAGAGGAAAATGACGACAATAAGCCTGATCAAGAAAATATAGAAGAAGAACCAGTACAAAAAATAACGGAACCATTATATAAAATCGATGATAACTGGAGTGTAGTACCTATAGAAGAAGGCACGGATGAGAACGTAGTGTTAATTACCATCGATGATGCTCCAGAAAAATATGCTTTAGAAATGGCTCAAACATTAAAGGAACTAGAAGCTCCTGCAATTTTCTTTGTAAATGGACATTTCTTAGAAACTGATGAAAAAAAAGAACAATTACGCCAAATTCATGAGATGGGATTTGCAATTGGAAACCATACATACACTCATCCAAACTTATCAGATATTGATGAGAGTGAACAGAAAGAAGAAATCCTATCATTAAATGATCTTATTGAAGATGTTGTAGGTGAACGCCCGAAGTTTTTTAGAGCGCCGTTTGGAGTTAATACAGATTTCTCCAAAGAACTTGTAAAATCAGAAGGGATGCTATTAATGAATTGGAGCTTTGGATATGATTGGGAAAAAGATTATCAATCTGCGGACGCATTAGCTGATAAAATGGTTAATACAGAATACTTAACCGATGGAGCAAATTTATTAATGCATGACAGAGAATGGACTGCTGCCGCATTAGAAGATATTGTGAAAGGTTTGCGAGATAAAGGCTACGAATTCGTAGATCCTATGACGTTACAAGTACCGGAGTAATAGAAATTTCCCAAGCATTCCTTAACCTAAAACATCTTCGAATAGTTGAAAAACTATCTCGAAGGTGTTTTTGTATGTTCGAGAAAAAGCTAGTAGTGAGAATGAGCAATATATAATATTAATAAATCAATTCACGACATTTGCCTATTGACAAGACTCAATAAATACCTTATGATCCATTTATTGAGTAATAAATAAATAATCTACATAAGGATGATTAAATGGCACCAAGAGAAGATAAAAAAGAAATCATTATTGATAATGCTGTAGCAGTATTTGCGGAAAAGGGGTATTATAAAGCAACAACTGCAATGGTTGCAAAAGCTGCAGGAGTGACGCAGCCATATGTATTTCACTTTTTTACAAACAAGGAAGAACTATTTAAAGCTGTTATTGATCGTGCTTTCAGCAGAATTTACGATACGTTTTCAGAAGTTCAAGCTCCTACTGATAAGTTAATTGAAACAATGGGTTGCGCGTTTGAACAAATTATTCAGACACACCGTGCTGAGGTGTTGATGGTCATGCAAGCACATGCAATTGCAGAGGCGGGAATTCGTGATCATGTTAAAAAACTGTTTCTTACTATTTTTGAATCCTTGACATTAAAATTTGAAAATGCAGGTATTTCAAATGCAAAACAGACAGCATCTCAATTTATAGGCACTGGTTTACTAATTACTGTTGCAGAAGTGTTGGATTTACCACAATTATTCGATAAAGATGATCATAACTAATAAGGAGTTTTATGTCTCCTTTTTTTACAACAAAATTTATTGATTAATCAATAAATTTTGTTGTAAAAATACTATTCGAAAGAAGGGATCATTCATGTTTAAGTTCATGAAGTTAAACCGAATTGAAAATGAACCGTCAGTAAAGTTGTTTGAAGGTGAACGTGGGCTTATTATTACAGGCTTAATTGGATTTATACTTTCATTAGGTATTGCCTTTTTCATCCTTTTTAAAGGGCATATTATGTTACCAGAAGGCAACATGAAGGATGCTTTTTCCTTTAATGCTGCTATTGGTATCTTTATAATATCCATAGCTGCGATTTTACCCCTTTCAAGATTTAGTGATCGAAAAAAGAAGGTAATACGGTGGTTTTTTATCGTGGCAAGTATTTATGGGTATGCCATTGAAACCGGTCAAAACTTTAGAGGAATTAATCCACGCTTTTCTCGCGTAGGTACGGAAATCGATATAGTTGCAGGAATTTTATTCGGGATTTTTTCTTTAGTACTTGTAGTTTTAGCGGTCATACTAATGATTCATTTCTTTCGAATAAAATCTCCTTATGAAAGACCATTGCTCATATTGGGGATTCGTTATGCCTTTCTCTCTGTATTTGCAGCCAATGTTGCTGGAATATGGATGATTTTGCTTCAAGACCGACTTACTGGAGATGCAGGTAATCTAATTGTACTTCATGGCATAGGGTTCCATGCACTGCAAACATTAATTTTGCCCGCTTGGCTTCTAGAGAACACTCAGGTAAATGACCAGATCAAAAATAGAGTACTCCACTTAGGAAGTATTGCTTGGTTATTCATGATTTTACTTATAGGGATTCAAACTGGGTTAGGTCGTTCCGTATTTGAGTTAACAATCTTGCCTATCATGGCAAGTGTAATATGTATAATTTGGCTTGGTTCAGTAATAAGTGCATTTGTGTTTTTTATTAAACCAAAACATGACAACCACTTATCAACAGATCAATCATCTGTTACACAGCAGAGTAGATAAACCAAAGTTTAAAATGAACTACCTCGACAGGGGGCAGTTCATTTTATTTTACTTCATTTTTTCATTTAAAAGCCACGCGTTCTTTCAGTACACGAACAGTTGCTAATGTCTCATCCTCTAACCCTTGAACTGGTAAACCTGAATTAATATTTTCAGATATATATTCTAGGTTTTCTTCAGAAATGATCTCACCTGGAATAAAAATAGGAATTCCGGGAGGATAGACCATTATTGATTCTGCACTTATTCTACCCGCAGAATCTTGTAAAGGAATCACTTCATATTCTGCATAAAAAGCATCTCTGGGGCTTACTGCCAGAATAGGGATATCCGCTACTGAAACTTTAACTTCTTGTTGGTTTGCATTTCCTTCATAATGCTGGGATAAATGTTTCAAGGCATTCATTAAAAACGATACATCATCATTGTTATCAGCAGGTGTTAAAATACACAAAATGTTATACATGTCAGATAATTCAACTTCTAATTGGTAGTTTTTCCTTAACCAGACTTCAGCATCATGTCCAGTTATTCCTAGATTTTTTACAGAGATAATAATTTTTGTCGGATCATAATCAAAGGTTGCTTCTGTTCCTAATAATTCTTCTCCAGGGCTATATAAATGAGGAATTTGATTAATTTCTTGTCTGACCAATTTAGCGTAATCTAATGTTTTGGATAACAAAGCTGTGCCATGCTGATATAAATATTTTCTCGCAACATCTAGAGATGCAAGCAGAATATAAGAGGTGGATGTAGTTGTTAACATCGACATAACCGTTTGGACACGATCATGATTTACGAGTCCTTCTCTGACATTTAGTACAGAACTTTGGGTAAGCGAACCACCTAGTTTGTGAACGCTAGTTGCAGCCATATCTGCACCTGCCTGCATTGCTGACAGTGGCAGTTTATCATGAAAATGAATATGCACACCATGAGCTTCATCAACTAACACCGGTACATTATAATGATGAGCAATATTTACGATCTGTTTTAAATCTGCAGCAATACCGAAATAGGTCGGATTGATAACAAGGACAGCTTTTGCATCAGGGTGTGCTTGTAATGCATTAGCTACTGCTTTAGGTGTTATACCATGTGAAATACCTAGTGTATGATCTAATTCAGGCTGAATAAATATAGGTATCGCACCGGAAAAAATAATAGCAGATGACACCGATTTATGAATATTTCTCGGTACGATTATTTTATCGCCAGGATTACATACGCTAAGAATCATCGTCATAATTGCACCACTTGTTCCTTGCACAGAAAAAAAGGTGTGATCAGCTCCGAAAGCTGTGGCAGCTAATTGTTGAGCTTCTTTGATCATTCCTCTAGGATGGTGTAAATCATCTAATGGTTCTATATTAATTAAATCAATAGCAAGTGCATTATAACCAATAAATTCTTGAAACATCGGATCCATTCCTTTACCAGCTTTATGTCCTGGAATATGGAATGCCTTAGGATCTTTATTTATATGCTGTAGTAAACCACTAAACAGTGGAGTATTATTCTGATTCATGCTTTCTGTTGATCTCCTTTATCATTTGAAATATAAAGCAAATGGTATTATAGCAAATCCGTCGTTGAATAGCTAGTTATATTGCTATACTTTCTAAAATGAACATGGTAAAATACGAGCGAAACTAATCGTGAGGTGTTTTAAATGAATTATAGTTATCCTATTGATGAATCATGGACGACTGAAGAAATTATCGCTGTCGTTAATTATTTTTCCTTAATTGAAAAAGCATATGAAAAAGGAGTCGAAAAGCAAGATTTGGTGGCAGCATACAATCGATATAAAGAGATTGTACCTTCTAAAAGTGAAGAAAAACAGCTAGATAAGCAATTCGAAAAACAATCTGGATATATTCCTTTCCGAGTCATCAAAAAGGCAAAAGATTTATCACCAAAAGATATTATCAAAATGTAATGTAGCCATTGAGAAACTGTATGATATATATATAAATCTTAAAGTGCTTGTCTTCGCGCACTTTAAGATTTAGGTTTAACTATTTGCAATTATTTAAAAAATAAATGAGTTACTTTATCATTTTGATTAAAGATCCATTGATGAACGATAAAGTGGAGCTAATGTCTGGAATGTCTCTTTAATAGTTTGTATTAGTTTATCTCCATCCCATAATAAAGGATCCTTTGCATCAAATCTCCGGCCGATTAAAAACTCAGCTTTTTTTACCTTTTTAAAACGCTCTAATCCCTTTTCTAGATCTATTTGAGAAAGGGGTGTAGCTTCATTTTTCATATGATCGAGTGATATATGGTAGTTTTCAGGAACAGTTTCCTTAATATCATTGATCTCGCTTATAAATTTCGCTGCGATTTCACTTTTGTGTGGTAATTCATAAATAAATGCTAACCAGATGAAAAGATTATCATCCCATAAACCAACTTGGAAATGTGGGTGTTTTTTATATCCGCGTTTGTTATGGCAATACGCTGACCAAGTATCGTTAGGTGGATTCACTGTACGTCTGGCATGTTTAGCGATGTGTAAATACATTTCACGTCCAGCTAATACATTTAAATCCGCTGCAATTTCTTCATATATACTTCTGAATTTTGGTTGAATTCGTTCTTGAATGGCCTCCATACGTTCATCAAGTCCATCAATCTGGAATGTTTCGAAATCTTTTTGTTGAAATCCATTAAATGTCATCATGTTCACCTTTCTATTTAATTAGTATCATTTTAATATTATATTAATTATTATCTAATTGCAAAGAAATAGTATACATTTTCAAATTAACTGAAAATTTGCTAAAATAGTAATTAGCCTAAGGAGAATGGAGGAAGGTTGATGGATGCAGGCACTCGGCAACAAATTTTTGAGGATGCAAAAAAATGGGTTTATCAAGCAGGTAAACAAATTCGTGATCAAATAGATGACCAATATCAAATTGATACTAAATCAGATGCAAATGACCTGGTAACCGCGGTAGATCGGTCAACAGAGCAATTTTTCGCTGAGAAAATCAGACAAAAATATCCTACTCACTCTATAGTTGGGGAAGAAGGCTATGGCGATAAGGTAGAATCTTTAGAAGGTACGATTTGGATTATTGATCCTATAGACGGCACAATGAATTTTGTGCATCAAAAACGAAATTTTGCAATTTCGATTGGTATTTTTCATGAAGGGATCGGAGAAATAGGTCTGATTTATAATGTAATGGAAGATGTATTATATAGTGGGAAAAAAGGTGAAGGCGCGTATCGAAATCAGGACAAGCTCCCACCATTGGGTGAACAGGTTAACCTGGAAACAAGTATTATAGCATTAAATAGTTCATTAGCGTGTGAGAATAAACGTATTAATGAAAAGAAAGTACAGCAATTAATTAAGGATAGTCGTGGTACAAGGTCATATGGTTCTGCGGCATTAGAATTTGCATTTGTAGCAGAAGGCATTATTGACGCTTATCTAACGATGAGATTAGCGCCTTGGGATTTTGCTGCAGGTCTGATCCTTGTTGAAGAAGTAGGTGGAATTACTATTCAAGCAAATGGTAAGCCTGTAAACCTTTTAGAAAATAACACCATTTTAACGTGTAATCAAAAGATAAAACAACAACTTCTTGATGAATATATTGAATTTAAATAACTAAAAAATACTAGCAGTCTTGTGATTGCTAGTATTTTTAACTGGTTTCTCTTTTCTTTAATGAAATACCGTATCCCATTAGTGCAAAACCAACCAGAAATGCAATGACGATAAACCAAATGCTTCTAAGTGCTACACCGACACCGGCAGCAGAAAATGCTAAGATCACACATATTGCTAAAAGCAATTTTGATAATTGAAAACTCATTCTGTCACCTCAAATAATTAGTTGTCATTCATAGCATACCATATCTTTAATAGAAATTGTATTTATCAAGGGATTAAAGTATAATAGATTTGTTTGAATGTAGAATTTGGAGGTTTCACATGCAAAGAGAAACAGTAATTCAAGTACCTGACGATCTATGGCCAGTGGCTGATTTTTTTATGAAAGGTTTAGGCGGGGAAGTAAATGTAGCAGACGAAGGTGAAATGGCTACCTTAATTAGAGGGTTTGTATTGCTTTACCTAACAGTTGTTATTTTCGCAATATTGGCATATAAATTTGGTTTTGCCAAAAAGTTACCACCTCTTAAATCATTCATTATTTATATCTTATTAATTATCGGGACATTCTTTTTAACGTTAATTTTCGGCCTGAATCTCCCGCTCGCTGAAAGTCTATTTATTATCGCAGTAGTAATGGGTGTCTATCGACTAAGGCTGTCCCAAGAACGAAAACAAAATAATAACAAAAAAGGCTGAGCAAAAACTGCTCAGCCTTTTCAATACCAAAATAAATAGTGATTCATTATTAATCCACTTTAATAAGGACGATGTACTGGTTGAAAGTACGTTTAATCCATATTATTAATACCCATTGGAGAACAAAAACCGTCATATTTATGATAAATATTGATCTTGTACTTCTTTTTTTCGATAAAGTTTAAAATTACCGGTTTTATGCCTTTTAATTGTATTATCTTCAATGCGCTTATCACACTCGGGACACATATATGTGTGTATTAGTCGATTACGCAATTTTTTAGCTTTGGTACAATCATTATCTATTTTATTTATTTTATCGCAAATCACACATTTTACTCGCATTGTTTCACCTCAATATAAACAAATACCTATTTCTCATTATTGTAACACAAATTTCACATTTACCATAGTTGTGAAATTAATGTTTTAGCCATTAATGTATGGGTATAGTTATAGTAACAAAAGATATGAAAGGATGAGAAAAATGCGTAAAAGAAATGTAGTTGGGATGATCGGAGCAGCAGGTATGGCTACTACATTATCCTTTGTATTAATGGATAAGTCTAAAAGAGAGATAATGATGAATAAATGGAATGAATGGAAAAAATCAGTGCAAAAAAATGATACTAGCTTACCGATTGAAGAAGCAGGAGATCCTGGTAAAGACAATTTAGAAAATTCCGATATGGTAGCTGAGGGATCTCAATTTGGAGTTAATTATTACAATAGAGTTAAACAATGAGAAGGGGCTGGGACAAATCAAAGCCGAATAAGATAATGAATTAAAATGTATAAAAAGGATTATGTGAAGTAACTGATGATGTGTAACTATTGAAGTGGTTATGTTGACATGTTTAAGATGCTTAAGAACCGCTCCGGCTTACCCAATTCGCTTTCCGAGGGGCGTGTATTTAGCTAACTTTTGTAAAGAAATTTACTATACAAAAATGGATCTTCAGATCACGTTGATCCCCACAAGAGTCGAAGCGGGAAGCCGGAGCGAATGTTTAGCATTTTAAACCATTTCAACATTGGCCCCAGAGTTACTGGGTCAATATCTTGTTATAACGCAATGGGAAAATCCGAACGATAACAATTCTAATCGTAGATTGTGTAATCGTTCGGACTTCATTTTGTCCCAGACTTTTTAAAGCAATGTTATGCATTAACATCACAACATGTATGAATGCATTTAACGATCTTTTTGGTGATTGGATTGCTCCTCATTAATTTTTTCAAGTTGCTGTTGTTCACCTTCATTGATAATTTGTTTATTTTGATCTGTATTATCCGACTGCTTTTCATTTAAAGGCAATTCTGGCATCCAACGACCCGTGATATTTGCTAATTCTTCAGTAATAGCCTCTATTGGATGACCCTCCTGTATTTTTTTGCCCATACCTTGTAATCGTTCATGTAAGTCAGCATCAGCTACAATAATTGCTTTTCTACCAAAAGGATCATGTTCTAATGCTTCCAACACAGAAAATTTAATCGATCCCACACGTGAACGGTCTAAATCTTCATCCACATCAATACTGACAATAACTCCACGATTAGTGATTAAAGCAGATGCATTATTAACATTTGGTACATTACTTGCCAGATTGGCGAGATATTGCGCTTTTTCTTGGTTATCCATATCATCAGTCGGTGTTGGATCAGAATTCTTTACTTGAACTGCACCAAAGTTATCTGAATTCTGAGCTAAATTATTATCTTGGACATCTTGCTGACAACCAATCAATAACATAAAAAAGCACAACAGATAAATGTATTTCATAAAAAATCCCTCCTTCTTCTCTGTATATTTTTTGTTGAAATTAATAAAATATACTATCGAGAAAGAAGAAAGGACAGAACTTTATATTATTTAAATTCAATAGCAATGATTCCCATTATCGGGTCATCCTGATTAGAACCATCTCCGAAATATAAATAAGCAGGTCCATGTTCTTTTATTTGTTTACCATCAATGGAAAATAATAATAAGGATGCTAATAATTCATCTATTGAAAGAGTATGTTCGTTATCTTCTGTTTTTAAAATAGCTACTGAGGCATTTTCATCTACTTCAGCAGTTTCTATAAATTCTTTGATCGGCATAAGATAGGAATGCTCTAACAATTCCTTTTTGTTATATTTTTTTATACTGTGATTTACTGGTGGCTTATTTAGTTTGCTATTTGATTCGATTACATCCTCATTTGGTACAGTAGAAGGTGTGAATGCCTCTTCTAATTTTATTTTTCTGTCATCAAAAATCCATACACTTGGGTCTAGTGTTATTGGATATTTCACATTACCCTTAATTTGAATGATCATTTAACTTCACCTCTTCATTTTTACGTTACTTCTTAGGATAGCAAACAATAGGAGAAAATGCATTCCACATCCACTATTTCTTATATTTTCATTTAGTCAGGAAAATCATTACATATAAAAACAGAAATTAATAGTCTTGTTATCTAGTGTAATCTTGCATTTTTGTTCGTTTCACGATAATATTAATAGTAGAAGTTTGTATACGGAGGGGATTAAGTTGATACCTGAAGTGGCTTTAAGTAAAGAGGAGCAAGCCTATGCCCTTCTAAAGGCAGATGCCGATAAAATATTGCAATTAATTAAAGTTCAGATAGATAATTTAACAATGCCACAGTGCCCATTGTATGAGGAAGTTCTGGATACACAAATGTTTGGTTTATCCAGAGAAATAGATTTTGCTGTAAGGTTAAATTTAATACGTGAAGAAGATGGAAAAACATTATTAGACAATCTTGAAAGACAGTTGAATGTCTTGCATGAGGCATCACAGAAAGCATAATAGGTTAACACTCGAAAAACTTTGTCTGGTTAGGCAAGGTTTTTGTATTTAAAGCAGATTTATATAAATGGTCCTATGTTAAAAGCTGACTTTAATATGCTAAAATGAGAATAATAATTTTAAAGATTCTGAGGTATTCGTTATGAAACAAAAAACAAAAACATTCGACTTCTTATTGATGATATCACCTTTATTATTATCTGCCTTTGGTGTAGTAATGATTTATAGTGCAAGTATGGTTACTTCTGTATTACAGGGTGACCCAGCCTATTCATTAGCTTTGAAACAAGGTACATGGTTAGCTATTGGCATAGTTGTATTTTTGTTTGCTAGCTATTTTAGATATACCTTGTATCTAAAGTTAACGAAATGGATTGTACTTTTAATGTTTATTGGCCTTCTGGCAGTTGAATTATTTGGTGTGACTATATACAATTCAAAATCTTGGTTGGCTATAGGTTCAATGTCAGCTCAGCCATCTGAGTTTGTTAAAATTGGTTTAATTATTTATTTATCTGCTATATATACAAAAAAACTGGCTTATATTGAAGATTTTTTTAAGGCGGTGTTGCCACCGTTAATAATAACTAGTGCTCTTTTAGCACTAATTATCAAGCAACCGGATGTAGGAACTGCAGCAATCGTTTTTGCTATTGCCTGTACCGTTATTTTTAGTTCAGGAATAAAGTTTAAACATTTATCTTTATTGATCTTAATAGGTTTAATTGTTTTACTTGCGGTAGGTTTTAATATGGTAACAGATGAAAAAATATCTAGGTTTACGGGGGCTTATCACCCATTTGAGGATCCTGATGATGGGGGTTATCAGCTTATTCAATCATACATAGCAATTGGTACAGGAGGTTTATCTGGGGTTGGAATCGGACAAGGTATCCAGAAGTTAGGTTATTTAACACAAGCAGAAAGTGATTTTATTATGGCTGTTATTTCAGAGGAACTAGGGTTATTTGGTGTGTTATTTGTACTAGTGAATTTATGCATTATTGTATTAAGAGGGCTATTTATAGCGAGGAAATGTGAGAATCCTTTTGGAAGTCTTCTAGCAATTGGGATATCTTCCATGGTAGGGATTCAAGCGGTAATTAATTTAGGTGCAATTAGTGGCTTATTACCGATTACAGGTGTACCTTTACCATTTGTGAGTGCAGGTGGATCGTCCTTGATAGTATTACTTTTCTCTGTGGGCATTTTAAATAATATTGCTCGACATGTAAATTATCAGCGATTTAATGAGGAAGCAGCAGTCACTGAAGAAAATAAGATTCCAAAAACTGCAACTTCAGGTAGGTTAAGAAAAAACTATTCATCATAAAAAAGCAAAGCCGATGAGGCTTTGCTTTTTCTTTTATATGTAAAGAATTGATAGAACTGAATGAATGATTGATCGTCGCTGCGAAAATACTCCCTTTACGGGAACTCAGGCTTTTAGCTAATTTGGCAACGAAAAGCACTTTACCAAGTGGATCTTCATCTCGTGAGTCTCCCTAGGAGTGTCGTATTGTTCTGCAGCTTAGAAATAGTGTTCTGATAACGTGAAAGGAAACACAAGGAATATAAATCTTACCGCAATCAGAAATAGATATCTTCAAAATATCCATCGTGAGTAATTTGATGATTTATCTCATTTTTTTAGTGTTTTTTTTATGCTCCGGTAAGATAATAATAAGTAGTAACATAATAATCCGAAAAACAATGTAATAAATAATGCATGTAACAGTGCGATAAACAGGTTACCGGTTGTGAAAATAACAAGTGCACCTAACATCACTTGAATGGTAATGAAGGTAGTTGCGATACCCCAGCCTTGTTTCATTACTCGACTATTCCGGTAATGCCGTCTGATCTTGAAAAAAATCACCCATGTCCAAACAAATGCGATTCCAGCTAGCACCCTGTGTCCCATATGTACCCATTGACCTAAATGATAGTCCAAACTCAGAGGTTGACCACCATCACAAAAGGGCCAACTAGTACATGCCAGGCTCGAATCCATATGCCTAACCAGAGCGCCTGTATAGACAACTACCATAATGTAAATAGTTAACCAGACAAATTGTTTGCGAAATGATGAAGAAATGATCAATGAATCGGCATCAAACTTTTGGTCGACTTCAAATATTAACAATGTTAACAGTAATACAGCAGCAAATGATATTAAGGAAATGCCAAAGTGTAAAGCTAAAATGAAGTCAGATTGCGACCACAAAACTGCTGCTGCCCCAATTAAGCCTTGTGCGACAAGAAAAAAGATAGAGACAAATGCCAAAAACTTTGTTTCGCGAATATGTCCGATTTTCTTCCATGAAATAATGGATAATAGCAGAACTAATAGTCCTGCACCTGATGATACAATACGATGACTTAGCTCAATGAGCATTTCCATTGACCAAGCACCATAACAGAAGGGCCAATTAGCACCACAGCCCATTCCAGATTCTGTTTTTGTTACTAATGCACCACCTACAAGAACGAAAATCATCGCTAATGTTGATAATACTGATAAATATTTTAGAAATTTCATCATTACTACACCTCAATAAACTTTAGATCATTCTACTAAGATTCTTTCTGCCTATCCTTTCTTAGATAATATAAGAAGCTTAACACTTTACTTTATTGAAAAAAACTCTTGCAAAGTATTTATGTATTATGCTAGAAATAAATAGGGTATAGTAGAATGAAGTGAAATCAAAATCTTATTTATTATAACAAATAAAACTATATTCGTGTCGACTAAGTACTTTTTGAATTGATTGTTCACAGAAATGTCAAATTTCAAAATCAATAGTCGACATAAATAGCGAAGCACTAAAATACATGGTACAATATCATTGTTTGAAAGTTTATAATGGATAAGTATTGTGTAAAATTAGCAAACTTTTATGTTTTGAAATGATGGAAAGGAGGTAACAAATAAGATGGATAAAATGGGGTTTTCTTCGAATGAACCGATTTTGTCAACAAATACAGATGGATATTTGTATAAATGGTCTGAACTAAAATCATTGATAAAAGTCGGTATTATAAATTCGAATACAATGACTGCATTTGCAGGATTTTGGTTAGCCTTATTCTATACAGGTGCCTCCTTATCTCAATACTGGCATGTTTTATTAGTAACACTTGTAGGTACAGCATTTGTAATAGCTGGTGGATGTGTCATTAATAATTATTATGACAGAGACATTGATCAGGTGATGCAAAGAACAAAAAAACGCCCTACAGTAACTGGAACTATCGATTTATCACATATATTAATTATTGGTATTTCGTTATCAGTAGTAGGTGTATTAATATTGTCTTTAGCTTCTGTTCAAACAGCAATTTTTGGTTTGATCGGTTGGTTTAGCTATGTCGTATTATATACTATGTGGTCGAAGCGTCGATATACGATCAATACCGCGATTGGAAGTTTATCGGGGGCAATACCTCCTCTAATCGGATGGTCAGCAGTTGACCCTGATTTGCATGTTATAGCTTGGATGTTGTTTTTGCTGATTTTTATATGGCAAACTCCGCATTTTCTTGCTATAGCGATGAAGAAGGTGGATGATTATCGAGATGCTAACGTACCAATGTTACCAGTAGTACATGGATTCGACATTACAAAACGACAAATGATTGTTTATGTAGTATGTTTATTACCGATCCCTTTTTTATTACATGAATTAGGATTTATTTTTGTCCTGTTAGGGACAATATTAAATATAGGTTGGTTAGCCTTAGCAATAAAAGGGTTATTCACTATTGAAAATAAAAAGTGGTCCAACCAAATGTTTATTTATTCGTTACTTTATTTAACAATTATTTTCTTTTCGATGATTATTATAACTTTACCGGGAAATTTGTTATAATGATGTAAATTTTGTAAGTAGAACTTGATTTAATTCAAGTTTTTCTAATAATAAATTAAGTTAAAAAGAAAGAGAGGGTTAAACATGAAAGATTGGATGGGAAAAATCCGAACTCTGTCATTATTTTCTTTTTTGGTAATCATACTTTCAGCGTGCGGTAAAGACAATTTAACTGCATTAGTACCAAAAGGATATGGGGCAGAGCAATCATTGAATGTCATTATCATTTCAATACTTGTAATGATTGTGGTCTTTGTTGTCGTAATGGCTATTTATGTGTATGTCATTCTAAAATATCGCCAGAGAAAAGGGCAAGAAGATCATATTCCTAAGCAAACAGAAGGGAATAAAACGTTAGAAGTGGTTTGGACAGTTATTCCAATATTACTATTAATTATTATTGCTGTTCCGACTATTGCTAGTACATATGATTTAGCAGATGAATCAGCGAAAGAAGACAGTATTAATGTCAATGTAACAGGTATGCAATTCTGGTGGAATTTCGAATATGCAAATGAGGAAATTCAAACGAGCCAGGAACTTTATATTCCTGTGGACGAAAAAATCTATCTAAACATGATGTCCAGTGATGTAATTCACTCGTTCTGGGTACCGTCCATTTCAGGTAAAATGGATGTTAGTCCCGAAAACGAAAACACAATGTACATTGAAGCTTATGAAGAAGGCGTTTACTGGGGTAAATGTACAGAGTTCTGTGGTGATTCTCACTCATTAATGGACTTTAAAATTGTAGTAGTAAGTCAAGAAGAATATGATCAGTGGGTAGAGGGTATGAAAAATACTGATCCTGAATACACAGCTAAGACTGCTACTGCTCAAGAAGGGCAACAATTATTTGAAAATAGTTGTTTAAGCTGTCACGCGATAGACGCAAGTGCGAACCATCCAGTTATCGCTCCTAACTTAGCAGATTTTGGTAACCGTACAAAGGTTGCTGGAATTAGTGACTTCAGTAAAGAAGAAATAGTTAGATGGATTGTTAATCCTGGAGAAGTAAAACCAGGCAATGGTATGTTAGATGCACCATATCTTAAGGATAATTCAATTGGTGAAGCAGAAGCGGAAAAAATCGCTGATTTCTTAATGGAATTAAAAGCAACTGACAAACCAGTAGACAGTGTTCAACAATTTAGAGAAAACGAAGCAAAAGATAACTAAAGGGAGGTTAACTTAACGTGAGTACTATGGTAGCTACAAACAAAAAAAGCCTCGGTGCCACTTTATGGGATTACTTAACAACAGTAGACCATAAAAAGATTGCTATTATGTACCTAATAGCTGGTGGTTTCTTCTTTATCGTTGGTGGTTTAGAAGCATTAGCTATTAGATGGCAATTAGTAAAACCGATGAACGACTTTGTAAGTGCAGGTTTTTATAACGAGTTAATCACAATGCACGGTACAACGATGATATTTCTGGCAGCAATGCCGTTAATCTTTGCATTTATGAACGCGGTAGTGCCTTTACAAATCGGGGCACGTGATGTTGCATTCCCGTTTATAAACTCATTAGGTTTCTGGTTATTCTTATTTGGTGGAATTATGCTAAATGTAGGTTGGTTTACCGGTGGAGCAGCAGATGCTGGATGGACAGCATATGCGCCGCTTTCTACTACTTCATTGGGAGAAGGGGTAGACTACTATGTATTAGGTCTGCAGATTTCAGGTGCAGGTACTTTAATGGGTGGTATTAACTTCCTTGTAACCATTGTAAATATGCGTGCTCCAGGTATGACTTATATGAGAATGCCATTATTCACATGGACTGCTTTTGTTGCAAGTGCACTAATACTATTTGCATTTCCAGCATTAACAGTAGGTTTATTCTTAATGATGTTTGACCGATTATTTGATGCTGCGTTCTTTGATCCTGCAATGGGTGGTAATGCTGTTATTTGGCAACACTTGTTCTGGATTTTCGGGCATCCGGAAGTTTATATATTGGCTTTGCCTGCTTTCGGTATTTTTAGTGAAATTATTTCAACTTTTTCTAAGAAACGTTTATTCGGTTATACGGCAATGGTTTTTGCAACTGTGTTAATTGGTTTCTTAGGCTTTATGGTGTGGGCTCACCACATGTTTACAGTAGGTTTGGGTCCTGCGGCAAACTCTATTTTTGCTGTTGCCACTATGGCGATTGCAGTTCCGACAGGTATTAAGATCTTTAACTGGTTATTCACTCTTTGGGGTGGAAATATCCAAATTAATACTCCAATGTTATGGGCGTTAGGTTTTATTCCAACATTTACTTTGGGTGGTATGACGGGGGTTATGGTTGCAGCTGCATCCGCAGACTTCCAATATCATGATACGTATTTCGTTGTAGCCCACTTCCACTATGTAATTGTTGGTGGGGTAGTATTTGCACTACTTGCCGGTACCCACTACTGGTGGCCGAAAATGTTTGGTACTGTTTTAGATGACAAATTAGGGAAAATTACTTTCTGGTTATTCTTTATAGGTTTCCATCTTACATTCTTTATCCAACACTTCTTAGGATTAATGGGTATGCCTAGACGTTATTGGGTATATTTAGAAGGTCAGGGTCTGGATTTAGGAAACTTGATCAGTACAATGGGTGCTTTCTTAATGGGAATTGGTACGATTGTCTTATTGATAAATATTATTAAGACTTCCGTAAAAAATGAAAAAGTAGGTGGAGATCCTTGGGATGGACGTACATTGGAATGGGCGATGCCATCACCACCTCCATTCTATAACTTTAAACAATTACCGTTAGTTCGTGGTTTAGATCCATTATGGGTCGAAAAAACTGAAGGAAGAAAAGGTATGACACCTGCAGAACCGATTACAGATATTCACATGCCAAATAATTCATTATTACCATTTATAATGTCATTAGGTTTATTTATTGCAGGTTTAGGTTTCATTTATCAGAAACATGATTTATCATGGTTAATCGTAATATTTATTGGTATGGGTATCACACTAGGATGTATGTTAGTAAGATCTGTTAAAGATGACCTAGGTTACCATATCCATAAAGAAGATTTGAAGAAGGAGGCAGAGGAATAATGAGTGAACATGATGTATTAAATCCAAAACATATGCCTCATGATCCTGAAAAAGCCACCTTAGAAGGTAAAAACAAATTTATGGGTTTTTGGTTTTTCCTAGGTGGAGAAACTGTGCTATTTGCTAGTTTATTTGGTACTTATTTAGCACTAAATGATTCGACAAATGGTGGAAGTTCATCGGAAGAACTATTTGGACTTGAGTTAGTTTTTATCATGACAATGTTACTTTTAACAAGTTCGTTAACTAGTGTTTATGCAATGTACCATATGAAAAATCATGCTTTTAAAAAGATGCAGATCTGGTTAGGAATTACAGTTGCTCTTGGTCTTGGTTTCCTTGGCTGTGAATTGTATGAGTTTTATCATTATATTCATGGAGAACACTTTACATTGAGATCTTCTGCATTTGGATCAGCATTCTATACACTAGTTGGTTTCCATGGAGGTCACGTTGTCTTTGGTCTATTATGGATCGTAACGCTTATGATTCGAAATGCGCGTAGAGGGTTAAACTTATACAACGCACCTAAATTCTATATCGCTAGCCTTTACTGGCACTTTATTGACGTTGTATGGGTATTTATCTTTACAGTAGTTTATCTCATGGGGGTGCTTTAATAAATGGCTGACAAAGTATCTGAAGCTACTGAACAATTTGATTTTGAAAAACAAAAAAGAAAAGATGAAATGAAGCAACAAGTTATAACATTTGCTTTAATGATTATTTTCACAATCGTTGCCTTTGCAATGGTTGAAGCAGAGTTGGATAGACTTTTTGTTATTCCAGTATTATTGGTTCTAGCAGCTATCCAAGTCGGCTTTCAAGTTTATTACTTTATGCATATGAGTCATAAAGGCCATGAACTACCAGCATTAATGTTTTATGGCGGTGTGTTTGCGGCATTTTTAACTATTTTGGCACTAGTAGCGTTAGCTTGGTGGTAAAATTGCAAAAAAGCTTGAGATGTAAATTAATACTTCTCAAGCTTTTTTATGTGGCTAAGTGTGATTATCCTTTCTTGTTCATTAAATTGTTAAAAAGATAATATTTAATATGCTTTTTAATAAATGATATGTTAGGTATAATAAGAAATAGTGGTTACGATACAAAATGGAGTGATTAACATGTGGCAAAACATGCAAATATTTGGTTTTCGTGCATTATGGAGTCCATACTATGTTTTATTTTTACTTAGTTTAGCTGCTCTTTATTTCTTATTTTTTGTAAATCGAAAAGATAATAAAAAAGCAGAACCAATACAAATATTATATTTTTACAGTGGTTTAATTTTACTTTATATTATTAAAGGGTCTCCAGTAGATTTATTATCTCATATCATGTTTACGGCTCACATGATACAGATGGCGTTGTATTTTTTACTATTTCCGATTCTGATTATCAAAGGAATACCGGTATGGGTGTGGAGAAAAGTATTTAATTTTACGATAATTGGCCCGACATTGCATCTATTAACAAAGCCTTTGATCGCTTTAATCTTATTTAATGGATTATTTTCTATCTACCATATTCCAGTCGTTTTCGATTATGCTAAAGCAAATGAACTTTCACATGTACTAATTACTTTAGCAATATTAGTTGCTGCCTTTATTGTATGGTGGCCAATCTTTAGTCCAATAAAAGAAATGGACACAATGTCACCTTTACTTAAGCTTGGTTATATAGCTGCAAATGGTATATTGATAACGCCTGCTTGTGCACTTATCATCTTTGCTACTACAAGCGTTTATTCAACATATAGCGCCACTGGCGGCTGGGTACAAGCGTTGGCTTTATGTGTTCCAGGAGATGTATTAAGTGGTCTGTCATTAAGTGGACCAGAAATGTTCTCACCATTAGGAATATTAGAAGACCAGCAACTCGGCGGAATTGTAATGAAAATAACGCAAGAAATTATCTATGGTGTGATCTTAGCTCGTATTTTCTTTCCATGGTTTAGAAGTGGTGCTGAAAAAGTAGACCCGTTACCGACTAATCAGAATACAGAACAAATATAGTGGGGGAAGGATTGGATCTGATGGAATTATTACCAACATTAAGCACGTTTTTTATTATATTAAGTGCGATACTTGTTGCTATCGGGTGGAGATTAGTAATTAAAAGGCAATACAAAGCACATAAAAAAGTGATGATAGCAGGTGCTCTAAGTGCTCTAACTTTTTTTATTATTTATATGTCCAGAACAATTTTTGTTGGAAATACTAGTTTTGGTGGCCCAGAGGAATTAGAGATTTACTATACTGTATTTTTGATTTTTCATATTATGTTAGCAACTACTGGAGCAATCTTTGGTGTGGTAACTCTAATATTGGCATTCAAACGAAATATTAAAAAGCATCGAAAAATAGGGCCAGTGACAAGCGTTATATGGTTTTTTAGTGCGATCACTGGGGTAATTGTATATTTATTATTATATGTCTTCTATGATGGCGGAAAAACAACTAGTTTATTAAAGGCAATATTAGGTACATAAAAAATCCGAGCATTAGCTCGGATTTTTTATGTCTTGTAATTAAACTAGCTTCCATACTTCCTCAGTAGCAAATTAACCTACCGCTGAAACTTCAGTTCGCACTCTTCCCCTAAGAGTGTCGCATTTTCCTTCTCCTATAGCGAAGGTTTATCTTTTATCAATTCAAGAATGGAAGGATGTAAATCCTTAATAGCTAAATCAGAAAACACTTTATAAAAATGATGAAAGTAGATTTTACTCAAGTATTAGCATATATAATTTTTGCTGTGTTCGATATTGTTATACTTTGAAATTCGTCTTTATTATACCTGCTTCTTTTGCTGAGTTAAAGGCTATTACAAGTAACGGTCCAACAATAAACCCTAGGATACCTAATAACTTTAAGCCTATGTACATTGCAATAAGCGTAGCAAGAGGAGATAAGCCAATATGTTTTCCCATTACTTTTGGTTCTACTGTTCTCCTAATGGCAAGAAGAATTATAGCCAAAATAGCTAATTGCCCACCAATAAATAAATCCCCTGTTATTAGCATATAAAGAGACCATGGACCTAATATAGCAATCGAACCGATAATAGGTATGAAGTCTATAATCCAAATAATTAAGGACATAATGAGCGCATACTCAGGAACGATAATGTAAAGGCCGATGAGAGTGACTATAAAAATGACGATACTTACTAAAAACTGTGCCTTAAAAAAGCCTAAAATGACATAAGATAAACGATCGTTCATAAATTTTACTTTATCTGCTGTGCTTTCTTTTAAATGGCTATATGCGATTGCTTTTAAACGAGGAATTTCCAGCATAAACAGAAATAACGCAATTAAATAAACGATAAAACTGACGAGGTAGTCTGGTATTTTACTAGCCACTTTGGCAATATCCTCAATCTGTAACATTTCCCTAACATTATTACTTAAAGAAGTTGTAGTAGACTGTATTTGTGTTTTTACTTCTTCTATAAGTTCTGCTGGTAAATCTTCTGAAAAATGATCTAAATCCTTTTCCCATTCAAGCACTTGGTCTTTTAATTGGATAATGTATGTTGGTACATTTTCAGCGAAATTTATGACTTGACCGATTATTTTAGTAACTGCATATGTTCCAATTGTACTAATGATTAAGATAAATAATAAAAACACAATTGTAACAGCAAGCTTACGATTTAATTTGAATTTTTTGATAAACCATCTTACTATTGGGTTTAGTATTAATGCTGTGATAAATGCTAATATAAGGGGAATCGAGACTGGCAAGATAAAAATTGCTACTAAAAGTAATAATAGAATTACAAAAAATAATTTGATATGTTTTTTACTGAGATTTTTCATTTAGGTATTATCGAAACTCCTTTCAACATCATAGGTGAACCATACCGCCTTATGAAAAACGGCTGTATTCCGAATACAGCCGTTTTTATTAGGAATGTGGACCATTACTTAATAAACGGTTCCATATAGTCTTTTGCATTTTGTAACAATTTTGTTGCTCTCTCAACAGTAGATGGAGGAAACTCTTCCTTTTCACCGTATTCAACGCCGTGAGGATAGTAATGTTTCCCTAATAATGGTGCTAACAATTTGATTACTGCATCACCTTTATCAACATCGCCCTCAACTGCATAGCCTTGTACTCTTATGTAATATGTGATGTTCTTCTCAGGAGAGCCAATTTTATAATCGTATGTAACACGTTCATAGTCCCACTGATCTGCTCGGATAAAGTTAGCTTTTGCCATCGCGTGATCTAATGGTTTTAAATCAATCAATACATCTTCTATTTCTGTGTTTGTAAATTTCATTACTTTCACCTCATCTAAAATTATCACTAATCCTATAATAGTATGAAATGCTAAAAGATGCAATTTAAAAAAGTTTAATCCCTACTAAAAACTTTCATGAAAAAAATAGAAAAGCATATAGTGTAGTAAAGACAAGTCAATAATAGGTGGGATTATATGAAAATAAAAGTGGTCTCTTTTATCGCAATAGTTTCTTTAATAGTGTTTTTTAGTCTATATTACTTCAGTCAACCTGACGAACCTCGAATGGTTCTTTATCATAAAAATCCTACACAAATAAAAAGTGAAAAGGTTCATTTGCCAGAGGATCATACATTAATTGTTCAACAAAATGCAGTATGGAAATATGTAAATCAAGATGTTGATAATTTTGTATCAGTTTATGGAAAACCAGATCGAAAAGACCCTTCAGTTTATGGCTTCGAATGGTGGGTATTTAAGCAAGATGATATCTATATACAAGTAGCAGTGGAAAACGACATGATAACTAGTATCTATTCCAATGCTGCAACATTAGACTTCCGTCCGATAGTAATTGGGCAAACAATAAAGGAAATTAAAGAAGTGTATCAATTACAAGAGGAAATAGAATTTGATCATATTCGTTTTAAACTGACAAAAGAAGATTTACAACAAAGGCCTGTTATAAGGTTGTCCGAAGAAGTATTTGGTCAATTATATATCGATCAATTCACAGAAAAGTTAGCAGGTATACGAGTTATGAACAAAGAAGTATTTGAGCTCTTAAAACCATACGAACTATACTATACGGGTGAATTAGAAGAAGCTAGTCAACCAGATGAAAAGCAATGGAAAGCTATAGAAGAAGGCTTAGAGCAGCAGGTTTTTGATTTAACAAATGAAGTGCGTGCGATACATGAATTGGATACATTAACTTGGGATGATCAGGCAGCAGATGCTGCAAAAGCACATAGTAAAGATATGTTTGAGGATAATTATTTTTCCCATTACAGTTTGAATGGGGATGGGCTGAAAGAACGTTTGTTAGCTGCTAATGCTAATTATTTATCTGCTGGAGAGAATATAGCAGCTCATTATATTGATGCTCCAGCTGTCATTCATGGATGGCTTAACAGTAAAGGACATAGAGAAGCCTTACTTAAAGAAGAATATACACATCTAGGTGTTGGTGTTTTCCAATCATTTTACACACAAAATTTCATTCAAAAATAATGCAGAAAGCACAAAAATAGGCCATTTGCATATATTGTGGTAGAGAAGTTGTAAGAGAGGAGTACAGCAATGAGTGCATCGAATCCTTCTGTACAACAATTTAAGGCATTTATTCGTGAACATCCACTTTTAATTAAGGAAATTAAACAAGGAAAAGTAAGTTTACAAGAGGCTTATGAACAATATGTTTTATTAGGTGAAGATGATCCTTCCTGGAATAAATATAAGCCTAATCAAGAGAAAAAGGATTCAACAGATACTTCCACAAATCAACTATATCAAAAGGTATGGAAACATTTAGAGAAATTAGATGTGAATCAAGTAGAAACCCATATTAATGATTTAAATGGCGCAATAGATAATATTTTGACATTGATTGATCAGTTTAAACACTTTCGCAATAATCAAACTAGCCAATCACAATCAGACAATAGTTTCTTTTATAAACCGAAGGACTAGGAGGGTTTAGATGGAGCCTGAGACCTACCGTTTTATTCAGCAAAGAGAAGATTTGTGGCAGTTTATTCGATTGAATCCTGAGTGGTATCGATATTTAACAAGAAATCCGAATAGAATTGGGGAATTGGAATTACAAGCAAAGCAATTTTATGGAAAAACTCTACCTCAGCGTATGGAAAAAGCACAACAAAACATGCAGATGATACGATTATTAATGCAAATGGCAGGCTCTTGGAATGATTAGAGTTCTGCCTCTTTTATTTCTTCCTGATAATTGGTATGATAAAGATATGGAGGTGTTAGAGTTATGTTAGCAACAGTCGAAATTGTTGATATTTTAGATAAATCAGAAGCGCTTGGTCAGATGGTTTTAGAGTCTGATGTCATGCAGGATTTTTATAAAGCAAAAGAAGTAATGGAGCAAGACGAAAAAGCACAGAAGCTAATTAAGCAATTTAATGATATTAAAGAGTCCTACGATGAGGTGGAGCGTTTCGGCAGATACCATCCCGATTATAGTAAAATTATGAAAGAGATACGTGTAGCCAAACGTGAGATGGATATGCATGAAACTATTGCAGCATATAAAATGGCTGAGACCGATCTTCAAAAATTTCTCGATGAGATTAGTCAGTTAGTGGCTTTTAGTGTCAGTGATAAAGTAAAAGTTCCAATGGACGGTGCAGCACTAACAGATGGTGGATGTGGTTGTGGATCCGGAAGTAGTGGATGTGGCTGTAGAGCTTCTTAGCGAAATGCAGTGAAAAGTGAGGTGGCTTTATGCTAGTAAAAAGACAAGGATTAATTGTTTGGTTTCATCAAATGAAGCACGTTAAACATATTAAAAAATTCGGTCATATGGTTCATGTGTCGAAAAAGTTAAAATATGCGATGTTATATGTTGATCAAAATAAAGTGGATGATACATATCAATCGCTAATAAAATTACCTTTTATCACAAAAGTGGAACCTTCCTATAAACCATTTATTAAAACGGATTATGAAAATAAAGTGTTTGAAAAAGAAGAGAAAGAAAAAGAATATGACTATAAAATGGGCATATAAAAAAACAACCTGCAGTTTATAAATAACTGCAGGTTCTTTTTATTTTCTTTATAAAGAAAATAAAAAGACAAAGGGAGAGGAGAAACCGGAGGAAGAACTTATGGGGAAATGTAAGTCTTCTCCGTATTTAAGCAACTTTTTATGTTGCTACATTTAAAGTTTGTACAAAACCGATTGCTTTTATACAAAGGAATTTGAGAATTTCGTTACTTTCATGCTATAGTAAGAGAGATTTAAAAGCAGAAAAGAGGGGATTGTTTTGAGAATAATTGCTGGTGACTTTAAGGGTAACAGAATTCAACCAGTTCCTAATCAATTAACACGCCCTACCGGTGATAAAATAAAGGAGTCTTTATTTCAAATGATCGGCCCTTTTTTTGATGGCGGAATTTGTCTTGATTTATTTGCTGGTAGTGGTGCTTTGGCCATAGAGGCCATTAGTAGAGGGATGAATCAAGCGATATTAGTGGACAAACAACCAAAAGCAGTTTCTATTATTCATCAAAATGTGGATCATCTACATATTAAAGATAGGGTTGAAATATACCGTAATGATGCATTTCGGGCGTTAAAGGCCATTCAAAAAAGAGAATTACAGTTCGATACTATTTTTCTGGACCCACCGTACCATAAAATGTCGTACGATAAGTTGTTGCAAAGTATTACATCGGCCGATATTGTGAAAAATAACGGACTAATTATTTGTGAGCATGATCCTAATACTATAATCGACGATGAATATAAAGGATACTATATCTGGAAAAACGAAGTATACAACAATACTACAGCGATCACGATTTTTAAGAAAGGTGTGGAAGATAATGACTAGACTAGCAATTTGCCCTGGAAGTTTCGATCCGGTCACAAATGGTCACCTTGATATTATTCAACGAGGGGCAAAAGTTTTTGATGAAGTAATTGTTGCTGTTTTTAACAATCAAGCAAAAAAGCCACTATTTACTGTGGAAGAAAGAGTTCATCTCTTGCAAAAAGCTACAGAGGAAATCGATAACGTATCAGTAGATGCATGTAGTGGCTTATTAATGGATTATGCTAAAAGTAAAAATGCGCAAGCAGTATTACGTGGATTAAGAGCTGTATCTGATTTTGAATATGAATTACAGATTACTTCTATGAACCGTAAATTAAATGAAGAAATAGAAACCTTTTTTATGATGACTAATAATCAATATTCTTTCCTAAGTTCAAGTATGGTAAAAGAAATAGCAAAATATCAGGCAAATGTATCAGATTTAGTACCACCTGTTGTCGAAGAGGCACTAAAAGGAAAATTTAACAGTATTTAATCTTTTTGTTTCACTGAAATGACAACATAAACAAATAATGCAGACAAGGTGACAAGGAAACCAACTTGCTCGAACATCAGGTATAAATGGTGGATGTTGTCAACAGATGGTTGTGCCAAGGCAGATATAATCGTATCATCTGTTGTTAGCTGGCTTTTATATACAGGGACATATAAGAGACATACAATAATGCCGGCGATTAGACCATGTAACAAGCGTGCAAAGAAATAAGGTGTGAATTGTATGTCTGTCTCAGCAAGTATGCTGGCAACTTGAGCTTGTACGGAAAAACCGTTAAAAGCGAGGATAACCGAAACTAAAATGGCTTTAATTAAAGTAGAACCATTCGTGTTCGATACTTCATTTGCTCCTATTGTGATTTCAAAAAAACCTGATAATAATGGTAAAGCCATCTCTCTTGGTATTTGAAACCAGCTTAAAATAACGGCGATTCCTCCTGATAAAAATTGAGCAATATGAACCTCTCGTAAAATTTCAGTTAGGACAGAAAAAAGAATGATAAACCCACCGACAACAAGCAACGTTTGGATAGAATGTGTTACAGAATCACCTAATATTTTCCCAAGTGTTCTTTTATCCCTCATCCTTGCATGATGGAGTTGTGTCAATGCTTTTGAGATGGAAAAGTGGTGTGATGAAATACGATTTCTTTCATGTTTTTTGTAAAACCGCATACAAATACCGACAAAAAAATTACTTGTATAATGAGTAATAGCAAGTAAAATTCCTAGTTGATGATCATGAAAAAAGCCGATAGATACAGCTCCAATAATAAATAATGGGTTAGAGGCATTCGTAAAGCTGACAAGCCTTTCAGCCTCTGTTTTTGATAATTGATTTTCTTGTCTTAATCTTGCAGTGAATTTTGCCCCTGATGGATAGCCACTAGCCATTCCCATCGTCCATACAAATCCACCTACTCCTGGAACATTAAATAA
Source organism: Gracilibacillus sp. D59 (assembly GCF_052246695.1). NCBI lineage: Bacteria > Bacillati > Bacillota > Bacilli > Caryophanales > Bacillaceae > Gracilibacillus > Gracilibacillus sp. D59. Next base: position 219,824 of record NZ_JBQQCK010000005.1, on the reverse strand, counting down.
TGGCCTCATCACAGGTTCAAATAATACTCCGATAAAATGTACCACGCCAAAAGCTATTAATAACTCTGCTACAATAAAAAAAGGTAATAATGAAGGGAAGACAACATTAGCCCAAACATCTAAACCTCTTTGACTAGCTTGTAGCACTTCTTGAGGAAAGACTATAATCATAGTAGCCATAAATACGGAACACGATGCATACATAATTGAAAACAACTTTTGCTTCAAGTTTTGCACTCCTTTAATAGCACTTTTCTGTACCTTTATAAGAATGAGTAGTAAAATATGTAGTGTTTTAAGTTTGTCCTTCATTTAAATATACGCATCTGTGCAGATGAAATATGACATTATCAATACATAAAATTGAAAGACTGCAAGAAAGAAGGGATTAGATGTATCAAACCAAGAGCAAAGTAAGAATAGTTGGATTTTTCATAGCGTTGATTATTATTTTTTTATTGTTTACGTATCAGTTACCTTATTACATTCATAAACCCGGACATGCAGATCCACTTAATCCGGTTGTAGAAGTAGAGGGGGCGTCTGAAAGTGAAGGTGATATGCATCTTGTAACTATCCAAGGTGGTAGAGCTACACCATTTCAATATGTAATGGCTTTATGGCGAGATTATTATGATATACTTCCGGTAGAGGATGTATTACTAGAAGGTATGACAGATGAGGAATATCGTCAAATGCAGTTAATGATGATGGAAAGCTCACAAGAAGCATCAACAGTTGTTGCATATCAAGCAGCAAAAAAAGAGATTAACATTACTTATGAAGGGGTTTATGTTGTTTCAGTTGTAGAGGATATGCCTGCAGATGGAATCTTACAATCAGCAGATGAGATCATTGAAATAGATGGACAAACGATTAAAGAAGCAGATGATCTTATCAATTATGTGAAAACGAAGAATGTTGGTGACAACATATCGTTAACCATTAAACGGGGTGACGAAACGTTTGAAACTGATATCACTTTAGAAGCTCTTAAGGCATTAGATGGAAAACCAGGAATCGGAATTCAGCTTGTTACCAATCGAAGTGTTACGGAATCACCTGAATTAACTTTTTCTAGCGGTGATATTGGTGGCCCTAGTGCTGGTTTAATGTTTGCGTTAGAAATATATGACCAATTAACTGAGGAAGATATTACGAAAGGTTATCAAATTGCTGGCACAGGTGAAATTGATTATCAAGGTAATGTGGGGAGAATTGGAGGCATAGATAAAAAAGTAGTCGCAGCAGATCAAGAAGGTTGTGATTTCTTTTTCGCACCTAATGAAAACGGCAGAGAAGATTCTAACTATCAAACAGCTAAGAAAGTCGCTGAGGAAATCGGAACAGACATGGAAATAATCCCTGTTGACACTTTCGACGAAGCACTAACTTATCTCCAAAACCTGTAAATAAGGGATCCGTTCAACAGTGAAATTTAATCATATATTATTACGGTGTTAATCGTCCGTAAAAACCCTCTTCAAGGTTCGAGTAAATCAAAGAAGCTAAGCGGAAGATAACGGATGCTACCACCCTGATAAGTTTCACTAACCATCAGTGGAAAAAAAACACTGATGGAAGACTGAATTTATAAGACGCCCTCATTAAATGGGCGTCTTAAATATTGGCTTTTGATATGCTTGTCTTGTTAAGTATTGTTGGGAAGCTAATGGTAATATACTATAATAAGCATGATCAACTCGTTCCTCAAATGCTTGATAGGGATAAGGCTGCTTGCTGCTTGTATACCAATTTACCTCAATATCTTTTTTCTTAGTGCTTAAATAGTGTTGACCATTTTCACTCATGGCTAAGATCCGAATGGCGGATGGTTGTTTTTCAGCCAGGAATACATCGATTTCTTTGGAGTATGTATTAGTCAGGATGTGTGTAAATACTCGTTGTAAGCTTGTCCACGTATATCTTTTTGTTTTTAATAATTCCATCCAATCTGAAAAAGACTCTGCTTTTTTGGCAGTGTTAATTATTCGATTCTCTAAGCCTTCTTTTATACCGTGAATGTTAGCAAATTCATCCTGTCTCATCGTTAATACCCGATATTTTAGTAATGGGAAATATGCTTCCCAATAATGCCAAGAATCATGAGATTCCTTATAAGCCTCCATGGCTTCCTTAGTTATGGAAGGAACTGCATCGCTTAAGTCGTTTACGTTTGTTTGATTGGACAGTAGTTGTTTTCGTATGCTTGTTGCACTAGCTATTGAATCAGTGATTTCTTGATCATGATAATTATTTTTAATACGTTTAATCGTATAAGGGGTTATGGTTGTATGTAAATCATATATATTTTTGACATATTGATACCCCAGTATATTATTTGGTTTGGCAAAATCAATAGCCAGATTTTCGCCACCAATTTTGGAAAAGGCAATGCCATTTGCTTTAGGATAAGAATGACCTTGATTTAAAGCATTTGTCAAATAAAGATCATAGTCCTTTTGGTTTTCTGTAATGAAATGATACAATGCGTTAAAATCGTCTATTGTTCCATGTTCACTTCCGAAACATAAGGAGTCGGTTTGTAGACTGTCCAAAATTTTGACTGCACCTTTTGCAAAAAGTTCACTATGTTGAACCGCATAAAAATAAGGTAGTTCAATTACAAGGTCAATCCCTTGTTGTATCGCAATTTTTGCTCTTGTGAACTTATCGACTATAGCTGGTTCGCCCCGTTGTAAAAAGTTTCCGCTCATTACTGCAATCATACATTCGGCTCCTGTAACGAGCTTTGCCTGTTGAAAGTGATAGTGATGTCCGTTATGATAGGGATTGTATTCAACTATTAAACCACATGCTTTCATAATAACCTCCTCTGTCATTTGTGTAATGAATGATCTTTTGAGTTAATGTGCATGATAAGCATATTGTTGTAAGTAGTATATCATAGAAAGCAATAAATGTTTGTTCTGTAAAGAAAAAATATTGACAAATAGTTCAATACATCTTAAAATATTTCTTGTTGCCTTGAGGTGAATGTAATGAAAATATATATCCAAAAACTTAAGCAGTCACAGGGAGAATCCGTTTCTTTTCATGAGGAAGTAGATATCTCAGATATTGCGGAGTTAGAAAACGATATCCGACGAATCGAACCAGTTTTAGTAGATGGAACAGCTAGGATGGATGGTGAAGATATTACCTGTGATTTTCAAATTCAAGGAACGATGATTCTACCTTGTGCAAGAACATTAGTAGATGTACCGTATGACTTTTCCATACATGCTATCGAAACTTTTACGACATCTGCTTATCGTGAGGAAGAAGAGGTATATTTAGTTAATGGTGAGGTACTTGACTTAACACCATTTATCAAGGAAAATGTACTATTAGAAATGCCTTTAAGAGTGTTTGCTGATGAAGATAAATTAGAAGCAAATACGATGAAAGAAGGTAATGGATGGACACTGGTTACGGAAGAAGAACAATCAGAAAAAGTTGATCCACGCCTTGAAAAATTGAAGTCATTATTAGATGACAAAAGTAATGAGAAAGATAGTAAAGGATAGATCTTTACTTCTCTTTAAAGGAGGTGTAATGCATGGCAGTACCAAAGCGCAAAACTTCAAAAAAGGTAAAAAACCAACGTCGTACTCATAAAAAATTACATGTACCAGGAATGGTAGAATGTTCAAATTGTGGTGAATTAACTAAACCACACCATGTATGTAAATCTTGTGGACAATATGATGGAAAGCAAGTAGTAGAACAATAATTTGATATGTTGTACAACAGGTAGTGTAAGGGATGAGATCTCTTACACTACTTTTTTTTTCACTATACATGGATATATCAATATATGGAATATCGTAATAAGAAAAACACAAGCATTACTGCTAACTACCGATCAAGTTTTTCTAATATTTATGAACAATATGTCTATCTCTTCTATTAATTGCATACATTGTATCAAGAGTAGAGGAGGTGGAGTTGTGCAAGGGAACCGACAAGATGCTTGGACTAGTGATGAGGATATTTTGCTGGCTGAAACGGTATTGCGCTATATACGTGAAGGAAAGACACAGTTAGAGGCATTTAAGGAAGTAGGAGAAAAATTATCACGAACTTCAGCCGCATGTGGTTTTCGTTGGAATGCAACATTAAGGAAACAGTATGATGAGGCTATTCAGCTGGCAAAACAGAACCGTAAGAAAATATCTTATGAGTCTCAACAAAAACTAGATAATAGTCATTCTGATCAACCAAACATTCATGAAGTGATTCAAACATTAGAGCGTCTGCAAAAATACTATCAGGAAATAGACCATCAGGAAGAAATGCGTAAATTAGTGGAGGAAAATAAACAATTAAAGCAAACTTTATATCAACATCAAGTATTTCTTGAAACCGTGCAGCAAGCAATGGAAAAGTTAAAGCATTAATTCATTAATATTATGAAATGGTAACCTCATCGTTATGATGGGGTTTTTATGTTTTTGGAATTGTTTTTGTTATAAATTTAAAAAATGTTGCTTTTTACATAAATAGGAGCATCAATAACTAATGAAATTTCTGTGTAGTGTAGCTTGCGGAAAAATGCCCCCTTTCAACGGTCACGGAAAGGGGAGCATTCTGCCGGAGCAATTGGCCGCACTCATCAACATTTAGATTCGAAAAAAGTAATTCTAACTTCGCAGTTTATGTTTACTGTGGCGATTAAAAGGAATAAAGTATAAGAATTCAAAAAAGGAGCTTGCACAAGTTCAAAAGTCTTATATAATTAATATAAAGTGACCAAAAGTAATGGTCTAAAAGTTGTGAAAATAGAAAAAGTGAGGGTATCATATGATAGAAGGTTTGTACTATCTACTTGCATTTATGATTACGCTGCCGTTTGCTATAACATTATTAGTTTATAAATTATCGTTTAAGTTTGTAGGTGAAAAACGATATTGCTTTCATTTAGCAATTGATACGACTACTATATTGTATATTGCATCAGTTGCCGCTATTATTTATTCTGTTTTTTCGATAAACCCTATGAGTTATATTATAATCCTATTATTATTCATTTTAATGGCGTGTGTCTTTATTCATTGGAAAGTGTATGCTGATATTATTTTTGCTCATGTCTGGAAGCGCTTCTGGAAAGCGACATTTTTATTATTTTTCACTTTACATATTTGTATTATTTTATACGGGATTTTTTATAATATAAGTACAGTTTTGTAGCGAATTCATCTTCATAAACAAATTATGTGCTTTTATCGTTTGCATTATGTACAATACTATTGGATTACTATTGTATATATTGAAGATAAAGGAGCAGTTCATTAATGCGTATCGAATCCCAAAGACTCGATTTACATAATAAATTTATCATGGATTATCAAGGGGAAGTACAGGGTTTGTTAGAGCATTTTGATTATAATCCTTATAATCAAAATGTTTTTGAAGAACGTAAGAACGATTTAGCAGAACATAAATTTCAAAGAGATGCCCTTGCTGATGTGTTAACATCAATAAATCAACGCTGGTTGGCTTCAGAAGCAACACATCATAATATTGATCGACTAAGAGATGAAAATAGTGTCGTTGTAATTGGAGGTCAACAAGCAGGCATACTAACTGGTCCACTTTATACAATTAATAAAATAGTCTCCATCCTTTCATTGGCAAAGCAACAGGAAGAGTTACTAGGTGTACCGGTTTTACCAGTCTTTTGGATTGCGGGAGAGGACCATGATTTTGATGAAGTAAATCATATTTATTTGCCGGACCAAACAGAACTTCATAAATACCCCATTAACGATGATCATAAAGAAAGAACTTCAGTATCTAATCGTAAATTAGATAAAGAACAGGCATTTGTTTGGTTGGAAGCCACTTTACGTTCACTACAAGAAACTGCTTATACAAAAGAATTGTTACATACTTTGCGTGATAAGTTATGGAAAGCAAATACTTTTGTTGATTTTTTTGCATCATTTGTACACGATATCTTTGCTGATACTGGCATAATCCTTGTTGATTCTGGTGACGCTGAAGTTCGGCAATTAGAATCGGCATACTTTCATGAAATAATTGTAAAGCAGCCGGAAATAAGCCAAAGTGTTTACCGCTCGTTACATTCAATGCGAACAAAAGGTTATCATGTTAGTGTTGATGCCAATGAACATGATGGTCATTTATTTGTAGAACAAGATGGAGAAAGAATATTACTTCAACGAGATGGTCAAAACTGGGTTGGAAAGAATAAAGAATGTCAATATACTAACCAAGAGCTTTTGGAAATAGCAAAAAATACACCAAATCGATTGAGTAATAATGTTGTGACTAGGCCATTAATGCAGGAATTGTTATTTCCTACCCTAGCTTTTTTTGCAGGTCCAAGTGAAGCTGCCTACTGGTCTATTTTAAAGAATGCATTCCATAGTATTTCTTTGAAAATGCCACCTGTATTGCCAAGAGTGTCGTTAACATTAGTTGAACAGAAAACGGTAAAACTATTAAATAAGTATAATATTGATCCCAACTCGGCAATTAACTACGGGATTCAGGCTGAAAAACAAAATTGGTTATCAGCTCAGACAAACAGACCGATTCAGGAAATAACGAATCAACTAAAAGAAACCATTAGTCAGGGGCATCAACCATTAAGAGATCTAACAAAAGATTTAACAGATGATATCTCACAATATGCAGATAAAAATTTGCAGTTGTTATTGCAGCAAGTAGATCAGCTTTCCAAAAGATTGAATAAGGAATTTTCAAATAAATATCATGTGCAATTAAAGGAATTCGATTATATTCAAATGCATTTAAAGCCTGATAATGGGTTGCAAGAGCGAATTTGGAATATTACTTATTTTCTCAACCTTCACGGATTTGAATGGATCAAACATATAAATAGTTATACGTTTGATTGGAAAGAACAACATTATATAGTGTACTTTTAAAAAAAGGTAATTGGTTTCAGCCAATTACCTTTTTTATGTGGTGAGAAAGTATTTTAGGTGATGTTTACGCAAGCGCCCAAAATTATGAACGTGAACTGGTTGATTTATAAATAGGTTATATCTGTTGTTTTATACTTGAAATTATATTGGTATATTTTGTAATATGTATTTAAGTAAATGCGAGGGGGGATTAAAGATGTGGAATAAAATATATAGGTGGGTATTAAGTATTTCTGTTATTGGAATTATAGGTTTAATTACTTACATTGGCATTAATATATATTTAGATAATGAAACCCGATCAGAACAGAAGGCTGTAGTTAAAAGTGAAGTAGAAGAGCTCGAGGAAGAAAAAACAGATAATAAAGAAGAATTGGCGTTAACGGAGTTATCGAAAGATAAATTGGCAGAAAACAATGAAAAAGGCTATTTAAATGTATTTGGTGACCCGAAATCTAAAGATGAAATTACGGAAAAAATGTTTAAAAAATATTTGAATTACATGGCTCACCAAAAAGTATATGCTGAACAAATGTGGGGGTTCTATGAGATCACACCAGAAAGAATTGATTTTCTTTTGGAGGTGTTAGAAATTAAAACATATGAACAAGAAGAGGTATATAAAGATATTTTAACAAGATGGAAACAAGGAGAATTCTCCCAAGCAGTAGAAGATCATAATAAAGTATGGAAATTACAAGACGGGAATGTAGGTAGAGCAACCCGATTATTAACAGAAGAAGAAGAACAAGCAATTTTGGATAGGTATAATTAATAAAGCCCACGTTTGTGGGCTTTATTTTGTGAATGTCTTATCATACGGAAAAGCCTTAGCAATAGGGATTAGGTCTTTTTGTAAGAACCGGGCGGGTTTGCCCGGATTTTTTATGTCTTAACAATTTCAAAATACTGGTTACTAAATAAATGAATAGGAGTACACAAAAGCCAGCAAAGCCGTTTTTAAGATGGTCTTTTAAACACTGTTACATAGCGTTTTATTGGAAGAAATGTAACATTACAAAAAAATGGTTATTTTTTTTGAAGATTTAGTGGTGAAAAGTGGGGGAATGTGGTACGATAAAGTTAGAAAGTGGGGTGCCTGGATATGTTCATGGGAGAATATCAACATAACATTGACACAAAAGGACGTATAATTGTCCCTTCTAAGTTCAGAGACGGACTGGGAGATCAATTTGTCGTTACTCGTGGTTTGGATCAATGTTTGTTTGCTTATCCGATGAATGAATGGCGCCAATTAGAAGAAAAACTAAAAAAATTACCATTAACTAAAAAAGATGCTCGAGCATTTACCCGTTTTTTCTTTTCTGGAGCGGTTGAATGTGAACTAGATAAGCAGGGAAGAATAAATATACCTGCCCCACTTCGTAAGTATGCAGGAATTGAAAAAGAATGTGCAGTTATTGGTGTATCCAACCGTGTAGAATTCTGGGCAGAAGATAAGTGGAACGAATTTGTAGATGTATCGGAAGAATCATTTGCAGAAATTGCGGAAAATATGATGGATTTTGATTTGTAAAAACAACAAGATAGGGGTGACTTCATGTTTGGGCATTACACAGTATTAAAAAAAGAAACCGTCAATGGTCTCAATATAAATCCGGACGGTATTTATATTGATTGTACATTAGGTGGTGGTGGACACTCCAGGTACATATTAGAACAGTTGAGTGAAAAAGGCAGATTGATTGCGTTTGATCAAGATAATGACGCTATTGATGCTGCTAAAGAAAGATTGAAGGATCATCTTGAACAAGTCACCTTTGTACAACGGAATTTCCGTCATTTGAATGAAGAATTAGAAAAACTAAACATACAAGAGATAGATGGTGTTTTGTTTGATTTAGGAGTCTCCTCTCCACAATTAGACAGAGGTGAACGAGGATTCAGCTATCAGCACGATGCGCCGTTAGATATGCGAATGGATCAAAATAGTAAATTAACAGCGTTTGATATAGTCAACAAATGGACATATGAAGATCTTGTATCGATTTTCTTTAAATATGGCGAAGAAAAATTTTCTAAACAAATAGCACGAAAAATTGAATCACAGAGAGCTATAACACCAATTGAAACTACTTTTGAGTTAGTTGATATTATTAAAGAAGCGATCCCTGCTCCTGCAAGGAGAAAAGGTGGACACCCTGCTAAACGTATATTTCAAGCGATTCGGATTGCTGTAAATGACGAACTGAAAGCTTTTGAAGATGCATTATATCAAGCAGGCAAATCGCTATCTGTTGGTGGAAGGATTTCGGTAATAACGTTTCATTCACTGGAAGATCGAATTTGTAAACAAACATTTAAAAGATGGAGTACAACACCTCCTGTTCCAAAAAATATTCCAGTGATACCTGAGGAGTTCAAACCTCCATTCCGTCTTATTAACCGAAAACCAATTTTACCATCAAACGAAGAATTGGAAGAAAATCGCCGTTCACGGTCAGCTAAGTTGCGAGTGGTTGAGAAAGTAAAAGATTGGGATGAAAAAAAATTTAAATAGAAGGGTGGCAAAACCATGAGTAGTCAACATGCAAGAGTTTATTACACACATGATCAGGTAAAAGAGCAAGTCGAACAGCAAAAAGTAGTTAGGAAAAAAGTAAAGGTACAGAAGCGCTGGGTTACACGCGGAGAAAAAGTAATGTATGTTATTTTTGCTGTCATGTTCCTTTGTATTTCTGCTTACATGGTTTCCTATAGTGCTTCATTAGATAAATTAAATAGAAATATTGAATCGTTAAGTACTCAAATTCAGCAACAGAGTAAACAGAATCAAAATCTTGCTCTTAAACAAAAAGAATTAAGTAAACCGGAACGTATTATTGAAAATGCAAAAAAACACGGGTTGAAAGTTCAAAACACTCAAGTGAAACAAGCAACTGAAATAGTAGAATAGGTGTTCATATGAAAAGTAAAAAAACACAAATTATGCCAAGTGTTTGGATGATTGTTTTCACTGCATTATTTCTGGTCATTGCTGGTAGATTTTTGTATATCCAAGTATCTGGTGAAGTATCTGGTGTAAATATTCAAAAGTTGGCAGATCAAAAAAGAACCAACAACTACAATATTCCCGCAAAAAGAGGAACCATTTACGATCATAATGGGATGACGTTAGCTCAGGAGCATGTTGTGTACCGTTTATATGCTATCGTTGATGAATCATATACCACCAACCCTCTTGATCCTAAGCATGTTAAAGATGTGGAAGAGACAGCGCAAAAACTTGCACCAATTCTAGAAATGGAAGAGAGTGAAATAGCGGATAGATTAAATAGTGGTATTAACAATGACAAGTTCCAGGTTGAATTTGGTTCTAATGGTAGAGAGTTAAGCCAGGAACAGAAAGAAAAGATTGAAGCTTTAAAGCTACCTGGAATAAATTTTATTGAAGAACCAATCCGTTTCTATCCAAATGGTATGTTTGCTTCACGTACAATCGGTTTAACAGATAAAAAAGAAGGTCAGATTGTTGGGATTAATGGTGTGGAAGGGTTTATGAATGATTTACTTACCGGTAAAGATGGATCAATATCTTACCAACGAGATAAGTTTAATGTGAAACTATTAGATCCAAAAGAAGTAATAAACGAGCCTGATAATGGTAATGATGTTTATTTAACACTTGACCAAAAAATCCAAACATTAATGGAAGATGCATTATCAGAAGTTCAAGAGGAATATGAGCCTGATAGAATGACTGCAGTCGTAATGAATGCCAAAACAGGAGAAATACTCGCTCTAAGCAACAGGCCGAGTTATAATCCGAACAATCCTGGTGAAGTAGGTAATTGGTATAATGATGTCATTTCTACACCTTTCGAACCTGGATCAACGATGAAAATATTCACACTAGCATCGGCTATTGAAGAAGGTGTATGGAATCCTGAGGAACGATATAAATCAGGTAAATACAAAGCAGAAGACAACGTTCAAACAATAGGAGATCATAATGGCCGTAAAGGCTGGGGAACGATCAGTTATTTAGAAGGTATTCAACGATCTTCCAATGTAGCGGCAGCAAAGCTAGCCTATGAAAAGATCGGCGCAGATAAATTTTTGGAGTACTTGAAAGCATTTGATTTTGATGAAAAGACAGGTATTGATTTGCCTGGAGAAGTATCAGGAAAAATTCTTTACAACTGGGTTAGTGAAAAAATTACGACTTCATTTGGTCAAGGTACAACTACGACTCCCATACAATTGATGAAAGCAGCTACTGCGATAGCAAATGATGGTAAAATGCTAAAACCATATATCATCGAGAAAACAGTCGATCCGGATACCAAGGAAGTATTAGCAGAGAAGCAACCAGAAGTAGTTGGAGAGCCTATTTCAGCTGAAACAGCGAAAAAAACATTAGAAGTGTTGGAAACTGTTATTACTTCAGAAAAAGGTACAGGCCATAACATCTATAATTTAAATGACTATACTGTTGCAGGTAAAACAGGTACCGCAAACTTCGTTGATCCTGAAACAGGTAAATATAAAACCGGAAGAGAAAGCTATACCTTCTCTTTCTTAGGAATGGCTCCTGCTGATGATCCCGAGTTAATTATGTATGTATCTGTGAAAGAACCTAATTTAGATGTAACAGAATCAGGATCAGCACCAGTTTCTTTTGTTTTTAAAAATGTAATGGAAAATAGTTTGCGTTATTTAAACATTGAACCGGATAAAGAAGCATCTGAACCGATTGAAGTAGTAGAGATTCCCAAGTGGGAAGGTGAACGAACAGAATCATATACTAATAAATTAAAAGATTTAGGCATTAAACCAATTATTATTGGTGATGGTGAGCAGGTCCAAAAGGTAAACTTAAAACCAGGGACAAAAGTAACAGCAAGACAAACTGTTTTTGTGGCGACAAATAAATTAAAAATGCCAGATCTGACAGGATGGTCGTTTAGAGATGTGCTCTCCTTTCAAGACTTTTTAAACCTAGATTTAGAATGGATAGGCAATGGATATGTGAAGAAACAGAGTATTGAGAAAGGATCTGCTTTTAAAGAAAAAGATTATTTAATGGTTGAATTGGAAGAACCGAATACATCGGGAAATCAAGAAACTACAACAGAAGATTCCGGTGATGATGAGACCGAAGATGATCAATAAACAATAATACACAGTGTTCTATTCATCCTTTCACAAACATATATTGGGACAAACAGTTTCTTGAATTAAAGGAGTAATGTCATGAAACGGATAACCAATATTAAGGTGCAACGCAGAATAGTCACTGTGTTTCTTTTTGCATTAATTATTATAGGAGTTATTGTGGCCCGATTAGGGTATGTACAATTTATCTGGTCAGATTTTCTGATTGCTGAGGCAGAGGACTTATGGAGTAGAGACATTGTTTTCGAACCTGAAAGAGGGAAGATTATTGATGTTAATGAAGAAGTTTTAGCGGAGAATGTTTCAGCTCCTACTGTGATGATTGTGCCACGGCAAGTGACAGAGCCTGAAAAGACTGCTAAACAATTAGCAGAAGTATTAGAGATGACACATGATGATGTATTAGAAGCTATTAATAAAAATGAACGAATCGTGATACTGCAGCCAGAAGGTCGGAAAATTTCAGAAGAAAAAGCAGTGGCTGTTCAAATGTTAGATTTAGAAGGCATTTATATTGCAGAAGATTCTATTAGACATTATCCTAATGGCGCTTATTTATCACATGTGCTTGGATTTAGTGGCATTGATAATCAAGGATTAACAGGACTCGAATTAATGTATGATGAGAAGTTAAGTGGAACAGAGGGTAGTCTATCTTTTTACAGTGATGCAAAAGGAAAAAGAATGCCACAAATGGCTGATAAATATAAAGCACCTGTCGATGGATATGATCTTCAACTTACGATTGATAACAGAGTTCAAACCATTATGGAAAGAGAACTGGATATTGCAGAGGAAAAATATAACCCTGATGGTGCCATAGCAATAGCTGTGAACCCTAAAGATGGAAGTATCTTAGGAATGTCTTCACGCCCAAACTTTGACCCAGCGAATTATCAGGATATCAGTGCCGAAGTATATAATCGCAATTTACCAATTTGGAGTACGTATGAGCCTGGTTCTACATTTAAAATCATTACACTTGCCGCAGCTTTGGAAGAAGGGCTTGTTGATCTTGAAAATGATGAATTTGTAGATGATGGGGATATCGAAGTAGGTGGCACACATTTACATTGCTGGAAAAGTGGGGGACATGGCCATCAGTCATTTTTAGAAGTTGTACAAAATTCCTGTAACCCGGGCTTTATTGCGTTAGGACAAAAACTAGGGAAGGAAAAACTATTTTCCTATATCGATCAATTCGGATTTGGTCAAAAAACAGGTATTGATTTACAAGGTGAAGCTAAGGGTATTTTGTTTGATATTGATAATGTCGGCCCTGTTGAGTTAGCGACGACCTCTTTTGGTCAAGGTGTATCAGTTACACCTATCCAACAAGTAATGGCAGTTTCAGCTGCTGTTAATGGTGGTTATTTATATGAACCGTACGTTGCAAAAGCTTTTCTAGACCCAGTATCAGGTGAAGCTGTAAATACGACTGAGCCTGTCCTGAAAGATCGGGTTATTTCATCCGATACGTCTAAAAGAGTACGTGAAGCTCTTGAATCTGTCGTTGCTTTAGGAACTGGTAGAAGTGCTTATGTAGATGGTTATCGAATAGGTGGGAAGACAGGAACTGCTCAAAAAGTGGGTAAAGATGGAAAGTATATGAAAAATAACCATATTGTATCATTCATCGGCTTCGCACCAGCTAACGATCCTGAAATCGTGGTATATGTTGCTGTTGACAATCCAAAAGATGTTGTACAATTTGGAGGGGTAGTAGCAGCTCCGATTGTCGGTAGCATTATTGAGGATAGTTTACGTGCATTAGGAGTGCCAAAACAAAATGATGGAATCGAAAAAGATTACCAATGGCCAGAATCTCCTCTTGTTGAAGTACCAGACTTGATCGGTTTAAATAAAAAAGAATTACAGCAGTATCTGGTGTCCTTACAAGTTGATGTAGTCGGAGAAGGAGATTACATTATAGATCAAGCTCCTGCTGCAGGAGAAAAAGTAAAAGAAGGAAGTAAAATCAGGCTTGTTTTAGGCAATAAATAGTTATAAAGATTTATCGAAATGTTTATAAGTCTTTGATATAATTATATAGTTGTTTATAAAGTGATACTATGATCAGTATTGATCATTAGCGAAACTTATCATGGTGTTAGCGTCTGTTATCCCTAGACTTATCCTTGTCTTACTTGAGGTGGGAGCATACAGACGGTTAGCACCGTGATAAAAAGTAACCCAAAAGAAAAGGTGACTAAATATGAATGCTCAAGAATTAATTAAAAGTTTGCCAGATTATCAATGCAAACAGAACCTTGATATGATTAATATAGAAAATATAGAAATGGATCACAGACTTATAAAAGAAAATTTTTTATTTGTTTGTATCAAAGGATACACAGTAGATGGTCATCAATTTGCTGATGCTGCAGTAGAAAATGGAGCATCAGTCATCATGGCGGAAAAGGAATTAGATATTTCTGTCCCGGTTGTCGTTGTGCCAGATACATCCAGAGCTCTAGCTCATTTAGCGAACATTTTTTATGATCATTCTTCAAGTAAGCTAAAAGTTATAGGAGTCACTGGTACAAATGGAAAGACCTCAGTCACTCATATTATTGACGAAATCCACCAGTATGCGAAGCAAAAAACAGCTTTAATTGGTACGATTCAAATGGTGATGGATGGTGAAATACATCCAGTTAAAAATACCACCCCTGATGCTTTATTTTTGCAAAAAAACCTACACAAAATGGTTGAAAAGGGAATTGATGTTACTACGATGGAAGTATCTTCGCATGCATTGGACTTAGGGAGAGTACACGGAGTTGATATCGATATCGCTGTGTTTACTAATTTAAGTCAAGATCATCTCGACTATCATCAAACAATGGAAAATTATTTATACGCAAAAAGTTTATTATTTTCTCAATTAGGTAACACGCTTAAACATAGAACACCAAAATATGCAATTATTAATCAAGATGATGAACATGTGGCTTTCTTAAAACGAGTAACAGCTCAACCGATTTTAACTTATGGTGTCCAAAATAAGTCATCTTTCCAAGCTATCAATGTAAAATTGATGGCTAATGGTGTTTCATTTATAATGAAAACACCAAAAGGCAATGTTCCGATCCAGAGTAAACTAATGGGCATGTTTAGTGTATATAATCTGTTAGCAGCGGCTGCCACAGCCTATGCATCCGGAATTGAACTAGAAATAATACAAAATGTGTTAAATAATACTTCAGGAGTGAAAGGACGTTTCCAACCAGTAGAACATAAGAAGGACTTTGGTGTTATTATTGATTATGCACATACACCAGACTCTTTGGAAAATGTCTTGTCAACCATTAATCGATTCTGCGAAGGAAATATATATGTAGTAGTAGGTTGCGGAGGAGACCGTGATCGTCGAAAAAGACCTTTGATGGCTGAAGTAGCTTGTCAATCTGCAGACCAAGCATACTTTACTTCTGATAATCCACGTTCAGAATCTCCACAAGCTATAATTGATGATATGGTGAAAGGACTAAAACATGACAATTATCAAACTGTGTTAGATCGTGAAGAAGCAATAAAACAAGCTATTGAAAAAGCCAATGACAAAGATGTTGTATTAATTGCAGGTAAAGGACATGAAACGTATCAGATTGTTGGAGATAAAGTTTTAGATTTTGACGACGAGAAAATAGCCACTAAGTATTTGGATTAACTAGTTAAGTTCGTAACACCTGGATAGAAGATTGGAGAGAACATGGATGAATGAATATACGTTTTTAATTACAGTAGCGATCGCATTTTTAATTACTGTCCTACTATCCCCTATTTTAATTCCTTTTCTAAAAAGGTTAAAATTTGGACAAAGTATAAGAGAAGAAGGACCTCAATCACACAAGAAAAAGACAGGCACACCAACAATGGGCGGCGTTATGATTATTCTAAGTATTACGATAACAAGTCTTGTAGTTGTTACTCGTGTTAATAATGGCACTGTAGGATATCAAGTCTTGTTGTTACTATTAGTATTGATAGGATTTGGCTTACTAGGTTTTCTTGATGATTTTATAAAGGTTGTGTTGAAGCGAAACCTAGGGTTAACCTCCAAACAAAAGTTATTAGGACAAATTGTGATAGCCATTATTTTTTATGTAGTTCTGCTGCAACAAGATTTTTCTACAAGTATTGCCGTCCCAGGTACCTCGATCTCATTTGACTTAGGCTGGTTTTATCCTGTTTTTATAGTGTTAATGTTAGTAGGGGCCTCTAATGCAGTTAATCTTACTGATGGACTTGATGGGTTATTGGCTGGTACGGCGGCTATTGCATTCGGGGCATTTGCCATTCTGGCTTGGTACGGTATTCCGAATTTGAGTGTAACATTGTTTAGTTTATCTGTTGTAGGTGCATTGCTAGGGTTCTTAGTATTTAATGCTCATCCGGCCAAAGTATTTATGGGAGATACGGGATCCTTAGCATTAGGTGGTGCGATTGCAGCCATTTCTATATTATTAAAACTGGAGATTTTATTAGTTATTATCGGTGGTATTTTTGTTTTAGAGACCTTATCTGTGATCATTCAGGTTATTTCTTTTAAAACAAGAGGAAAAAGAATCTTTTTAATGAGTCCGCTACATCATCACTATGAGTTAAAAGGCTGGTCTGAATGGCGTGTTGTTACCACATTCTGGGCTGTCGGTATTTTATTTGCTATATTAGGCATTTATATTGAGGTGTTGTCGTCATGAGAAAATTAAACAATTTCCCTTTTGCTAAAGTACTTGTGTTAGGCCTTGCCAAAAGTGGAACAGCTGTTGCGAAAATGTTAAATAGAAATGGTGTGAAGGTTATCGCCAATGATTTGAAAGCACCAGAAGATGATGAAAATGTACAAAATTTACGATCGCATGGTATTTCTGTTATCGTTGGAGAACATCCCCTATCATTACTTGAGGATGTAGATGCTATTATTAAAAATCCAGGTATTCCTTATGAAAATATTTTAATAGAAAATGCAATCAGAGAGAGATTACCTGTATTAACTGAGATAGAACTAATACCTTATTTTGGAATTGATGATATTGTTGGAATTACTGGTTCAAATGGAAAAACGACAACAACAACCTTAATATATGAAATGTTTAAAAAAGCAGACTATGCTGTTAGTTTAGCGGGAAATATTGGTCATGTAGCATCAGAAGTAGCGGAGCAAATGGATAGTAATCAAACTATGATTGCTGAATTATCTTCCTTTCAGTTATTAGGAATTGATACTTTTAAACCCCGTATTGCAGTACTACTTAATCTTTTTGAAGCGCATTTGGACTATCATCACACACTGGAACATTATCAAAATGCAAAAGCCAACATCTTTAAAAATCAAACAGATCAAGACTACTTAGTATATAACGCTGATGATCATCGTATTGTAACGATGATTGAAAATGCAGCATCTACTTTAGTACCATTTAGTCATAATCAGGTATTGTTGAACGGTACATATTGTGATGATCAAGCAATATATTTTCGTGGAGAGAAAGTAATTACATTAGATGCTATTGCTTTAGTAGGGGAACATAACCTTGAAAATATATTAGCAGCTATTTCAGTAGCAAAACTTCATGGTATTTCAAACCATGTTATTGAAACTGTCCTTACAACATTTACGGGCGTGGACCATCGATTGCAATTTGTTAAAGAAGTAAATGGCCGAAAGTTTTATAATGATTCCAAGGCTACTAATATACTTGCAACAACTAAGGCGTTATCGGCTTTTAATCAATCGATTATATTGCTTGCAGGTGGACTTGACCGCGGAAATGAATTTGATGAATTACTTCCGTATATGGCAAATGTGAAGGCTCTTGTTTTATTCGGGGAAACCAGTCCTAAATTAAGAAAAATCGGAGAAGCTAAGGGAATAAAAGATATAAAAGTGGTAGATACGATGAATGAAGCTGTTCAAAAAGCTTATCAACTATCTGATGAAGATGATGTTGTATTGTTATCACCTGCTTGTGCGAGTTGGGATCAATATAAAACCTTTGAAGAAAGAGGCAACATTTTTATGGAATCTGTGCATAAGTTATAATAGGGGCTAGTCTATTGTAATAAACACAGAGCAATTTACATCAAAATAATACAAGCCCCTAATTCATAATAGGATTTGGGGGTTTTTTTTCGTGCAACCGATGTTAAAAAGTCAACATAAACCAGATTATTTTTTGATTTTTGTTATTATTACCATTCTATTGGTGGGAACCATTATGGTATACAGCGCCTCCTCTATTTGGGCAGAGTATAAATTCAATGATTCTTTTTATTTTTTAAAGCGGCAGGTCTTATTTGCAGGTGTTGGTGTAATTGCGATGATGATTGTTACCAATATTCCTTATTTCCAATGGATTAAGTATCGGAAATGGATTTTTATAAGCTGCTTCATTTTATTAGTTGCTGTCTTGATACCAGGTATTGGAATGGTTAGGGGTGGTGCAAGAAGTTGGATAGGAGTAGGTGCATTCAGTGTTCAGCCAGCTGAATTTATTAAACTTGCGATGATTATGTTCTTAAGTGGTTTTTTAGTTAATCATCAGGATAGTATCACAGAATTTAAAAGAGGATTTCTCCCACCACTTTTACTTTCCTTAGTTGTTTTTCTAATTATTATGCTTCAACCTGATTTAGGGACAGGTATGGTATTCCTGCTAACTTGTTTTTTATTGATTTTTGTTGCTGGTGCTAAAATAATTCATTTTGTATTCTTAGGAGGCTTTGGAGTAATTGGATTTCTCTTACTTATAATTTCTGCTCCATATAGAATCAATCGGATTACGGCATTCCTTGACCCTTGGCAGGATCCTTTAGGGACTGGTTTTCAAATTATTCAGTCCTTGTATGCGATAGGCCCTGGAGGATTATTAGGTGTTGGCTTTGGAAACAGCCTACAAAAATATTTTTACTTGCCAGAACCACATAACGATTTTATATTTGCTATTATTGCAGAAGAGTTAGGATTTATAGGTGCTAGTTTTGTCATTTTGTTATTCTTGCTATTTATTTGGCGAGGAATATTAACAGCTATTTACGCACCAGACCTCTTTGCAAGATTACTGGCAATTGGGATTGTTGGTATGATTGCCATCCAAGTAATGATTAATATAAGTGTGGTAATTGGTTTAATTCCGGTCACAGGAATTACACTGCCATTCTTGAGTTATGGTGGTTCTTCTTTGACATTAACTCTTTGTTCGGTTGGAATATTAATTAACATTAGTAAATATCGGCAATAAACTTGGGAGATTTGGATGATACCTAGATAGTAATGACTATGATATAATTGAGTGAAGACAATTTATACAAATTTTAGTGAATGGATAAACAGAAAAGGAAGTATAGTTATGGTACAAAAAAGAGTCGTTTCGATAGAAGATCGAATCCCAAAATTGAAACAAGAGCGTCGAAAAAAAGCAAACAGAAAACTGATTTTTTATTTGCTCATCTTTTTTGTATTGATTTTTATAGTGATTTATCTTCAATCACCTATGAGTTATGTAAAAAATATATCAGTAAATGGTTTGCAGTGGCTGACGAAAGAAGAAATAATAAAACAAAGTGAATTGGAAGAGAATGCAAATTTTTGGGGAGTTAGAACAAAAGAATTAGAAGAAAATATTATTTCACATCCACAAGTAAAAGATGTTGATGTTTCAAGATCTTTTCCGAATACTATCATTATAGATATAACTGAATTAAGCCATGTTGCGTACGTTGAAATGGATGGAAAAATACAGCCGCTCCTAGAGAATGGTCAATTGTTAGATAAAGTTAATTCCACAAATTTACTAGGAGATGTTCCTGTTTTAAAGGGGTTTAAAGATAATCACTATTTGCATGAGTTAGCAGAAGAGTTAGCTAATCTATCTACATATGTTTCTGCTTTAATCTCTGAGGTGAATTGGATGCCATCAGATTCTAACCCTTATCAAATCAGGATGTATATGACAGATGGACATGAGGTCGAAACTTCCATTCGAAATTTATCATCTATACTAGATAGTTACCCATCAATTGTTAGCCAGTTGGATAAGGATAAGGAAGGAATTATTAAAATGGATGAAGGTGGAGCAGTATTTACTCCTTATAATGTAGCTAAGGAAGAGGAGGAGGAAATTATAGAGGAAAATGAAGAGTAGACAGCTAATATTTGCGTTTGTCTTTCTAGTTTTGGGATTCTTGATAACCTTTAGTTATCAGCAAACCAAATCAACAGCAGAAATCGTACAAGTCAATGATCAAGAGTGGGAACGAGATTATTATTATCGTAAACAATTAATCGACATGGAAGAAAAAAATAAACAATTGAGATCAGAATTAAATCATATTCGACAAGAAGTACAGGCAATTGAACAGGACTTAGGTGAAGAAGCCGATGTATTAAAAGATTTAGTCGTTACCAAATCTAATTTACAAAAATTAACTGGAGAAATGTCTATTAGTGGTAAGGGTATAGTTGTAACATTAAAGGATGCTAGTTTTATTCCTGCAGAGGATCATGCGAACCAATATATTGTTCATGACCGGCACATTCATCAAACTGTGAACGAATTATTTAGTGCAGGTGCAAAGGCTATAGCTATTAATGGGCAACGCATATATCGTAATAGTTACATATCTTGTATAGGACCAGTTATTTCGATAGATGGTACTTCATATCCAGCGCCATTTGTTATTTCTGCGGTTGGTGATCAGGAAATTCTGGATGTTAGTTTAAATCTTAAAAACGGCGTTATTGACCAGCTTGTTCAGGATAATATCGAAGTAACAATCGAGAAGAAATCCAATATTGAAATGTACGCAAAGGATATGTGACATATTATGAAGAAATTATTTTCAAAACAGCAATTTATGATCGGCTTAGTATGTTTATTGATCGGCTTTATGATTGCTATTTTATTTAATACCAATCATAAAACTACTGATCGTGATACTAGGGATACTTGGGAGATTAGAACAGCTCTATTAGAAGAACAGAAAATTCAGCAAAATCTATATAAGGAAATTGCAGAAGCAGAAAAAACACTAAGTGAGTACCAGGAACAAACAGAACACCAGCAAATTCAGTCATTAAAAGAATCTATCCAAAAGTTACGAGAACAAGCAGGGTTAACCGAGAAAAGCGGACAAGGACTTATTATAACGCTGAAACCTATGTTTTTAAATAATGATTATCAAGAATACCCTGAAATAAATGCAGAATTGCTTCAGCTGTTTATCAATGAATTAAATGCTGCTGGAGCTACAGAAGTGGCAATAGAAAACCAAAGAATCATTAATATAACACCGATCAGAGATGTGAGCGGGAATATTTATGTAAACAATAGTTCAATTGGAGATCTGCCAACTGAATTATATGTTCTTACAAACAATTCTCAACAAATAAAAAACCATATCGAAGTTAGTGAAATAGGTGATTATTTTGCCTTAGAAAATGTTACAATTAGTATATCAAAAGAAAGTGATATCACACTGCCGGAGTATGATGAACAAATAGACTTACGAGATATAGAAATCGTTGACGTTGCAAAAGAAGGTGAAAGCTAATGTGGTTACCGGCATTGTTTTTAATAATTGGTTTATTATTAGGTTTTATGACGAATGTGACCATACCGGACGAATATTCCAATTATTTATCCATTGCAGTATTGGCTGCTTTAGACACATTGTTTGGTGGCATCAGGGCACATTTAGATTCGAAATTTGACAAAAAGGTTTTCATCTCTGGCTTTTTCTTTAATGTTTCACTAGCTGCATTTTTAGCTTTTTTGGGTGTGAAACTGGGCATTGATTTATATTTAGCCGCTATCTTTGCATTTGGAGTAAGGTTATTCCAGAATCTAGCTATGATAAGAAGGCTTTTACTAGATAAATATTACTTATACAAAGAAGCAAAGAAAGACATAAAATCATAATATTTAATATTTTTCCGGTAAATTTACATATATTCATGTAAAAATATTGTTTTTTTTATTATAATAGTGTTTAATACAGTTTATTATACTAATATGAAGTAAATCGTAGTTTAATGCATTGAAATAGGAGGTGCCTTATGGATAACGGTGAAATTCTAGTCAGCTTGGATATAGGTACATCAAAAATAAAGGTTATCATTGGAGAAATTCTTGGAGATTCTTTAAATGTGATCGGTGTTGGTACGGCTAAGTCCCTAGGTATGAAAAAGGGAGCAATCGTAGACATAGATGAGACTGTTCATTCAATCCGTACAGCAGTTGAACAAGCTGAACGCATGGTAGATATACATATTGATCATGTAATAGTTGGAATTAATGGAAATCATGTACAATTACAACCATGTCATGGAGTGGTTGCAGTATCAAGTGATAATAAAGAAATATCGGAAGAAGATATACATCGTGTAATGGATGCAGCACAGGTTATGTCAATTCCACCTGAAAGAGAAATAGTTGATGTAATACCAAAGCAATTTATTGTTGATGGATTAGACGAAATTCGTGATCCTAGAGGGATGATAGGGGTTCGTCTAGAGATGGAAGGCACCATTATTACTTGTTCGAAAACGATGCTCCATAACATTTTGAAATGTGTAGAAAAAGCAGGACTTAGTATTATGGATATTTGTTTGCAACCATTAGCAACAGGCGAAGTGGCTTTATCTAAAGACGAGAAAAATTTAGGTGTTGCATTACTTGACATTGGAGGAGGCAGTACCACTGTTTCAGTATTTGAAGATGATGGATTAGTAGCCACTAGTGTCATACCACTCGGTGGATATAACATTACAAAGGACCTGTCTATTGGATTACGCACAACCTCAGATGAAGCGGAAGATATTAAAATTGATCATGGGCATGCATTTTTTAATGATGCTAATGAAGAGGAAACATTTGAAGTGAATATTATTGGAAGTAATCAAAGACAAATATATAATCAGCTGGACTTAACGGAAATAATCGAAGCTAGATTAGAAGAAATTTTAGTTTATAGTGCTCGTGAAATTCAAAAAATGGGGTATGATGAAATACCAGGTGGTCTGGTGCTGACAGGTGGTACACTGAGTATGCCAGGAGCTGCTGAATTAGCACAAGATATTTACCAAAGTAATGTAAGAATTGCAATTCCTGATTATATAGGTGTTCGTGAGCCACAATTTACTGCTGGTATTGGTATCTTGAAATTTGCGTATAAGAATGCGAAAATACAAGGGAAAGAGTTTACAGATGCAGTAACTGTCCAAAGGGAACAAATACCTCAGGCAGAAAAGGAAGTACCAAAGCGGACAAAGAAAACGACAACTAAACAAAATGTGAAAGAAAAGAAAGAACCTAAATTAGCAAACTTCTTCAAATATTTCTTTGATTAAGAATATGAAGTAAATGGAGACGTGGAAAAAGACAGACTATTAATCTAGCAAAGTGGGAGGAAATGGTATGTTAGACTTTGATACGAATATGGATCAGCTAGCTACGATAAAAGTAATCGGTGTAGGCGGCGGTGGAAGCAACGCTGTTAACCGAATGATAGAGCACGGAGTTCAAGGGGTGGAATTTATTGCGGTGAATACAGATGCACAAGCATTAAATCTATCCAAAGCGGAAGTTAAAATGCAAATTGGAACAAAATTAACGCGTGGTTTGGGTGCAGGCGCAAACCCAGAAGTTGGAAGGAAAGCAGCGGAAGAAAGTAAAGAACAAATTGAAGAAATACTTAAAGGATCTGATATGGTCTTTGTTACAGCGGGTATGGGTGGTGGAACCGGAACAGGTGCTGCACCAGTTATTGCCCAGGTAGCAAAAGAGTTAGGCGCATTAACTGTAGGTGTAGTTACTCGCCCATTTACTTTTGAGGGAAAAAAAAGAGCAACTCAAGCTGTTTCAGGTATTGATGGTTTAAAGAGTAGTGTAGATACACTAATTGTGATTCCTAATGATCGATTATTAGAAATAATTGACAAAAACACACCTATGTTAGAAGCTTTCCGTGAAGCAGATAATGTTTTACGTCAAGGTGTACAAGGTATTTCCGATTTAATTGCAACACCAGGATTAATTAACGTGGACTTTGCCGATGTGAAAACTATTATGGCTGATAAAGGCTCAGCACTAATGGGTATCGGTGTTGCGACAGGTGAAAGTCGAGCTGCAGAAGCGGCTAAGAAGGCTATATCTTCACCATTACTCGAAACTTCTATTGATGGTGCACATGGTGTGCTTATGAATATTACAGGTGGAACCAATCTAAGTTTATATGAAGTTCAAGAGGCTGCAGATATCGTGACATCGGCAGCAGATCAAGAAGTGAATGTAATTTTCGGTTCCGTAATAAATGAAGACTTAAAAGATGAAATTGTTGTTACAGTCATTGCTACTGGTTTTGATGAAACACAAATCAAAAATGCACAAAATAAACCAAAATCTGTTTTACAATCTGGCTCTACTAAAAGAGAAAAGCAACAAGAAAAGACACAAGAACCAACGCCAACTGCATCTTCTGTTTCAAGACCGAAACAAGAAGAAGATACATTAGATATTCCGACATTTTTAAGAAACCGTAATAGAAGAAGATAGACAATATACATGTTAATAATAAGAATTTAAATTAACCTCGTTTCAATTATCGATTGAAACGAGGTTTTTGCATGGAAAAAATGAAATAATGTGCACAAAAAATATAATCTGCGAAATAACTCTTATGTGGATTTGTTTTCTACCATTCTTTCCATATCCGTGGAAGGCTAAGAATCTTACCGGAGCGGATTTCGGTTGGCTATACTCGGTTTTCTAGCAAGGTCTGAAAGCCAAATATTTAACTTAACTAATTGAATAACCAGCAAGCAATTGGTGCCTCACGAAGCAACGTGAAACTGAAGCCACTGGAAGTGAAATGATATGTATTTTGAACTGTTCTTTAATTCAACATTTTTATAGGTTTTTTCTGAAAACTAGATGATTTTTGCATACAAACTGTGACAGACTTCTTTCTTTCTTTTCTTTATACTAAGTAGACAAGAAGTAAAGCTTATTGAATTTTAGCTGGAAAGGAAGGACATGGTGGTTGTTTATGTAGAAGTCATATGGCTACTCAATTTTATGTTAGACTGGATGATTCTATTACTTACTCAATCGATCACCAAACATATAACTAAATGGTATCGATTAGTAATAGCTAGTCTATTTGGTTCTCTTATTGTACCGTTATCCTTCATTTTTCCAACATTTCCGATGGATTCATGGTTTTTAAAGATTTTACATTCATTTCTTATAATTTGGATTGCCTTTGGCTTTCAAAATGTTGCTATCTATCTAAAGCTGTTATGTTCATTTTACTTTATGACATTTTCGATAGGTGGAGGCTTATTTGCCATTCACTTTTTATTTTCAACAGAAAATTATATGTTAACACGAGGTTTAGCAACAGACCAAATACATGGCCTGTTTGTATTAATTGGATTTCCTATCATTCTTTTCTTTACAAAATACCGAATGGACAAGCACAAAATGCAGCAGTTTCAGCAAGAGTTTTACTATAGCGTAACGATTAAGTGGAGAGGCAAACAAGTGGAAACAACTGGATATCTCGATAGTGGGAACCACTTAGTTGATCCATTTACCCAGACCCCTGTCATTATTGTAGATGAAACTATTCTTGAGCATTGGCTTGCCAAAGAAGAAATAATGGATTTGCAATCATCTGCTCAAAGTTTGATGGAAGGTGAAATAGATTCCTTTTCATCTGCTACATTCAGAATATTGCCTTTTCAAGGAGTGAGTGGACAACATGATTTTATGATTGCTTTTAAACCAGATTTACTTGAAATACATATGAAAAATGTACAACTAACGAACAAGAAAGTTCTAATAGGTATTCAATTTGGAAATTTAGTAGCTGATAACAGTTATCATTGTTTATTACACCCTAAACTATTTCAACAGACAGGGTGACATTATATATAGGATAAGGAGTGGAAGGAATGCTAATCGTACAACAAAAATATAAAATGATTTTTTACAAAGTTCTGAAGAAAATGGGCTTTAAAGTAGACGAAATTTACTATATTGGGGGAAGCGAAGCATTACCACCACCATTGTCTAAAGAAGAGGAATACGAATTAATTCATCGGTTGCCAGTAGGAGATAAAGCTGCAAGGGCAATGTTAATTGAAAGAAACTTACGGCTAGTTGTTTATATTGCCCGAAAATTTGAAAATACAGGAATTAATATTGAGGATTTAATTAGTATTGGCACTATAGGATTAATTAAAGCTATCAATACCTTTAATCCAGAGAAGAAAATTAAACTAGCTACTTATGCATCAAGATGTATTGAAAATGAGATATTAATGTATCTTCGGAAAAATAATAAAATAAAAACAGAAGTTTCATTTGATGAGCCGTTAAATGTCGACTGGGATGGTAATGAACTTTTACTTTCCGATGTGTTAGGTACCGATGAAGATGTTACATTTAAAGATTTGGAACAAAACATTGATAAAACATTATTACGAAAAGCTTTAGAACAATTAAATGGTAGAGAAAAACAAATTATGGAGTTAAGATTTGGTTTAGTTGATAAAGAAGAAGAAATGACCCAAAAAGATGTTGCGGATTTACTTGGGATCTCGCAATCCTACATTTCACGACTTGAAAAAAAGATTATTAAAAGGCTGCAAAAAGAGTTTAATAAAATGGTCTAAAATAACAGATGGTAAATCATGGATGATGCATAAAAACCTCCTGATTGGTGATACTGATTTTTGAGAAGGATCTCCAATTGGGAGGGTATTAAATGACAAGGCATAAAGTAGAAATTTGTGGGGTAGACACAGCAACCTTACCCGTTTTAAAGAATGATGAAATGCGAGTTTTATTTAAGGCTATGCAGAATGGGGATCAATCTGCACGAGAAAAATTAGTTAACGGCAATTTAAGATTAGTATTAAGTGTTATTCAACGATTTCATAATCGAGGGGAGTACGGTGATGATTTATTTCAAGTCGGTTGTATCGGCTTATTAAAATCAATTGATAATTTTGATTTAGGTCAGAATGTAAAATTCTCCACCTATGCTGTCCCAATGATTATCGGTGAAATTAGACGGTATTTACGTGATAATAATCCGATAAGAGTTTCGAGATCATTGCGCGATATTGCCTATAAAGCGCTGCATGCAAGAGAGAAATTATTAAACAAAACGTCAAAGGATCCTTCTCCTATGGAAATTGCAGAAGAATTAGATGTACCAGTTACAGATGTAATATTTGCTCTTGATGCGATTCAAGACCCTGTTTCTTTATTTGAGCCTATTTTTAATGATGGCGGAGACCCGATTTATGTTATGGATCAAGTAAGTGATGACGATGTAAAAGACAATGACTGGATTAATCATTTATCAATTAAAGAAGGTATGCAGCGGTTAAATAAACGTGAAAAAATGATACTTAACAAACGCTTTTTCCAAGGTAAAACACAAATGGAAGTCGCTGAAGAAATTGGCATTTCGCAAGCGCAAGTTTCACGGTTAGAAAAAGCAGCAATTAAAGAAATGAATAAAGAAATGTTTGAATAAAAATAGGAGCAAAACCCAACCGGTTTTGCTCCTATTATTCATCTAGTAAATAGTCCTAATCGTAGCACATTCATGTTATATGTTCTTACTAAGAAAAACAGAATAACCTCCATCTTATTCGCACTAGATACAAACTGCGAAGTAGTGAAAGGTGAAAAAGTAAAGTTTTCTCCCATTCTGCTTAATGATGAGTGCTCGACCGACGCTGCGGAAAAAATACTCGCTTTCCGTGGGGAACGCTTCAGCCTCCTCGGAAGCAAAGACTGCTTCCTGCGGGGTCTTCAGACTGTTCCTTTCCCACAGGAGTCTCGCATTTTTTCCGCAGCTTAGAATAGCGTTCTGATAAAAAGAAAGGAAATCCAAAGAATAGAGTTCCTTAAGTTTCGTTCTTACAATAATCAGAACACTGAATTAGCGTAGGCAGAATACGGAGACTCCTGTGGGAACTCACGCGAGCTGAAGATCCACTTGGTAAAGTGGTTTTCTTTACCAAGTTAGCTGAAGCCGTGCCCACGGAAAGCGAAGTATTCTGCCGGAGCGGTTTGTCTGCACTTCTCCAAGGTAAGAATGGAAGAGAGCAAATCCATGTCCAGTTACTTCGTAGTTTATAAATAGTGTGTACTATATTATAAAAGAAGCGATGACATGTCATCGCTTCTTTGCTCTTTTGTCAGCTCTTTCGCTTCGTTCTTTTGCTTCTAGATCATCTGTGTCGGCAAATTCATTAGAGAATTCTACATCTATTCCATCTGTTTTTTCCATTTTAGGCGTTTGTGCTAATGGATTTCTTGTAGTATTTTTCTTATGTTCATCTCTACCCATATTTTTTCACTCCTTCACTAATCGAATTGTCTTTAGTGTGTGTTAAATTACAATAGAACATAAGCGATTTTTATTGTCATAAACACCATATTTTTTTAGTCGATACATATATTGATAAAAAGGAGGAAGAGAAAATGATAACATTATCAGCATTACAAATGAAAGACATTGTATATATTGAAGACGGGACGAAAATTGGAAATTTAACGGATATAGAGATAAATGTCGATATTGGGAAAATTACAAACTTAGTAGTAGCAACAAAAACAAAAACGTTTGGAGTTTTTGGAGAATCGAGGGAAATTATTATTCCTTGGGCCCATGTCATGAAAATAGGTCATGATGTGATTTTGGTGAAGAAGAACGGTAGTTTTCCAACTGCTCAAGTTGAACAAAAGGTGGATTCCCCTTCTACTTATCAGCAATAAACGACATGGAACTGTATTGCTAAACTAAAATATGATAAAATAATGTAAAATAGGAGGGGTATGATGACAGAGCCCTTTGTGCAACTAGAAGATGAAGGTATATTATGGATTAAACGATGGATGGATAGTGATTCCAACATTATAGCCGGCTTCACAACTCGTGACGGTGGTATTAGCATGCCGCCGTATCAAAGTAATAATCTAGGTTTTCATGTGGAGGATAATCCTGATGATGTATTACAGAACCGAAAACGTTTAGCACATGCTATTCCATTTCCATTAGACCACTGGGTACAAGCAGAACAGGTTCATGGTAATCATGTGCAAATAATTAAAGCAGAAGACAGTGGTAGTGGTGCATTCTCCAGTTATGATGCAATCACAGAAACAGATGGATTAATCACATCTGAGAAAAATTTATTGTGTACTGCATTGTTTGCAGATTGTGTTCCTTTATTTTTCGCAGACAGAAAGCAAGGTATCATTGCTATATCACATGCAGGTTGGAAAGGAACTGTCTCCAATATTGCCAGTAAAACATTGGAGTCCTTTAAACAATTGTCATCAGACATTAAGGATATAGAGGTCGTAATTGGACCAAGTATATGTGGATCATGCTACCAAGTTAATGATCATGTCATCCAACATATCGAAGCAAAATATGTTGATTCCTATCAAGGTTCAAATGGCGAATATTATTTAGATTTAAGGGATTTAAATTATCAATTATTATTGGATGCGGGAGTTTCACCTAGTCATATACATATCTCAAAGTATTGCACATCTCATCATTCATCATTTTTCTCACATAGAAGAGACCAGCATCCTACTGGAAGAATGCTTGGTTTTATCGCATTAGGTTAACTGTGATGAAAGGAGTAGCTTGAACATGACAGTAACAGAAAATTTGGCAAAAATCGAGGCAAATATTAGACAAGCATGTAACAAGGTTGGACGAGACCCACAAGATATCACCATTATTGGGGTAACAAAATATGTTACAATAGAAAGAGCTTTGGAAACAATTTATTCAGGGATTCGACATTTAGGTGAAAATCGAATGGAAGGTTTACTGGAAAAGCATCAAGTTATTGGAGAAAAAGCCATATGGCATTTTATTGGCACGCTACAATCTCGGAAAGTAAAAGACATTATCAATCAGGTAAGTTACATTCATTCATTAGACCGAAAATCTTTAGCTAAAGAAATTAATAAACGAACAGATGAACCTGTTGATTGTTTTATTCAGGTGAACGTTAGTGGAGAAGAATCGAAACATGGGTTACAACCAGATAATGTTGTAGAATTTGTAGATACATTACAAAATTATCCAAACATAAGAGTGGTGGGATTAATGACAATGGCACCACATGTGGAGGATGAAAGTGTATTACGAGAAGTATTCAAATCCTTAAGGCAATTGAGAGATAGTATTCAAGAAAAAGAATGGGGACACGCTCCATGTCAATATTTATCAATGGGAATGAGTAATGATTATCAGCTTGCTATTGAAGAAGGTGCTACTCATATACGTATTGGTTCCAGTCTTGTTGGACCATATGAAGAATAGGGGTGATGATTGATGGGGATGAAGGGTAAGTTCCGTAATTTCTTTGGAATTGAAGATGAAGAGTATGAAGTTATCGAAGAGGAAATAGAACAAGAGAATAAACCACAAAGACGAAGCGAAAGAAAAGATGAAAAAGCCAACGTTGTCAGTTTAAAATCGGTCCAAAAAAGTGCGAAAATGGTTTTATCTGAACCAAGATCATTTAGTGAAGTGCAAGATATTGCTGATCATATTGTTAATCGAAGATCAGTTGTCATTAACTTACAACGAGTGGATACTCAACAAGCAAGACAAATAATTGATTTCATGAGTGGAACAGTTTACGCAGTTTCTGGTCAAATTAAAAAGCTAGGTTCACAAACCTTTTTATGTACACCAGAAAATATTGAAATTTCAGGAGATATTACAGAAATAATGGAAGAAGCAGATCCAGAACAAAGGTGGTAATTAGTTAAAATGGGATTTTTACATGATATTTTATATTATGCTTTGACGCTTTACACATATGCGATTATTATTTATATTTTGATGTCCTGGTTCCCAGGTGCTCGTGAATCATCATTCGGACAAATGCTCGGTTCAATTGTAGAACCATATTTAGAGCCGTTCCGAAAAATTATTCCTCCAATTGGTGGTATGATTGATATTTCACCAATTGTAGCAATTTTTGTTCTTCAATTCGCAATTCGAGGATTGAATTATTTATTTATTAATCTCCTTTCTATTGTAGTTGGTATATAGGTGATCTTATGGATTTATATCAGCATTTTAGGAAAGAGGAATACCCTTTTATAGATCAAGTGTTATCATGGCGTGATGAAGTAACCACCCGATATGAGCGCAAAGTAATTGATTTTCTACATCCAAGGGAACAAAAGATTTTTGAGATGATAATTGGAAATGATGAAGAATTACAACTAGCATTTTTTGGTGGATGGGAATTCGCTGAAAGAAAACGTGCTATACTAGCTCCTTTTTATGAGGAAATAAATGAGTCGAGTTTTGAAGTGGAGTTATTACAAGCCAAATTCCCGCAAAAATTTGTCTCCATTGAACATCGGGATGTGCTTGGAGCCTTTTTATCTGCTGGCATCAAACGAAAAAAAATTGGTGATATTGTCATTCACAATGATATCATTCAAATTCTCGTAGCAACAGATATAACTACTTATTTAATCACTAATGTGACTTCAATTAAAAAGGCAGGAGTAACTTTTGAAAGAGTTTCGATGTCTGAAAGATTGCCATCTCAAGACACTTGGCAGTCACGAATGGCAACATGTGCTTCTTTACGTTTAGATGTAATAATCAAGGAAATGTATCAGATATCCAGACAACAAGCATTAAATGTGATCAAGAAAGGCCTGGTAAAAGTCAATTTCCAAACCATTGATCAACCTGCCTTTTTACTGGAAGAAGATGATCTCATATCGATTAGAGGAAAAGGCAGGTCTCGAATCACTGAATTACAAGGTCGTACCAAAAAAGATAAAATAAGAATCACATTTGAAAAATTATTATAACTTTTTGTAGAAATTTTTAGTGATTTGTCAATAAAGTATGATAAGATATTGTATAAAGAATGACATCTAATAGGAGGTGGCCGATGTGCCTTTATCACCGCTCGATATTCATAACAAGGAATTTGCTAGAGGTTTTCGAGGTTATGATGAAGATGATGTAAATGAATTTCTTGATCAAGTGATCAAAGATTATGAAACGGTTATTCGTGAGAAAAAAGATTTAAAAGAAAAAGTGGACCAATTAAATGAGAAGCTTAGTCACTTCTCCAATATTGAAACTACTTTAAACAAATCGATACTGGTTGCACAGGAGACCGCAGAAGACGTTAAAGAAAATGCCAAAAAAGAGTCTAAATTAATCATAAAAGAAGCAGAAAAAAATGCGGATCGTATCATTAATGAAGCACTTCATAAATCAAGAACGATCGCATTAGAAGTAGAAGAATTAAAGAAACAAGCGAAAGTATTCCGTACCAGATTAAAAATGTTAGTAGAAGCGCAACTAGATCTGGTAGAAAATGATGATTGGGATGGATTATTTGAGATGGATCTCGACAATGAAGAAGACGAACTTGAAAAAGAAGAGTCCAATCAATATTAAATCTTGACGTAATAGAAAATATTACATATAATTCTTATTACAAACTTTTTATACTTGAATTAAATACTATGATTGGGAGAGTACATTTGGGATTACTAATCAAGCGAGTTAGGGATGGTGTAAGCCTAATTTAGTGCCTTAATAGAAGATCACCCATGAGTAGTTACACTGAATATAGTAAGTGTAAACGAGTCATTCACGTTACGAATAGCTGAGTGGATAGCAGTTCTTACCTGCTATCTATAAGGGTGGTACCACGAGAACTCCTCGTCCCTTTTCGGGATGCGGGGTTCTTTTTTTAGGATCAGATACTTTAAAACAATGTACAAAATCCATAAACTGCTGAGTTGGACTTACTTTCTTCCATTCTGATTTTGAAAGAGAGCTTGCATACGCTACGGGAAAATACTTCGCTTAGTGTAGTGTTCTGATTATAGAAATAATAAATCCTTAGGAGATAAATTCTATGGTCTTCCACTTTCAATAAATAGATCCATTTCATTAGCGTAGGCAGAATGCGAAGACTCCTGTGGGACAGCGAGAGCTGAAGATCCACTTTGTGAAGTGCTTTTCTTCACAAAGTTAGCTGAAGCCGAGCCCACGGAAAGTGGAGCGTTCTGCCGGAGCGAGGAATAACACTCACCTCCAATCAGAATGGAAAGGGGTCTACACCAAAATTAATTTTCACTAGTTCGCAGTTTGTATCTATTTCGAATCAGAAAAAACAGGCCGGCTTGGTTTGATTCTTTTTCTTATTTACAAAGGACGAAAATTACCGTCAGTAATCTACTTACGTTAATAATAAATGAAAATAAGGAGGATTTAAATTGGAATATAAACAGACACTGAATATGCCACAAACGAAATTTCCGATGCGTGGTAATTTACCTAACAAAGAGCCAAAAATGCAAGAACAATGGGATGAAGAAAAATTATATGAAAAAGTTCAACAACGAACGGAAGGAAAACCCTTGTTCGTTTTACATGATGGACCTCCATATGCCAATGGGGACATCCATATGGGGCATGCATTAAACAAAGTATTAAAGGACTTTATCGTCAAATATAAATCAATGGCAGGGTTTCATGCGCCATATGTACCAGGCTGGGACACACATGGTCTTCCAATCGAACAAGCACTTGCTAAAAAGAAAGTAAATCGTAAAAAAATGTCCATTGCAGAATTCAGACAAAAATGTGCGGAATATGCATTAAAACAAATCGATAATCAAAGAAGTCAGTTTAAACAGCTAGGGGTAAGAGGTGACTGGGATAATCCATATATCACATTAAACAAATCTTATGAAGCAGCACAAATTAAAGTGTTTGGAGAAATGGCCAAGAAAGACTATATCTATAAAGGATTAAAGCCTGTTTACTGGTCCCCGTCATCTGAGTCTGCTTTAGCGGAAGCTGAAATTGAGTATCAAGATAAGCGCTCAGCATCTATTTATGTAACATTTGACGTTAAAGATGGTAAAGATTTATTAGATGGAGATGAAAAATTTATCATCTGGACAACGACACCATGGACAATTCCAGCAAATTTAGCGATTTCGGTTCATCCGGATCTGGAATATGCGGTTGTTAAAGAAGCCGGAGTAAAATACATTGTTGCACATGATATGTTAAGTGATTTAAAAGATACTTTTGAGTGGCAAGAAGCTGAAGTAGTTAAAACATTTAAGGGTCAAGAAGCTGAAAAAGTAGTTGCAAAGCATCCTTTCTATGACCGCGAATCTTTAGTTATTTTAGGGGAGCACGTAACTACGGAAAGTGGTACAGGACTTGTTCATACTGCACCAGGTCATGGGGAAGATGACTTTATCATCGGTAAGCAATATGGTTTAGATGTGTTGTGTCCAGTTGATGAAAAAGGGTATTTCACAGATGAAGCACCAGGATTTGAAGGTTTATTCTATGATGCAGCGAACAAACAAGTAACAGAAAAATTGGAAGAAAACAACGCGCTATTAAAACTTAACTTTATAACTCACTCCTACCCACATGACTGGCGTACGAAAAAACCAACCATTTTCCGTGCCACTAATCAGTGGTTTGCATCCATTAAAGACTTCCGCGAAGATATCTTAGCGGAAATTAACCGAATTAACTGGTTACCAAAATGGGGTGAAACAAGACTGTTTAATATGGTGCGTGATCGTGAAGATTGGTGTATTTCAAGACAACGTACGTGGGGTGTGCCAATTCCGGTATTTTACGGTGAAGATAAGACGCCAATTATTAATGATGAAACTATTTCTCATGTTGCAAAACTATTTGAAGAACATGGCTCTAATATTTGGTTTGAGTGGGATACGAAAGATTTATTACCGGAAGGATTCTCTTCTGAACACAGTCCAAATGGCGAGTTTACGAAAGAAACAGACATCATGGATGTATGGTTCGATTCAGGAAGTTCTCATGAAGGGGTTTTGGAAGGAAGAGAAGAATTACAGCGACCAGCAGATGTTTATTTAGAAGGATCAGACCAATATCGTGGTTGGTTTAACTCATCTATTTCAACAGCTGTTGCGATTACAGGTAAATCACCTTATGAAACGGTAATTAGTCATGGTTTCGCTTTAGATGGCCAAGGACGTAAAATGAGTAAATCTGTTGGAAACGTAGTTGTTCCTTCTAAAATCATGAAGCAATACGGCGCAGATATCTTACGTTTATGGGTAGCATCTGTTGATTATCAAGCAGATGTCCGTATTTCAGATGAAATTATTAAACAAACATCAGAAGGATATCGTAAAATCCGTAATACCTTCCGTTTCTTACTAGGTAACTTAGCTGATTATACTCTAGAAAATCGTGTAGCAGAAGAACAGTTGGAAGAAATTGATCGTTACATGTTATACCGTCTACAACAAGTAATTGATAAGTCACGTAAAGCATATGATGAATATGATTTCTCAACGGTTTACCAAACTGTTCATAATTTCTGTACGATTGACTTAAGTTCATTCTATTTAGATTTTGCAAAAGATATTCTATATATTGAGGCAGAGGATAATCATAGAAGACGCAGCATTCAAACAGTCTATCATGAAATTATCACCTCTTTGGTGAAATTGTTAACACCGATTTTAACTCATACAATGGAAGAAGTTTGGGATTATATCCCTGGTGTTGAAGTAGAAAGTCCACAATTAACAGATATGCCAGAAGCAAAAGAAATCAAAGACCAGGAACAATTAGCTGCTAAATGGTCACAGTTTATGGTCGTCAGAGACGATATTCTAAAAGCATTGGAAGAAGCACGAGCAGAAAAAGTAATTGGTAAATCTCTAGAAGCTGCTGTGACAATCAAAGCGAACAATGAGGATGTAGCTGCATTACTAGCAGAAGTACCATATCTACATCAGCTACTAATTGTTTCTCATGTAGAATTGACAGAATCATTAGAAGATGGCAAAGCGTTTGAACATGTAACTCTTAAAATTAACAAACATGAAGGTGATACATGTGAACGTTGCTGGGTGATCTCAGATACGGTAGGAAAAGACCAAGATCATTCGACTTTATGTACACGTTGTGCAACGGTAGTAAAGGAAAACTATGCTGATTTAGCTGAATAAATTAGTTTCAAAGCAACTATCCTTTAATATGGGTAGTTGCTTTTTCAATGTTATTTATAATGGTATAATGTTAAAGTATTATATGGTTTATTTAATGAATTTTCGGAGGTATATTATGTGGCGAGTATATTTAGTAGCATTAGCAGTTGTCATTGTTGATCAATTAACGAAATGGCTTGTAGTAACAAATATGGAAATTGGGGAACGTATAACAGTTATTGAATCTTTTTTTTATTTAACATCACACAGAAATTCTGGAGCAGCTTGGGGAATACTGGAAGGTCAAATGGTTTTCTTTTATATCATTACCCTAATAGTAGTGGCCTTTATTATTTTTTACATCCAAAAGTTTGCCAAGGAGAGTAAATGGCTTGGACTTGCTTTAGCTTTTGTTCTCGGTGGTGCAATTGGAAATTTTATCGATCGACTGTTCCGAAAAGAAGTAGTAGATTTTTTAGATGTGTATATTGGTACATATGATTATCCCATTTTTAATATTGCTGATTCTTCTTTAGTAGTGGGTGTTATTGTAATATTTATCTATACATTATTCGATGAAAGAAACAAAAAAAGGAGCAACAAGAAATGAGCGAATCTTCTTATATTGTAAAAACGAGTGACCAAGGGATACGAATTGATAAACTGTTAGTCAACATTACCGATGACTATTCTAGGTCACAGATTAAAACATGGTTTGATAAAAAGTTAGTATTTGTAAACGGCAAGGCAGTCAAACAGAACTATAAATGCCAGACTGAGGATCAAATACATTGGCAAGTACCAGAAGTAGAAGCGTTAGATGTAGTGGCAAAAGATATACCGATCAATATCGTATATGAAGATGAGGATCTTCTTGTTATTAATAAAGAAAGTGGAATGGTTGTTCATCCGGCAGCAGGTCATCAGGAAGATACATTAGTTAATGCTTTACTATATCATTGCGATGATTTATCTGGAATTAATGGTGTCAAGAGACCTGGGATTGTCCATCGGATTGATAAAGACACAAGTGGTTTATTAGTGGTTGCCAAACATGACGTTGCACATGAAAGATTAGCAGAACAACTGAAAGAGAAAAAAATCAAGAGGGCATATAAGGCAATTGTACATGGTGATATACCACATGAATACGGATCGATTGATGCCCCTATAGGTAGAAGTGAAAAAAATCGTCAATTAATGGATGTTACTGAGAAAGGTAAATCGGCAGTTACCCATTTTGAAGTGATCGAACGTTTACATGGGAAATTCACTTTCGTAAAGTGTGTGTTAGAAACTGGTAGAACGCATCAAATACGTGTACACATGAAATATATTGGCTACCCAATAGTTGGAGATCCAAAATATGGTCAGCGAAAAACAATTGATGTAAATGGTCAGGCGTTACATGCTTATCATTTGAGTTTTGAACATCCTATCAAGAAAGAACAGATGGAATTTGAAGCACCGTTACCAGAAAAGTTTGAAAGAGTATTAGAAAATATACGAAAAAGTTATTGACTTCTCGGGCTGTTTTTGACATAATATAAGCAATATCATAGAGACCTTTTAAAACAGTCCCGTGAGGCTGAAAAGGAAACGGATCATCATACCATAGGTATGCCCAAAATCCTTATTCTCCCGCGGAGAATAAGGATTTTTTTATGGGTGAAAATTAAGAGAAGCTAATAGCGCCCTACCAGGTCTTAATAAGGATATTTAAAGTGAGGTTTTTATGATGAATAGAAAAGCAAACGTACTAGATGCCCCAGCAATGAGACGGGCGCTGACACGAATTGCACACGAAATCCTCGAACGAAACAAAGGTGTTGACGGATTAATGCTAGTTGGCATAAAAACAAGAGGGGTTCCGATTGCAAAGCGCCTCCAGCAACGAATTCAAGATATTGAAGGGGTAGAAGTACCAATTGGTGAATTAGATATTACGCTATATCGCGATGATTTATCCCATGTGGACGATCAAAATGAACCAACACTAAATGAAGCAAACTTAAAAGAACAAGTTACAGGTAAAAATGTTATTTTAGTAGACGATGTTTTGTACACAGGTAGAACAGTTAGAGCAGCAATGGATGCTGTGATGGATCAAGGAAGACCATCTCAAATGCAGTTGGCTGTATTAGTAGATAGGGGACATCGCGAACTGCCAATACGTGCAGATTTCATAGGTAAAAACATTCCAACATCACAAAATGAAATTATTACGGTTGAGTTGGAAGAAATCGATCAAAAAGATAGTGTCAGTATTTATGAAAAAGAATAAGAGACCTTTAAACAAGTACAGAGATGCTTGCAAGGTCGCAGTTAAAGGATACGTGTATTTTTATAACGACACGTCTACCTCTTTGCGACCAGCAAAGAGGTTTTTTTATTAGTTAATAAGGGGAGATGGAGAAATGTCAGAGAAAAATATAGTCCTAGATGTCCAAGAAGTACCAAAGTTATCAAAGTGGTTAATTTTTAGTATACAGCATTTATTCGCAATGTTTGGTGCTACCATTTTAGTGCCGTTTTTAACAGAACTATCTCCAGCAGTAGCTTTAGTATCTAGTGGGTTGGGTACACTCGCGTACTTACTAATTACAAAAGGTCAAATCCCAGCTTACTTAGGTTCTAGCTTTGCTTTTATTGCACCGATCACGAGTGCCATGACAATAGGAGGACCAGAAGGAGTCATGATTGGAAGTTTCCTGGCTGGGGTTGTTTATGGAATTCTTTCGTTATTGATAGCAGCTTTTGGAACAGATTGGATTATCAAAGTATTACCTCCTATTGTAGTAGGGCCTGTCATTATTGTGATTGGGTTAGGCTTAGCTCCGACTGCGATTGATATGGCCATGAATGTAGACGGTGAATATAGCGGTATTCACTTCAGTGCAGCGATTGTTACTTTGCTAATCACGGTTATCGGCTCCTTGTTATTTAGAGGCTTTTTCGGACTTATCCCGATCTTAATTGGAATCATTGGTGGCTATATTTACTCATTAGTTATTACCGCTGTTACTGATGTGAAAGTATTAGATGTAAGTGGAGTACAAGCAGCTTGGGACAAAATTGTTTCCAGTAACTCATTTGGAGAGGCCATTCAGTCAATCTTTTTAGTACCGGATTTTGTTATCCCGTTTGTTACGTTTAATCCAGTAGATGTATTTAGCTGGAGTATTGTACTGTTGATGGTACCTGTCGCGGTTGTAACAGTTGCCGAACACATCGGTGACCAAATGGTTCTTTCCAAAGTAGCAGGTAGAAACTTTTTGAAAAAACCTGGTTTGCACCGTTCGATATTAGGTGATGGGGTAGCTACTATGATCGCATCCGTATTAGGTGGGCCGCCAAATACAACATACGGTGAAAACATCGGTGTATTGGCAATTACAAGAGTGTTCAGTGTGTTTGTTATCGGTGGTGCTGCAGTTTTAGCGATAATTTTCGGATTTATCGGCATCATTACAGAATTAATTGGGTCCATCCCATCTCCGGTAATGGGAGGTGTATCGATTCTGCTATTCGGTATTATCGCATCAAGTGGCTTAAGAATGCTTATCGATAATCAAATAGATTTAGGTGAAAAAAGAAATCTAGTTATTTCATCAGTAATTTTAGTGATCGGAATCGGTGGTGCCTATATTGATATCCCGGTTGGTAATGGTCAAGTTGTAACCATCGCTGGTATGGCACTATCAGCATTAGTCGGATTGATTTTAAACCTTATACTACCTGGAAAAGAATCTGGTTATGGTAATGGTAATATGTTTGCAGAAACTAAGGATGAAGAATAATAGTTTCAAAAATTAAGATAGGGAGGAATAAAGATGAAGCATTTTGTGACGATGAAGGATAAAACAGAAACAGAAATACTTCAATTGGTCAAAAGAGCACATCATATTAGTCAAAAAGGGGTAAATCCTCTACAAGGGCAATATTTTGCAGCAAATCTATTCTTTGAACCTAGCACGCGAACCAAAATGAGTTTTGTTGTTGCCGAAAGAAAACTTGGTATTGAACCATTAGACTTTATGGCAGATGCCTCAAGTGTAACTAAAGGTGAAAGCATTTATGATACAGCAAAAACATTTGAATCCATTGGTGCTAACTTTATCGTATTACGACATCAACAAGAGAATATTGCCAATCAATTAGCAAAATCTTTATCCATCCCTGTTATTAATGCAGGAGACGGGACTGGTGAACATCCGACCCAATGTCTCCTTGATCTTATGACTATTTATCAAGAATTTAAGCAGTTTAACGGCTTAAAAATAGTGATTTCTGGAGATATCAAGCATAGTCGTGTAGCTCGATCCAATGCATTTGCACTTACTACATTAGGCTGTGAGGTCTATTTAACTGGTAAGGAAGAGTGGCATGATGACACATTACCATTTCAGTATGTGTCGATGGATGAGGCAATTGAAATAGCAGATGTTGTGATGCTACTTCGAATTCAGCATGAGAGACATCAGGATCAGGTTACTTTGCATCAAGGAAGTTACTTGGAGAAATATGGTCTAACTATCGAAAGAGAAGCAAGAATGAAAGGTCATGCTATTATTTTACACCCTGCACCCGTAAACAGAGGGGTGGAAATTGATACTAACTTAGTTGAATGCAAGAGATCTAGAATATTTAAACAAATGCAAAATGGTGTAGTAGCAAGAATGGCAGTAATTGAGACACTTTTGAACCAAGGGGGCAACTTCAATGAAGAAAATTTTAACAAACGTCAAGCGAATATTGGATAATGGCAGTTTACAACCTTGTGAAATAGTAATGGAAGATGGAAAAATCAAAGCCATCGGAATGGAATTGGAAGTTCCGGAAGCAGAAAAGATCGATGGTAAGGGCAACTTGGTTACTCCAGGATTTGTCGATGTCCATGTCCATTTAAGAGAACCAGGTGGCGAGACAAAAGAAACGATTGCAACGGGTACGCTGGCTGCGGCTCGTGGAGGATACACAACGGTCTGTGCGATGCCTAACACACAACCAACTCCTGATTCAGCAGAAGTTTTGCAATCTATTCAAAACAGAATTGAAGAAACAGCAGCGATTCGCGTTTTGCCCTATGCATCCATTACCAAGCGTCTTATAGGTGATCAGTTAACTGATATGAAGGAACTGAAGCAAAAAGGTGCTTTTGCATATACAGATGATGGTGTCGGTGTTCAATCTGCAGATATGATGTTACAGGCAATGACACAGGCAGCAGCAATTGACATGCCAATTGTAGCACACTGTGAGGAAAATACATTAATTCATAACGGTGTGATGCATGAAGGGGAAGTGAGTCAACAGTTAGGCTTACCGGGAATTCCTTCTATTTGTGAGTCTGTACAAATTGCTCGTGATGTGCTTTTAGCAGAAGCTGCTGGATGCCACTATCACGTATGTCATGTAAGTACGAAAGAATCAGTACGTGTGATACGGGATGCAAAGAAAGCAGGCATTCGGGTAACAGCGGAAGTAACACCACACCATTTGTTAATGAATGAAACTGCAATTACCAAAAATGATGCCAACTTTAAAATGAACCCACCGTTGCGTGCAATTGAAGATCAAGAAGCACTAATCGAAGGTTTACTTGATGGCACTATTGATTTCATTGCAACAGATCATGCACCTCACACTTC
This sequence comes from Gracilibacillus sp. D59, assembly GCF_052246695.1. NCBI lineage: Bacteria > Bacillati > Bacillota > Bacilli > Caryophanales > Bacillaceae > Gracilibacillus > Gracilibacillus sp. D59. The sequence continues at coordinate 178,046 of NZ_JBQQCK010000005.1, read as the reverse complement.
GGAGGAAAAGGCAAACGGTATGGAGGAAGCACCATTCGGGATTGTTGGATTTGAAACGGCATTTTCTCTATTGCATACTCATTTTGTAAAAAAAGGAATCTTTACTTTAAAACAACTCGTTGATTGGATGACCGTAAAACCAGCAGATACATTTGGGTTACCTTATGGACGAATGGAAATTGGTACAAGCGCTGATTTAACTCTATTAGATTTAAAAACAAATGAAAATATAGATACATCAACCTTTGTATCTAAAGGCAAGAATACACCATTTGATAAGTGGGAAGTAACCGGAAAACCAATTATGACCATTTATCAAGGGCAGATCGCTTATGAGGAGGGGACAAAATGAAAAGACAGCTTATTTTAGAAGACGGAACCGTGTTTAATGGAGAAGCATTCGGCTCGTTAGAAGAAAGTATAGGTGAAGTAGTATTTAATACTGGTATGACTGGTTATCAGGAAACACTATCTGACCCTTCTTATTGTGGACAAATTGTAACGATGACATATCCACTCATCGGAAATTATGGTATTAACCGAGATGATTTTGAAACCATTACTCCGTCAATATTTGGTTTTGTTGTAAAAGAATATTGTGAAACACCTTCCAATTTTCGCAGTGATGAAAATCTTGATGAATATTTAAAAGCAAATAATATACCAGGGATTTCTGGAATAGATACAAGAAAGTTGACAAAAATTTTACGTAAACACGGTACAATGAAAGGGATACTAACAGAAGCAGGTGCTGAGGATAAAGAAGCTCAAGAAAAATTAAAGCAAGCAAATCCGCTTACCAATCAAGTGGAACAGGTTTCCACGGTAAAGCCGTATGTTTCACCTGGAAGAGGATATCGAATAGTGCTAGTGGATTTTGGTATGAAACACGGTATTTTACGAGAATTAACCAAGCGTAAATGCCATGTAACAGTCGTACCATACAATTACAGTGCGGAAAATATTTTGCGTTTAAAACCTGATGGCATCATGTTAACAAATGGTCCTGGTAATCCTAAAAACGTTCCAGAAGCGATTGAAATGATCAAAAAGGTAATTTCAACTGTTCCGACCTTTGGTATTTGTCTAGGACACCAGCTGTTATCATTAGCATGTGGGGCTGATACTGACAAATTAAAATTTGGACATCGTGGTTCAAACCATCCAGTTTATGATTATGAGACGAAACGTACTTATTTAACATCCCAAAATCATGGATATGCTGTAACAGAAGTATCGATCGAACAAACTGATTTAGAACTTACGCAGATTGCATTAAATGATAGGACAGTAGAAGGAGTAAAACATTCCAAATATCCAGCATTCTCGGTACAATATCACCCGGAAAACTCACCAGGTCCAGATGATACAAACTATTTATTTGACCGTTTTATCGAGAATATCCAAAGCTATCAAGCAGCACAGAAGGAGGAAGTCTAAATGCCAAAGAGAACAGATATTCAAAAGATTCTAGTAATAGGTTCTGGTCCGATTGTAATTGGACAAGCAGCAGAATTTGATTATTCCGGAACACAAGCATGTCAATCATTGAAAGAAGAAGGCTATACGGTTGTTTTGGCAAACTCTAATCCGGCGACAATTATGACGGATCATACGATAGCAGATACGGTTTATATGGAGCCATTAACAGTAGAATTTTTATCTAAAATCATTCGTAAGGAAAGACCAGATGCGGTGTTACCGACACTTGGTGGACAGACTGGCTTAAACTTAGCGGTTGCATTAGATGAATCTGGTATTTTGGAAGAATACGATGCTGAATTATTAGGTACGAAACTAGATGCGATTCAGCAAGCGGAGGATCGTGAAAAATTCAGAACATTAATGAATGAAATAAATGAACCTGTACCTGAAAGCCGAATTGTCAATACGGTGGAACAAGCATTAGACTTTGCGAATGAAATTGGTTATCCACTTATTGTTCGACCTGCCTATACACTAGGAGGCACTGGTGGTGGTATGTGTTATAACGAAGAAGATTTAAAAGAAATCACCAGAAATGGTTTAGCACTGTCACCAGTTAATCAATGTTTGATTGAAAAAAACATAGCAGGTTTCAAAGAAATTGAATATGAAGTAATGCGCGATAAAAATGATCAAGCGATCGTTGTTTGTAACATGGAGAACATTGATCCTGTCGGCATTCATACTGGAGATTCAATCGTTGTAGCACCATCACAAACTTTAAGTGACCGCGAATATCAAATGTTACGTTCCTCCTCATTAAAAATTATCCGTGCATTGGAAATTGAAGGAGGATGTAACGTTCAATTAGCGTTAGATCCAAACAGCTTCCAATACTATATTATTGAAGTAAACCCGAGAGTAAGTCGTTCATCTGCCTTAGCTTCTAAAGCGACAGGTTACCCGATTGCCAAGATTGCAGCAAAAATTGCCATTGGTATGACATTAGATGAGATTATGAATCCAATTACAGGAACAACTTATGCTATGTATGAACCAGCTTTAGACTATGTCGTGACGAAATTTCCTCGTTTCCCTTTTGATAAATTTGTATTAGGTAACCGTAAGCTTGGTACCCAAATGAAAGCTACAGGGGAAGTTATGGCAATTGGTCGTAATTTCGAAGAATCTATACTGAAAGGCATTCGCTCATTAGATATAAGTGGTGATGATTTCTATTTAGCTAAATTAGAAGATGAATCCATTGAATCTTTAAAAGAACGTTTAGTGCATGCAGATGATGAAAGGATATATGTATTAGCAGAGGTAATTCGAAAAGGTGAATCCATTGAAGAAATTTTTCAGTTAACAAAAATTGACCGCTTTTTCTTGGAAAAATTGAAAAAGATTATTGATTTTGAAGGAAAGTTAGCAGATATTCCACAAAACCTTGATCTTTTAAGAGAAGCAAAGAAATTAGGCTTGTCTGACACGCAAATCGCCCGAGTTTGGAATGTCGATGTAGACGAAATTTATCAGCTTAGAAAAACAGAAAATATTTTACCAGTTTATAAGATGGTAGATACATGTGCAGCTGAGTTCGAATCAGAAACTCCTTATTTCTACAGTGCGTATGAAGAGGAAAATGAGTCAGTAGTAACCGACCGTAATAAAGTATTGGTTATCGGTTCAGGTCCGATCAGAATCGGCCAAGGGATTGAATTCGATTATGCTACTGTCCACTCGGTGCTAGCATTAAAAGAGGCAGGATATGAAGCAATTATTATGAATAGTAATCCAGAGACAGTTTCGACTGACTTCAGTGTTTCTGACAAATTATATTTTGAACCATTAACTCTAGAGGATGTCATGCATGTCATAGATTTAGAAAAACCAGAAGGTGTTATTGTTCAATTTGGTGGTCAAACAGCTATTAATCTGGCAGAAGGATTAGAACGCCGTGGTGTGAAAATTCTCGGAACACCACTTACTGCGATCGATACTGCAGAAGACCGTGATAAATTTGAACAACTTTTACAAGAGCTAAGTATTCCACAACCACAAGGGAAAAGTGTACGACAATTAGATCAAGCAAAAGAAGCAGCAGCATCGATTGGTTATCCTGTCTTAGTACGACCATCATATGTTATTGGTGGAAGTCAAATGGAAATTGTCTACAGTGAGGAAGAATTAGCGAGCTATTTAGCGAAAACGAATCATATAAAGCATAAGCATCCTGTACTAATTGATAAGTATTTAACAGGAATTGAAGTGGAAGTGGATGCGATCAGTGATGGAGAAACAACGATTATACCGGGGGTCATGGAGCACATTGAACGTGCCGGGGTACACTCTGGTGACTCGATTGCTGTTTATCCTGCTCAGCGATTATCAGCTGATATTAAGCAGAAATGTGTGGATATTACGATTAATATTGCTGAGAAATTAGGGGTAAAAGGGCTGATCAATATTCAGTTTGTCGTGCATCATAATGAAGTATACGTGTTAGAAGTTAACCCAAGAGCAAGTCGTACGATTCCGTTTTTAAGTAAGATAACGGGAGTAACGATGGCTAATCTCGCAACACGTTGTATTATCGGAGAATCACTGGCAAATATGGGTTACGAAAAAGGTTTACTGCCAGAGCCAGAAACAGTTTCTGTCAAAGTGCCGGTTTTCTCATTTGAAAAATTGCGCAGTGTTGATACAATGCTTGGACCCGAAATGAAATCAACAGGGGAAGCAATCGGACGTGACCGAACATTAGAAAAAGCGTTATATAAAGGTCTAACGGCATCTGGGTTAAAGATTCCTATGGAAGGGGCAATCCTGATTACGATAGCAGATAAAGATAAGGCCGAAGCATCTGAAATTGCTAAACGATTCTTTGAGTTAGGTTTCCATCTTTATGCAACAGAAGGAACTGCTAAAACAATCAGGGAATTAAATATACCGGTGACTGAAGTTGGGAAAGTTGGAGCAGAAGGTAAAAACGTAATTTCTATTATTGAGCAAGGGGAAGTCCAAGTCGTTATTAATACGCTGACTTCTGGTAAGAAACCACGTTCAGACGGTTTTAGAATTCGCCGTGAAGCGGTTGAGCATGGTATTCCATGTTTAACAAGCTTAGACACTGCAGAAGCAATCGTCAATGTAATTGATTCCACAACATTTACTGCAAAGCCAGCAGTAGAAGGGAAGGCTATTGTACTGTGATAACAAAACAATTGCTGAAAATAAAAAGTCATATGCAAATTGCAGAAGATACCTTTGAAGTTGTATTGCAATCATCTATGGCAAAAGAACTTAGACCAGGACAGTTTGTGCATATCGCCTTAACAAATCATATGTTACGCAGACCGGTATCAGTAGCTGGTGTCGACGCCCGTGCAGAGACTTTTACCATTATCTTTAAAATATTTGGGGAAGGAACGCGCACGCTAAGTAAATTTCAAGCAGGCGACTTTCTCGATGTTATTTTACCGTGCGGATCTTATTACCCGATCGATCAATTGGAAATGGATCGTGCATTGATAGTAGGTGGAGGGATTGGCGTCCCTCCACTCTACTATCTAGCTAAAACGCTAAAGGAAAAAGGGATAAAAGTTACGAGTATCCTTGGTTTTCAATCGAAAAATCAAATATTTTATGAAGAAAAATTTCAGGCATTAGGCGATACGTATATTGCAACTAATGATGGTAGCTATGGAACTAAGGGATTTGTTACCGATATTATTAATGAAATCACCCCCTCATTTGATTACTTCTTTTCCTGTGGACCAACACCGATGTTAAAGGCGGTCTCAAATCAGTTAGATGGGTATAATGGCTATATCTCTTTAGAAGAACGTATGGGGTGTGGAGTTGGAACATGTTATGCATGTGTTGTGCCTTTAAAGGAAGACCCTTCGAAATCGAAAAAAATATGTAAAGACGGTCCGGTATTTTCAGCAAAAGAGGTGATCTTAACATGAATTTATCGACGAGATTATCAGGCTTAACATTAAAAAATCCTGTCATGCCTGCTTCCGGTTGTTTCGGGTTTGGAAAAGAATACAGTCAATTTTATGATTTAAGTGAACTGGGAGCAATTATTGTCAAAGCAGCTACAGGTGAAGCACGTTACGGGAATCCGACACCGAGAGTGGCAGAGACATCCAGTGGTATGTTAAATGCGATTGGCTTACAAAATCCTGGTGTCGAACAAATTATAGAAGAAGAATTACCTTTTTTACGATCATATGATACACCTGTTATTGCGAATGTTGCCGGAAGTACAGTAGAGGAATATGTCAAGGTTACCAACACATTAAATCATTCTGAAGATATTGCTGCTTTAGAGTTAAATATATCCTGCCCGAATGTGAAAGAGGGTGGCGTACAATTTGGAACAGACCCATCGCTTGCAAAAGAAGTAACTTATCAGGTAAAAGAAGCAAGCGATTATCCGGTTTATGTCAAATTGTCACCGAATGTATCAAATATTGTAGAAATGGCAAAGGCGGTGGCAGAAGCTGGGGCAGACGGTTTGTCCATGATTAATACCTTAACAGGTATGCAAATTAATTTAAAACAACGAAAGCCGATTATTGCCAATAAAACAGGGGGACTATCAGGTCCTGCCATCAAACCGGTTGCGATTCGTATGATTTATGAAGTACGCCAGTCTCTTGATATCCCGATTATCGGAATGGGTGGAATTACTAGAGCTGAAGATGTTTTAGAATTTCTCTTAGCTGGCGCCAATGCTGTAGCAGTTGGAACTGCAAATTTTCAAAATCCGTTAGCATGTCCTGAAATAATCCATGATTTGCCACGTGTGCTAAAGGAATATGGATTTGATTCAGTAGAAGATGCAATAGGAAAGGGGCATGTGTAATGGATCAACCATTTTTTCTGGCCTTGGATTTTCGTACGGCAGATGATGTGAAATCGTTTATTGAGAAGCATGATCTTTATAGGGTACCAGTAAAAGTAGGAATGGAATTGTTTTATCGTGAAGGTAGGGAAATAATTGATTGGCTAAAAACACATAACCATCCGATTTTCTTAGATTTAAAACTTCATGATATACCAACAACAGTTGAAAAAGCGATGTATAATTTAGCTCATTTAGGTGTTGATATTGTCAACGTCCATGCTTCGGGAGGCTCTGAAATGATCAAAGCAGCCAAAAGAGGGCTTGAAGCTGGAGCGGATGGTAAAGTTCCAAAACTAATTGCGGTAACTGTTCTGACATCAATGGATCAGTCAACATTAAAAGAGGAATTATATATTAATCAATCAGTAGACGATGCTGTTAAACGTCTGGCACTTTTAACTAAAAATAGTGGAGCGGATGGTGTTGTATGTTCGGCTCTTGAAGTACCAATTATTAAACAAGCTTGTGGTGATGACTTTCTAACCGTAACACCTGGGATTAGACTGAGTGAGTCTAATCAGAATGATCAAAAACGAGTAACAACCCCAAGGCTTGCAAAACAAAAAGGTGCGGATTATTTAGTAATAGGCAGAAGTATTACACAGGCAGAAAATCCAAAAGCTAATTACAGGCGAGTAGTAGAGGAGTGGAGAAATGCTTAAATCAAAAGAAATAGCCAATGCATTGTATGAGATAGATGCCATTCAAATTCGTCCAGATCGATCCTTTGTATGGACATCTGGAATTCATTCTCCGATCTATTGTGATAATCGATTGACAATGTCTTATCCGAAAGTAAGAAAACAAATTGCGCAACAATTTACTAGTTTAATCGAACAAATGGATGAAAAGCCGGATGTAATTGCTGGTTGCGCCACAGCAGGTATTCCACATGCAGCATGGCTAGCAGATTATTTAGATTTACCAATGGTTTATGTACGATCTAAACCAAAAGGGCATGGAAAACAAAATCAGATAGAAGGTAAGATAGAAAAGGGAGATAAAGTCATTGTAATAGAGGACCTTATATCTACAGGAGGATCTTCTATCGATAGTGCGCTTGTATTACAAGAAGCAGGTGCAGAAGTCTTAAGTGTATTAGCTATCTTCAGTTACGGATTAAAAAAGGCAGACAAACAATTTAAGGATGCTAATATACCGTTCACTACTATCACTAACTTTGATATATTAGCTAGTGCGTTAGTTGATAATAACGAAATTTCAGAAGTAGAAAAAGTAGATTTATTAAAATGGCGTGATGAGCTAGGAAATAATTAATATTAATATTTCCTGGGAAACCGCAAGAAGTGTATTAATTCGATGTTGTTCGACTTTAGTGTATAAGAATGCAATATGAATAAGAAAATAGATTGCAAAAAAAGTATAAAAATTTTAAATCGCCTAAACTCAGAATAATTATGGGTTCAGGCGATTATTATTTATTTAATGAAGTATTACATGGTCAACAAACTCCCGTAAATATAGGTTCTCCAGAAAATGCTGCCTTCTTAGAGCAAATGAATCAATTAGTGATGTATATTAATACTGCTATACCGTATTTATTAAGGAATTTAGAGAAAGAGAGATAAAACCTTATTAAACTTAAGGATAGCAGCTGGTAAACTCAACTCTTGATTCGGAAAGTATAGTGATTGCATGGACTACGTTCTACTTCTCGCACCCATCCCGGTTAAGCAGTAAAGCGTATCAACAAGTTGGTGTCAGCACCGATCACACCATCAGAAAATAGACTTCCTAATTATCCTGCAAAAGTCAGTAGGTGAAGTCTATCGTAAAACTGATAGTCGATCCCTCTAGGGGCACGTTTATCTAAAACCCACATTATATCGTAAAGTTGGTACTATTTAAAACAGGTCGAAATGGTCCTAGTAAGGAAGTATCAGGATGTCGTAATACACTGATTTTTAAATATTTATCACTGATTTTTGGGTTCCTTAATTTTCATTCCTTGCTATAATGTGGGGTACGAAAGGTAGGCAAACGAAAGGGATTTTATTATTGTAATGGAGGTGAACTGTTATTTCTTATTAAAAAATGAGTCCTTTCACATCAATTACCCTACCTTACCTTCACAGAGTCTTCATACATTTTTTATTTATTGAATCTAGAACATGGATTATTAATCTATTTAGGAGGTTTCATTCGTGCTAAGAAGCTTGAAAAAACATTTAAAACAAAGTGCAATTGTTGTAAGCGCAGCTGCTATCGCTTTATCATTGCCTGGTACAGGCAAATTTTCGACTATGAATGCAAAAGAAGCGGTAACAACTCCATATCAAATGGAATACTTGGATCGAGGTGTTGTTGCTGTTAACACAGGTGACGGTATTTTTATAAGCTGGCGTTTATTGGGTACAGAATCGAAAGACGTTGCTTTTAATCTTTACCGAGATGGCCAGAAGATAAATGATGCACCGATAACATCAACCACAAATTATTTAGATGAAAAAGGAACAACTAATTCGGTTTATAATGTAAGCGCTGTCTTGAACGGTGAAGAGGTAGATGAATCAAAAGAAGTGACAGTATGGGGAGAACAACATCACTCTATTCCCCTTGATAAACCAGAAGGTGGAACAACACCGGACGGCGTATCTTATACTTATCATGCCAATGATGCAAGTGTTGGTGACCTTGATGGTGATGGAGAATACGAGATCATTTTAAAGTGGGATCCATCGAACTCAAAAGATAATTCACATAGCGGCTATACCGGTGAAGTTTTCCTGGATGCTTATGAATTAGATGGTACGAAGCTATGGAGAATTGGTCTAGGAAAGAACGTACGTGCAGGTGCGCATTATACACAATACATGGTCTATGACTTAGACAGTGACGGTAAAGCAGAAGTTGCCCTCAAAACAGCAGACGGAACAACAGATGCAACTGGCAAAGTCATTGGTGATGCAGATGCTGATTACCGTAACAACGAGGGTCGTATTTTAGAAGGTCCTGAATATTTAACAGTCTTTAACGGTGAAACAGGCGAAGAACTTGTTACAACAGACTTTTCTCCAGCTAGAGGCAATATGGGAGACTGGGGTGACACATATGGGAACCGTGGGGATCGCTTCCTTGCAGGTATTGCCTACCTTGATGGTCAAAAACCTAGCCTTGTTATGACGCGCGGTTATTATGAAAAAACAATGCTTACAGCTTATAACTTCCGAGATGGTGAGTTAACAAAGTTATGGACATTTGACAGTGACGATGATGGTAATGAAGCATATGCCGGTCAAGGAAACCACAACTTAAGTATTGCTGATGTAGATGAAGATGGCAAAGATGAAATTATTTTTGGTGCCATGGCTATTGATGATGACGGCACTGGACTCTATTCGACAGGATGGAACCACGGAGATGCGATGCATGTGAGTGACCTCGACCCTAACAGACCTGGTATGGAAGTATTTCAAGTGCATGAATGGGGAGATTATGGTCTCACAATGCGTGATGCTGCTACAGGTGAATTGCTATGGGGATTGCATACAGGAAAAGATACTGGAAGAGGTGTATCAGCTGATATCGACCCTCGTTATGAAGGAGCAGAAGCTTGGGCTGTTGGTGGCGCATGGAATGGTGGGGAAGGTTTCCTTTATACCGCTGATGGTAAGGAGATTGGTACAGATATTCCATCTGCGAACTCCGCAATTTGGTGGGATGGCGATTTATCACGAGAGCTACTAGATCATGACTGGACGAATTATGATATAGGGATAGGCACACCTAGAATCGACAAATGGGATTATGAAAAAAACGAGCTAGACAATATTCTAAAGATAGAAGGAACAACTTCTAACAATGGCACAAAAGGAAATCCTACTTTACAAGCCGATATCATTGGTGACTGGCGTGAAGAAGTAATAGTGAGAGATATTGAGAGTACGGAACTTCGTCTTTATACAACAACCGATCTAACAGAACATCGGATCCCAACGCTAATGCATGATCCTGTTTATCGATTAGGTATTGCTTGGCAAAATGTAGGTTATAATCAACCACCGCACACTAGTTATTTCTTAGGTAACGGTATGGAAAGAGCTCCGATACCGAATATTGACTTAGTGATACCTTCAAATGTTGATATAAATCCTGAAACATTGAAGGGGAAAGCGAAAGGTGAAATGACAGTCAATGTTCAAGTACCTGCTCATGTCACTGATTTAGGAGATGCATCTGCAGCTGAACTTAGAGTGAACGGGCAGATAGTTAGTGGCGAAGTGCAGGAAGTAAATAAAGTCTATAAAGTGAAAGTGGATCGCAAAGCATTTATTCGTGCACTTGATGGACAAAGCGGTGAAGTTGAGGTTAGAGTTAGTGTCACTTCAACATCTGGTGATACCTTTGTTGGAGTGGATACGGTGAATGTTGAAATGGTGGATCCTGCTTTATCCGTTAAGGGGCCAGATTCTGTTAAAGTAGGTGATTCGTATAGTCTTACCTATGCAGTTAACGGTGAAGCAGAAAACATCCAATCTTTTGAAATGAGCCTTGAGTATGATTCTGAGCTTATCGAATTTGTTTCGGTTGAACCTTTAGTCGAAAAAGTAGAAGTAGATTCCCAACGGTCTGAACAACCTGGTGAGGTTAGTCTTGTTCTAAAAGGTTCACCTAGTCAATTCTTTAATAATCCTGAGTTGTTTAAAGTGAATATGAAAGCGAAAGAAACAGAAGCGTTTAAAGCGGCTATTACTCTAACTGATATTGCCTATACAAGCAGCAGTAAGGAAGTCATTTCAATGGATGATGTCGTACAGTCTATCGATTTATATGATGATGTTTCCGAGATTGTTATAAACGGTGAAGCCGGAGCGAAATCTATCAAAACTAACCGTGGAACATTGCAGTTGGTAGCACAGGTTTCACCAGCTAATGCTAATCAATCAGTGGAATGGTCCGTTACTGACGTAGACGGATCAGATACTGAGCTAGCTACTATAACTTCGGATGGGTTGTTGTCAGCAAATGATAAAGGTTTGAATGGAGAAGTAAAAGTTATTGCAGAGGCGATGGATGGATCCGATGTTGTAGGAGAATTGATAGTTGAAATTTCAAACCAGTTACAATTATTAACAGGAACTCCTTTTGGGGCAGGTCCGCCATGGGCACCAGGTGGAGAATTTGATAAAGCTTTGGATGGAGACATTACTACATTTTATGACTATAGCGAGGCAAATGGTGGATATACAGGAATTGATGCAGGTGAAGATAATCAAGTGGTGCTTAGTGAAGTTAGGTTCTATCCACGAGAAGGTTTTACACGTAGAATGACTGGAGGTAAGATTCAAGGATCAAATGTTTCCTCAACGGAAGGGTTTGTCGATTTATATACGATACCTTCAGAACCAGAATCTGGATGGAATGTAGCCGAAATACAAACTGAAAAATCATATCGTTATCTTCGGTATATGAGTCCAGATGGTGGTTATGGAAATATAGCTGAACTAGAATTTTATACAGAATAGTAAATGAACCAGTATTTATAAAAGCTGGGACAAAATCCAGTAAATTAAATAATAAGCGTGGTACCCACCGGAGAAGGTGCCACGCTTATTTTTGTTTTAAGTAATCATAAAAGATTGTCAGAGGTATGAAGGGTAAAGGATATAATGACGTTGCCTTAATTATACATTAAAAAAGTCAAATCATCCGAAACCCTCCATACTAAAGTGGCCCTTTTAAGAATTATATCGAAGAATCAAATGATGAGGTAACGCTACACTTAAACAAACTGGTATAAGAGTTGAACAAGACTATCATTAATTTGGTAGTCTTTTTTTGTAGATAAATTGGTGGAATATTATGTTAAAATTAAATTACAAGATATTGAACGGAGCAGATTTGTTCAATAAGAAGTCACAAAAGGAATGAGCATTTACTGTGAAATAAGATTAGACGTATTAATGTCTAATAAAAAAGTAATGCAAAAATTAGAGATGAAGCACATTAGTATTATTACAGGACATAAATAAAAATATATGGAGGTATAGTTATGTGGGTAATATTAGGGGTTATTGCTATAGTAGCAACTTTTATAAATCTTTATATGTATAAAGCAGGAAAGGATTATAAGCTTGCTATGGCGATGGGATTATCATTTACAGCATTAACACTTTGTGCAGAATACAGTCTTGTATCTCGGTGGGTAAAAGTGGAAGATTGGGCAGCTTTATTGGATGTAGTACATGGTATGGAAAGGGCATTATGGTTTTTGACAATTGTTTCTATCTTACTAAATATAGCACCTATACTTTTAGAACTAAAAGGTAAGAAATAATTACTTATTGTCACTTCATTTATATAATATGCAATTATTGTGTTGGTCTTTATGTATAACGAACGGGTGCGATTGTTCAATAAGAAAGCAATCGCTGCTTGTGCTAAAGAAACAGGGGGATTTAACCAAGAAATCTTTTTATAAGTGAAAATTTATCTGTTGTAATACAGAAAGGTGAAATCATATGATTATACTAAATAAAACTGATTACGCTAAAGTAATAAAAATAATGAATGATAACGAAATAAAACCTCCAACCTTTTCCTTTTCAGTCTTGGAAGGTTACATTGAAGGAACAGTTTATGCCGACTCAAAAGATCCAAATACCGTCTTAATTGGAACTAATTCTGGTATTTATTTTGTTGTAGGAGAAGAAATAAATAGGAAATTTAATAAATCTCTTTTTGATTTATATAGGGAAAGGAAAAACAAGAAATTGCGATTTACTTTATTTTCATCAACAGAAAATTGGATCTTGTGATAAAAAAACAACAAAATGAAAAAATAAGACAAGTGAGTAGATTTTCTTTTAGTTATAAGCTTAATAAGGATTTGAATGTTAAGAAACTACCATCTACAGAGTATTCTATAAAAAAAATTAATGAAGAGATGATTTGTAGTAGCGTGGAATTTAATGAGGATTACTATAATGAATATTGGGGATCTGTATCCAATTTTACTGAAAATGGTTTCGGCTATTGTATTCTTCATAAAGGAAAAGTAGTTAGTGAATGTACTTCAATTTTTTCATCACTGAAATTCTCAGAAATTGATATTGCAACTCACAAAGCTTATAGGGGAAAAGAATTAGCAACTATCATAGCAAAAGCTTTCATAGATCACTGTCTTGAAAAGGATTTAATGCCATGTTGGGATTGTGACATATTAAATAGATCTTCTATTAAATTAGCTGAGAAATTAGGATTTGGAAATCCTGTAAAATATTCTATTTTTGTATAAAGACATCTATTCCTTTATTCCAAAAAAGGGTGAGTATCTTGAAAGATATCGGCTATTTTTGCAGAACTTATTATATTACCGTAGCAGGATTGTGTAATAAAAGAGAGGGTTGATAGTCTATGGGGAAGAAAACAATTGGGTTAATTATAGCTGCACTGATACTGGTCTCGCTGGTTTCATATTATTTTTATAATTCAAATGTGTTATATGGAAATGATAAGGCTTCTATAGTAAAGGAAATTAAGTCTATTGATGGCTATAAGAATAAAGAAATTGAACTTCTGGAAATCAATGATTTTAATGATGTTAGAATTGTAGGCTTCCTATCCAATAATAGTCCGTCTTATATCGAGTTCAATAAAAATGAGAAGGGTGATTATGTCTGGAAGCATATCGAATCACACCATAATGAATCATTTAGTTTGTTCTTACCCTTAATGGGAAATTCAAAAATGTTGTTCGTCACGAATTATGAAAGTAAAATTGCGAGAATGCAAGTAGATATAAATGAGTCAACATTAGAACAAAATTTCACTCCGTATCAAGCAACCGTTACTTGGGTTGATTTACCTCAAAAAAATAAAGATAGTTATGAATATCGGAATTACAAATATTACGATAAAAATGGAAATCTAATAAGAGAGAAATAGTTCTTAAACTAAAGATGCAAGAGTTGAACAAGCCTATCATTAATTTGATGGTCTTTTCTTTTTGTGGATGAATTATTGGAATATTATGTTAAAATCAAATTACAAGATATTGAACTAACGTATAGTTATGTTGAAGTAGATAGCAAACTTAATACGACTTTGAGTCAAAGGGGCAATGAATATAAAAAAATTGCTTATAGGATTTTTAGTTTTATTCTTATCCTTAATAGGTTGTAAAGCAGAAGATGAGGTTGACTCGCCTACTTACAAGAGGAGAAATTTGAACATTGGTGTAATAGGTAAAACACCTGAGGTAAAGGAACAGAATGTTAATTTTATGAATGTATCCTTAGACGAATTAGAATTAAATGTTAATAAAATTTCTACTGAGCTTGATGCAGTTTTCATTATGAAGGAATATCTGGAACAAGCTGGTGGAAACCAATATGCAAGAGTGTATGGCGAATTAAAAATACCTATTTTCTTCATTCAATCAAAGTAAAAGACAGTAATGTTAAAGAGGAGGAAATATAAAACCTTCTAGAAGGAGAAGGTAGTATTTAACTAAGTTTAAGGGAGAGATAATAAATGAACATAAATACTAATAATAATTGGAAAAAAGACAGAATAGAATCTGCACATCGAGGAGAAAACCCAATGATTATGGTCAAAATGAAAAGTGGTTTTGCTGCTATTGGTGATACTCAGTTCCTACCAGGTTACTGTGTACTTCTACCATCTAAAAAATTCGGATCACTAGAAGAACTTGATTTTAAACAACGAAGTGATTACTTATTAGACATGAGTTTGATAGGCGAAGCTATCTTGAAAGTATGTGAACCTAGAAGGGTTAATTATTCAATTTATGGGAATACGGATGCTTATTTACATGCACATGTGTTTCCCCGTTATAATTGGGAACCTGAAGAACGAATTCCATATCCTGTATGGCAATACTCTGCTGAAAAATGGAGCAATCCTGAATATCAATATTCGCAAGAAACACATGGTGAATTAAAAGGAAAATTAAGTAAGGAAATCCATGAGTTAATGGAAAAAGCCTATTAAATTTTGCTGTTGATTAGAAATGATCGTGGATGAATTTCCTTAACTTAGATCCTCAACTTTTTACACCAATCTCTACGGCAAATTTGAGTAGTGGCAGACAAAGTATAGTTATTCAATGCGCTGTAAAATATTCGTACAAGATGGACTATATACAGCTTATTAATCATAAGATTTGAAGCTGTTATTTTTTATGGATGAATACCATATTGTGATTTAGCCCCTTGTTATCTTTCATACTACTTTCTGATATACTGTTTATATTAATGGAGTACTAGTTATTCAATTTTTAGATAATATAAAGAAAAGAAGGTAAGGATAATGAAAAAAGTTTTAATTTCATTTGCGATCATTGTTATTTGTTTAGCTTCCATATTATTTGGAGGTTATAAACTAATGAATTCTAGAACCTTTCAATTATTTGGTAACTTAACTGCCAAAGTTGAAACAAATGAAAATGTTGTAGCACTTACCTTTGATGATGGTCCTACTAAAAACGTTAATGAAATTATAACGTTGTTAGAAAAATATAATGCTAAAGCAACGTTTTTTCTGATTGGAGAATATATAAAAGAGTATCCAGAAGAGGCTGAAGCAATTGTCCAAGCTGGACACCAGGTTGCAAACCATACTTATTCTCATCATCGAATGATTTTCAAATCTCCAACCTTTATTAAAAACGAAGTGGAAAAGACAAATCAATTAATTAGAGAAATTGGTTATAAGGGACAAATTGATTTTAGACCACCAAATGGAAAGAAAATCGTAGGTTTGCCATGGTATTTGCATAAAAATGATATAGAAACGATTATGTGGAATCTTGAACCAGATAGTTTTTATGAAGAACCTGCTGATAAAGTAAATTACGTGGTGGATAATATGGAACCGGGCTCCATTATTCTGATGCACCCGATGTATGATGATACAGGAGAAGAACTTAAAGCCGTCGAAGGTATTTTAGAAGCGTTATCCGAGAGAGATTATCAGTTTATAACGGTTAATGACTTACAGGATTTATCACGGTGACAATTGTCCATAAAACCCTCACTTCAAGGTTCGAGTAAATAAAAGAAGCTAAGTGGGGAATAACGGACGCTAGCACCCTGATAAGTCTCACTAAATACAGCTAGAATAATCAACAAACTGATATCTTAGAAAACACTGTAAAGTTTATGGATTTTGTATGCTATAAAAAATATGACGCTCAGTCAAGTGACCGACTGAGCGTTATATATTATCACGGTGCTAACCGTCTGTAAGACCTCCAATTCAAGCTTCAAGTAAAAGTTTTAGGGATAACAGACGCTAACACCTTGATAAGTTTCGCTAATGAGCAGTGAGGATTAATCCCCCCACTGATCATAGTCTACTTTATGATTTCGCTTTTAATTTTGTTAGAAAGCTTTGATCTGGTGTCACATAAAGTGTTTTTTGATTTTCATAGGTAACAAAACCTGGTTTCGCACCATTTGGTTTTTTTACATGTCTTATTAAGGTATAGTCGACTGGAACAGAAGAAGAGTGTTTTGATTTACTGAAATTGGCAGCGAGTTGAGCGGCCTCCAATAAAGTATCTTCACTTGGTTCCGTTGAACGAATCACGACATGTGAACCTGGAATGTCTTTTGTATGCAACCAAATTTCATCTTTGCGCGCTATACGATTAGTTAAATGTTCATTTTGCTTATTATTTTTACCAACCAAAATTTCCGTTCCATCTGAAGCGTAAAATGTTTCCGGTATTGGTTTCGTTACTTTCTTTTTTTTCTTTGTTTTCACTTGTTTTTTCTTTAGGTAACCTTGTTCTTGTAATTCCTCGCGTATTTCCTCAATATCCTGTTCTCTGGCAGTGTCAATTTGTTCGATTATTTCATCTAAATAATCTATTTCCTGATATGTCTTCTTTTTTTCTTCTTCGACCATTTGTTTAGATGTTTTTAGTTTGTGATACCTCTTGAAAAGGGACTGCGCATTTTCGCTAGGAGTTTTATTCTCGTTAAGTGATATCGTTCTTTTCGCTTGATTAGGGTCATAATAATCGATCACCTCGACTTCTTTATCCCCTTTTTTTACTAAATGCATATGTGCCGTTAATAATTCGCCATCTCTTTGATAGCGATCTGCATTCTTAGCTTGTTCCAATGTTTTATCTAATTTCACTAATTTTCGTTTGTTTTTCTTTTGTTCATTAGTTAAGAAGCGTAATAAGTCCCCTGCTTTTTGTTTAACGCGATCACGTTCAGCCTTGCCGGAATAAAACACATCTAACATAGTGCTTACCGAATTAAAATACTCTATTTCGTAGTCTTTGGTCGATAAAGGTAATACGTAAAAGCTTTCTTTTTTACCCTTGGATATAAAAGGCTTATATTGATGCTGTATTATTTGCTGTTGGATGGTAGAAAAAGTTTCTTTAAAAGCGTCTGTATTACCAAGCCCAGCTTTCGCTACAATTTCTTTTGCTAAAACAGGTGAAATACCCATATACGTATTCACGATTTGTTGATCTAGTTTACCTGCATTAAAATCCAATTTCCGGATAAATGTATCTTCGTCAGTGCTTAACGGATTATGTTTCCCTTGATCAGGCGGTTGAACGTACGTACTTCCGGGTAAAATGGACCTGTGTCTGTTTTGGGCACTTGATATATGTTTAATACTTTCAAGAATAACATGACGATCACGATCAACTAAAATGATATTACTATGTTTTCCCATCAGTTCTACAATCAAAGTTTTTATACTTTTATCTCCCAATTCATTCTTGGTTTGAAAGTGAATATGGATAATTCGTTCATTTTCTATTTGTTCAACTGATTCGATAAAGCTCCCATTTAAATACTTTCGAAGCATCATACAGTACATAGAAGGTTCTGTAGGATTTTCGTATGTATCTGTTGTATTATGAATTCTGGCATAACTTGAATGAGCACTAATTAAAAGTTGTTTATTTGTGCCGAATTTTCTAATTGTAAATAATAATTCGGTATCAGTAGGCTGATATATTTTTAATACACGTCCAGATGCCAACTCATGTTGCAGTTCGTGTGTAATTGCACGAGTAACTATTCCATCAAATACCATTTAAATCACCTCATTATTCCATTATACCATTACTTATAGTACGTGTTCAAAAAGTTGCCGAATGAGAAGCAAGAAGGTCGAGGCGGCGAAGGTTCGAGTAGCGGAGCGTATGCATTTAAATACGTGTGCAACGAAGAAACAAGCCAACGAAGGAGATTCGCTTGTTATCATTTGGTGGCTTTTTTAACTAGACAAGAAAATTACGCTAGCTCCAAGCGCCCAAAAACTAGGCGACTTCACTAATCGTCCTACGATTAAGAAGACTTGCCGATTTGTGATAGCCAAAGGCCTAGCCGTCCTTATGCCCTTGGGCGAAAGTCATCATCGGCTCGCTTTTCTTTCATCCTATTATGGGTAAAAAGAATCCAAAAATTATTTGTCTAATCATTAGAATTTTTGATATGATGATTATGGTTAGATACTAGTGTTTATACTGTTTATTATGGAAGGGATATGACATATGTTAAGCATGACTGGTTTTGGCAGAGAAGAGTTTCGAAATGATCAGTTGGAAATTAATACGGAGGTTAAAGCGGTTAATCATCGTTATCTCGATATTACTTTTCATATGCCCAAATTCTTATTACCTATAGAGGATCAATTGAAAAAAATTGTTCAGGATAAGATCAAGCGAGGAAAAATCAGTGTGTCGATCTATATCACGGGTACATATACACATCGTAAACAATTACAAACAGATTGGGATTTAGTCGATCAATACATCGATCAACTAAAACAATTACAAACGAAATACCAGCTGGCAGGAGAAATCTCAACCGAGATGATCAGTCAGTTTCCTGATATATTTCACATTGAAGAGAAAGAAGAAATAAGTACCAATACTGAAACACATGTGAAACATACAGTGGAAAAAGCGGTTAACAAAGCTAATCAAATGCGAACAATAGAGGGGACAGAATTACGAAAAGACCTCCTTACCAGAACAGAAAATATACAAAATAATATAAAACAGTTGGGGGAAAGACGAAAAATTGTTATAATAGAGTATCAAGAGCGAATACTTGAACGTATTAACAAATATCTTGAAAATACGTCTGTTTCCGACGAATCCAAACTCTATCAGGAAGTCGCACTGCTTGCAGAGAAAGGTGATATATCCGAAGAGCTAACACGAATACATAGTCATATTAAGCAATTTCAACAAATTATGGGGGAAACTGATCCGCTTGGTAGAAAATTAGATTTTATTGTTCAAGAAATAAACAGAGAGCTGAACACGATAGGCTCTAAATCAAATGACGTGTTGATCAGTGAGCAAATTGTTTATTTAAAAAGTGAAGCAGAAAAAATGAAAGAACAAATACAAAATGTAGAATAAGTTGTTCTTTACAATTTAAGGGGGAGCTCGAGATGAGTTTGAAGTTAATTAATATAGGTTTTGGAAACGTGGTGTCTGCAAATAGAATCATTTCTATTGTATCACCAGAATCTGCACCAATTAAACGTATCATTACAGTTGCCAGAGATAATAATAAACTGGTAGATGCTACATATGGTAGAAGAACAAGAGCGGTCATTATTACAGATAGTGACCATGTAGTGTTATCCGCTGTTCAGCCAGAAACTGTCGGTCAAAGAGTGATTAGTCATGATGAAATAAATGAAGAGTAGTAGGAGGAGCTATGTTGATAGAAGAGAAAGGAATACTGTTTATTTTGTCTGGTCCATCTGGAGTAGGCAAAGGAACAGTACGAAAAGCGTTATTTGAACAAGACACTAACTTAATGTATTCTATTTCCATGACAACGAGAGCGATGCGTGAAGGAGAACAAGAAGGTGTCGATTATTTTTACCGCACACGTGAACAATTTGAACAAATGATTAACGAGAAGAAAATGCTGGAATATGCTGAGTATGTTGGGAACTATTACGGAACACCGAAACAGTATGTAGAAGATACGATCGAGAAAGGTCACGATGTTTTTCTTGAGATTGAAGTTCAAGGTGCATTACAAGTAAAGGAAAACTTTCCACAAGGTGTGTTTATCTTTTTAATTCCGCCTAGTTTGGAAGAATTAAAAAATCGAATTGTTGACCGTGGGACTGAAACAGAAGATCTTATCATGAACCGGCTTAGAGAGGCACGAAATGAAATTGAAATGATGGATAAGTATGATTATGTTGTGGTAAATGATAATATAGATGAAGCGGTCAGGAAAGTTCAAGCAATTGTCCAAAGTGAACATTGTAAGCGCGAAAGAGTGGCAAAACAATACAAAGCATTATTGGAGGTAGATGAAAAATGATTTTGGAGCCGTCGATAGATAAGTTACAAACAAAAATTAATTCCAAATATACATTAGTAACACTTGCAGCCAAAAGAGCACGACAAATTCAAGATACGAAAATGCACCAAGTTGAAACTCCTAGAGCAGCAACTTTCGTGGGTCTTGCTTTAGAGGAGATCTTAGAGGAAAAATTAAAAGTTGATCCCGACTATAAGATGATGAATGAATAATATCGATGTTGAATAGAAGAGACTCCCTCGCATTGCTTCTGCTTGCGGGGGTTTCTTCTATATCAAGAAAGGGGTAATAATATGTTAGACGGAAAGAAAGTGCTTCTAGGAGTTTCTGGTGGTATTGCTGTTTATAAAGCAGTTGCATTAACAAGTAAGCTCACACAGGCCGGAGCTGATGTAAAAGTAATCATGACTGAACATGCTAAAGAATTTGTTACACCCCTTACTTTTCAAGCAATTTCCAGAAACCCTGTATATACGGATACATTTGATGAAAAGGATCCAACCAAAATAGCTCATATCGATTTAGCTGATTGGGCCGACCTCGTGTTGTTAGCACCTGCTACAGCTAATACCATCGGCAAAATAGCAAATGGTATTGCTGATGATATGTTAACTACGACTCTATTGGCTACACAAGCGCCTGTTTATGTAGCACCTGCTATGAATGTTCATATGTATCAACACCCGGCAGTGATTCAGAATCTGCACACGCTTGAAAATTGGGGATATCGCTTTATCGAACCGGGGGATGGTTACCTCGCCTGCGGTTATATAGGAAAAGGCCGTCTTGAAGAACCAGAAAATATGGTAGAACTACTAGATATGGAAACTAATCGAACAACCAAATGGAAGGGTAATAAGGTGTTAATTACAGCAGGACCGACAAGAGAAGCTTTAGATCCGGTACGTTATTTCACCAATTACTCTTCTGGAAAAATGGGGTATGCACTAGCACAAGCAGCAATGGAAAACGGTGCTGAGGTAGTGTTAATTTCAGGACCTACTGCATTAACCCCTCCTGTAAATGTCACAACTATTGAAGTAACCAGTGCTGATGAAATGTTTGAACAAGTGAAAAAGTACTATGAAAAGATGGATATTATAATTAAGACCGCTGCAGTAGCAGATTACCGTCCGGCATTACGAAACAATCATAAAATCAAAAAGCAAGAAGGTTCCTTGACGTTGGAAATGGAACGAACCATGGACATCCTCCATTATCTTGGTCAGCATAAGACGAAGCAATTTTTAGTTGGTTTTGCAGCGGAAACTCAGGATATTAAGGAGTACGGAAAGAAAAAGCTTGAAAAGAAAAATTTAGATGCGATAGTACTAAACGATGTCAGTCGTGAAGATATCGGATTTGATTCCGACCAAAATGAAGTTTTGTTTATGACAAAGAATGGGGAAGAACAGGCAATAGAACAAACTAACAAAAGGAACATTGCTAAACAGATTATTCAACTAATTGAATCTGAATTAAGGAAGGATTAAGTATGCGAGTTGCTAAAGTTATCGTGGATGTCCCAACAAATCAGACTAATCATACGTATGATTATTTGATTCCAGAGAAGCTTGAAAAACTTATACAAAAAGGGATGCGAGTTTCAATTCCGTTTGGTCCTCGTAAAGTAATGGGTTTTGTATTAGACGTTGTAGATCATTCTGATTTTGATAAACTCAAGCCAATTGAAGAAGTAATGGATCTTACGCCGGTTTTAACAGAAGAATTATTACAACTGGGTAAATGGATTAGCGAGCAAACGGTCAGTTTTTACATCCAAACATTCCAAGCGATGCTGCCACAGATCTTGAAAGCAAAATACAAGAAAGAAATAGAAGCTTTAACAGATTATGAGCTTCCTGATGAGTTACAACATCTTTTTGCGGGAAGATCAGTTATCGATTATGATGAATTTATCGAAAGAAATGGTGACTATAATCTATTATTAAAAGAAGTACGGAACGGCCATGTTCAAATCAATTATATTGTTAAATCAAAAGAAACGAAGAAAACAAAACTGTTTATTGCACCGAATAAAGAGACATACTTATTGGAAGAAGCATTAGAAGATATATCTAATCGAGCCAAAAAACAAAAGCAGATCATCGACTTTTTTATTCAAAATCCTGATCCAATTGAACAAAAAAAACTAATAACAGAAATAAGTACTACTACAGCTACCATTAATCAATTAGTAGAGAAAAAACTTTTGAAGAAGATAGAACAGAAGGTTTATCGAGATCCATTTCAAGGTAGCGAATTTGCAAGGACACAACCATTACCATTAAGTAAGCAACAACAACTAGCGATTGAACCGATTTGGCAATCTATTGATGAAAAGCAGGATCAAGTATTTTTATTACATGGTGTAACAGGTAGTGGAAAAACAGAAGTCTATTTACAAGCGATCGAAAAAGTGTTAAATCAAGGAAAAGAAGCGATTGTATTAGTTCCTGAAATTGCCCTTACACCACAGATGGTGCAACGATTTAAAGGAAGATTTGGCTCAGAAGTAGCGGTTTTGCATAGTGCGTTATCTCCAGGTGAGAAATTTGATGAGTGGACAAAAATTCATAAAAAAGAAGTGAAAGTTGTCGTAGGTGCAAGGTCAGCAATTTTTGCCCCATTTGAGAATATTGGAATTATTATCATTGATGAAGAACATGAAACCAGTTATAAGCAAGATGAACAACCACGATATCACGCAAGAGAGGTAGCCAAAAAACGAGGCGCATATCATCATTGTCCAGTTGTCTTGGGGAGTGCAACACCAATGCTGGAATCATATGCCAGAGCGAAAAAAGGTGTTTACCACTTATTAGAGATGCCTGACCGGATGAATGAAGGCACAATGCCACCGGTTGATATTGTCGATATGCGTGATGAACTGTATGCAGGAAATCGCACAATGTTTTCACGAAAATTATTAGACGCAATTAAAGAAAAGATTGATTTGAATGAGCAAGTTGTTTTATTTCTAAATAGACGAGGATATTCCACCTTTGTGATGTGCCGTGAATGTGGAGATGTCATGAAATGTCCAAATTGTGATATAGCCTTGACTTTTCATAAAAGCTCTCACCAATTAAAATGCCATTATTGTGATTATCAAATACCTATGGTGAAAGAATGTGTTACATGTGGTAGTAAAACAATACGTTATTTCGGAACAGGAACCCAAAAAGTCGAAGAAGCTTTAAAAGAGCATATTCCCGAGGCGAGCGTGATCCGGATGGATGTTGACACAACACGGCGCAAGGGGTCACATAAAAAACTTTTAGAGCAATTTGGTAATGGAAATGCCAATATATTATTAGGAACACAAATGATTGCAAAGGGGTTAGACTTTGAAAATGTTACACTTGTAGGTGTTTTGGCTGTTGACGCTATGTTACATTTACCGGATTTTAGGTCTGCTGAAAAAACATTCCAACTGATGACACAAGTTAGTGGACGAGCTGGTAGACATCGCTTACCTGGTAAAGTTATTCTTCAAACATATACACCGGAGCATTACAGTGTACAATTAGCCAGTCAATATGATTATCAACAATTTTTTCTGCAGGAAATGGAAATGCGCAAAAGCTTCCATTATCCACCCTATTATTTTTTAACACTAATCACTGTGTCACACCCAAATCAGTGGAAGGTACAAGAAGTGACCAAAACAATTTGTAAGCTTTTATTTAAACATTTATCAGATCAAGCTACTATTTTAGGACCAACCCCGTCACCAATGGTTCGCATAAATAATAGATATCGCTACCAGTGCATGGTAAAATATAAGGATGAACCAAATCAAAGAGAGATTGTTCGTAAAATACAAACGCATTATTATGATGACATTCAACGACATGATTTAACAATACAAGTTGATTTTGAACCATATTCATTAATGTAAGAGGAGTTTTTTAAATGAAGAAAATCATTTTTATGGGAACACCAGATTTTGCTGTACCTGTTTTAGAACGGTTAATCACAGAAGGTTATCAAATAGACTTGGTAGTTACCCAGCCAGATCGCCCTCGTGGTAGAAAAAAAATCCTGACGCCACCGCCAGTAAAAGTAGCAGCTGAAAAGTATAACATTCCTGTATTTCAGCCGGAAAAAATTAAAGATGATTATGAAGAAATTAAGAATCGAAAGCCTGATCTAATTGTCACTGCTGCTTTTGGACAATTGCTTCCAAAAGGGTTACTAGATATTCCAACATTTGGTTGTATAAATGTACATGCTTCTTTATTACCAAAGCTAAGGGGTGGAGCACCAATTCACTATGCCATTCTCGAGGGGCATGAAAAAACGGGCATCTCTATTATGTATATGGCAGAAAAGTTAGATGCAGGGGATGTCATTAGTCAAAAAGAAGTCGTTATCGAAGATAATGATGATGTTGAAAAATTACACGACAAGTTATCAGAAGTAGGAGCAAATTTATTATTAGCAACGATTCCTTCTATCTTTTCAGGGGAGGCTAATCGATCACCACAAGACGATAGCTTGGCAACTTTTGCTCCAAATATAACACGAGATCAAGAAAAAATTGATTGGGTTCAGCCGCAACAAACTGTCTATAACCGTATTCGAGGATTACATCCATGGCCTGTAGCATTTACAACGTGGCGTGGTAAAGTGTTCAAGGTATATCAAGCAACAAAAGCGAACAAAACAACCAACGAGCCTGCCGGAACAGTGATTGACACCAACGAAGAAGTGATTCAAGTTGCGACTGGTGATCAAAAAGCAATACAATTGACTGTAGTTCAACCAGCAGGGAAGAAAAAAATGACAGTAGCTGATTTTCTTAGAGGTGTTGGAAGTAATATGAAAGTAGGAGAGAAACTAGGCGAATGACAAAACAAACATACAATATTCGAAATATAGCGCTTGACCTTTTAATGCGAATAAGTGATCAAGGTGGATATAGCCATTTAGTTATTGATCAAATGCTCAAAAAGCATCAACTCGAATCTAGAGATGGAGCATTACTAACAGAAATCGTCTATGGAACACTGCAAAGAAAGCTAACGCTTGAATATGACTTAACCAACTTTATTAGAACTAAAAAAAAGATTGATAAATGGGTGAAGTGGTTACTTTATTTATCTTTCTATCAAATGAAGTATTTGGATAAAGTACCTGATCATGCCGTGATTCATCAGTCAGTTGAAATCGCAAAGCGAAAAGGGCATAAAGGAATAGCCAATTTTGTCAATGGCATTTTACGTTCAGCACAACGAGACGGTTTTCCTAATTATCAGAATGTAAACGATCCTGTGAAACGAGTTAGCATCGAAACAAGCCATCCACTATGGTTAGTAAAACGTTGGAATGAGCAATACGGAATCGAAATAACTGAGCAAATGTGTCAAACTAATATCACACATAAAAAAGTATCCATTCGTGTCCAGCCACTTCGGATATCAAGGGAGCAGTTACTAGCAAGATTGGAAAACAGTGATATAAAGGCCAGTCCATCCTCCTTTTCAGAACAAGGTCTTGTAATTGAGGAAGGAAATATTTTGAAAGACGAAACGTTTCAAGAAGCTTTATTTACTATACAAGATGAAAGCTCTATGTTAGTAGCTGAATTAATGGATTTAAATGAAGGAATGACTGTTCTTGATGCATGTAGTGCACCAGGAGGAAAAGCAACACATATTGCCGAAAAAATGTCTGATAATGGAATAGTGTATGCATATGATTTACACGCGAAAAAAGCAGAATTAGTTAGAAAAAAAGCAAGAGATTTAGGCCTAAAATCCATTCAATCAGCTCAATCTGATGCACGAAAGCTACAAGAAAAGCATGGCCAACAATCATTTGATAGAATTCTAATTGATGCACCTTGTTCAGGTCTCGGTGTACTTCGAAGTAAGCCTGATATAAAATATAATAAAACAAGAGAAGACATAGAAAAGCTGTCAACTATTCAAAAAGAAATCCTGCACCAAGTAGAGCCATTGTTGAAAAACGAAGGCAAACTAATGTATAGCACTTGTACAGTTGATCGAGAGGAAAACGAAGAGGTAATTAAGGACTTCCTCGAAAAACACCAAGAGTATCGAGTAGATCTTGCATTTTTTGATGAACTGCCAGAAACACTGAGAAACAGTACAGGTAGAAGTGAGTTTGGTGTTCAAATTTTTCCACAAGATATTAATAGTGATGGCTTTTTTATGACAAGACTAGTAAAGGATAGTTGATTGGGAGAAGAGGTGTTGAAATGAAATTTGTATATCAATCTGACAAAGGTAGGGTCCGTCAATTAAATGAAGATGCGGTAGCTGTTTTTCCGGGTGACAATGGTTTACTCGCAGTGGTAGCAGATGGTATGGGTGGACATCAAGCAGGGGATGTAGCAAGTAAACTTACCATTGAACAAGTAGAGAAATTATGGTCAGAATTAGACGAACCGTTGGAAGATCTCGATTTAGAAAAATGGTTAACTGATTCAATAAAAGAAGTAAATAACGTAGTATATGAGAAAGCCCAGTCAGACAGCTCTTGTCAAGGGATGGGAACGACAGTTGTGGTAGCAATTTGTACTGCAGATGAGCTTGCAATCGGCCATATTGGTGACAGCCGTGCATATTTATTCAGTCAATCGACTTGGAAACAAGTAACAAATGACCATTCCTTAGTAGGTGAACTAGTTCGTACTGGTCAATTATCAAAAGAAGATGCCCAAGTACATCCCAAAAGGAATGTTATTTTAAAAGCGCTTGGTACGGAGCTTGATTTAGAACCAGATATTTTTCATTCTAAGTGGAATGATTTTAGTCGATTATTAATTTGCTCTGATGGATTAACAAATAAAATTACAGATGAGGAATTGCATCAAATTATTATGCAAACTGAAGATGGTCAGCTAAGCCAAACTTTAATTGATCTCGCTAATGAACGTGGCGGGGAAGATAACATAACTCTAGCAATTATTAATCAACAAGAAAAAGTTGGTGAACCACCATGCTAGAAGGAAAAGTGTTAAATGAACGATACGAGATTATTAAATTAATTGGCGGCGGTGGTATGGCTAACGTCTACCTGGGAAATGACACTATTCTAGAAAGACAAGTAGCTATTAAAGTTTTACGTTTAGAATATGCAAACGATGAAGAGTTTATTACAAGATTCCATCGAGAAGCACAAGCAGCAACAAGTTTATCCCATCCCAACATCGTCAATATCTATGATGTTGGAGAAGAAAATCAGATATACTATATGGTAATGGAATACGTTGATGGCATGACGTTAAAGCAATACATACAACTACATGCACCGATAGAAGTAGAGGAAGTAATAGAAATTATGACGCAAATTACTTCCGCTATTTCACATGCACATGAGAATGGTTTAATTCATCGTGATATCAAGCCGCAAAACATTTTAATTGACCCTTATGGTCAGATTAAGGTAACTGATTTCGGTATTGCTATTGCATTAAGTGCAACAGCTCTAACACAAACGAACTCTATGTTGGGGTCAGTACATTATTTATCGCCTGAACAAGCGCGAGGTGGAAAAGCAAATCGTAAATCGGATATATATTCAATAGGAATTGTATTATTTGAACTCTTAACGGGCCAGTTGCCATTTTCAGGACAATCTGCTGTTTCGATTGCACTAAAACATTTACAATCTGAAACACCTTCCGTAAAGGAATTTAATCCAAGAGTTCCTCAATCAGTTGAAAATATCGTGTTAAAGTCAACAGCAAAAGATCCATTTCATAGATATCAAGAAGTGTATGAAATGGAAGTCGATTTAACAAATGCATTGGACCCAAACCGATTACATGAAGCAAGATTTGAACCACCGGAATCAGATGATGCAATTACAAAAGCCATCCCGATTGTGAAGGATAATAACAATATAAAAAACAATCCAGTAGATGAAGAGACTACGATTGCAATCAATGGTACAAATCAAGACTCAGAAGAACCAAAAGAAAAGAAAAAGAAAAAACGTAAAAAAACGTTTATCTGGGTTACTAGTTTATTTGTTATCTTATTCGGGGCGATTTTATTAGCATTATTTGTGTTGCCTAGTCTATTTCAACCAAAAGATGTGGAGATTCCTGACGTTTCCGGCTTAAGTTATGAAGAGGCACTGCAAGAGCTTGAAAATTTAAAATTAAATGTAGTAAAAGAAGAAGATTATGATGAAGAAGTGGAAGAAAATCATGTAATCGAAACCTATCCGAATGCCAATCAAACAGTAAAAGAGGGGAAAGATATTACCGTTTATGTCAGTTTAGGACCGGAAAAAGTTGTCTTCGATGATTATGTTGGAGATGATTATGAGCGGATTGAAGGTATCCTGCTTGAAGATGGTTTTAATGATGTTAAGTATTACGAGGAATTCTCGGACCGTCCTGTAGGAGAAATTATTGAACAATATCAGCCTTCTCCGGGTGATGAAGTAATACCACGAGATACAAATGTTATTTTTGAGATTAGTAAAGGCCCAGAAAAAATAACCTTAAACAGATTGGTCGGTTTGCATGTAGATGAAGCAACAGAATATTTGACCAAAAACGATCTTTCCGCTGATATTGAAGAAGTACACCATGATGAGGTGGAAGAAGGGCATGTTATTGAGCAGAATCCAGCAGCCAATCAAGAGCTTGAGAAGGGAGAAGTCGTAAAGCTAACAGTATCAAAAGGTCCTGAGCCTAAAAAACAAATTACCCATACAGAATCTTTTACTGTGCCATATACAGGTAAAACAAATAAGGAAACTGGTAAACCTGAGCCTCAAGAAGTTAGTATATATGTGGAAGATATGAATAATCGTATCTCAGAATTATATCAAGAAGTAGAGATGATTACAGAGGATAAAACGTTTAAGATTGAATTGACAATTGCTCCAGATGATAAAGCAAGTTATAAAGTGATCAGAGATGATGATCTTATCATTGAAAAAACCATATTATATGAAGATGTAGAGGGTGAGTAAATGCCAAAAGGTAAAATAGTCAAGGCACTTAGTGGTTTTTATTATGTTCAATATGAAGGTGGTCTTGTCCAATGCCGTGGTAGAGGGGTTTTTCGCCAAAGAAAAATCACCCCTCTAGTTGGTGACTTTGTCGAATTCGAATACCGTGATAAAAAAGAAGGCTATATTTTGGCTATAGACGAACGTGACAATCAATTAACACGTCCACCAATAGCGAATGTGGACCAGGCTATTATTGTGACATCTGTCAAAGAACCTGGTTTAAGTCTTACTCTCTTAGATAAATTTCTCGTATTGGTTGAGTCCAAGTCCATTAGACCATTATTGTTTTTTACTAAGATGGATTTACTGACAGATCAACAAGCTGTTTTAACAAAAGATAAACTTGCTTATTACAAAAACATTGGTTATACAGTAGAGTTTCTCTCTACCAAAGATAAGGAAGTTACTCAACAACTATCAGCGTATTTAAATAATAAAGTTTCTGTTTTTGCCGGACAATCAGGTGTTGGAAAGACTTCCCTTTTAAACAGAATTATTCCTGGCTTGCAGTTAGAAACGGATGACATTTCCGAAAGTTTAGGAAGAGGTAAACATACTACCCGACATGTTGAACTTATTCCTTTTGAACAAGGATTAATTGCTGACACACCGGGTTTTAGTGCGCTAGATTTTAAAGAAATTCAACTAGAAGACTTACCTAGATGTTTTCCAGAATTCGTTGATATCCAAGACCAGTGTAAATTCAGGGGTTGTATGCATATTAAAGAGCCCAAATGCGCCGTTAAAGAAGCGTTAGACCAGAATGAGATATTAGGAGATCGTTATCAAAACTATTTGCAATTTGTGGAAGAAATAAAAAATAGAAAGCCGAGGTATTAACATGAGTTCGAAAATAGCACCATCGATTTTATCAGCTGATTTTTCCATTTTAAAAGAAGAGATAAAAGATGTATTAGAAGGGGGAGCAGACTATATACATGTTGATGTTATGGATGGACATTTTGTACCAAACATTACGATTGGACCGTTAGT
The DNA here is from genome assembly GCF_052246695.1 of Gracilibacillus sp. D59. Classification (NCBI taxonomy): domain Bacteria; kingdom Bacillati; phylum Bacillota; class Bacilli; order Caryophanales; family Bacillaceae; genus Gracilibacillus; species Gracilibacillus sp. D59. The sequence goes on along the minus strand of NZ_JBQQCK010000005.1, from coordinate 147,377 downwards.
ATTATCAGCTATCCGTCCGATAACGGATGCAACACTTGATGTTCATCTCATGATTGAAAGCCCAGATCGTTACATTCAGGATTTCGTGGATGCTGGGGCGGATATCATAACAGTTCATGTTGAAGCATGTACTCATTTACACCGGACAATACATATGATCAAAGATGCTGGTGTTAAGCCTGGTGTTGTCATTAATCCTGCAACACCAGTAGAAATGATTAAACCTATTCTTAAAGATGTAGATCTCGTTTTATTTATGACAGTTAATCCTGGTTTTGGTGGTCAGGTTTTTATACCTGAAGTACTAGATAAAGTAAAACAAGCTGTAAAATGGCGTGAAGAACTAGGTTTATCCTTCGAAATTGAAGTAGATGGCGGCGTAAATAAAGATACTGCCAAACAATGTGTGGAAGCTGGTGTAGATGTATTGGTAGCCGGTAGTGCCATCTTTAATGAAAAAGATCGAGCATCAGCTATCCAAGAAATCAGAAATTAAGCCAAGATCGTTAGGTTTTTCTAAATGTAAGAATGTATATAATTGTGTACAAAATACATAAACAGCGAAGTAACGTGGGCTTCCAAGTATATCTGGGCTGAGCGCGGACATTTGTTCCGCTATTTGTGACAAAAGTGCCGTTTTTAGGGTGGTCGCGGACATCTATTCCGCTATTCATCGAAAATAGTGCTAATGGAGACTGAAATGAACCAAATAAGGGATTCAATGTCCACTAACATGGAAAAACAGGTAATTTTCATTCAAATAACGCACTAATGTCCGCTCATAAATGTTAGCACCTAGATAATTTTTCACTTCGCGGTATGTATCTAGTGCGAATAGGGACCGGGCGGATTATGCTCGGTTTTTCTTAAAAGACAAGAAAGCATAAAATTTGTGCGGATGTCTACGCAAGCGCCCAGAAACTAGGCGACTTCACGAATCGCTTTACGATAAAGAAGACTTGCTGATTGGTGATAACCAGAGGCTTGGTCGCCCTTATGCCTTTAGGCGAAAGTCATCATCGCGTCACTTGTTTACCGTGATTCCTTTATCACGGTGCTAACCGTCTGTAAAACCCCCACTGATTATAGTCTCACTTTATCTCAGTAAGATTCTGAAGTCGCTACGTTTCTATACGTGCGCTCTATGCTTTTCTTATTAGGAAAGGTTGTTGTTTGATGTGAATATTGGAATAGTTGCAGGGGGACCGAAAGAGGCATTAGCCTCGTTAATTTCCTACCAAAATGAAGTTGATATCTGGATAGGTGCAGACTTAGGTGCTTCTTATCTTTTAAGGAATCAATTACCCATTGATATTGCAATAGGTGATTTTGATTCGATTGACAAAGATGAAAAAGAGCTTATCAAACTACAAGCAGATATCTTTCGTGAATTTCCCACAGAAAAAAATGAAACTGATCTTGAATTAGCTATAGAAGCTGCTCTATCTTATCAGCCTACTTCTATTTTTCTATTTGGCGTTACAGCTGGGAGACTGGACCATGAACTTGCGAATATTCAAATACTTTATCGTCTGTTAGAAAAAAATATAAATGCCAAAATAATTGATCATAAAAATATCCTGACTGTTTATCAACCCGGTCAGCATAAAGTTACAGCGAAAAATACAGAACTGATTTCTTTTATACCCTTAACTCAAAGAGTTGAAGGACTTACCTTACAAGGATTTTATTATCCACTAGATCATTATACGGTTACTTGGGGAAGTACACGTTGTATTTCAAATAAATTAATTAACGAACAAGGTACTTTTTTATTTAATGCTGGCATATTAATAATGATAAAGAGTACGGAGTAGGAGCATCCGTAAAATCTTATGAAATGATGGAAAGCTATGCAATTATAGTCGTGTATCCTCATAAGCTGTATATGAATCCAGATGGTGTAATGAAAACGATGAGGTTATGTCTTCAAGGTGAAGAGGAGGGGTATGATGAAATTTTATACAATTAAGCTCCCGCGGTTTATCGGAGGTTTTATTCGAGCATTGTTAGGTTCAGGGAAAAAATAACGAAGAAAAGAGCTCAGGAATACTCGCGTAGAAGGTTGGTGACTGGACGGCAGCGACTGAGATAAGGAATCACGGTGTCTGGTATCGACGTTGGTCACAGAGTGTGACCAACGTAAGTCGATGAAAGAGCGACTAAACTTCTAGTTATCACTAATCGGCAAATCCGCTGAGCGCTGAATCTAGACGTGGCATTTCTTAGATGTTATTGACTTATAGAATCATTATAAAAAATTTCCTAAATAAACGAAAAAAGGCTCCTTGTAAATAGGAGCCTTTTCTCTCTTAAGAATTAAATATAATTATTAAACGCGTTCTACTTTGCCTGATTTAAGCGCTCGAGCAGAAACATACACACGTTGTGGTTTGCCGTCAACCATGATTCTTACTTTTTGTACGTTTGCTTTCCATTTACGCTTACTTGCATTTAAAGCATGTGAACGGTTATTTCCTGAAGTCGTTTTACGACCAGTTACTACACATTTACGTCCCATAATTTCGTTCCCTCCTACTAACTCAATCCATACTTATATAATTTATCACAGATTTTATGATATTGCAATTTCAAATTCTGAGATTATCTTTATATAAAATGAGACTTCCATTAGTAGAGGGTTTTACGGAAGATTAGCACCTGTGATAAATGGTAGTTGGGATTTGTGCGTGTTTGCAAAGCATGAATATTAAAGTAGAACTTCTCTATAGTTCTTGCAAGGGAAAAGTGTATTTTACGTACGTAGTGCTTTTTGGAGTTTGTAGCAGAGTTATTTATGCCACCATTTATTAGTGCTCCGGCTGAATACGTCACTGAAAACGTTGTTCTGATTATTTTAAGAATAGAGCCTGGTTTTTCTTGTAATGCTTGACATACACGTGATTTTCATACATTCTATAATGGAATACCCTTAATTTTCACATGTAATGAAAATAAATACTCAAATATAAAATGGCTTAAATGCGATGGGACTTTTTCTTTTACTCATTAAGAAGGAGGATGAAAGATGTCGATTGAATTAAAAACAGATAATGGTCATGTAACGATTACCAATGAAGTAATAGCAACTATTGCTGGTGGAGCTGCCATTGAATGTTATGGTATTGTAGGTATGGCTTCTAAAAAACAATTACGTGATGGTATTGCAGAGATACTTCGAAAAGAAAATTTTGCTAAAGGTGTTGTCGTTCGACAAGATGAAGAAGATGTACATATTGATATGTATATCATTGTGAGCTATGGTACAAAAATTTCTGAAGTGGCACATAATGTCCAATCACAGGTGAAATATAATCTAGAAAAAACGCTCGGTTTAAAAATTAAATCGATCAATATTTTTATTCAAGGTGTTCGTGTAATTCAAGATTAATTTTAAACGAGATGTTGTAGAAGGTAACTATTGTTAATTCGTAAATGGAGTAGAGGGAGGAACTATCAAGTGACGCAAAAAAATATAGATGGAGCATTGTTTGCCAATATGGTGTTAGCAGGAGCACATCATTTAGCAAATAATGCAGAAAAAATAGACGCCTTAAACGTATTTCCAGTACCAGATGGTGACACTGGGACAAATATGAATTTGTCGATTACATCAGGTGCAAATGAAGTTAAAAAAGCAAACCATGACACTGTTTCGGTAGTAGCGAATGCATTTGCGAAAGGTTTGTTAATGGGAGCAAGAGGAAATTCAGGTGTTATTTTATCACAATTATTCAGAGGTTTTGCGAAAGGTTTAGAAGGTAATACTTACTTGGATGTTGAAAGTTTTGTTACAGCACTTGACAGCGGTGTGAATACAGCATATAAAGCAGTAATGAAACCTGTAGAAGGTACGATTCTTACTGTTGCCAAAGATACAGCAGCAGAAGCTAAGACTATTGCAGAAGAAGAACAAGATATTATTTCTTTTATGGAACAAGTAGTACAAGCTGCCAAAAAATCCTTAAAAAGAACACCAGATCTATTACCAGTGCTAAAAGAGGTAGGGGTTGTAGATAGTGGTGGACAAGGATTGGTAGTTATTTATGAAGGGTTTTTATCAGCTTTAAAAGGTGAAGAAGTACCAGAATCTTCACTTGATGATACAATGGATTTAGATGACCTTGTAAATGCAGAGCATCATAAATTGGCACAGGATTACATGAGTACTGATGAAATTGAATATAGTTACTGTACAGAGTTTATGGTACGTTTTGAAAAAGATAAACTCCAAGAGCACCCTTATGATGAAGCTTCATTTAGAGAAGAATTAAGCCAGCATGGTGACTCATTATTAGTTGTTTCAGATGATGAAATAGTGAAAGTTCATATTCATGCAGAATACCCAGGCGATGTTTTCAATCTAGGGCAGCGATTTGGAAGTTTTATTAATTTAAAAGTAGAAAACATGAGAGAACAACACTCCAACATTGTTGATAAGAAGAAAGAGGAAAAGACACAAGCTAAACAACCATTCGCAGTTGTAACAGTTGCGATGGGTGATGGGTTGACTGAATTATTTAAAAGCTTAGGGGCAACGATCGTAATTCAAGGTGGACAAACAATGAACCCAAGTACACAGGATTTAGCAAATGCAGTAGAAGAAGCAAATGCCGAAAATGTTATAATTTTGCCTAACAACAAAAATATTGTAATGGCTGCCGAACAGGCTGCGGAGCTAGCGGAGGTTAACGTAGCTGTTGTACCAACGAAAACAATCCCACAGGGGATGTCAGCGATGTTAACGTATAATCCGGATGCAAGTCTAGAGGAGAATAAAGAAACAATGACTAGTGCAAGTAAGGAAGTAAAAACTGGTCAAGTTACTTATGCAGTACGTGATACGAAAATAGATGGAATGACAATTGAAAATGGCCATTATATGGGACTTGCAGATGGCAAAATCAAAGTAACTAATGCTGAACAAATGACCGTAATCAAGGAATTATTAAAAGAAATGATTGATGCAGAGGAAGACGAGATTGTCACAGTTATTCGTGGGGAAGAAACTTCTGATGAAGAAGAAAGTGATATTATTGCATTTATTGAAGATTATTTTGAAGATATAGAAGTAGAAGTTCATCATGGTAACCAGCCAATCTATTCTTATATATTTTCTATCGAATAGAACAAAAAGCTCTATCCAAGGTGATAGAGCTTTTTATCCATGACAAATAAGAATACACCAAGCTGACCAGAAAAAACATTTATTGCGAAGTAACTCTATTGAGATTTGCATTCTTCCATTCTGCATTGTAACGAGTGCTAATGCGCTACGGCAAGATATTCGCTCTGCGTAGTGTTCTGATTTTTAAAAAAGGTAATATATACCACTTCAATAGATAGAATAACGTTATTATTGCAGTATTCCGCCGAAGCGAATACCAGCATTCAACATCAGTCAGAATGGAAGAAAGCAATACCAAAAGAACTTTTTATTGGTTTGCAGTTGTTATCTACAACGAATTAAATGGAAGAATGGAGAAGGTTGCTTTACCTAGTTCATTCTATTTTTTGTTATTACATATTGAGGTAAGAGAGTGTGAGTAAAATGAATAATATTTCTGTCCAAGAAGTAAATGGTGTTGGACCTAAGCTTGGCGAAACGCTTGAGCAAATTGGTATCCAAACTGTCGAAGACCTACTTTATTATTTTCCCAACCGCTACGATCATTATGAACAAAAGCCGCTACATGAATTGGTACATAATGAAAAAGTGACGATAGTTGGAGAGGTTATCCACGAACCAACGGTACAATTTTACCAAAGAAAAAAATCAAGGATGGTTGTTTCGTTGCGTGTAGATGGTGCGGTTGTTAAAGGAGTCCTCTTTAACCGTGCTTTTGCCAAAAAACACTTTATTCCAGGTGAGAAAGTATCGGTAAATGGTAAATGGGATCAGCACCGATTACAAATAACAATTGATAATTATAAACAGGGCAAAATAGATGGCGGAAGTCCTATTACCCCGATTTACTCTTCCAAAGGAGACATTAAAAATGCTCAATTCCAAAAAATAATGAAGAATGCATTGTCTTCCTGCAGTGATCAAATTACTGAAATTATCCCAGCTTCCTACTTAGAAAATTATAAATTACCGAACCGGACAGATGGTCTAGAGAACATTCATTTTCCGTCGTCTTTCGAACAATTAAAACATGCAAAAAGACGGTTTATTTATGAGGAATTATTATTATTTCAAATAAAAATGCAGCTATATAGAAAAAGAAATAGAGAAGCTACAGAAGGTAATGCAAATCAAATCAACATGACTAAAGTGAAGCAAATGATCGAACAATTTCCTTTTACTTTAACCTCTGCCCAAAAAAAATCATTAGCTGAAATTTTTAAGGATTTACAATCACCATACCGGATGAATCGATTGTTACAAGGAGATGTAGGTTCTGGTAAGACTGCTGTCGCTGTTATAAGTTTGTACGGTATTATAACAGCTGGCAAACAAGTTGCCGTAATGGTCCCAACAGAAATTTTAGCAGAACAACATGAAGAATCATTGAAACAGTTATTACCAGATGATGTGAAGGTACAGCGGTTAACTGGATCCATAAAAGGCAAAAAAAGAAAAGAAATATTAACAGAAATTAAAAGCGGCTCATGTGATGTTGTGATAGGTACACACGCGCTTATTCAAGATGATGTTAATTTTCACCATTTAGGTTATGTCATTATTGATGAACAACATCGGTTTGGTGTACAACAACGTAACACCTTGCGTGAAAAAGGTATTTTAGCAGATATTTTATTTATGACAGCAACTCCAATACCAAGAACTTTATCTATTACCGCTTTTGGGGATATGGATGTTTCAAAAATTGATGAAATGCCTAAAGGTAGAAAGCCGGTTGAAACTTTTTGGGTTAAACACAACATGTTTGAAAGAACAGTAAATTTTGTATATAAGGAAATAAAGAATGGTTCCCAAGCATATATTATTTGTCCATTAATAGAGGAATCAGATACATTAGACATTCAGAATGCGTTGGATTTATTTAATCAATTACTAGAAATTTTGCAAGGTAAAGCAACGGTAGGGCTTATGCATGGCAGGTTAACGACAGAGGAAAAAGAACAAGTAATGAATGACTTCGCTGAGAATAAAGTGCAAATATTAGTGTCAACAACAGTGGTAGAGGTAGGGGTCAATGTCCCGAATGCTACGGTGATGATGATTCAAGATGCAGATCGCTTTGGTTTGTCACAGTTACATCAATTAAGAGGACGTGTCGGGAGAGGCGATAAGCAAAGTTATTGTATTTTAGTAGCTGATCCTAAAGGTGAAACAGGAAAGGAACGTATGCGAATTATGACCGAAACAACCGATGGATTTGTTTTGGCAGAACGAGATTTAGAACTTAGGGGACCCGGTGATATTTTTGGTGTGAAACAAAGTGGATTACCGGAGTTTAAACTAGCAGACTTGGTACATGATTACCGCGCATTAGAAACAGCAAGAGCTGATGCGGTAGAAATTGTGGAAAATAAGCGCTGGAAGGATTCTCAGTATCAGTCATTATTTAAGTACCTGCTTTCTCAAATAGAAATAGATCAACATTTATTAAATTAGATTCACTTGCATAATTTTTAATGGTATTATATATTACTATTAGTACCTAGTCATAATCATTCGCTTAATGGATGATGACTTGCAGATGGACGGTGGGAATCATGAAAAGAAATAAAAAAGAACGACAGTCGAGTTTAAAAGAAACAATCGAAGCAAAACCGTTTATAACAGATGAAGCACTTGCCAAAATATTTGATGTTAGTATACAGACGATCCGATTAGATCGGATGGAATTAAATATTCCGGAGTTACGTGAACGAATTAAATCGGTCGCAACGAATAACTGGAATGAAACCGTTAAGGCACTGCCAATCGATGAGGTTATCGGTGAAATTATTGATTTGGAATTAGATAATCGTGCGATTTCCATTTTGGATATTACGGAAGAGCATGTTTTTTCGAGAAATAAAATAGCGAGAGGGCATCATCTTTTTGCTCAGGCAAACTCCCTCGCTGTTGCAGTTATCAATGATGAACTGGCATTAACAGCAAATGCCGATATTAAATTTACCCGTCAAGTTGTACAAGGGGAGCGTGTTATTGCGAAAGCACGTGTAGAAGACACAGAAAAAAATAATCGTACGGTAGTAGAAGTGAGCAGTTATGTAGATAACGAAACAGTTTTTTCAGGAGTATTTGAAATGTTTCGATCTAACCAAGAGAAGGAAGGGAACGAATCATGAGAATCGCAATTGATGCAATGGGCGGGGACCATGCACCGAAAGAAATTGTGTTAGGGGCATTAAAAGCAGTTAATCAGTTTAATAATCTTGACATTACGTTAATCGGTGATGAAAACAAGATAATACCATATACGGATAACCATAAATCTATTGAGATTATTCATACGTTAGAGAAGATTACTAGTGATGATGAGCCAGTTAGAGCTGTACGTCGTAAAAAAGATGCCTCGTTAGTGCTTATGGCAAATGAAGTAAAAGCCGGACGTGCAGATGCTTGTATTTCAGCAGGTAATACCGGAGCTTTAATGAGTGCAGGGTTGTTTGTTGTCGGCAGAATTAAAGGCATAGACCGTCCGGCACTAAGTCCGACACTTCCTACTGTCAATGGTAATGGATTTTTGTTATTAGATGTAGGGGCAAATGTTGAGGCAAAAGCCCAACATCTTCAGCAATATGGCTTAATGGGTTCTATTTATATGGAAAAGGTTCGCCAAGTGAAGAACCCTCGAGTTGGATTATTAAATGTTGGAACTGAAGATGGCAAAGGGAATGACTTAACCAAAAAAGCATTTGACTTGTTACAACAACTGCCAATAAATTTCGTCGGTAATGTTGAGGCAAGAGATTTATTAAATGGTGTAGCGGATGTTGTTGTAACGGATGGATTTAGTGGAAATGTTGCCTTAAAAACAGTAGAAGGTACAGCTTTAACGATGTTCTCGATGATTAAAGACACATTTATGACCAATACCAAAACAAAAATCGCAGCCGCTCTAGTTAAAAAGGACTTAAAAGGCTTAAAGGATAAATTAGATTATTCAGAGTATGGTGGAGCTGCATTATTTGGCCTTGCCGCACCAGTTGTTAAGGCACACGGTTCAAGCAATCAGCAAGCTATTTTTAGTGCCATTCAACAAACCATAAATATTGTCGAAAAAGATGTAATTGCAAAGATAGAAGCAGACGTAAAAACATTACAAGCTGCTACGGAGGAGGAATAAGACGTGAAAAAAGTCGCTTTTGTTTATCCTGGTCAAGGATCACAAGTAGTGGAAATGGGAAAGGACCTATATAAAGAGTATCAACAAGTAAGAGACCTTTTTGATACTGCCAATGAACGATTAGGATATGATTTAACATCTATTATGTTTGAAGGTCCTAAAGACGTGTTAACGAAAACTGAAAATACCCAACCTGCTTTGTTGTCAGTTAGTACAGCTATAACAACAATTTTAGCTGAAAATGGTATTACACCGTCTGTCACGAGCGGACACAGTCTTGGTGAATATAGTGCACTGGTTGCAGCCAATGCTGTCTCATTTGCTGATGCTGTTTCTTTAGTTCACGAAAGAGGTAAGCTCATGGAGAATGCTTATCCTGAAGGGAAAGGATCTATGGCAGCAGTATTAGGGATGGATCAAGATACATTAAGCAAAGAGCTGCAGAAAATTAGTGAACAGGTTGATGACGTTATTGAGATTGCTAACCTGAACTGCCCGGGACAAATTGTGATTTCTGGATCGAAAACGGCGATAGACGTGTCCACTGAACAGTTAAAAACAGCAGGTGCAAAACGAGTATTACCCTTACCTGTTAGTGGACCGTTTCATTCAAGTTTAATGAAACCAGCAGCGGAAGAGTTTCGTCAATTAGTAAATGAAATTGAATGGTCTGATGCTGAAATACCTGTTTATGCAAATGTAACGGCAGAAATAGTTTCAGATAAAGAGCAAATCAAGCAATTATTAGTAGAACAATTATACTCTCCAGTACGTTTTGAAGAAATTATCAAGCAATTATTAGAAGAACCACTTGATGCTATTGTTGAAGTGGGTAGTGGAAAAGTTTTAACTGGTCTCATTAAAAAAGTAGATCGAAAAGCAAAAGGTTTTGCTGTTCAAGATGCAGCATCATTAGCTGAATTTATCGAGTGGGTGAAGGAGGACTAATCCATGTTAAAGGATCAAGTAGCACTAATAACTGGTGCTTCAAGAGGAATTGGGCGTGAAATTGCTTTAACTTTTGCTAGTAAAGGTGCAAAAGTAGTGGTAAACTACTCTGGGAGTGAAGAGAGAGCACAGGAAGTAGTAGATAAAATCATTGCTGATGGCGGTGAAGCGATCAAGCTAAAAGCTAATGTCAGTGACGAAAAAGATGTAAAAGCAATGGTCAAAGAAACGACGAAAACTTTCGGAAGCCTGGATATATTAGTGAATAATGCTGGGATTACCAAAGATAATTTATTAATGCGAATGAGTGAATCAGATTTTGATGATGTCATCGACATTAACTTAAAAGGCGTTTTTCTATGTACCAAAGCAGTGACACGTCAAATGATGAAACAAAAGAATGGGCGGATTATCAATGTATCATCTGTAGTTGGTATAAGTGGGAATGCTGGTCAGGCAAATTACGTATCAGCTAAAGCAGGTGTGATTGGTTTAACTAAAACAACGGCGAAAGAATTAGCAGCACGTAATATTCTAGTCAACGCTATTGCACCAGGATTTATCGCAACCGAAATGACGGATAAACTAACAGAGGAACAGAAAGAACAAATGCTTGCATTAATTCCATTAAACAAGTTAGGAAAAGCGGAAGATGTAGCTAATGTTGCTTTATTTTTAGCTTCTGATCAATCTAAATATGTTACTGGACAAACCATACAAGTTGATGGTGGAATGGTGATGTAATATGGTACATATACTTTGAAAGGAGGTGACGTGAAATGTCAGAGACTTTTGAAAAAGTTAAGCAAATTGTTGTCGATCGTCTAGATGTAGACGAAGACAAAGTTACACTTGAAGCATCATTTAAAGATGATTTGGAAGCTGATTCTCTTGATGTCGTAGAACTTGTTATGGAGTTAGAAGACGAGTTCGACCTAGAAATTGCTGACGAAGATGCAGAAAAAATTGCTACAGTAGGTGATGCTGTAAATTACATAGACAGCAACCAATAGAACTGTTGAAACATGTATGAAACGGCTGTCTAAGAGTACAGCCTGAAAAAGATAAACCCGTTTCATCCAAAATGAAGCGGGTTTATCCTTTAATGAGTTATGAATTGGAGCAATAAAATAACAGCCACAATTAAATTAAGGATTAATTGATAAGGTTAGTAGTGATTATATATTTGAACATTATTTACTGTTTCTTATTAATGTGAACCTTTACAATTTAGGGTTGGCGATATGCTTTGTTTCCTTTATAATAATGACAATAGTTGATTTCATGTTGGTAGGTGAAGAATGTGTCAGATTTTAAAGAGCTTCAGGAAAATATCGGTATTTTGTTTCAAAATGAAAAATTATTAAGACAAGCCTTTACTCATTCATCTTATGTGAATGAGCACCGGAAAAAGAATCTAATAGATAATGAAAGATTAGAATTTTTAGGTGATGCAGTTCTAGAACTGGGAGTTTCTCAATACCTCTATCGAGAGTATGATGAATTAGAGGAAGGAGATTTAACGAAACTTAGAGCATCTATTGTGTGTGAACCAGCTTTAGTTAGGTTTGCAGAGGCCCTTGATTTTAGTAAATACGTTTTATTAGGTAAGGGTGAGGAAATGACTGGTGGTCGAAATCGCCCAGCATTACTAGCAGATGTCTTTGAAGCCTTTATCGGAGCTTTATACTTAGATCAAGGCTATGATCAAGTTATTACATTTTTAAAGAAATATGTATACCCAGAGATTACAACCGGTGCTTTTTCGCATACGATGGATTACAAAAGTCAATTACAGGAAACAGTGCAACAACACAAAAATAAATTGGTGGAGTATAGCATTGTAGATGAGAAAGGTCCTGCACATGACAGAGAATTTTTCGCTGTAGTTACTATCAGTGGAAAAACAGCTGGAAAAGGAGTAGGTCGGACGAAAAAAGAAGCTGAACAGCGTGCGGCAAAACAAGCTTTAGATGCTTTGCCCCATTAAAAGTGCTTCATAATATAGTCTGATAAGGTATAAATAACCCGTATTATGATTGATACGGGTTATTTTTTATATCGCCTAGCAAAACTTTAATTTCCGATAAAGACTTCTTCAGGCTTTGTATGTAGTTGAGTAATCCTTGGCTTTTATATTGAATGATTTCTCGATCTTTCAGTATATTTTCAACTGAAAGAATTAAATCTTGATCACTTTTAGAAAATAAATCATTATTTGTTTGTACTTTTTGTTGTTCTGGTTCATTTGATGTTTCTGTTTCCTCATACATAACTTCCGTATCGGCTATCTGCTGTTCCTTGACATCTCTTTCGGATTGATTTTGATTTGAGCGAACACCTTTTAGCCGCCTTATCCCATTCTTCTTAGTTTTATCATTTGTCATACTTTCTTCTCCTTAAATAATTATGTAAATGGTCCCGTATATAATTATCAGTATAAAGTGTAAATAGTAAAATATGCTCACAACTTATGATTTAATATAATTCAAAAAATATAAACCAATTAGTATTATTGCTTTTCGTATGTTGCTATTGTGTCCATAAAATATAATTATTTAATGATCGACAACGCTATTATGTAATAGTACAATAGATTTAGGTAATATATTACTATTAATAATGTAAAGATACTCTATCATTGAAGAAGACAGACCTATGGTGTAAGCGCCTGAATCCATACGAATCCATAGTTTAGATGTGGCTTTTTATCTTTAAGATGGCTAGTTTTTTTATCCTATCTAAATTAATAGATGTTATATTAAGTAGTATAAATAAACTAAGTCCTAATTCTTATATCAATGAACGGAGTTTTCTTTATTGGAAAGGAGTAAGTATGCATACAAATAACAAAAATCGCATTATTTTAATTTTGTCATTTATCGTACTGATAGTATCTGTTGTTGTCCATATGTTACATCGTCTTTTTAACATATCTGAATTTTGGGGGCATCATGGTGCTGAGCAATTAATATTCATTACGAATAGTTTTTTATTTATTCCTATCATCCTATTTGTTGTAACGCTGATACTTTATAAAAAGAAGAGTGACCATTCGTTAATCCCCCTTATGAATACGCTGACGATTACCTTTAGTAGTATGTCGATGATTGCTGGTGGTGAAGGGATGGTAGAGTACCATTTTTCTATCTTTATGGTAGTGGCTATGATTGGTTACTATGAAAAAATTAACTTGATTTTAGTCATGACTGCCCTTTTTGCTATTCAACATCTGGCTGGTTACTTTTTCATAGCTGAATATGTTTTTGGGACAGATTCTTACCCTTTATCTATGATACTCGTCCATGCCGTATTTTTAATTGGGACATCTGGGGCAATTATTTGGCAAGTTTTACATAAGAGGAAATTAATTGGAGATCTAGATGAAAAGGAACAAAAACAACTTGTACTAAGTGGAATTGTGGATAATCTGTCGTTAACTTCAGAGAAAGTAATTGAAGTATCCTCACAATTGAAAAAGATTAATCAGTCCAATCAAACAATTTTCAAGGAAAGTGTATCTTATATTCAACATATCTCTAATGGTGCATTGAGTCAGAAAAAACAAGTTGAGGACACTGCAATGTCCACTCAGGTAATCACAACGGACATTCAAGATATAGCTAGAACCTCATCGGAAGTGGCTGGCATAACCCATAAAGCAGAACAAAATGCTGATGATGGCAATATTATGATACAAAAAACAGTGGAACAGATGGATAATATTAATGAAAAAGTGAGAACCACTTCTGATACCGTTCAATTATTAAATAATCGCTCAAAAGAAATTGATGGAATTGTCAGCATTATTACAGACATTTCTTCTCAAACAAATTTATTAGCTTTAAATGCAGCAATTGAGGCCGCGAGAGCTGGAGAACACGGGAAAGGATTTGCTGTTGTAGCGGATGAGGTACGTAAATTATCGGAACAAACAGTTGATTCTGCAAGCCAAATTGCCAGCCTTGTTCAGTCTATCCAGCGAGAAACAATTACATCTGTAGATTCGATGCATCACGTTATAAACGAAGTGGAAAATGGACAAGAAATTGTACGTGAAACTGGAAAGATATTTGGAAATATTCATTCATCAATTGGAAACGTCGCAACGCAAATAAAACAAATTCTTCATTCAAGTGAAAAGGCATCTTCTATAGCACAACAAGTAAAGGAAAATATTCAAGAAGTGACTGCGATAGTGGAAGCAACTACAGATCATGCCCAAAAAGCAGTAAAGAAAAACGAAGAACAAATGATATCTCACGAACATCTATCTGAATTAATTACATCGTTAAATGAAATTACTATGAAATTAGAGGAGTTAATGGAAGAAGCTAGAGTTGTTGAATAGCAACAGAGTGGTGAAACATAATGATTTCAAAGGCTTAGGAGTTTCCTTAGGGAATGTCCTAAGCCTTTCTTCAAATGAATTTTGCAATCCTCCTCCACTCAATAACAATCAGGATGGAAAGAAGCAAAAAATAAACAAATCGATAGGTCAATAAAAGTATTTAAAATAATGAGGTGGATGCTAAGAGAGGTCTGATTATTTTCGGTATTCTCTTAGTTCTGCGATAAATGCTTGGGTTTCAGCAACTGTTAGTGTGCCTTTTTGTTTCAAAAGATCATAAAGAGATTTTAATTCGTCATATTTATCAATATCATAATCGTTTGGATCCATAATTGATTCATTGACAACTTTAAGCATTCTGCTCATCTCCTGAATAATATGAGCTAAATTTCCCTCGGATTTTTCTTCTAAACTCAAATCGATTCACTCCTGTTTTAGTATTTTATGAAACTTCCTTCTCTTACTCTATTCTTTATGATAAAATAAATAAGTTGAAATGCAAAGGATAAATTACCATCAACATACATGTTATGTTGGTAAGATGATATAAATAGGAGTTTTAAACATGTATTTAAAACAATTAGATACACTTGGATTTAAATCTTTCGCTGAGAGAGTTAAAGTAGAATTTGTACCTGGTGTTACAGCCGTCGTAGGCCCAAATGGCAGTGGAAAAAGTAATATTACAGATGCGATCCGTTGGGTACTTGGCGAACAATCAGCAAAGTCATTACGTGGTGTTAAAATGGAAGATATTATTTTCCAAGGTAGTGATACACGTAAAGCGTTAAACGTAGCTGAAGTGACACTTGTGTTAGATAACTCTGACAACAAACTACCTGTTGACTACCAAGAGGTTAGTGTCACACGTCGAGTTTATCGCTCCGGTGAAAGTGAATTTTTAATGAATAAGCAACCTTGCCGATTAAAAGATATTACCGAACTTTTTATGGATTCAGGACTGGGAAGAGAGGCCTTCTCCATAATTAGTCAAGGTAAAGTAGAAGAAATATTAAGCTCAAAATCAGAGGAACGACGAGTTATCTTTGAAGAAGCGGCAGGTGTTTTAAAATATAAAAATCGAAAGAAACAAGCCGAATATAAATTAGCAGAAACACAAGAAAATTTAAATCGTGTGGAAGATATAATCTATGAGATAGACGGCCAGTTAGAACCACTTGAACAACAAGCATCGATCGCTAAAGAGTACTTGGCACAAAAAGAACGATTGACCAATGTTGAAGTGGGTTTGTTGGCTAAAGAAATTGAACAGTTAAATGAAAAATGGGAAACTTCACAAAAGCAGATAGATACAAAACAATATGCCTTAAAAGAAAAACAACAATGGGTTGAAACAAGAGAGACGGAAAGTGATCAATTAAAAGAACAGATACAAAAAATGGATGAGCAAATTACAAGTCTACAAGAAACACTACTTGTAGAAACGCAGAAGTTAGAGAGCCTTGAAGGTAATAAAAAGATATTTCATGAACGACTTCAGCATTTTCAAGAAAACAAAGATAAACTGGAACAGGAAATAAAAGAATCGGAAGACAAAAAAGTAATACTTTTAAACAGCTTAGAAGATGAACAGGCTAGACTTAGTGAGTACAAAAAAAATAGTCATCAATTATCACAAAAAATAAGCGAAATACAAGGTCAGTTAGAAAAAGGTAAAAATACAATTGAAGACGATATCGAAACACTCAAAAGTGATTATATTGAATTTTTAAATGAACAGGCAGCAAAGCGTAATGAGAAAAGCTCTATTCAGCAACAATTGGAGAAAATGGAAGGAAAACAACATGCAAAGTCCTCCAAATGGGAGAATCTTCATGATGAACGTCTCCAGTTAAAGCAATCTGTACGTGAAGCAGAAGAAAAATGTAAACAAGATGAAGAACAATTACATACACTCCAATCAGAGCACGAACAGTTGGAGCGAAAAGTTACGGTTGAGTCAAAATTATTGGACGATATGCAGCAAAAATTATATAAAGGTTATCAGATGGTTGAAAACCTTAAGTCTAAAAAGGAAATGCTTGAGGACTTGAAGGAGGACTTTCAAGGATTCTATTTTGGTGTAAAAGAAGTCTTGAAAGCTAGGGAACAACAAAAATTAACAGGTATTCATGGTGCAATACCAGAATTAATAGAATTTGATGATCAATTAGTGGATGCTATGGAGACTGCTCTAGGAGCTCAAGCCCAACATATTGTAGTTGATTCGGAGAAGTCAGCACGCGATGCCATTCACTGGCTGAAAAAAACGAATAAGGGTAGAGCAACGTTTTTACCAATAAACGCAATGAAACCAAAACAAATTCCATCAAATTTGTTACAAATGCTGGAGCAAGAAGAAGAGTTTGTCGGAGTGGCTGTAGACTTAATTCGTTTTGATTCCACTTATCAACCAGTAATGCAAGCATTGTTAGGTAATGTTATTATCGCTAAATCACTCAGTGCGGCTAATCAATTTGCTGGGAAAACTGGACGAAGATTCCGGATTGTGACACTGGATGGAGATGTAGTAAATCCTGGTGGTTCGATGTCTGGTGGTGCAAAAAAGAAAAATAATCAATCGTTATTTACCAGAGACCGTGAATTAAAAACATTAACGACTAAATATAATGAATACCAAGCTCGAGTAACGGATTATGAAAAACAAATCCGAGAACAAAAAGACGCACTAGCAAATTTACAAGCGAAAAAAGACAATTGTTTTCATCAACTAGAAGAAATTCGAAAAACGTATCAAGAACATCAAAGTAACTATAAAGAATGGAAATTGTCTTTAGAACATTTAAATGATCAATTATCGATCTATGATCAAGACAAGTTGCAACAAGAAGAAGATCGAAAACTTTTGCTACAGCAACTGGAGCAAATTGAGCATGATCTAGGTGAATTACAATCAAAATTAAGCAACCTTGATAACGAAATTGAAGAACTGACTGATCAGCACCAAAATTTTGAAGCAAAAGAAGAACAACTGAAACAAGAATTACAAAAACTGCATGTCGAGCAAGCAGAACTTAGAAGTCAGCTTTCTAACCAAAAGGAAAAGGTTGCTAAGTCGGAAATCGAAATATCTGAAATTTCCGAGACAATTGAAGGAAAACAGAAGCAATTACAGCAATTAATAGAGATGAAAAATAGTCAACAAACAGAAGAAGAAATTGACGAAGAAATTAGTAATAAACGTCGAGAAAAAGCGACGTTGCAGCAAGATTTACAAGAATTGCGTGAACATCGATCCGAAACACAACAAAAAGTTACTACTTTAGATGACTCGCTTAAGCAAGCTAAGAAAGAAGAATATCAGTTACAACAGGAAATCCAGTCAATTGAAATCGAGCGAAATCGGTTAGATCTTGATCTGGAAAATCGCCTTCAATTACTGGAGAATGAATACAGTATAACTTTTGAAAAAGCCAAAGCGGATTATCCTCAACCTGACAATCTGGAAGAGGCGAAAGAGCAAGTTAAATTAATTAAAAAATCAATTGAAGAATTAGGTACCGTTAATATAGGTGCAATTGAAGAGTATGATAGAATTAAGGAGCGACATGAGTTTCTCACAAGTCAACAAACCGATTTAGTGGAAGCAAAACGTACACTATATGAAATTATTGCGGAAATGGACGAAGAGATGACTAGAAGATTTGATGAAACTTTTTCGCAAATAAAAGAAGAATTTACGGTAGTCTTTCAACGTTTATTTGGTGGGGGACATGCTGAATTAAAGCTAACTGACCCTGATCAATTATTAGAGACAGGTGTAGATATTATTGCGCAGCCTCCAGGTAAAAAGTTACAACAATTAGGTTTATTATCTGGTGGCGAAAGAGCATTAACAGCCATTGCATTACTGTTTTCAATATTAAGAGTCCGCCCTGTTCCGTTCTGTGTATTGGATGAGGTGGAAGCAGCTCTAGATGAAGCGAATGTGACACGATTTGCTCAATATTTGAAACATTATAGTAAACATACCCAATTTATTGTGATTACACATAGAAAAGGTACAATGGAAGAAGCTGATGTTTTATATGGTGTTACCATGCAGGAATCAGGTGTTTCACGTTTAGTTTCTGTAAAATTAGAAGAAGCGCCAGAGCTTTTAGAAGCATAAGTTGCGAGGAGGAAGAATAGTGAGTTTTTTGAAAAAACTGAAGGATAAATTTCAAGCAACAGATAAGCAAGAAGAAGTATCAGATAAGTATAAAGAAGGTTTAAGTAAAACAAGGAAGTCATTTTCTGAAAAAATCAATGATTTAGTTGCTCGCTATCGAAAAGTGGATGAGGAGTTTTTTGAAGATCTTGAAGAAGTGTTGATCGCAGCTGATGTTGGTGTATCAACCGTGATGGAATTAATTGAAGAGCTCGAATTGGAAGTGAAAAGACAAAATATTAAAGATACCAATGAAGTAAAAGAAGTAATCTCAGAAAAGCTGGTCGAAATTTACCGAGGAGATGATGACGCGCCAGAAGATACGTCATTAAATATCCAGAAAGATGATTTAACGATTATCCTTTTTGTTGGGGTTAACGGAGTTGGTAAAACTACAACGATTGGCAAATTAGCTCATCAATTAAAAACAGAAGGTAAAGATGTATTATTAACAGCCGGTGATACATTCCGTGCTGGAGCTATAGAACAGTTGAGTGAATGGGGCAAACGTGTTGGTGTTGATGTCATTAAACATAGTGAAGGCAGTGACCCGGCAGCTGTTATTTACGATGGAATCCAAGCAGCGAAATCTCGCAATGCTGATGTATTACTTTGTGATACGGCAGGTCGTTTGCAGAATAAAGTGAACTTAATGAATGAGTTAGCAAAAGTAAAACGAGTTATTGAACGTGAAGTACCTGATGCACCTCATGAAGTATTGCTTGTGCTTGATGCAACAACAGGACAAAATGCATTAAGCCAAGCTAAAACTTTTTCACAAGCAACAGATGTTTCTGGTATAGTATTAACAAAACTAGATGGTACAGCCAAAGGTGGAATAGTCCTAGCGATCCGAAATGAACTGGGTACTCCGGTAAAATTAGTAGGGCTTGGGGAAAAAGTGACTGACTTGCAAACTTTTGATCCACACGCTTTTGTATATGGTTTATTTGCAGATTTATTAGAAGAAGAATAGTCTCAAAACTTGACAGTGCTACTTTAAGGCGATTAGACTAAAGTGTAAAGGTATTTTACTTAACGAGGTGTCCTTATGATGTTAGAAAAAACGACAAGGATTAACGCTCTTTATGATTTTTATCAACAATTGCTGACTGAAAAGCAACGAAATTATATGGAGATGTATTATGTAGAAGATTTTTCTCTAGGTGAAATTTCGGAAACATCCAATGTATCAAGACAAGCAATTTATGATAACATTCGAAGAACAGAACATATGCTAGAAGAATATGAGGAAAAACTGGGTCTTTATCAAAAGTTTTTGAAGCGACAAGCCTTACTACAAGAATTATATGCTTTAGCTGAAGAAAACAATGATCGAGAATTAAAAGAAAAAGTAGAGCAGATTACTGAAATCGAATAGGGGGCGTATAGTATGGCATTTGAAGGTTTAGCCGACCGCCTGCAGAATACCATTCAAAAAATTAAGGGAAAAGGTAAAGTAACTGAACAAGATGTGAAAGAAATGACAAGAGAAGTACGTTTAGCTTTATTAGAAGCAGACGTAAACTTTAAAGTCGTAAAAGATTTTATTAAGAAAGTAAAAGAACGTGCAGTTGGCGAGGAAGTAATGGAAAGCTTAACTCCTGGCCAGCAAGTAATTAAAGTGGTCAAAGAAGAGTTAACAGCACTTATGGGTGGCGATGAAAGTAAGATTGCAGTTGCCGATAAACCGCCAACTGTGATCATGATGGTTGGTTTGCAAGGTGCTGGTAAAACAACTACGACAGGTAAATTAGCCAATTTATTACGAAAAAAATATAATCGTAAACCATTATTAGTTGCCGCTGATGTTTACCGTCCAGCAGCAATTGATCAGCTTGAAACTTTGGGTAAGCAATTGGATATGCCGGTTTATTCAGAAGGAACTGATGCAAATCCGGTAGATATTGCAAACAAAGCAATGGCATATGCAAAAGAGGAACATTTAGATTATGTCCTAATTGATACGGCCGGACGTCTTCATGTGGATAATGAATTAATGGATGAATTGATCCAAATTAAACAAAATGTTAATCCGGATGAAGTCTTTTTAGTAGTTGATTCAATGACTGGGCAAGATGCAGTTAATGTTGCGGAAAGTTTTAATGAACAATTAGATGTTTCTGGTGTTGTATTAACAAAGCTTGACGGCGATACACGTGGTGGTGCGGCTTTATCGATTAAAGCCGTAACAGATAAACCGATCAAATTTGCCGGTATGGGTGAAAAATTAGATGAGATAGAAGTGTTTCACCCAGAACGAATGGCATCCCGAATTTTAGGGATGGGCGATGTGTTATCGTTAATTGAAAAGGCACAAGAAAATGTTGATGAAAAAAGAGCAAAAGAATTAGAAGAAAAAATGCGTTCTGCTTCCTTTACCTTTGACGATTTCCTAGAACAAATGGGACAAGTGAAAAATATGGGACCACTTGATGAGTTAATAGATATGATACCTGGCGCTAATAAAATGAAGGGTCTCAAAAATGTTGATTTTGATGAAAAGCAAATTTCCCATGTAGAAGCGATTATTCAATCGATGACGTCGAAAGAACGTGAGGACCCAAGTGTGATTAATGCAAGTCGCCGTAAACGTATAGCACGAGGTTCAGGACGCTCTGTTTCAGAAGTGAATCGTTTATTGAAGCAGTTTGAAGAAATGAAGAAAATGATGAAACAAATGACAAATATGCAACAAGGAAAGAAAGGGAAAAAAGGAAAAAAAGCAAAAGGATTTAATTTTCCGTTTATGTAAGGTAAAAACACTTTACAGACTAAAATAAATCTGATACAATTCTATCTTGTGTGAGAGATATTTATATGGAGGTGTTAAGCATGGCAGTAAAAATTCGCTTAAAGCGTATGGGTTCTAAAAGAAATCCATTCTATCGTATCGTAGTTGCGGATTCTCGTTCACCACGTGATGGACGTATTATCGAACAAATTGGAACATATAACCCGGTAGTTAATCCGGTTGAAGTGAAATTAGATGAGGATAAAGCACTTGATTGGATGACAAAAGGTGCGAAACCAAGTGATACGGTACGTAACTTATTCTCAAACGAAGGCATCATGAAGAAATTCCACGAATCAAAAAATCAATAATAAAGTGATGTGATTCGATGAAATCTTTGATTGAAACTATTGTGGAACCATTAGTCGATCATCCTGAGCAAATTGTTGTTACCGAAAAGGAAGAGGAAAACAAAATTGTGTATCACCTGCAAGTTCATGAAAATGATGTAGGTAAAGTGATCGGTAAAAATGGCCGCATTGCCAAATCAATACGAACAGTTGTTTATGCAGCTGGAATGAAATCTAATAAAAAAATCTATTTAGATATCATGTAAAAAGAGGGAGGCTAATAGCCCCCTCTTTTTTTAGCAGAAAGCTTAGATAAAGCGCCGAAAACATAAACTGCGCAATAACTTTTCATGGACTTGCTTTCTCCCAATCTTTCTTGAAGGGAGTGCCATGGCACCGCTCCGGCAGAATACTGCGCTTTCCATGGGCACGGCTTCAGCTAACTTGGTAAAGAAGACCGCTTTACCAAGTGGATCTTCAGCTCGCGTGAGTTCCCACAGGAGTCTCCGTATTCTGCCTCCACTAATAACATTATTCTATCTTTTTAAAGTGGGAGTACTCGGAAACTAATTCCCGTGTATTACCTCTTTCAAAAATCAGCACACTACGCAGAGCGGAGGCAAGATACGGAGACTCCTACGGGACCAGCACGTGTCCGAAGACCCCGCAAGAAAACGCCCTTTGTTTTCTGAGGAGACTGAGGCCGTGCCCGTGGAAAGCGAAGTATCTTGCCGTAGCGTATGCTTGCACTCATCAAAAACTAAGATAGAAGGAAGCAATTTTAAATATTCATTACTTCGCAGTTTGTATCTACTATGAATCAGGTGAGAGGAGATTATATGTGCGAGTTATCTAGTGTATACTTGCGCTTTGGTTTGGTGGCGTGCTATTCTTTTGTTAGGTGTTTTCATGCTCTTTAATAGGTATGGGAGAGAGGCTGAAACGATGAAAATAATTAAAAAAGTTGCCGTCAAAAAAATAGTAACGGATCAAAGTAAAGAACAACTAAGAGAAGAATACCAATTCAAAATTTTCAAACTCGAACAGGAATGTGAACAATTAAAATTTGAACAAAAAAAATTAGAACAACGCTCAGCCAACAAAAAAGCAGATATTGCGGCTAAGTTCAAAAAAGAATTATCTAATCGCAAAGACCATATAAAATGGTATAAATACAAACTCGAACAACTGGAGATATTACCAACCGGAAGTGAAATTAATGATGGGGAAGTCGAAGCAGTTATTGATATTGAAGAAGGTATGAACTGGGACGACTTAACAGAACACAAATCCATTATTGTAAAAGATGGCATGATTACGAAAATTACATAACAGGTGGTATTAAATAAATGAATTATTTAAAGGTAGGGAAAATTGTCAATACTCATGGTATAAAAGGAGAAGTAAAAGTAGTACGAATTACCGATTTCGAGGAACGTTTCGAAATTGGTACTACATTATGGATTAAAGAAAAAGAAGAGGAGAAATTAAAACCCGTTACGATTGATGGTCATCGTGTGCACAAAAATTTTGATTTGTTGCATTTTGAAGGTTTTAACAATATCAATGATGTAGAACATTTCAAAGAATCACTGTTAGTTATTAATACAGACCAGCTTACCGAATTAGAAGCCAATGAATTTTATTATCATGAGATTATTGGTTGTGAGGTAGAAACAACGGAAGGTGAATTAATTGGGAAGGTAAAAGAAATACTTTCACCTGGCGCAAATGATGTTTGGGTAGTGAAACAAAAAGGGAAGGAATATTTAATCCCATATATTGAAGATGTAGTGAAAAAAGTAGATATCGAAAACCAGAAGATTAAAATTGAACCAATGGAAGGGTTATTAGACTGATGAAAATAGATATTTTATCATTGTTTCCGGAAATGTTTGAAGGGGTTTTTCAATCTTCGATTTTAAAAAAAGCACATGAGACAGGTGCTTTTCAGTACAATTTTGTAAATTTCCGAGACTATACAGATAATAAACACAACAAAGTAGATGACTATCCGTATGGTGGTGGCGCAGGTATGGTATTGAAGCCCCAACCTATTTTTGATGCAGTTGAGGCAATAGAAAAAAATACGTCTGATAAACCTCGGGTTATTTTAATGTGCCCTCAAGGAGAAACCTATTCGCAAAAGAAAGCAGAAGAACTTGCAAAAGAAGAACATTTAATCTTTATTTGTGGTCATTACGAGGGCTATGATGAACGAATAAGAACAGAGCTTGTAACGGATGAGATATCTATTGGTGACTATGTGCTGACAGGTGGTGAATTAGGTGCTATGGTCGTGATTGACAGTGTGGTCCGCTTGTTACCAGATGTACTGGGTAACGAGGATTCTGCTGTTCAGGATTCTTTTTCGACTGGTTTATTAGAGCATCCCCATTATACAAGACCGGCTGATTTTCGTGGTTTAAAAGTCCCTGATGTTTTGTTGTCAGGAAACCATGCTCATATTGAAGAATGGCGTAGAAAAGAAGCGTTAAAGAGAACTTATTTTAGAAGAGTAGATTTATTACAAAATCTGCAGTTAACGGAAAAAGAAGAGAAATGGATAAAAGAATGGGAAACTTCAAAAGAAAATAGTTGAATTCCCTTTGTTGATATGCTATATTGATAGTTGTGCTTAAGTGAACGCTTAAGGTGAATAAACGATGTTCCGCTGCCGTGTAATTCGTTAAGAGCATTGGTTTGGAAGGAGTGTAACAGAATGCAAAAATTAATCGAGGAAATTACAAAAGACCAACTAAAAACTGACTTACCTGAGTTTCGTGCTGGTGATACAGTAAAAGTTCACGTGAAAGTTGTGGAAGGTAACCGTGAGCGTATTCAGGTATTCGAAGGTGTTGTCATTAAACGCCAAAACGGTGGTATTAGTGAAACATTTACAGTTCGTAAAATTTCTTACGGTGTAGGGGTTGAACGTACATTCCCTGTGCATTCACCACGAATTGATAAAATCGAAGTAACACGTCGTGGTAAAGTTCGTCGTGCTAAGCTTTATTATCTACGTAACCTACGTGGTAAAGCTGCGCGTATTAAAGAAATTCGCTAATGAGTATCGTGTGAAAAGGAGCTTGCATTGTCAGGCTCCTTTTTCTTCTATATAATATTTTAGAAGCACCTGGAGTGTATAAGGAAAGGGATCTTTTCATGGCTGATAAAAAGGTTGACTGGGTCGATTGGATAAAAACTATTGTTATTACGGGATTGATCGTGATTTTATTTCGCATGTTTATCGCGGTACCTATTGTAGTTGAAGGTCCATCTATGCTACCAAATCTAGAGGATAACGATCGAATTATAGTGAATAAGATAAGTTTAATGTTTGGTGCACCAGATCGTTTTGATGTTGTCGTTTTTCATGCTACGGCGAAGAAGGATTACATAAAAAGGGTGATTGGTTTGCCAGGTGACTCTATTATCTATAAAGATGATCAGTTATATATTAATGGACAACCAGTAAAAGAACCATTTATTGATGAGGAAATAGCAAATGACCAATCTAATTACACAGCAAATTTTTCGTTGAAAGATATCCCTGGCAATGCTGAAGAAGTTCCTGAGGGACATGTATTTGTTTTAGGAGATAATAGACCTAATTCAACAGACAGTAGACATCTAGGATTCATACCGATGGATCAATTAGTAGGAATTGCTAGTGTGACATATTGGCCAGTGGATAAAATCGGCTTCGTAGATTAACATAGCAGAATAAGAGGTGGATACATGACAATACAATGGTTTCCAGGACATATGGCTAAAGCCAAAAGAGAGGTACAAGAAAAATTAAAATTAGTTGATTTTGTGATTGAATTAGTAGACGCAAGGGCACCTCATTCATCACAAAACCCTCTATTAAAACAAATTTTAAATCAAAAACCAAAAATGATTGTGTTAATGAAGGATGACTTGGCTGATAAGGCATCGACTAAAGCTTGGCTGAGTCATTTCTCGGAACAAGGAATGGTTGCTATAGCAGTGAATGTGAATGATCGTAAAGATATACAGCATGTTATTCAAAAGGCAAAGGATATGGCCAAAGAGAAGATGGAACGTTTAAAGAAAAAAGGGGTTCGTCCGAGACCTGCACGTGCAATGATAATTGGCATTCCGAATGTAGGGAAGTCGACTTTAATTAATCGGTTAGTTCATAAAAAGATAGCTAAAACAGGAGATAAACCAGGTGTAACAAAAAGCCAGCAGTGGATAAAAGTAAAAAAAGATTTCGAATTATTGGATACACCTGGAATTCTTTGGCCGAAATTTGAGGAACAAGTTGTTGGCTATCGTCTTGCATCTATTGGTACAATCAAGGATCAGTTGCTGCCGATAGAAGATGTAGCAGCGTTTGTGATTCAATACTTACAAGAAACATATCCGTCTGTATTAAAGGAACGATATCAAATAACAGAAGATATGGAGGATATGAGCGAAATATTTGAACACATCGGTAAACTTAGAGGCATCCTTGAGTCAGGTGGAAGAGTGAATTTTGAAAAGACAGCGGATATCATTCTCCAAGACTTGCGGTCAGGAAGACTAGGAAGTATAACGCTTGAACAGCCGGAATAGTGACAAGCGCAGGCAGACTTATAAAGCGATCAGAAAAGTATACACCCCCGTTTCCATCTTAAAGAAACGTGTGTATACTTTTTGTATTAAAAGAAAAGTACATAAACAGCGAAGTTATACTTTAGATTTGCTTTCTTTTGTTCTGATTAGAGATAAGTGCATTCATTTTATCTACTTCTCTTTGATTATTAGATGGATGAAGTAATGATAATTCTTTATTTTTTTGAAAAAATGCCGATAAATTAGGAAACGAGGTTTATAGTAATGACAGAGAAATGGACGATTAACCAAATTAAACATTATTTAACAGAAGAAAATCCTACAGAAGATGTGTTACAAGTTTTGTACCAAGACGAGCGAAAAGGAGTACAAGCATTAATAAATCAATATGAAAAACGACAACAAGAGGCTCAAGCCCAGCAAGATCTATTTGAAAGAATGAGTCAGTATGAGCGATTGTTATGGAAGAACGGCAGTACATATATTGCAGGCGTGGATGAGGTTGGAAGAGGACCGTTAGCAGGACCTGTTGTGGCAGCAGCTGTCATCTTACCAAGTGATTTTCAATTATTAGGAATAAATGATTCCAAAAAATTATCAAAGAAAAAACGAGAGTTATTTTATCAATATATTACAAAGTATGCAGTTGACTATGCTATAGGCATAGTAGATGCTGAAGAAATCGATCAGATTAATATTTTACAAGCATCTAAAAAAGCGATGTATCAAGCGCTAAGGAAGTTAGAACGGGTAGACCATGTGCTCATAGACGCAGTGAACCTAGAGCAATTAAAAGTACCGAGTGACGCAATTATTAAAGGGGACCAAAAAAGTATTTCGATTGCTGCAGCCAGTATTATTGCAAAAGTTACGCGTGATCAAATGATGGAAAAGTTACATCAGCAATATCCTTTATATGCTTTTGATCAAAACAGTGGATATGGCACAAAACAGCATTTAAATGCAATAAATGGGCAAGGTTTAACTCCTTATCACCGGAAAAGTTTTCTGAAATCTCTATTAGAGAGGAGATAGCTAAATGGGAAACATTCATTCTTTTTCGAACGTATTACGTTCTGGAAATACACGTATGAATGTCACACAAAATACTCTAAAACCTGGACAAATGCTGACAGGAAAAGTACTAGAGTTATATCCAAATCAAAGAGCAGCAATCCAGTTAGGCGGATCACAAGTGGTGGCACAGTTGGAAACAGCATTGGCCTCCAAGCAAAACTATCTCTTTCAAGTCACATCTATAGGTGATGTGATTCGACTAAAAAAAATAAGTGATGCGCCCCTTTCAAATAACAGGTCGGTAAGTGATCAATTAATTAAGCAACTCGGATTAAACAATAACCGACAATTAAAAACTTTCATACAACACCTAGTTAGTGAAAATATACCGTTTACATATAAAGAGGGACAAGCATTAGCTAAACTGCTAGAGCAATTTGGTGGAAATAGTCCCAACCGTAAGTTGCTTGCAATGATGACAAAACAAAATTTACCATTAACAGAGCAAGTATTTCGAAGTTTACAAGCATTTCAATCATCACAATTAAGTACGCTAATCAACCAATTACAACAGCAAATAGCACAAATTACTCAGAGTAATCCATTATTATCTCAATTGCAGCAACAACTTTCACTGTTTGGTTCTTCATCACCATCACACGCTCAATCGATGTTACAACAGTTTGTGAGTAAAAATCAGCCATTACTAGAACAGGTAATGGCTAAGGTAATACCTGAGCAATCATCATTTTTACAACAATTAATAAAAGGAAATAGCTTAAGCAATAATCAAACACAGGAAATCATACAGCAACTAAATAAAATACTAGAGCAACAATTGCCATTCCGAGATGGAGAACGACAAGCATTTCAATCATTTTTACAACGTTTTGGCCAATTAACCGAGCAAGGAGCAGTTACTAATACATTTAAAGCTGCTGTTCAACAACAACCATTTTTTCAAAAGATCATGCAAGTAATAGCAAAACAAGACCAACAATTGGTTCAACAATGGTTACAGCCATCCACACAAACAAATGTGAGCCAAGAGCGACAAGTCCTTTCGATTTTACAACAGTTGAATGGACAACAATTGTCACAACTTGATCAAAACCTTGTTAGATCTTTAATGCTACAAATGGATGCTACAAACCCTTCCTTGCTCTCCGTTAAAGATCAGTTTTATCATACGATGAAGCATTTTTTGCAAATTAGTGGGATTCAAGATGAATCGCAATTAGCACAACAAATCCGTACAAATACTATGACTAATTCTATAAGTCATTTTTTACAATCAACGATGACAGGAATGACCCAACAAGATCGGCAATTGATCCAGCAGTGGATTGGACAAGCTCAACCAACAGTGGCACAAAATCAACAAGCAGCGGAAATTTTGCAACGAATCAATGTACAACAAATACCTCAATCTGAGCAATCGGTAGTTCGGCAAGTACTGCTATCATTAGAAGCTAGTTACCAAGCAATAAACAAAGAACAGTTTTTGCAGATTGTCCGACAAGTGTTACATCAAAGTGAACATTCAAGTATTCAAACAAGAGAACTGGAATATTCTTTAAAGCAAAATCTGATATTAGCTAATCAACAAAACCCAGATCTGTCAAATAATCAGATGCAACGGTTGATTCAAAGCTTAACAGGAATGCAGATAAATATGCTTCAAGATGAACAAGTAATATCCCAACAAAGTTTTCAAATTCCTGGGGAGCGATTTGGCTTAGCAAAGGACATTCGCATGCAATTTGAAGGGAAAAATGGTCAGAATAGTGACGAGATTGATCCGGAATTTTGTCGTGTGTTGTTTCATCTTCATTTGCATACATTAGGCGAGACCATGATTACTATGTCGATTCAAAAACGAATTGTACATATTTCGGTATACAATGATCAACAGGATATAAAATCCTTAATAGATGCCTTTACGCCGACATTAAAAGAAAAACTTTCCGATTTAAATTATCAATTATCTTCTGTTACACAAAAATCATTATCAGATAAAGAGCAAGGGACCACAAATGCCAATCAAACGGTTTATAAGCCTATTAAAAGAGAGGGGATTGATTTGCGGATATGACGAAACAGAAAAGATATCGAAAACGCGCAGCAGCTTTGCAGTATGATACGGAAACGGATGTTGCACCAAAAGTAACCGCTACTGGTAAAGGCTATGTAGCGGAAGAGATTATGGAAAGAGCAAAACAAAACAACATCCCAATTCAATCAGATCCCTCTCTTGTAGAATTATTATCGGAATTAAATATAAATGAACAAATACCAGAGGAATTATACCAGGTAGTAGCGGAAGTGTTTGCATATATCTATCAAATAGACCAAAAAGCAGCAAAGAAATAGTTCATCTATCAACCTTGTTAGAAAAAAGCTAGAAATATTCATAGTCTTTTGTAGACAATTGAAGGCACTTTTTTATACAATGAGAATGCAGTGATTAATTGATGGGAGGATGAAAGATGAATATTCACGAGTATCAAGGCAAAGAGATTTTGCGCAGTTACGGTGTTGCAGTACCTAACGGAAAAGTAGCATACACAGTTGATGAAGCTGTCGAAGCTGCAGAACAATTAGGTTCAGCAGTATCGGTAGTAAAAGCTCAAATTCACGCTGGAGGAAGAGGAAAAGCAGGCGGTGTGAAAGTAGCTAAAAATATCGATGAAGTCCGTACATATGCAGATGAAATTTTAGGAAAAACATTAGTAACACATCAAACGGGACCAGAAGGAAAAGAAGTAAAGCGTTTACTGATAGAAGAAGGTTGTGACATCCAAAAAGAATACTATATCGGCCTTGTTCTGGACCGTGCTACTTCACGTGTGACAATGATGGCATCTGAAGAAGGTGGCACAGAAATCGAAGAAGTAGCAGAGAAAACACCCGAAAAAATCTTTAAAGAAGTGATCGATCCAGTTACTGGCTTGTTACCATATCAAGCGAGACGTCTTGCTTTCAATATTAATATTCCAGCAGAATACTTGTCGAAAGCGGTTAAATTTATGATGGGATTGTATCAAGTATTTGTCGAAAAAGATTGTTCCATTGCAGAAATTAACCCGTTAGTTACGACAGGTGATGGTAATGTTTTAGCATTAGATGCTAAACTTAACTTTGATGATAATGCCCTCTTTCGTCAAAAAGATATTGTTGAATATCGCGATCTAGATGAAGAGGACGAAAAAGAAATCGAAGCATCCAAATATGACCTAAGTTATATTGCACTGGATGGAAATATTGGATGTATGGTGAACGGTGCTGGTCTTGCGATGGCAACCATGGATATTATCAAACATTATAGTGGAGATCCGGCTAACTTTCTGGATGTTGGAGGCGGAGCAACTGCAGAGAAAGTAACAGAAGCTTTCAAGATAATTCTATCGGATGACAACGTAAAAGGTATTTTTGTAAACATTTTCGGTGGAATTATGAAATGTGATGTTATTGCAGAAGGTGTCGTCCAAGCAACAAAGGAAGTTGGTTTAACCATTCCTTTAGTAGTACGTCTTGAAGGAACAAATGTAGATGCTGGTAAAGAAATTTTAGCTGATTCTGGCTTGAATATTACACCGGCTGAATCAATGGCAGACGGTGCAGAAAAAATTGTTGCACTTGTTAATGAAGCATAAATTTATCTCTAAAGGAAAAAGGAGGATCCATTTACATGAGTGTTTTTATCAATAAAGATACCAAAGTGCTTGTTCAAGGTATTACTGGTTCAACAGCACTTTTCCATACAAAACAAATGCTAGAATATGGGACTAAAATTGTTGGTGGGGTTACACCAAAAAAAGGTGGTACTGAAGTTGAAGGGGTACCTGTATTTAATACAGTTGCGGAAGCTGTAAATGTAACAGGCGCAAATGCTTCAGTTATATATGTACCAGCTCCATTTGCTGCTGATGCTATAATAGAAGCGGTTGATGCTGAATTAGACCTCGTAATTTGTATTACAGAGCATATTCCTGTTATGGATATGGTCAAAGTAAAACGTTACATGGAAGGTAAGAAAACAAGATTAGTAGGGCCAAACTGTCCAGGTGTCATTACACCTGAAGAATGTAAAATTGGTATTATGCCAGGATACATTCATAAAAAAGGCCATATCGGTGTTGTTTCCCGTTCTGGTACTTTAACATATGAGGCAGTTCATCAATTATCTGAAAATGGTTTTGGTCAGTCTACAGCAGTTGGTATCGGTGGTGACCCTGTAAACGGTACTGACTTTATTGATGCGCTTAAAGCCTTTAATGAAGATCCGGAGACAGAAGCGGTTATGATGATTGGTGAGATAGGTGGTACGGCAGAAGAAGAAGCAGCTGAATGGGTAAAAGCAAATATGAAAAAACCAGTAGTTGGCTTTATTGGCGGTGCTACAGCACCACCAGGAAAACGTATGGGCCATGCCGGTGCGATTATTTCAGGTGGAAAAGGTACCGCTGAAGAAAAAATTAAAACAATGAATGCTTGTGGTATTGAAGTAGCTGAAACGCCTTCTGTTATGGGTGAGACGTTAATTAAAGTATTAAAAGACAAAGGACTTTATGATAAATGTAAAACACACTAAAAATTTTGAAATAAGCTGAGAAGATTCTCAGCTTATTTCTATATTAAAGAGGTGTATATATGAATGGAAAAAAAAGAATGGCGATTAATTCATTTGCATTGCATTATAGGAACGAATCGTAATTTTATAAGGAAAGTGATGAATGAGGATCCTGAATTTGAACAAATGTACAAATGGGACGTACAACAATGGAAAGAAAAATTTCAAATCTATGACAAAAAGGCATTTTTTATTGTGGAAAAATTGCAGAATAAGTCAATCAAACAAAAAATCGTACATTACGTAGAGACATACCAAGTATTAACGATTTATAGTAAAGATTACCCTGTAAGTTTAAGAGAAATTCCAGACCCTCCATTAGTTTTATACCTCCATGGTAATCCAAGATTACTTTCGCATACACCTAACCTCAGTGTCGTAGGTACCAGATATCCTTCAAAATTCGCTAGGTCGATTATGGCCAATATTCTCATTCCATTATTTAAATACGATTTTCTTATTACAAGCGGTATGGCTGTCGGTATTGATGGATTCGCCCATCAGTTGGCAATACAACATCAAAGTCCCACCATAGCTGTACTAGGAAGTGGTTTTGAACATATATATCCCAAGCAGCACCTTACGTTATTTACACAACTTGCAAAGCAAGATTTAATTATATCGGAATATCCTCCAGATCAAGCTCCGAGAAAATATCATTTCCCCGAGAGAAATAGAATTATAAGTGGACTAAGCTTCGGCACCCTTGTAATTGAAGCGAAAGAGAAAAGTGGTACTCTAATTACAGTCGATCAGGCATTAGAGCAAGGAAAAGAAGTATTTGCCGTTCCAGGGTCTGTACTTGCGGAAACAAGCTCTGGGTGTAATCAACTGATAAAAGATGGGGCGAAGTTAGTTCAAACAAGCAATGATATTTTAGAAGAATATCATCTGAAACAAAGAACTTTAGAGTAATAATAATTGATTAATTATGCAATTTTTTTAATGCTTTGTTTGACAAACACTAACAAAGTATTTAATAATAGGGAAGATTTATCATATCCAATAGCAAACATTTATAATATGAATTAATACGAATTGATTTTGCCTCTTGGGAGGGTGTAAGTAATATGGCACAATATCTAGTAATTGTTGAATCACCGGCAAAAGCCAAAACTATTGAAAGATATTTAGGAAAAAAATATAAAGTGAAAGCATCTATGGGGCACGTAAGGGATCTGCCAAAAAGTCAGACTGGTGTTGATGTTGAAAACAACTATGAGCCAAAATATATAACCATTCGAGGGAAAGGTCCTGTATTAAAAGAATTAAAAACCGCTGCAAAAAAAGCGGATAAAATCTTTCTAGCAGCCGACCCTGACCGTGAAGGAGAAGCGATAGCTTGGCATTTGGCACACAGTTTAAATATTGACTTGGATTCAGAGTGTCGTGTAGTGTTTAATGAGATCACAAAAGACGCAGTTAAAGATTCCTTTAAACATCCAAGAACAATCAATATGGATTTAGTAGATGCACAACAAGCGAGAAGAATTTTAGATCGATTAGTTGGTTATAATATCAGTCCACTACTTTGGCAAAAAGTTAAAAAAGGGCTTAGTGCCGGACGTGTTCAGTCTGTTGCAGTTAAAATGATTATTGACCGCGAGAATGAAATTAAAAACTTTAAGCCAGAAGAATATTGGAGTATTGAATCTAACTTTAAAAAAGGAAGACAATTATTTGAAGGTGCTTATTATGGAATAGATGGCAAGAAAAAGCCGCTTCATTCCAAGGAAGATGTAGATAACATTTTAGCACTATTAAAAGGTAATGACTTTTTAGTGGAAAAAGTTAATAAGCGAGAAAGAAAACGCAACCCATCACCGGCATTTACAACTTCTTCTTTACAACAAGAAGCAGCAAGAAAGCTTAATTTCAGAGCAAGAAAAACAATGATGGTTGCACAACAATTATATGAAGGTATTGATCTAGGAAAACGCGAGGGCGGTATTACTGGTCTTATAACGTATATGCGGACAGATTCCACAAGAATATCGGATACTGCAAAAACTCAAGCCCGACAATATATTGAAAATAAGTATGGAAAAGAATTTGCAGGTTTCGCAAGAAAAGCCAAAAATGCTGAAGGTGCACAAGATGCACACGAAGCAATTCGACCTACAAACGCACTTAGAAGTCCAAGTTCACTAAAATCGGTATTATCAAGAGATCAATTTAAATTATATAAGTTAATTTGGGAACGATTTATTGCTAGTCAAATGGCGCCGGCTGTCATGGATACGATGACAGTTCATTTAACCAATCAAGGTGTGGAGTTTAGAGCGACAGGTTCTAAGATTAAGTTTAAAGGTTTTATGGAAGTTTATATTGAGGGCTCCGACGATCAGGAAAAGCAAAAAGACAAATGGTTACCTGATTTAACAGAAGGCGAAACCGTAAAAACTGAAAAAATAACACCGAATCAACACTTTACACAGCCACCTCCAAGGTATACAGAAGCAAGGTTAGTAAAAACAATGGAGGAAAAAGGAATCGGTAGACCATCAACGTATGCTCCTACATTAGATACCATTCAAAGACGTGGTTATGTTGCTCTTGATAATCGCCGGTTTATCCCGACGGAGTTAGGCGAAATTGTTATCAAATTAACAGAGGAATTTTTCCCTGAAATTATTGATGTCACCTTCACGGCAAAAATGGAAGGTGATTTAGATGCTGTCGAAGAGGGAAAAACAGAATGGGTAAAAATTATTGACCAATTTTACTCAGGGTTTGAGAAACAATTACAAAAGGCAGAAAAGGAAATGGAGAAAGTAGAAATTCGTGATGAACCGGCAGGCATTGACTGTGAAAAATGTGGTCATGAAATGGTTTATAAAATGGGCCGCTATGGTAAGTTTTTAGCATGTTCTAACTTTCCTGATTGTCGAAATACGAAGCCGATTTTAAAAGAAATAGGTGTAAAATGCCCTAATTGTAAAGACGGAAATATTGTTGAAAGAAAAACAAAGAAACGAAGAACATTTTATGGGTGTGACAATTACCCTGACTGTGAGTTTATTTCATGGGATAAACCAGTTGGAAGAGACTGTCCGAAATGTAACAATATGTTAGTCGAGAAGAAATCAAAGAAGAAAGCACAAGTTCAATGTGCATCATGTGACTATAAAGAAGAAGCCCAAGGTTAATGAATCCAAAAAAGTTTCCAAAATGTACTTTTAGGAGACCTTGGCTTAAAAAGGTGATTCCGAACCAATCAATGGAATCACCTTTTTTATGACTAGTTTTGTAGGAGAACTCCTTTAGTTAAAGAAGCAGATAACTGTCACCCAAGAAGGGTTAGCAGTATTGATCTAGAGTGGGGTTTGAATAAATAAAATTTCTTATGCGTTTTTAAAAATATCTAACAATGTTAATATAAAAATAACACAGAAAATTTTCAAAGAATCTAATAATGATGGCTGTTAATTAGTACATTGTGTTTAAAGCAGTTATGAAAAGGGAATCAATGTAATGATGGAGAAAGTAATGACAATTTTGCAAATTTAATTGCAGACTTGAATCTATTGTGTTAATATTTTAACGCATTTAGAGGTGACTTATGAACTTTTTTAAATATTGGCTAGCTTATTTAGACTACTTACAAATCGAAAAAAATGCATCCAAACTGACAATTGAAGCATATGAAAAAGATATTGCTGATTTTTTTGATTTTTTAAATTCTGAGAATCTTCAGTCTTTACAAGATGTAAATTATAGTGTTATTCGTACTTATTTAACTACCCTATATGAAAAAGATCTGTC
This sequence comes from Gracilibacillus sp. D59, assembly GCF_052246695.1. Lineage (NCBI taxonomy): Bacteria > Bacillati > Bacillota > Bacilli > Caryophanales > Bacillaceae > Gracilibacillus > Gracilibacillus sp. D59. The sequence goes on along the minus strand of NZ_JBQQCK010000005.1, from coordinate 111,552 downwards.
TAAACGGTCGATCAATAGACGTATCTCCACATTAAGGTCATTTTATAAGTTTTTGCTGAGAGAACAAATGGTGTTAGAAAATCCTTTCGTTCATTTACATTTACCGAAAGCAGCTCATACGATCCCCGAATTTGTTTATCAAGAAGAAATGAAAATGCTTTTTGAATCGATTGATCAAAGTACTATACTTGGCAAACGAAATATTGCTATATTGGAAGTTTTATATGGTACAGGAGTTCGTATTAGTGAATGTATTCAATTGACATTAGACAGGATTGATTACGATCTGCAAACAATTCTTGTTACAGGTAAAGGTAACAAAGAAAGGTATGTTCCTTTCGGTGACTATGCTAAACATGCTTTACAACTTTATTTGAAGGAAAGTCGACCATTATTAATTACTGAGAAAAGTCATCCGGAAAACGTTTTATTTCTGAATGCCAGAGGAAATCCGTTGACAGCAAGAGGGGTAAGATTAATCATTAATAAATTGGTGGACGAAGCAGCAATAACTTTACATATTCATCCTCATAAATTACGACATAGCTTCGCTACACATCTATTGGACAATGGTGCTGATTTAAGGGCTGTGCAAGAATTATTGGGACATTCTCATTTATCGTCCACTCAAATATATACACATGTTTCAAAAGATCGATTAAGTAATGTTTATAAAACAGCTCATCCAAGAGCAAAACGATAGGAGGAATTTGAATGGATTCTTTTCATGCGACCACGATATTTGCAATCCAGCACAATGGTAAATCTGCAATGTGTGGAGATGGACAGGTGACATTTGGAAATCAAGTGGTCATGAAACATACAGCAAAAAAAGTAAGAAGGCTATTTCGAGATCAAGTTTTAGCAGGTTTCGCTGGTTCTGTAGCAGATGCATTTACGCTGTTTGAAAGTTTTGAAACTAAACTTGAAACATTTGATGGAAACTTATCAAGAGCTGCTGTTGAGCTAGCAAAAGACTGGCGGAGTGATAAATATTTACGAAAACTGGAAGCAATGTTAATCGTAATGAATAAAAAAGAAATTTTATTAATTTCAGGTACTGGTGAAGTGATAGAACCTGATGATGGAATTCTTGCAATCGGTTCAGGTGGTCATTATGCCTTAAGTGCAGGTAGAGCGTTAAAAAAACATGCTTCAGACTTGGATGCAAAAGAAATTGCAAAAGCATCACTTGAAATCGCAGGGGAAATTTGTGTTTTTACAAATAACCAGCTAGTTTTAGAAGAATTGGATTAAGAAAGGATGTGTAATGCTCGTGTCTATTAAATTAACGCCAAAACAAATTGTCGAAAGCTTAAATGAGTACATAATTGGACAACAGGATGCTAAAAAAGCGGTGGCAGTTGCTTTAAGAAATCGTTACCGAAGAATGCAATTACCGGAAGAATTAAAAAATGAGATCGTTCCTAAAAATATATTAATGATAGGTCCTACGGGAGTCGGTAAAACGGAAGTAGCAAGAAGATTGGCTAAATTAGTTGGAGCTCCCTTTATTAAAATTGAAGCTACCAAGTATACCGAAGTAGGCTATGTCGGGCGCGATGTAGAATCAATGGTTCGTGATTTGGTCGAAACAGCAGTAAGAATGGTTAAGGAAGAGGCAATGGAAACAGTACAAGAAAAAGCAGAGCAATTAGCAAATAAGCGACTTGTGGAGATTCTAGTACCGTCAAAAAAGAAAACGACTTCGTCAAAAAATCCATTCGATATTTTCTTAAACTCGAACCAACAACAAAACAATGCAGAAGAAACGAATGATTCACAAGAAAAAGAAAATATTAAGCAACAAAGACAACAAACTAAAAAATTATTAGAGCTTGGTGAATTAGAAGATCGTACTGTAACGATCGAAGTGGAGGAACAAGCACCGAATATGTTTGACATGTTACAAGGTTCGGGAATGGAACAGATGGGAATGAATATGCAAGATGCATTAGGGCAATTAATTCCAAAAAAGAAAAAGAAACGAAGCTTATCAGTAAAAGAAGCAAGAAAAGTTTTAACCCATCAGGAAGCTCAAAAGCTTATTGACATGGATGATGTGACGCAACAAGCGATTGAAAAAGCAGAGCAAACAGGGATTATTTTTATTGATGAAATGGATAAAGTGGCAGTAAAACAAGAACAATCAGCAAATGTATCAAGAGAAGGAGTTCAGCGTGATATATTACCGATTGTAGAAGGATCATCAATTGTTACGAAATATGGTCCGGTGAAGACAGACCATATGTTATTTATTGCAGCAGGGGCATTTCACATGGCGAAACCTTCTGATCTAATTCCTGAATTGCAAGGGCGTTTTCCAATACGTGTAGAATTTCAAAAATTAACTGTATCTGACTTCAAACGTATACTTTCAGAACCTTCCAATGCATTGTTAAAGCAATATAAAGCATTGTTAGAAACAGAAGGAATAACTATTTCATTTACAAAAGAAGCAATTAATCGACTAGCAGAAATAGCTTTTGAAGTTAATCAGGATACGGATAATATAGGAGCAAGAAGATTACACACTATATTGGAAAAATTATTGGAAGAACTATCATATGAGGCTTCTGATATTGGAATTGGCAATATTGAAATAACAGAAAACTATGTTAATGACAAATTAAAATCAATAGCTACAAATAAAGATTTAAGTCAATTTATTTTATAATAATGGATGGTGAAAAACATATGCAATTATTAGATAAAACTAGAGAAATTAATGCTATGCTTCAAAAAACGAAAGGTAAATCGGTTAATTTCACTGATATGTCGAAAACGTTAAGAGATGTTATTGGAGCAAATATATTTATTGTTAGTCGTAAAGGAAAATTATTAGGATTCGCTATTAACCAACAGATTGAAAATGAACGAATGAAAAAGATGTTAGAAGAAAGACAATTTCCTGAAACCTATACAGATAATTTATTTAATATTACGTCAACAACAACTAACATTGATATCGATAGTGAATACACGGCCTTTCCGGTAGAAAATCGTGATTTGTTTAAGCATGGATTAACAACAATTGTGCCGATCATTGGTGGTGGTCAGCGACTTGGGACGCTTATCTTAAGTCGCTTATCAGAAAGTTTTGATGAGAGTGATCTAGTGCTGGCAGAGTATGGTGCGACCGTAGTAGGGATGGAAATTTTACATGAGAAAACAGAAGAAATTGAAGAAGAAGCTCGCAGTAAAGCAGTGGTGCAAATGGCAATAAGTTCATTATCATACAGTGAACTGGAAGCTATTGAACATATTTTTGAAGAATTGGATGGCAATGAAGGTTTACTAGTGGCGAGTAAAATAGCCGATCGTGTGGGTATAACTCGTTCAGTTATTGTAAATGCACTTAGAAAATTAGAAAGTGCAGGTGTCATTGAATCAAGATCGTTAGGGATGAAAGGAACGTATATAAAAGTATTAAATAATAAATTTTTAAATGAACTAAAACACCAAAATATCTAAAAAAAGATCTCCTCATTTTAATCGAGGAGATTTTTTTTAATTTACTATAATTTATTACGGAATATGTATTATTCCTAAAGACTTAATACGACACAAATAAACAAAGAATAACAAGGTGTGCTAATAAAATATAAGTCAAAAGTCCTAGTTTAATAAAAAACATACACTACTTTAGTCAGATTATGACAATAAGTCATAGACAGTGGAGACCATTTACTTTACAATATTCGATAGATAATGAGTTTTTATGACGGTTTAATCTAAAAAAAGTGAGGGATATTTTATGTCTTTATTTGAAGGGACTATTCAGACTCTAGAAAATTCACTTCAGTACGCTTCTGTAAAAAATAAAACGATAGCGAATAATATATCGAACGTAGACACAGCTAATTACAAAGCGAAACGAGTTCAATTTAATGATGTGTTAAAAAATGAATTATCTAGTCAGTTTCAAGCAACTAGAACGAACGAACGACATGTTCCATTTTCATCTGATAGATCTAATATAAGTATAACAACAGACCGTAATACAATGTACAATCACAACGGAAACAATGTAGATATCGATAAAGAAATGACGGAATTAGCTAAAAATCAAATTTACTACCAGGGATTAGTAGATCGAATTAATGGAAAATTTAAAAGCTTACAAAGTGTCATCAGAGGAGGTAGTTAATCATGTCAATATTTAATGCGATCAATACTAGTGCAAGTGGTCTGACCGCTCAGCGTCTTAGAATGGATACGATCTCTTCTAATATTGCAAATGTGGATACAACAAGAGCAACAGTTAATGCGGAGGGGGAATATGAACCATACCGAAGAAAAATGACAGTATTTAGTCCTAAAGATCAAAGTTTTTCATCTGTTCTCAATCGGGCTACTCACGGAGCGGAAAGTACTGGTAATGGCGTGAAGGTATCTCAAATTATAGAAGATGAAGAACCATTCAAGTTAGTTTATAACCCTAATCACCCAGATGCAAATGACGATGGCTACGTAGAAATGCCTAATGTGGATCCGTTAAAAGAAATGGTTGATATGATGAGTGCCACAAGGTCATATGAAGCAAATATTACCTCTTTAAATGCTTCGAAAACAATGCTAATGAAAGCTTTGGAAATTGGTAAATAATACAAAAAAGGTGTGAATACATAAATGAATATTTACTCGATAGAAAATATACAGCCAAATTCTATTCAAACCGTAAATAAAAAGCAGACAGTAGGAGAAGCTCAACAACAATTTGCCGATAGCTTCAAACAAGCTATTGAAAGTATTAATAAAGCACAGCACGAGTCAGACCAAAAAACAGAAGCACTTGCCAAAGGTGAAATTGATGACTTACATGATGTAATGATAACAGCGCAAAAAGCAAGTATCATGCTACAAACTGGTGTAGAAGTTCAGAAAAAAATGGTGGATGCATACAACGAAGTAATGAGATTGCAAGTTTAATAAATTCATTGTTGTAAGCAAGTAATGATTTTTGGGGGCACAAAATGAACGAGAAATTAAAACAATACAAGGATAAAGTAACTGGCTATTACACAACGATGTCTAAAAAGCAAAAAGCGTTACTTTTCGGTGGAATTGGAGCATTAGTAGCTGTCATCATCCTAGTCACCGTAATGACATCCGCAAAAAGTGATATGGTAGCACTGTACAACGACTTGTCAATACAAGAAGTTGGTCAAATTAAAGAGGAACTTGATGCTCGGGGTGCTACATATGAAATATCGGATGCTGGTACAGGAGTGAAAGTACCTGAATCAATGGCAGATTCATTACTGGTAGATCTTGCTGCCCAAGGTATACCAGATAGCGGAAGTATCGATTATTCCTTCTTTGCTGAAAACAGTTCCTGGGGAGTCACTGACAATGAATTTGAAGTAATGAAGCTAGATGCAATGCAAACGGAATTAGCAAATTTAATTACTCAAATTGATGGAATTAATGGAGCGGAAGTTAATCTTAATATTCCGGAAAAACCGGTTTTTGTTAGTGATGAACAGCAGCCATCAACAGCATCTATAGTTATTGAAACAGCTCCAGGCTATCAATTTGAATCAGGTAATATGAATGCTCTGTATCACCTTGTTTCAAAATCAATACCTAATCTTTCTACTGATGATATTGTCATTATGAACCAACATTTTGAGTATTTTGATTTGAATAATCAAAATACTTTTGGAAGTGGTGATACATATACTTCACAACAACAAATCAAAAATGACATTGAAAAAGATATCGAAAGAAATGTACAAAGAATGTTGGGATCAATGATCGGGATGAATAAAGTTGCCATTTCGGCAACTGCTGATGTCGATTTCACTCAAGAAAAACGAGTCGAAAAACTGGTAGAACCTGTTAATGAAGAGAATGATACGTTACCTGTCAGCATTGAAACTATAACTGAGTCATATACAGGCGAACAGCCCGAAGATGGAGCAGTTGGAGTTGAAGAAGGTGAGATTGCCAATTATCCAGCTGGGGTAGAAGGAAATGTTGGTGACTATGAACTTGTCAAAGAATCAGTCAATAATGAATTTAACCGGATCCAAAGAGACATTGTTGAAAGTCCATATAAGATCAGAGATCTAGGTATTCAAGTAGCAATTGATAATACCAGACTTTTAGAAAACGGAGAGGTTGAACAACTGACTGCACAAGAACAAACGTCAGTTGAAGATAGTGTTGCTTCTATTTTGAACTCTATTATTTCTACTTCCATTGATAAATCATATGGTGAAATAGCACCGGAAGAGAAAGTTTCAATCGTTTTCCAGCCATTTGAAGGAACGGATACATTAGCAAACCCAACAGTTAGTCCAGCTATTCCGGCATGGGTATACATAGCAGGAAGTATGTTGATTTTGGCTATTATTATCCTGATTTGGATGTTAAGGAGAAAAAGTTCAAAAGAAGAAGTCGTGGAAGAAGTGGAAACATCAGAAATACAAGAACAAGAAATTCCGCCAATTACACATACAGATGATTCAGATTCATCTGTGAGACGAAAACAATTAGAGAATTACGCTCAGGAAAAACCGGAAGAATTTGCGAAATTATTAAGAAGCTGGATTACAGACGATTAAAGGAGGTTAATAATCAATGGCTAAACGACAACAACTGACTGGGAAACAAAAGGCTGCTATTTTATTAATCTCTCTAGGTCCGGATGTCTCTGCTCAAGTGTATAAGCATTTAACACCAGAAGAGATTGAAAAACTTACGCTAGAAATTTCATCTGTGAAAAAAGTAGATGGTGTTCAAAAGGATGAAATTCTGGAGCAATTTCATGAAATAGCAATGGCGCAGGATTATATTTCACAAGGTGGAATTAGTTATGCAAAAACCGTTCTTGAAAAAGCATTAGGTGAGGACAAGGCTGGAGATATCCTAAACAGATTAACATCCTCCTTGCAGGTAAAACCTTTTGACTTTGCTAGAAAGGCAGAACCTAATCAAATTATTAATTTTATTCAAAACGAACACCCTCAGACAATTGCACTCGTGTTATCTTATCTGGATTCTGAGCAGTCTGCACAGATATTGTCAGAGTTACCACAAGAAATGCAAGCTGATATTGCAAAACGAATTGCGGTAATGGATTCTACATCACCAGAAATCATTTCTGAAGTAGAACAGATTCTAGAACGAAAACTATCTACCACTGTTTCACAAGATTATACACAAACTGGAGGTATCCAGGCTGTTGTAGAAGTTTTAAATGGTGTAGATCGAAGTACAGAACGAACCATTTTAGATACGCTTGAAATCGATGATCCTGAATTAGCAGAAGAAATCAAGAAAAGGATGTTTGTATTTGAGGATATTGTTACTCTTGATAATCGAGCCATTCAACGAGTTATACGAGAGGTTGAAAATGATGACTTACGTCTATCATTAAAAGTTGCTAGCGATGAAGTGAAAGAAATCGTCTTTAATAACATGTCTACAAGAATGGCGGAAACTTTCAAAGAAGAAATGGAATTTATGGGTCCTGTACGATTACGAGATGTAGAAGAAGCGCAATCACGTATTGTATCTGTTATTAGACGACTAGAAGAAGTGGGCGAGATTGTCATTGCCAGAGGTGGAGGAGATGATATTATTGTCTAATCGTTCTTTTCCACCTAGGCAAATTCAAATACGGAAAATAGAGAAACCGAAATGGAATCAAAACACCTCAGAACAAGACGCTAAGGAAATGTTAAACAGTGTATATCAGCAAATTGAAGATGCAAAACAGCAGTACGATGAAACATTGAAAAAAAACGAAAAATTGAAAGAAGATACGCATGCAGAAATAATGCAAATGAGACAAGCATGGGATCAAGAAAAAGCTCACTATATAGAACAAGCTCAACAGGAAGGGTATCAACAAGGTTTTAAGCAAGGACAAGAAGATAGCATACAACAGTACCAGAAATTGATGGAAGAAGCTTCTAATGTTTTGAATACTGCCAAACAAGAATATCACAATATTATTAATGAGAGTGATGTAACGGTTTTACAAATTGCAATGGCGGTAGCTGAAAAGGTCTTGAAACAATCAATTGAAGAAGATAATGCGAAATTTGTTGGAATTGCGAAATCTTTGGTAGAACAGGTGAAAGACCGTACAAGCATTAAATTATTTGTCTCTAGTTACTATTATCCTTTGCTTATCGAAAATAAGGATGAGTTGAACTCGGTGATCCATGATGAAATGGAATTTATGATATACCCATCGATCGAATTACAAGGAGAACAAATTATGATCGAAACACCATTTGGAAGAATTGATGCTTCAGTTGACAGCCAATTAGAAGAAATTAGAACTAGACTATTTCATGTAGTGGAGGAGATCACACGTGAAAACACAAATGATATTCAATGAAATTCATGAAATAGATTCATATAAACGTTATGGAAAAGTAGATCGTGTGATTGGTTTATTAATTGAAGCAAGGGGACCGGAAGCCCGAATCGGAGAAGTATGCTATATACATACGAAAAAAAAGAACGAAAAAATAATGGCTGAGGTAATAGGCTTTTATGAAAAAAAGGTCCTTTTAATGCCTTATTCGACATTGCATAATATTGGATCAGGGTGTTTAGTGGAAGCTAGCAAAAATGCATTACAAATTAAAATAGGTCGAGCCTTAATTGGAAAAGTTATCGATTCAACGGGGCATTTACTGGATGGATCTCATTTACCAAAAGGATTAAAAGAATATCCAACCGAACAAGCTCCACCTAATCCATTAGAGCGACCTCGAATTAAAGAACCGATTCAAATAGGAGTAAAGACAATCGACACAATGTTGACGGTGGGAAAAGGGCAACGAATCGGGATTTTTGCAGGAAGCGGAGTAGGTAAAAGTACACTGCTAGGGATGATTGCTCGTAATAGCAATGCTGACATTAATGTAATTGCCTTAATCGGTGAGCGTGGTCGGGAAGTTAAGGAATTTATTGAACGCGAATTAGGTCCTGAAGGTTTAAAGAAGACAATAGTGGTTGTTGCCACTTCAGACCAATCTGCTCTTATGCGTATTAAAGGTGCTTTTACGGCTACTGCTATTAGCGAGTATTTTAGAGATTTAGGTTATGATGTGAATTTGATGATGGATTCTGTTACAAGGGTAGCAATGGCGCAACGAGAAATAGGACTTGCTATAGGCGAACCACCAACAACTAAAGGGTACACACCATCTGTATTTGCGTTACTACCGTCTCTTTTAGAACGAACAGGTACAAGTAAGAATGGTTCAATCACAGCCTTTTATACGGTTTTAGTTGATGGAGATGACTTTAATGAACCGATAGCAGATACAACAAGAGGTATACTGGATGGCCATTATATTTTGGATCGAAAATTAGCAGAAAAAGGACAATTTCCTGCAATTAATGTTTTGCAGTCTGTAAGTAGAGTAATGCCTGAAATAGTTTCAAAGGAGAGGCTGGACCTAGCACAAAGAGTCCGTTCCATACTAGCTACCTATAACGATAATGAAGAACTAATTCAAATAGGAGCGTACAAGAGAGGCTCAAATAAATCCGTTGATCAGGCAATTCAACTTCAACCAGGAATTTTAAATGTCTTAAAGCAAGATATGACTGAAAATGTAGATGAAGAAATAGCCCTTCAACAATTAGAAGAACTGGTGAAAAGGAGTAGTTCTTGATGAATCAATTACATGGATTTGAGAAGATCAGACTGATTAGAGAGAATGAAAAAAATGATGCTCAGCTTAAATTTCAGGAAGCTACAGAGGAATTCGAAAAATATGCCAGTCACTTATATGATTTGCTTAAAAAGAAAGAGAAGATTGAAGAAAGCTACAAACAATCCTTGTCCGACAAGTCTCAAATCGAAACATTACAATCATACCATCAATATTTAGATTTTCTTACGCCTACTATAATAAGTGTTCAAAAAAAAGTGGATACAGCAAGAAAATATATGAACCAATTACAAGAGCATGTCACCGATCATTATATAGAAGTAAAAAAAATCGAAAAAATCATCGAAAAAAAAGAGTGGCAATATAAACAATTGGAAGATAAAAAAGACTTAATGCTTATGGACGAAGTATCCATTCGCAAGTATTCAGAACAGTAAGGGTAGGTGAAGAAATGGCTACCAATCTAAAGAAAAGCAAAGAAAATAAAGCGAGTGTTTTTCAATGGTTAATAGTTATATTTGTACCATTAATTTTTGCATTAGTGTTTGCAGTAATCATTTTACATTTTATGGGGGTAGACACTGGTAAGTATACAAAAGATACCTTAAATAAGGTGCCATTTATAAGTGAGCAAGTTACCACAGATGGGGAAGAATTACATGCAAATCAGTTAGCAGAAAAGGATCAAGTCATTAAAAAACTTCAAGAAGAGGTTGATGCTTTACAACATGAAGTTCAAACAAAAGAAGGAACTATTTCTGAATTGGAAGAAAAAAACTCTACAATGTCCTCACAAATTGGTGAATTAGAAGAGGCTCAACAGAGTGAAACCACTAACTCGGGTTCATTAGAAGAACTTGCTGCTTCTTTTAAAGCAATGAAACCAAAGGCAGCAGCGCCTATTATTGAAACGATGGAAGACGATGTTGCTATCCCTTTATTACAACAACTAGATGCAGAAGTCAGAGGGGAAATCTTAAGTGAGATGGACCCTGAAACGGCAGCTACTTATTCAGATTTACTAGTGAATCAGTGATTAAATTACCTATATTGAAAGGGGGTGAAAAAATGATTGTAGCGTCTAATTTGTTAACAAATGGTTCGGCTAGTCCAATGTCTAAACCTATAAGAGACAAAGTGGAAGGAAATGCTTTCTCTGATTTCATGTCAGTTAAAACGACCAGGTATAGACAACAAGCAAGTCTAACTGATTCTGATAGTGCCACAAACCTAGAAAAGTTAAGAGATAAAGGATCGATAAGAGAATCATTGGATAGTTTAACAGAAGAACAATTGAACGAAATAACTGCAATAATAAACGAAATCAACAATAAGCTAGAAACTTCCGAAAAAGCATTATCAACAGAAGAATTTATGACAAATATCATGGAAGACCTTAACGAAGAGCAGATAGAATCATTAGGTAGTCAATTAGGAGCAGAAGATCAAGGGTTAGCTGTCCTGATTAAGAAGTTTCTAGAACAAATCAATAACATAGGTCAAAATCAACGAGAAGAAGCAGCTTTAGAGCAAACAAATAGTTTTTCTTTGGGTGCTGGATATCAAGTTCAAAATAACTTAACCAAGGAATTAATTTTGAATGAACAGGCGATATCGTTAGTCGAAAAGACCGATAAAATATTACAACAACTTCAAAACCAACCTATTAACAATCGTGATTTTAAACAAATCCTACAATTGTTGAAACAATGGTCACAGATGAATAATCAGACATTGAATGCAGCACAAAATCTTTTATCAGAAACTACCAATGATAAAAGTAGTGAAATATGGTCAAAGCTTTTATCAAACTTTACTAATCGTCAATCCATGCAGCGCCATTATGGCAGTATCCAAAAAGTTACGCAACAAGATGTAAAGCGGTGGATCGATAATGCGATGGAAAGGTTGGAGCACGCTAGCAAACAAGAATCAGTGCAACTTGTAAGAAATGACACTGGTAATCAACAAGTTCAATCAAAAGTACAACAATATGTGATTCATTTGTCACAAACGAACAGTGAGCAACAAGCAGTTCAAAAACAACTTGTAGATCAATTTCAGCAAGTGATGCAAAAAAGCAACTTTATGAAACTATCAAATGGCGCTAATCAGCTATTGATAAGGCTTCAACCGGAACATTTAGGTGATGTAACAGTTAAACTGACTCAAATAAATGGTGAAATGATGGTTAAAATGATTGCTAGTACACAAGGTGCCAAGGAACTGTTGGAAGGGAGTCTCAATCAACTTCGACATATGTTCTCACCACAACAAGTAGTAATTGAAAAACAAGAAAGCTATTCTCAGATTAACCAGGAAGAAATGCTGGATGATAATCTGAATTCTCAAGACGATGAGCAGCAAGAACAACATAACGATCATGAAGAGGAAGACTCTCATCATGATAATCAAAATCAAAGCTTCCATGATATGTTGATGGATGCGAAAGTGTAGGTGATAAATAGTGACTTCTATTGATCCATCTTATTATTTAGCTAACCAAAATCAAGGAAGAGAGGTTAGCAATAATTTAGGCAAAGAAGAGTTCTTAAAAATTTTAATGACACAGTTGCAAAATCAAGATCCATTAGATCCAATGAAGGATAAAGAGTTTATCTCACAGATGACAACTTTTTCATCATTAGAGCAAATGATGAACATGTCTAAGTCTATAGATTCGTTAGTAAAGAACCAAACGGTTTCGCCTGTTATTCAATACAGTCATTTAATTGGAAAAACAGTAAGTTATTATCGGATAGACGAAGAAACAGGTAAAGTTGCTGAACCTAAAGAGATAGTAAGTAATGAAGTAAAAGCAATCTCACAACAGGAAGGCTATGCCGTATTAGAATTGGATAACGACAGCAAAATATATACGGATGAGGTGCTCAGAATAAACAATCCTTCCGAGGAATAAAGGAGGGAAAATATGGATAATCGGATACATGCTTATCATCATCCACTTGTTCCAAATAAAAATAAAGTTCCCCAGAAAAAATCAAGTAATTTTTCTGAACTACTGAAAAAGCAACAGGAAATCGAGTTGAGTAAACATGCCAGTGACAGAATGACCCAGCGAAATATTGTATTAAGTGATGCAGATTGGAACAAGATGAATGAGAAATTGGATGAAGCCAAGTATAAAGGCGTAAAAGAGTCATTAGTTATTATGAGTGATGCAGCATTTATCGTGAATGCTGAGAAGAAAAGAGTTATTACGGCATTAGATAAAAGCGAGCTTAGTAGTAAAATTTTCACCAATATTAACGGGACCATAATAATTGATTAGGCTGGACCCATTAGGGAGGCCGTAGGTTACCAACCGACAGCGGTAGCTTAAATAAAAATATCAGAAGGGAAGTAGAATAAATGTTACGTTCAATGTATGCAGGAATTTCAGGCATGAAGGCTTTTCAAACAAAATTAGATGTAGTAGGTAACAATATAGCCAACGTAAATACAGTAGGCTTTAAAAAAGGGCGTACGATGTTTCAGGACATGATGAGTCAATCAGTATCTGGAGCTAGTGCACCGACGGATGTTAGAGGTGGTATAAACCCGGCACAAGTTGGTACAGGAGCTCAATTAGGATCAATTGATAATGTTCATACGCAGGGGAATCGTCAAACTACTGAGCGTCCGTTAGACCTTCAACTAGAAGGAGATGGAATGTTTGTATTTGGTACAGAACTTGCTTTTAATGGAGTTGATGATCCAGAAACTACTGGACTAGATTTAGAGCAAACTGATTTAAGTTATTCAAGAGCAGGTAATATGTACTTAGACGACCAGGGTTATATTGTTAATGCAAATGGTCAATATTTGCTTGGAAGAACAGATGTTCAAGGAGCACAAAATGAAGCTGGTGATCCTATTGCAGATGGAGAAATAGATGATGTGTATGGTCGGATCCGTATACCGGACAATGCAGAAAGTTTCAGTATTCAGGGCAATGGTGTTGTTAATTATATTGAAAATGGAGAAACAAGAGCTGCAGGACAAATATTGTTGGCGAAATTTTCGAATGCTGGTGGTTTAAATAAAACTGGATCTAACATGTTTCAAAACTCAGTTAATGCCGGTCGTATGGAACAAGACGCTACTATAGATGTGAATGGAGATGGAGCTGTTAACGAGGCTGACACGACGTTTTTATTTGCGCCTGAATCAGAAGGTACAGCATCGATTGTCTCTGGTGCATTAGAAATGTCTAATGTTGACCTTTCAGAAGAGTTCACAGAGATGATTACAGCCCAACGTGGTTTCCAAGCAAACACCAGAATCATAACAACATCAGATGAAATTTTACAGGAATTAGTGAACTTAAAACGATAAAAAGGAGGAAGAGAGTTAAGGCTCTTACCTTAACTCTCTAAATCTATGATTACATTAACTAAACTTAAAGGTGACACGATTACTATTAATGCAATATATATAGAACGTATTGAGTCTTTTCCAGATACAACTATCACTTTGACCAATCAAAAAAAATTGTTTGTAAAGGAAACAGAAGATGATGTGAAGGAAATGGTAACAAAGTTTTATAAGCAGATAGGTCTCTATCAACTTCAAAGAGAAGTAGGTGAACAAGGCAATGAATCCTAGATTAATAAAAATTTTAGTTGTAACTCTTTTAATTATTACGATAGCAGGAGCAATAACACTATATTTTCTACTAAACAATACTTCAAATGAAGGGGAAGCTATGTCAATTGATGATATTGTGAAATACTCTTATACAACTGAGGAAATCAGGACGGATTTAAATGATGATAATTTTGTATTAATTCAATTTCAATTTATTACTAACAGTAAAGATGCTTTAAAAGAGATTGAGAAAAGAGAATTCCAGGTTAAAAACGAATTCATTAAATTATCAGTTGACCTGACAGCACAAGACTTTCAAAAAAATTTAACGGAGTTAGAAAATAATATGAAAACTGCTATGAATGCACATATGACGGAAGGCCAAATCGTCGATGTATTAATTATCAGTAAAGTTATCCAGTAAGTTTACTCCGAATGGAGGTGGGGAAATGGCAGATGAAGTTCTATCGCAAAACGAGATTGACGCCTTATTATCAGCTTTATCGTCTGGTGAAATGGATGCCAATCAATTAAAAGAAGAAGAAAAAGATAAAAAAGTAAAAGTATATGATTTTAAAAGAGCACTAAGGTTTTCTAAGGATCAAATAAGAAGTATATCTAGAATTCATGATAACTTTGCCAGAATGTTGTCAACCTATTTTTCAGCACAGTTAAGAACGTATGTGCATATTGCTGTTGCTTCTGTTGACCAAATTCCTTATGAAGAATTCATTCGATCTATTCCTACAAAAACCATTTTAAATGTATACAGTGTAGAACCATTGGATGGAAGAATCATTTTTGAATTCAACCCTAATATAGCTTATGCAATGCTAGACCGTATGCTGGGTGGAAAAGGAAGCAGTGTTAATAAGATTGATAATTTAACCGAAATTGAAACAACGCTTATGTCACAATTGTTTGAAAAAGCTTTAGACAATCTTCAAGAAGCCTGGGGATCTGTAGCTGATATTGATCCGATGCTCGAAGACTTTGAAGTGAATCCGCAATTTTTACAATTAGTTTCTCCTAACGAAACAGTTGTTGTAGTATCTCTGGATACTACAATTGGTGATAGCAGTGGTATGATAAACATTTGTATTCCTCATGTAGTACTTGAACCGATCATTCCTAAATTATCTGTTCACTATTGGATGCAAAATGAAAATTCTAAGGAACGAAAACCAGAAGAATATGAATCTATTTCCCAAAATATCAAACAAACAAGCATGGACATGACCGTAATATTAGGTGAAGCATCTATTACGTTAGAAGAATTTTTGTTTCTGGGGATAGAAGATACCATTGTACTGGATAGAAACATTGACCAAGCATTAACATTACAAGTTGGTCAAGAACCAAAATTTTTAGTACAACCTGGGAAGAAAAAACAGAAAATGGCTGTACAAGTATTAGACGAAATTAAGGGAGGGGATCTAGATGATGAATGATGGAATGTTATCCCAAGATGAAATAGATGCACTATTAAATGGCTCAGATGATACAGATGAAGATAAGAATTCAAATGAGGCTCCTTCCGTAGATGAATACCTATCATCAATAGAAGAAGATGCCTTAGGGGAAATTGGTAATATATCTTTTGGGAGTTCTGCAACGACTCTTTCAACACTGCTAAATCAAAAAGTGGAAATAACAACGCCTACCATCCAAGTTCTACATAAGGGTGAATTAGAGGAAGAATTTCCTGTACCCTACGTTGGAATTGAAGTGAAATATACGGAAGGATTTAGTGGAGCCAATTTATTTATTTTGGAATCGAAAGATGCAGCTATTATTGCGGATCTGATGCTTGGTGGAAATGGTGATCCTGAAACGCAAGACTTAAATGATATTCATTTAAGTGCTGTTCAAGAAGCGATGAATCAAATGATGGGGACTGCAGCAACAAGCATGTCTACTGTTTTTAATAAGAAGGTTGATATTTCTCCTCCAATAACATCTGTCATGGATGTTACCGAAGAAGAAACACAATCCTTGACACCAGATGATGATGTTCTAATTAAAGTTTCTTTTCAATTAAAAATTGGAACACTAATAGACTCAAAAATTATGCAATTATTACCCGTAACTTTTGCTAAAGAATTAGTAGATCAATTATTAAATGTGCCAGAGGAATCGAATCACTCAACTGATCCAATGGATATGAAACAAGAAGGTAATCAAAACAAAGAGTCCAAATCAGTTCAAAATAGTCAACCGATACATCAGCAAGCTTCTATGCAACAAACAGAAGCTAATGCACATCCGCATCAGCCTAAACAATTAGGTGATCAATCAGCAGCCATGAATCAAGAAGTACAAGCTGCCTCTTTCTCTAATTTTGAAGATGTGCCATTACAACAGAGTGAGAAGCGAAATCTAGATTTATTAATGGATATTCCTTTACAAGTAACAGTCGAGTTAGGAAGAACGAAACGTACTGTAAAAGAAATATTAGAACTATCATCAGGTTCTATTGTGGAACTTGATAAACTAGCAGGTGAACCAGTTGATATTTTAGTAAATCAGAAACTTATAGCCAAAGGTGAGGTAGTAGTAATCGATGAAAACTTTGGTGTTAGGGTAACTGATATTGTAAGTAAAGAAGATAGATTAAAACAATTAAAATAGAAAGACGGAAGGATTGATAAATATGGCAAAAACAGTATTAATCGTAGATGACGCTGCTTTTATGAGAATGATGATCAAAGATATTTTAACAAAGAATGGATATGACGTAGTAGGAGAAGCACAAGATGGTCAAGAAGCTGTTGAAAAATATAAAGAATTGCAACCTGATTTAGTAACAATGGATATTACAATGCCAGAAATGGATGGTGTTGCTGCTTTAAAAGAAATTCAAAGTATCAATGGAGCAGCTAAAGTTATTATGTGTTCAGCTATGGGGCAGCAAGCAATGGTAATTGATGCGATTCAAGCAGGCGCAAAAGACTTTATTGTTAAACCATTCCAAGCTGATCGGGTAATCGAAGCCATTTCAAAAGTTTTAGGTTAATGAGGTGATTGGCATTAACCTGAAATTACTAATAAGCATATTATTTATGTGTCTTCTAGTATGGATTTTACCAATTAATCTGGCAGCTAGTGGAATGGTAAATGATATGTTTAAAAACCAAGAGGAAGTACAACAAGAGGAAGAGAGTGAGAACGAACCAGCTACAGATAAGGAGCTTTCTAATGTTGATTCTCCCGGTTTTATAGGGAGTTTTGTCAAACTCCTTTTCGCTCTAGCTATTGTTATTGGTTTGATTATGCTGATTTCAAAATATTTGCGAAAAAAAAATGGCTTTCTAAAAAAACATCAAGTTATAGAAAATTATGGTGGTATATCTGTGGGATCGAATAAATCGATTCAAACGATAAAAATAGGGGATCGTTTTTATGTCATTGGCGTCGCAGAAAATATTGAATTGTTAATGGAAATTACTGACCCTGAAACAATTGAACAATTAATGAAGCAAGAAGAAAACAATGATTCTTTAGATAAACTTAAAGCGAAACTGGTTAAACAACCAACCGGAGCACCCAATACTAGTAATCAAAATTTCACATCGTTATTAAACAAGGAGCTAAATACCATGAAAGAAGGAAGAAAGAAAGTATATCAAAAACTGAAAGAAAGTAGTCATAAAAATGATCATTCATCTCATTGATGTTTTCTCAGGATCAGATCCTGAGAGCGTATCTACATCTGTCCGGTTACTTTTGTTATTAACTGTTCTTTCATTGGCTCCAAGTATATTAATTCTAATGACAAGCTTTACTAGAATATTGATTGTTTTATCATTTGTGCGAACATCATTAGCAACGCAACAAATGCCACCAAACCAAGTTTTAATTGGTCTAGCTTTATTTATGACATTTTTCATTATGGCACCTACATTTCAAGAAGTGAATCAGCAAGCATTACAACCGTTATTTGAGGAAGAGATAACGTTAGAAGAAGCTTATGATAATGCAAGTATGCCGATTAAAGAATTTATGTCCAAGCATACTAGGCAAAAAGATTTAGCATTATTTATGAACTATGCAGAAATAGACAGACCGGAATCTGTTCAAGATATTCCTCTGACGACATTAGTCCCAGCTTATGCAATAAGTGAACTAAAAACAGCTTTTCAAATGGGATTTATGATATTTGTCCCGTTCCTAGTCATTGATATGGCTGTTGCAAGTGTCTTAATGTCTATGGGGATGATGATGTTACCGCCGGTGATGATTTCATTGCCTTTTAAAATATTGTTGTTTGTTCTAGTAGATGGGTGGTATTTAATTACTCATTCATTATTAGAAGGTTTCTTACCACTGTGACATAGTTTGAGAGGAGATACTGATAGTGAGTGGAGAATTTGTAATTTCGTTAGCCGAACAAGGGATATACACCATTTTAATGGTTACAGGACCAATTCTATTGCTAGCACTGGTCGTAGGTTTATTAGTAAGTATTTTTCAGGCAACTACCCAAATCCAAGAACAAACACTTGCATTTATACCCAAAATAGTCGCTGTCTTATTAGGAATTGTAATATTTGGGCCTTGGATGCTAACAACAATGGTAGAATTTGCATCAAATTTATTCCAAAATATTAATCAGTTCGTGGGATAAGCTATGTTTGAATTAATAGATATCAATCGTTTTCCGGCATTTATTTTAATCTTAGTTAGAGTAATAGCTTTTTTTGCAACAGTACCTATCTTTTCCTATCGAAACATACCCTCACAATTGAAAATTGGCATTGGTGTTTTTATAGCTTGGATCATGTTTTATACACTGGAGATACCAGAGTTGACGTTTGATGGGATGTACATGTTACTGATTATGAAAGAAGCAATCATAGGTTTGTTATTAGGTTTAATGGCTTATTTAATATTATCGGCGATTCAGATCGCAGGTGGGTTCATCGATTTTCAAATGGGTTTCGCTATTGCAAATGTGGTCGATCCGCAAACTGGTGCCCAAAGTCCGTTAATAGGTCAGTACTTTTATACAATCGCGATATTATTTATATTATCAGTGGATGGCCATCACTTATTGTTAAATGGATTGATGTATAGCTTTGAAGAGCTTCCGTTGGATCAGTTATTTCATTTTGATAATCTTGATTTAATTCTGAAAACCTTCAGCCAAATGTTTTTAATGGCTTTTCAGTTAGCTCTTCCAATCGTTGGTTGTTTATTTTTAGTTGATGTAGCATTAGGTATTATTGCACGAACTGTTCCACAACTAAATGTTTTTGTAGTAGGGCTCCCTCTCAAAATTTTAGTTTCATTTGCCGTGCTATTTATGTTTGTAACATTTTACATGATGATTGTGCAGCAACTATTTCAATATACATTAGATACAATGAAAAGTCTTATTCAAATGTTCGGAGGTGCTTAGTTAATGAAATTACGGCTTGATCTTCAATATTTTGCAGGTGAAAAAACTGAAAAAGCCACTCCGAAAAAAAGACAAGATGCACGTAAAAAAGGACAAGTAGCCAAAAGTCAGGATGTAAATACAGCCATTTTACTATTTTTTATTTTTATTATTTTGTTAGTAACTGGTGATTTACTAAAAGGTACCATGACAAGCATGTATAGCAAATCATTTACAGAATATATTCATCATGACGTAACAGAAGAAGAATTATTTAGCATGTTCACAGATATTTTGTCCCAAATTAGTATTGCGATCGCCCCGATTATGCTTATTGCGATAGTAGCAGGGCTTGCTTCAAATTTTATGCAAATCGGCTTTATGTTTACAACAGAGCCGTTAAAAATGAAGTTAAATAAAATTGATCCTATACAAGGAGCAAAGAGGATATTCTCTGCAAGAGCATTAGTGGAATTAGTAAAATCTTTATTAAAAATCGTTGTTGTAGGTGTTATTACTTTCTCTATCATATGGATCAATCGAAATGAAATGATGATGTTAGTAGATAAAGAGGTAAATGGTGCATTAGCTTTCTTTGGCCAGATGACAATTGAGATGGGAATTGCTGCAGCTATTGGTTTGTTGATTATTTCGGTGATTGATTATGCATATCAGAAATACGATTTTGAAAAGCAAAACAAAATGTCAAAAAATGATGTGAAAGATGAACATAAAAATATTGAAGGGGACCCATTAATCAAATCAAAAATTAAAGAGAAGCAAAGACAGATGGCGATGCAGAGGATGATGAGTGAAGTACCTAATGCGGATGTTGTTATTACAAATCCAACTCATTATGCGATAGCAATTAAATATGATGAAGCAAAGGCAGATGCGCCATATGTTGTTGCAAAAGGTGTCGATTTTATTGCGATGAGAATTAAGGATATTGCTCGAAATCATGACGTGGTAATGGTAGAAAATCGACCTTTAGCAAGAGCATTGTATGATCAAGTCGAGATTGATGAAGTTATAGGTGAAGATTTTTTCCAAGCTGTTGCGGAAATTTTGGCTTATGTCTATCGAATACAAAAAAAGATTTAAGAACGTTTCTGTGTTTCAATTAAAGGAGTTGTAAGAAGATGAAAGCTAGAGATTTTTCAGTTTTATTTGGTGTTATATCTATTATTATTATGTTAGTTATTCCTCTACCGGGGTGGTTATTAAGTATATTAATTTTAACCAATATATCTCTAGCATTAATCGTTATTTTAGTCTCCATGAATACTACAGAGGCATTACAATTCTCTGTGTTTCCTTCTTTACTATTGTTATTAACCTTATTCCGGTTAGGCTTGAATGTATCAACCACCAGGTCCATTCTGTCAGAGGCAAATGCAGGTGGCGTTGTTGAAACGTTTGGTACATTCGTTATCGGAGATAATCCTTTAGTAGGTTTTGTTGTATTTGTTATTTTAGTTATTATTCAATTTTTAGTTATTACTAAAGGTAGTGAGCGTGTATCAGAGGTTGCTGCACGATTTACATTGGATGCAATGCCTGGTAAGCAAATGAGTATAGATGCGGATTTAAACGCTGGCATGATCAATGAACAACAAGCGAAAGAGCGTCGTGAGAAGATTGAGCACGAAGCAGATTTTTATGGAGCGATGGATGGTGCCAGTAAATTTGTTAAAGGTGATGCGATAGCTGGTATCATCATTGTACTCATTAATATTATTTTTGGACTTATTATTGGGATTGCCCAGCTAGGGTTAAGTTTTAACGAAGCAATTGACACATATATGCGCTTAACCGTTGGGGATGGATTAGTGAGTCAAATCCCTGCTTTACTCATATCCACAGCTACCGGGATCGTTGTTACTAGAGTTGCCTCAGAAGGTAACTTGAGTGCGGATGTTAGCAAACAGTTATTGCGATATCCAACTCTACTTTACATTGCAGGCGGTACGATCTTCTTCTTAGGCTTTACACCGATTAATTTTCTTTTGACAACGGTGATCGCCTCAGTGTTAATTGTTAGTGCTTACCTGTTATCTAGAAAAACACTAGTCGATGAGGCACCAACAGAGGATCAAATAGATGAATCAGAATCAGAAGAAATGCAATCACCTGAAAATGTTGTTGGTCTGATTAACATGGATCCAATTGAATTTGAATTTGGTTATGGGTTAATTCCTTTAGCAGATTCTAATCAAGGCGGAGATTTATTAGATCGAGTTGTCATGATAAGACGACAATTAGCAATTGAATTAGGTTTAGTCATTCCAGTTGTAAGAATTCGGGATAATATTCAGTTAAATCCAAATGAATACCGGCTAAAAATAAAGGGGAATGAAATAGCTAAAGGTGAGTTATTGCTTGATCATTATTTAGCTATGAGTCCTGGTATTGAGGATGATGATTTAGATGGGATCGATACAGTCGAACCGGCATTTGGCTTGCCAGCTAAATGGATAACGGAAGAGGTCAGAGATGACGCCGAAATGTCTGGGTACACTGTTGTAGATCCGCCGTCAGTAGTCTCGACACATATCACAGAATTAATAAAACGATATGCACACCAGTTAATTGGTCGACAGGAAACTCAACAATTAATCGATCATTTAAAAGAATCTCATCCAATTCTTGCAGAAGAAGTAACGCCAGAACCATTAGGGGTTGGTGATGTACAGAAAGTTTTAGCTAAATTGTTGAGAGAAAACGTCTCAATTAAAAATTTACCAGTTATTTTTGAAACTTTAGCAGACTTTGCCAAAATGACTACAGATACAGATTTACTGACTGAATATGTAAGGCAATCATTATCGGTTCAAATTACGAATGATATTGTGCAAGGTAAACAACAATTAAAAGTAATAACTGTTTCTGGTGAAGTTGAAAAAATAATTGCCGAACATATCCAACAAACCGAGTACGGCAGTTACTTAGCAATGGATCCTGATACACAACAACGAGTAATTCAATCTGTTTCGGAAAATGTAGAGAACATGAGTTTACAGGAAGAAACACCAGTTATCTTATGTTCACCAACAATTCGAATGTATTTTAAACAATTATTAGATCGCTTTTATCCACATGTGATTGTCTTGTCATACAACGAGATTGAACCAACTGCAGAAATTCAAAGCATCGGGGTGGTGAACGTAGCATGAAGGTAAAAAAATTCAAGGGTTCAACAATGCCAGAAGTGATGCAAGTTGTTAGAAAAGAATTAGGAGCAGATGCTGTCATATTAAATTCAAAAGTTATCCACGAAGGTGGATTTTTGGGGCTATTCAAAAAAAGAAAAATTGAAGTCTTAGCGGCAATTGACCAAACAAAATTACCGAAAAAAAAGAATATCGTGCATAAAAAAGTAACAGAACCTAAGCCAGAGGTAAACACGAAAAACTTAAGCCCTAATCAAGAAGATGTTTTAAAAGAATTGCGTGAAATGAAACAATGGATGCAAAAAAACGCTACGAAAGATTTAACTTTTAAGCTTCCATATCAGTTGGCTTATGATCATTTAATGAAACAGGAAGTAGATCAAGAAATAGCTTATGAATTAATCGACTCCATACAAGAACGATTTAATAATGATGATATAGAAGAAAGTAAAATATGGGATCAGTTATCTTTTGAAATAAAGCACCGCATAGCAAATAAAGGTACATTCGGCGGAGAGATATTTGACAAACAATTTATTCATTTGGTTGGGCCTACAGGAGTTGGTAAAACGACGACGATAGCAAAACTAGCAGCACATTGTGTGTTAAACCGTCGTAAAAAAGTAGCGTTTATAACGACAGATACGTATCGAATTGCTGCCATTGAGCAACTAAAGACGTACTCAAAAATTTTAGATGTGCCAATAGAAATTGCATACAATGTGGATGACTATAAAAAGGCGAAGGAAAAGTTTCAAGATTATGATTTTGTTTTTGTTGATACAGCAGGCAGAAATTTTAGAGATGAAAAATATATAAAAGAGTTAGGTAAAATTGTTGATTTAAACCATGATGTAAATACTTATCTAGTTTTATCCTTAACTACAAGGGCAAAGGACCTAGAAGATATCTATAAACAATTTGATAAAATACCAATTAAACAACTTATTTTAACGAAGAAAGATGAAACAATCACTTATGGCCCTGTCTTAAATTTATGCTTGAAATATAAAATCGGTGTAGCTTATATGACTAATGGTCAGGATGTACCTGATGATATTGAAGAAGCTTCGATAGAACAAATAGCGAAATTAATAGTTGGTGATTAAAAATGACTGATCAAGCAGCAAAGCTAAGGCAAAAATTAAAAGGTGTACACAGTCATTATCATGCTAAAACGATAGCGGTGGTTAGTGGTAAGGGAGGCGTAGGAAAGTCTAATATTGCGTTAAATTTTTCTTTATCACTAGCTAGCAAAGGTAAAAAAGTTTTATTGTTTGATTTGGATGTGGGCATGGGTAATATTGATATTTTATTAGGTAAAAGTTCAAACTATTCAATCATTAATCTGTTCGAGAATAAATTGTCGATATATGATATTATAGAAGTAGGTCCATATTCACTCTCTTATATTGCCGGGGGTAGTGGACAGGACCATATCTTCTTTCTTGATGAGCAAAGATTGAAATATTTTCATGAGCAATTAGAACTACTTATGAGAGAATATGACTATATCATTTTTGATATGGGAGCAGGTGTTACACGAGAAACGATCCATTATATCTTAGCTGTTGATGAATGTATTCTAGTAACGACTCCTGAACCGACTTCCATGACAGATGCATATTCCATGGTAAAACATGTTTTATTACAACAACCCATTAAGTTTCATTTAATTATTAATCGTTCTAGAAGTAAAAAACAGGGTATCGATATCATGAATCGTATAAACAGTGCAGTGAATCGTTTCTTGCATCATGATATTACACCACTTGGAACTATCCCTGATGATTCAGCTGTTACAGACGCTGTGTTAGCACAGCAACCTTTTATTTTACATAATCCTAAATCAAGAGCATCGGCAGCTATTGAAAGCCTCACGAATCAATATCTAGGAGAACCAGTAAAAAAATCAAATGATACAGGATTTCTAAATAGACTCAGAAGATTAATGACAGAAAGGTAGAAATCTATGAAAAAAAAGCTTGTACTAGTCGTTGATGATTCAGCATTTATGCGCAAAATGATTGCAGATATTATCAATTCATCTTCTTATTTAGAAGTGATCGATACAGCAAGGAATGGTAAAGACGCCTTACAAAAAGTTGTGGATTTAAAGCCTGATGTTATTACTTTAGATGTAGAAATGCCATTGATGGATGGAATATCAACGTTACAAGAAATTATGAAAAAAGCTCCAACACCTGTTGTGATGCTTTCAAGTTTAACGAAATCTGGAGCAGATAAAACAATCGAGGCAATGACTTATGGAGCTATTGACTTTATTGCAAAACCTTCTGGTTCGATCTCCTTAAATATTAAAGATATTGAATCAGAGATAGTTCAAAAAGTAGAACATGCATCTCAAGCAAATTACAAGTTAACACTCAATTCAGCACCTTCTATCAAAAAGAATAGCTATAAACCAATATCAAGTAATCAACCCATTGTCGCTATAGGCTCCTCAACCGGTGGACCTAGAGCATTACAACAAGTAATTACCAAATTGCCAATTGATTTTCAATCACCTGTAGTTATTGTTCAGCATATGCCAAAAGGGTTTACCAAGTCATTGGCTGAACGTCTCAATAAATTATCAGATGTAACAGTCAAAGAGGTAGAAGATGGGGATTTAATAGAGAATGGTAAAGTTTATTTAGCTCCTGGCGGGAATCAATTTAGAGTAAAAGAAATCAATAGCCAATTGTATGCAGAAGTTAAACAAGAACAACCGATTAATGGGCACCAACCCTCTGTAGATGTACTATTTGAATCCGTTGCAAATGTTAACCATTGCCACCCTATTGCAGTAATTTTAACCGGAATGGGAAGTGATGGGTCAAATGGCATGTTACATCTAAAAAAACGACACCCTAGAACCATTGCTATATCGCAATCAAAAGAAACATGTGTAGTTTATGGTATGCCTCAAGCAGCAGAAAAAACTAGTTTAGTAGATTATGTAGAAGACATAGACAATATTAGTGAAGTATTAGTGCAAAAAATCCCAAAGAAGAGGTGAAATACCGATGGAAAATAGTGAGTATCTTGAAGTATTTATTGAGGAAAGTAAAGAGCACATTCAATCATTAAATGATCAATTATTAGTCTTAGAGAATGAACCAGAAAACATGGATACAGTTGGCGAAATTTTCCGTTCTGCACATACTTTAAAAGGTATGGCTGCAACAATGGGTTTTCAAGATTTGGCAAATTTAACCCATAAAATGGAGAACGTACTAGATGCAGTACGAAATGATCAATTGAAAATAACTTCTGCTATCATTGATGTAATTTTTCAAGCTGTGGACCAGCTTGAAGGGATGGTTTTAGACATTGCTGAAGGTGGAGATGGTTCCTCAGATGTGCAAGAACTGGTTAATACATTACAAGCTATTGAAAGTAATCAAGAATTAGAAGAGGTAAACGAATCAACTGAGACTGCAAATAATAAGTCTATGCCAATCAGTAATGATCAAGCACATTTTGACAAATTAGATCAATTCGAATTAGCTATTATAGATCAATCAAAGGAAAATGGATTCTATAATTTAGAAGTAACTGTCAAATTAAATGAAAACTGCTTGTTAAAAGCAGCTCGTGTATATATGGTGTTTGAAGTGTTAGAGCAAATTGGGGAAGTAATCAAGGCAAATCCTACGGTTCAAGAACTAGAGGATGAAAACTTCGATCTCCAGTTTCATGTGTTACTAGTAACTAAGGATAGCCCTGAGGATGTAGAACAAAAAATTCTCAAAGTTTCTGAAATTGAAGAAGTTACCGTATCAACGTTTGAACATGTAATAAACAACCAAGAACATAACGATGAGCATAAAATTGCTGAGGAAGAACAAGCAAATGATGAGGCCAGTGAATCATCAAAAAGTAAAAAATCTAAAGATAGTAAGAAAAAAGCTGTTACTAGTAAGACGATACGGGTCAATATAGACAGACTTGATGGCTTAATGAATCTATTTGAGGAGCTGGTTATTGATAGAGGGCGATTGGAACAGATTTCAGCAAATCTTAAGCATGCAGAATTACAAGAGACTGTTGAACGAATGTCGAGGATCTCAGGAGATTTACAAAATATAATATTAAATATGCGTATGGTACCAATTGAACAAGTGTTTAATCGTTTTCCAAGAATGGTACGGCAACTTTCAAAAGATTTAGGTAAAAAAATCAATCTAGAAATTATTGGGGCAGAAACTGAATTAGACCGAACAGTTATCGATGAAATTGGTGACCCCCTTGTACACTTGATTCGTAACGCATTAGATCATGGTATCGAAACACCAGAGAAACGACAAGCATCAGGAAAAAATGAAGAAGGGCACTTATTATTGGAGGCCTATCATAGTGGAAATCATGTCTTTATTGAAATTTCTGATGACGGAGCAGGAATAAATAGAGAAAAAGTAGTAAATAAAGCTGTTTCCAATCAGGTTATTACAGAAGTGGAAGCTAATCAATTAACAGATAAACAAGTATACCAACTGATAATGTCTAGCGGTTTCTCTACTGCTGATAAGATAAGTGATGTATCAGGTCGTGGTGTAGGGTTAGATGTAGTAAAAAATACGATTGAGTCACTTGGTGGAACAATTACAATCGAATCAGAAGAAGGAAAAGGTTCGCTATTTTCTATTCAATTACCATTAACACTATCGATTATTTCCGTGTTATTAGTAGAAGTAAAAAAAGAAAAGTACGCAATACCGTTATCATCGATCATTGAAACTGCCATTATTAGCAAATCAGAAATTTTAAATGCACACAACAAAAAGGTAATTGACTTTAGAGGGAAAGTAGTACCCCTAATAGACTTGAAAAATGTATTTGAAGTACCAACTGAAAACAATGAAGATGAGTTATATTCTATTGTTATCATTCGAAAAGGGGATAAAATGGCAGGACTGATTGTCGATACATTTATCGGTCAACAAGAGATTGTATTAAAATCGTTAGGTGATTATTTAGGTGATGTGTTCGCGATTTCCGGTGCCACTATTTTAGGAGATGGACAAGTAGCATTAATTGTTGATACGAACACATTAATTAATTAGGAGGGCTAGCATGGAAGAAGTAACGAGCAATCATAAATCGATTATTATCGAATTGGATAAAGAAGAATATGCGATTCCTGTTGAAGTCGTTGGAGCTATTGAGCGAATGCAACATATTACAAGGGTACCGAAAACAGCAAAATTCGTTAAAGGCGTTATTAATCTTCGAGGTGTTGTTACGCCTATTATAGACTTACGTGAGCGATTCGGAATGGAAAGTATCGAACATACTGAAAGTACAAGGATTATCATTATTCATATGGAAAAATTTGATGTTGGTTTTATTGTAGATGCTGCTTATGATGTATTAGATATTCCGGTGGATGCCATAGAGCCTGCTCCACAAGTGATTGGAACTGTTGACGCAGATTATATCGGAGGAGTAGCAAAAGTCGACAAACGGTTGATTATGCTTCTAGAATTGGAAAAGGTATTATCGCAAGACTCTTATCGTGCTGCAATATCAGGACAAGAAGGTTAAACAAATGGTTAATATGGAAAATTTATCGCAACATCATTTAGATGTGTTAAAGGAAGTAGGTAATATTGGTGCTGGTAATGCTGCTACAGCACTCTCTAGCCTATTAGGGAAAAAGATAGAGATGTCAATCCCTTCTATTAAGATTGTAGATTTTAATGAACTGATGGAATTTGTAGGTGGACCTGAGCAAGTAATCGTAAGCGTATTTTTAAGAATCCAAGGTGATGCTCCTGGAAGTATGTTTTTTGTGCTTTCACCTGAAGAGTCTAGTTCGTTAGTGGAGCAACTGATAGGCACATCCGGTGATAATATTGAAGAAAATGATCTTGCTATTTCTGCTATTTCTGAGATTGGTAACATTCTTTCTGGATCTTATTTATCTGCTTTATCTGATTTTACTTCTATTAACATGCAACCAACCGTACCGAATGTAACGATTGATATGGCAGCTGCTATTTTAATGCAAGGGCTTCTTGAAATTTCGCAAGAAAGCGACTATGCCATTATTATTGATACGATGATTGAAGAAGAAGAACAGTCAAACGAGTCGGTGAAAGGCCATTTCTTTTTATTACCAGACCCTGACTCTTTTGATGAAATTTTCAGAGCACTAGGGGTCGAAGAATAATGACAATGACAGCAACTGTTGTAAAAGTTGGTATTGCAGACCAAAAAGTAACTCAAGTACCAAATACATTAAAAACATCTGGCCTAGGATCCTGTGTTGGTGTTGTAATTTATGAACAGAATGTAGCAGGACTTGCACATGTGATGTTGCCAGATTCAACTGCATCCAAAAGGAATATGTTAAATGAAATGAAGTATGCAGATACATCGATTGATTTGTTATTGAAACAACTCTTAACCGAAGGAGTACGTAAATCTAAGCTGAAAGCGAAAATAGCTGGTGGTGCACATATGTTTTCCTTTCAGTCTGATAATCAAATGTTAAAAATCGGGCAAAGAAATATCGAGGCAGTTCTAGCAAAATTAAAGGAAAATAATATTCCGGTTGTTGCCCAGGATGTTGGCGGAAATAAAGGGAGAACGATTGAATTCAATATTGAAACAGGGATGCTTGAAGTACGAACAGTTAATAGTGGAGTTATGCAAATTTAATCAGTTATCGTTATTTTTGAAATGAGGTGATTCGATGGTCAAAGATATATCAGTAGATAAAAGTCTGTGGAATAAATGGTTGAGTAACAAAAGTGAAGAAAATACGAATGAATTAATTGAAAACTATATGTATCTTGTACATTACCATGTCCAACGAATCGCTGTTAATTTGCCTAAAAGTGTTAGCAAAGATGATATCAAAAGTTTGGGGTTATTTGGATTATTTGATGCGATTTTAAAGTTTGACAATAGTCGAGATTTAAAATTTGATACTTATGCTTCTTTTCGAATAAAAGGAGCAATTATAGATGGATTAAGGAAAGAGGATTGGTTGCCGAGAACGACACGTGATAAAGTTAAAAAAATTGATCATGCAATTGAAGCGTTAGAACAATCACTCCAAAGAGAAGTTAGCCCCCATGAAATTGCAGAATATCTGGGATTGACTGCGGAAGAAGTTGAGGATTCATTAAAAGATAGCTTTTTTGCTAATCTTTTGTCAATGGAGGAAAAAAGTAAAAACAGCTCTGAAGAAACGAAAGAAGGTATTGGTTATCTTATTCCAGATGATAAGGGACTTTTACCAGAAGATAATATTGTACAAAAGGAAAACTATCAAGAATTATCAAAATGTATTCAACAACTCAACGATAATGAGCAAATGGTCTTAAGTTTATTTTATGATAAGGAATTAACATTTACGGAAATTGGTAAAGTATTAGGCTTAACAACATCGAGAATCTCACAAATTCATAAACAAGCCATAGTAAAAGTTCGTCATTTATATAAAAAAATATAATAGTATAGGCGGGGCTTTATCATGAATGAAATAAAAGAAAAAATAGATATTAATGTGTCGCAAGATCGATTAGTGGCAACTTTGTATGCTAAAGAACCCGATGCAATAGAAGACATAACTGAAGAAGAGATTCAGGAGTTATTAAAAAGTTACAATATTATATTTGGAGTTATTAACATTGATGAGGTAGATTGGAAACAAAAACTAACAGAAGACAATAAAGTTATCATAGCAGAAGGGAAAATACCAAAAAATGGTATGGACGGAAAATTAATAGTGAAGCAATCAACAGACAGCACGTTAAATGAAGAAGAAAAAAAGAACTTCAGAGATGTTAATAAAATTCCAATGGTTGAAGAAAATGATATATTAGCTCAGTTGATACCTCCTACTGATGGTGAACCAGGAATAGATATTTATAATAACCCTGTTAATCAAAAGAAAGGAAAACCTTATAAATGTCGATCTGGGGCAAATGTTTCCTTTAATGAGTCTGATCAAACGTTTATTGCTACATCAGATGGACAATTATCTGTAGGTGATCATATAATTAATGTTTATTCCCTATATGAAATCAGTGGTGACTTATCACTTGAAACAGGTAACATCGAATTTAATGGTTCCGTAATGATTAAAGGAAATGTTCCAACTGGTTTTAGAGTAACAGCAGATGGTGATGTGACGGTGTTTGGAATTGTAGAGGCAGCGTATATTAATGCAGGTGGTAATGTATTGATAAGAGAAGGCATTGCCGGTATGGAGAAGGCAGTTGTTACGGCCGGGGCAGATATTGAAGTAGGTTATATTAATCAAGCAGAAGTGTCGGCTGGTAAAGATCTGAAAGTCAAAACATCGATTATGCATTCAATTTGTGTCGCGCAAAATAATATTTTCTGTTCTAATGGAAGTATTATAGGTGGAAGCTGTTCAGCGGGAAAAATGACTGAAGTAAAGAATGTGGGAAATTTGGCAAATTCCAAAACAGAATTAACTTTTGGGATCAGTAAAAAGGTTTTAGACCGTGTAAGCGATTTAAAGCAAGAACAGAAAGAATTAGAAGTAAATCAGCAGAAATTGCGCATAATGGGTGATCAATTGAAACAAAAAAAAGATGCAATTGGTGAACTACCAACTAAAGAAAGAATTATGTTATTAAAACAGCGCAATATGTTTGATAAAACTACAGACAAGCTGCAAACAATTAAAAACGAACTAACTGATTTACAATTCGAAATTGGCAATTATGATGGGATGAAATTAATTGTTAGAGGAAAAGCATATGAAAATGTCGAGTTAATGTTTGGTAAATATAAACGTGTTTTGTATCAGGAATATCAATATTTTCAAGCTTATTTAGAGGAAAAGGAAGTCACCATTCAATCGCTATAGCTAAACTGTTATACTGGGAGCAGGAACGATTTCAAATATAGGAGGTTATCCTATGAGTTGGAAAGCAGTAGAAATGCAGGTTGCTTTACCTAGAACGCAGGATGCCGGGAAAATTCAAGATCAAATGCAGCAACAAGGAAGGGTTGATCAGAATCTACTGGCACAGTCAATAGCTAATGAAGAGTTGAGAAAACGAAAAAAGGTTTTAGAACAAGAAGCAAGTGAGCACCTTAAAAATAACAAACAAAAAAGAGACAGCAACACCCAAACATCAACCGAAGAAAAGAAAAAAGAGAGCCAATATCAACAACAGTTCAAACATCCTTACTTAGGAAATAAAGTGGACTTTAATGGTTAAGAGGTAGATTATGTTATATATATTATTATTGCTTAGTTTCATTATCCATATTGTAACATTTGTTATCATCAGACAACTGAAAGTAAAGCAAGAAGCTTTAGTTACAATTGAAGATAATGTGAACCAACAGGTGAAAAATATCGAAGACACGCTTGCTGTCTATTTAGTAGAAATAAAAGAAGAAAACGAAAAATTCGTGAAACAAGTAGAGGATTTTAGTGGAAACAATTTTGAAAATAATAGTACTAGCCAAGAGCAAAAGGAAGTCAAGCAACCAGTTACAGAATTAAATACTTCTAAAAAAACAAAAGATTATCAACCAATTACAAATGTTGAACAAGTTGAAGATGTTGTCGAACAATCATCTACAGCATATGTACTACATTTGCATAATAAAGGGTATACAGTTAATGAAATAGCAAAAAAATTGGACAAAGGGAAGACAGAAATAGAACTATTATTGAAATTTCAACAAAAAAAATGAAATATCGCTTGATTGCACTTATACATTATGGTATATTTGTTTTCGGTGTTAAATACACACGTTTGTGGAAGATACAAGTGGTGCTATAGTTTAGTCCTTGTATCGTATGAAACAAATGGAGGAATCAAAAACCAATTTATTAGGAGGAAAATATCCATGGCAGTTATTTCAATGAAACAACTACTAGAAGCTGGTGTTCATTTCGGACATCAAACACGCCGTTGGAACCCAAAGATGAAGAAATACATCTTCACAGAGCGTAACGGCATTTACATTATTGACTTACAAAAAACAGTGAAAAAGGTAGAAGAAGCGTACAATTTCGTTAAAGAAATCGCTGAAAACGATGGTACTGTTTTATTTGTAGGTACCAAAAAACAAGCACAAGAATCAGTGAAAGACGAAGCGATTCGTTCAGGAATGTTCTTTGTTAATCAACGTTGGTTAGGTGGAACATTAACTAACTTTGAAACAATCCGTAAACGTATCAACCGCTTAAAAGATATTGAAAAAATGGAAGAAGATGGAACTTTTGAAGTATTACCTAAGAAAGAAGTTGTAGGTCTTCTTAAAGAAAAAGAGCGCTTAGTGAAATTCTTAGGCGGTATTAAAGAAATGAATAAAATCCCTGATGCTTTATTCATTATTGACCCAAGAAAAGAGCGTATTGCTGTTGCAGAAGCACATAAATTAAACATCCCGATCGTAGGTATTGTTGATACAAACTGTGATCCAGATGAGATTGATTATGTCATTCCAGCGAATGATGATGCGATTCGCGCTGTGAAACTTCTTACTGGTAAAATGGCAGATGCTATTTTAGAAGCGAAGCAAGGAGAAGTAACAGAAGAAGCTGCTGAAGAAGCAGAAGCTACAGAAAACAAAGAAGTTGAATCTGTAGAAGAGTAATTAAAGGTTTTGGTGATAAGAGGGAGACCTTTTATCACCTTTTTTTCAGCAATATATGATATTAAAGGAGGAATCTCTAATGGCAATTACAGCAAAGTTAGTAAAAGAACTAAGAGAAAAAACTGGTGCAGGTATGATGGACTGTAAAAAAGCACTTCAAGAAACTGATGGTAACATTGAGCAAGCTATTGATTATCTTCGCGAAAAAGGTATCTCTAAAGCTGCCAAAAAAGCAGATCGTATTGCTGCAGAAGGTTCTGCTTATGTAGAAGTATCTGGAAATGAAGCAGTATTATTAGAATTAAACTGTGAAACAGACTTTGTTACAAAAAACGATCAATTTAAAACTTTAGCTCAGGATCTTGCTAAACATATTCTATCTCAAAAACCTGAAACTGCTGAAGAAGCTCTAAAACAACCACTTAACGGTGATGGTGAATCAGTAGAAGAATTCATCAACTCTAACATTGCAAAAATAGGTGAAAAAATTTCATTACGTCGTTTTACGATATTTAATAAAACGGATAATGATGCATTTGGAGCCTATATCCACATGGGCGGTAACATCGGTGTAGTTACAGTTCTTGAAGGAACAACTGATGAGCAAGTAGCTAAAGATATTGCTATGCACGTAGCAGCTGTAAATCCTAAATATTTATCTCGCGATGCTGTTTCAGCAGAAGATGTTGAAAAAGAACGTGAATTACTTAAAACTCAAGCATTAAACGAAGGTAAACCAGAACATATTGTTGAAAAAATGGTAGAAGGTCGTCTTAACAAGTTCTTTGAAGAAATTTGTTTATTAGACCAAAGTTTTGTTAAAGACCCTGATCAAAAAGTGAAACAAGTTGCAAAAAGCCACAATGCAACAGTTAAATCTTTCGTTCGCTATGAAGTTGGTGAAGGAATTGAAAAACGCGAAGATAACTTTGCGGAAGAAGTAATGAGCCAAGTAAACAAAAAATAACATGATCAAAAAAAGGGGGGCACTTGGTGTCCCTTTTCTTTCAGGCATAATGGCATTTATTAATATAACAGATTCGATGTTGTATTATTAAGTAAAATTTAAAGAATACTATTTTATACTATAAGAATGTATATAATATATAATTTTATGGATTATAGTTTGAAAATTAAGGCACTAAATAAGCCAAGTTTTCTAATAACATATTTTAGAAAATTGAAGATTCTACCCTTTTACTTGGCGAAAATCTTCGTTTTCTTTATAATATTTACATATATGGAGGTAATTATGGCTACTGCTAACTACAGAAGAATTGTTCTTAAATTAAGTGGTGAAGCTCTGAGTGGTGAACAAGGTTTTGGTCTTGAACCATCAATTATTCAATCAGTGGCAAAACAGGTAAAAGATATTGTTGAATTAGGTGTAGAAGTTGCAATTGTTGTTGGTGGTGGCAATATATGGCGTGGTAAAGTTGGTAGTGAAATGGGTATGGATCGCGCAAATGCTGATTATATGGGGATGTTGGCTACTGTTATGAATTCTCTAGCCCTTCAAGATAGTCTTGAAAATGTGGGAATTCCTACGCGTGTCCAAACTTCTATAGAAATGCGCCAAGTAGCAGAACCTTATATTCGTCGTAAAGCAATCCGACATTTGGAGAAAAAACGCGTAGTTATTTTTGCTGCTGGTACTGGTAATCCATACTTCTCAACTGATACAACGGCTGCATTACGAGCAGCAGAAGTGGAAGCAGATGTTATTTTAATGGCTAAAAATAATGTAGACGGTGTATACACTGCAGACCCTAAAGTTGACAAAGAAGCTAGAAAATATGATGAATTATCATACTTGGAAATTCTTAACGAAGGACTAGGTGTAATGGATTCAACTGCTTCATCATTATGTATGGATAACAACATACCATTACTTGTTTTCTCCATCTCAGAGGAAGGCAATATTAAAAAAGCAGTAATTGGTGAAAATATTGGAACAATTATAAGGGGGAGTTAAACATGTCTGAACAGTTAATTAAAGAAACTCGTGAAAAAATGGATCAAGCGGTAAAAGCATATTCGAAAAATCTAGCAACAGTCAGAGCTGGAAGAGCCAACCCAGCAATATTAGATAGTGTACAAGTCGAGTACTATGGTGCATTAACACCATTAAACCAATTAGCATCTATTTCTGCTCCGGAAGCACGTTTATTAGTGATTACACCATTTGATAAATCCACAGTTTCTGATATCGAAAAAGCGATTCAAAAAGCTGATCTAGGATTATCACCGTCAAATGACGGTAATGTAGTTAGAATTAGCATACCTCCATTAACAGAAGAGCGTCGTAAAGATCTTGTGAAAGTTGTCGGTAAGTATGCGGAAGAATCAAAAGTCCAAATCCGTAATATTCGCCGTGATACTAATGATCAGTTGAAGAAAGATGAAAAGAATGGTGACATTACAGAAGATGATCTAAGAGGTTTTCAAGAAGATGTGCAAACTCAAACGGATAAACACATTAAAAAAATTGATGAACTAACAAATGAAAAAGAACAAGAAATTATGGAAGTCTAAGCAAAAAAAAGGTAGAATATATATTGAGTGTAGAAGCCCTCTTATTAAGAAGAGGGTTTTTCCACTTTACATGACAACCATATTTATGTTGAATAAAGAATAGACGGTTTTTGATGATGGAGGATAAATTATGCGTTTGTTTAAACTTCCTTTTAAAAATAATAAAGACAGTACGGTAGACTTATCACAAACAGTCTCTGATGATAATATACCTAAACACATTGCCATCATCATGGATGGGAATGGTAGATGGGCTCAAAAGAGAGGACTTCCACGTGTTGCAGGACATCGAGAAGGTATGGATAATGTTAAACGAATAGTTAAGGCAGCAAATCAATTGCAAGTTGAGATATTAACGCTTTATGCATTTTCAACTGAAAATTGGAAAAGGCCATCAACTGAGGTAGAATATATCATGAAACTGCCAATCGATTTTTTACAGCATTATTTGCCTGAATTAGTTGATGAGAATGTACGTATTCAGACTATCGGTGAATTCGATGACTTACCAAAGAATACAAAGGCTGCTATTAGGAGAGCAAAAGAGCAAACAGCTGATAATACAGGTTTAATACTGAATATTGCTATAAATTATGGCAGCAGGTTTGAGATGATACGATCGATAAAAGAAATTTGCCAGGAAGTACAAGAAGGCAAGTATGAGATTGAAGAGATTACAGAAACTACTTTAAGTGACCATTTATATACTTCTCATATAAAAGATCCTGATCTATTAATCAGGACTAGTGGGGAATTACGGCTTAGTAATTTTTTACTCTGGCAAGCTGCTTATACAGAATTATGGTTTACAGACACATTGTGGCCTGATTTCAATACAGAAGAATTTGAAAAAGCTATCAACGATTTTCAGAAACGAAAACGTCGTTATGGTGGAATATAAGGTGTGAAAATAACATGAAAACAAGAATTATTACTGCGGTGGTTGCAATATTGCTTTTCTTTCCATTTATATTTTTAAGTGGAATACCCTTTCAAATAATCATGTATATCATTGCAACAATTGGTTTTCTAGAACTTTTACATATGAGAAGGATGACAAAGTATCCAATTCCTACTGTTATAGGCGTTATTTTATTATGGTCTTTATTGTTTCAAGATGAATATATATTCTTTTCAACACGTTTGGAATTACTCATGTTTTTTGTGCTTGTTATACTAGGTTATACAGTGTTGGTCAAAAACAAATTTACATTTGAAGATGCTGGTTTCTTAATTTTGGCATCTATATATGTTGGTTTGGGTTTTTATTATTTCATCCAAACTAGAGACGCCGAAAATGGACTAGTCTATATTTTTTATGCTATTCTAGTAATATTGTCAACAGATACAGGAGCTTATTTTTTTGGACGAGCTTTTGGAAAACACAAACTTTGGCCACAAATTAGTCCGAAGAAGACAATTGAAGGGGCATTAGGTGGAATTTTAGTTGCCTGTTTAGTAGCTATTATTTTTCAATACTTCCTACAAGTAAAAGAATCAATGTTATTAGTTGTTATAGTTACGATTATAGCATCCATATTTGCTCAAATAGGTGACCTTGTTGAGTCAGCAATAAAAAGACATTATGATGTAAAAGATTCAGGAAAATTATTACCAGGCCATGGAGGTATATTAGACCGATTTGATAGCTGGTTATTTGTTTTTCCATTATTACATTTTATCTATTTTATATCATAGACTATTAATAATAGGAGTTACTTTTATGAAAAACATCACTTTATTAGGGGCTACAGGTTCAATAGGTCTGCAAACGTTAGAAGTCATCAAAGAGCATCCAAATCAGTTTCGGTTATATGGTATTGC
Organism: Gracilibacillus sp. D59; assembly: GCF_052246695.1. NCBI lineage: Bacteria > Bacillati > Bacillota > Bacilli > Caryophanales > Bacillaceae > Gracilibacillus > Gracilibacillus sp. D59. Next base: position 73,792 of record NZ_JBQQCK010000005.1, on the reverse strand, counting down.
TTTTGGTAAAAATATAGACAAGGCAACAGAGATAATAAAATCATATAGACCTGAAATAATTGTAGTCCAAGATGAAAAAGTACGAAAAGAATTGAAGATACATACAGATCAAATCACAATACTAGTTGGTAAAGAAGGATTGGATGAAGTAAGTGCAGATCCAAAAACAGATGTAGTGGTTAATGCTGTAATGGGAAGTGTTGGATTAGGCGCTACATTAACAGCTATCCGGCATAATAAGCAAATAGCAATCGCTAATAAAGAAACCTTGGTAACAGCAGGTCATTTAGTGATGGAAGCTGCTAGGAAGTATAAGGTAGACTTATTGCCGGTGGATAGTGAACACTCTGCTATTTTTCAAGCACTTAATGGAGAATCAAGAAAAAATGTTAATAAAATTATACTAACCGCATCAGGCGGAAGTTTCCGCAATAAAACGAGGGAACAATTACGAAATGTAACAGTAACAGATGCTCTAAATCACCCTAATTGGAGCATGGGTGCTAAGATCACTATCGATTCTGCAACAATGATGAACAAAGGGCTCGAAGTAATTGAGGCACATTGGTTATTTGATATACCTTATGACAACATTGAAGTGATACAACATAAAGAAAGTATTATTCATTCAATGGTTGAATATGCTGATAAAAGTGTTATTGCTCAATTGGGAACACCAGATATGCGCGTACCAATACAGTATGCTTTGACATTCCCTAACAGATTACCATTGCCGCCTTCCAAAAGCCTTGATTTAGTAGAGATTAGTACGCTTCATTTTTCAAAAATGGATATGGACAGATTTCCTTGTTTAGCTTTTGCATATCATGCAGGGAGTAAAGGTGGTTCATTACCTACCGTTTTAAATGCTGCAAATGAAGCAGCTGTAGATTTATTTTTACGTGAAAAAATTACATTTTTAGAAATCGAAGATGTAATCGAAAATGCCATGGCTACTCATTCATTTGTCCATCAACCCGATTTAGAAACAATTAATGCGATTGATCAGGAAGTTAGAAATAAAACATATGAAAAATATTGATAATGTGTTAGAGGGAAGGAGTGCTTTGATTGACAACCGTTATTGCCTTTATTTTAATGTTTGGCCTTCTTGTCTTTGTTCATGAGTTTGGCCATTATTATGTTGCCAAAAAGACAGGGATGCTTGTCAGAGAATTTGCGATAGGTTTTGGTCCTAAAGTATTCTCTACGGTGAAAAATGAAACGTTATATACAATTAGACTGTTACCAATGGGTGGTTATGTACGGGTTGCCGGAGAAGATCCGGAAATCATAGATATAAAACCTGGTCAGCATATTGGTTTAACTTTTAATGATAGTGGCGAAGTTAACCAAATAATTGTAAACAACAAAGCAAAACATCCCGATGCTTTTGTAATTGAAGTAGAACATATTGATTTAGATCATGCATTAACAATTGAAGGCTATGAAATGAATGAAGAAGAGAAGTATTCCTTCCAAGTAAATGAAAAAGCATCCTTCATTATGGATGAAAAAGCAACACAAATAGCCCCATATGATCGTCAATTTGCTTCAAAAACTGTTGGACAAAGAGCATTACAATTATTCGCGGGTCCATTAATGAACTTTGTACTGACAGTAGTAATATTTCTTATCCTAGCAAATATTCAAGGGGTACCAGTAGAAGATGTAAGAATTGGGTCCGTTGTGGATAATAGTCCTGCTCAAGAAGCTGGTTTTCAGTCAGGTGATACAGTAATAGAGATTGAGGGGAAAAGTATCAGCAAATGGGAAGAATTTCAGGAAGTCGTTGAAGCAAGTCCCAATGAGCCATTAGAAATGATTGTCTTACGTGATAATCAGCAAGTTCCACTTGAAGTAACTCCGGCATTAATTGAAACACCAGAACAAGATGTGGGACAAGTTGGTGTAACTTTGGCTTTAGAAAAGTCATTCATCCGAACTATCCCCTATAGTATAGAAGAAACATACCGTTGGTCAACGTTAATATTAACTAATTTAGGTAAACTAGTTACCGGTCAATTCTCTATTGATATGTTGTCTGGTCCTGTTGGGATTTATGATGCTACTGATCAAGTTGTGAAAACTGGTTTAATGAACTTCTTAACGTGGACAGCAGTATTAAGTGTTAACTTGGGAATTATTAATCTGTTGCCATTGCCTGCATTAGATGGTGGAAGACTCATATTTGTCGGATTGGAAGCAGTCAGAGGGAAGCCAATCGATCCTCAAAAAGAAGGCGTAGTACATTTTATCGGGTTCGCATTATTAATGTTGCTCATGATTGTGGTTACATGGAATGATATTCAACGACTATTTTTGTAATGATAAATGCTCTATAGGTAGCTAGGTTAATATCGAAATTATCGAGGTGAGATTATAAGATGAGACAAAGTCAAACACTAATTCCAACACTGAAGGAAACACCTGCTGATGCTGAGATTAAAAGTCATCAGTTGTTAGTCCGTGCAGGATATATTAGACAAACAGCTTCAGGTGTATACAGTTTTTTACCTATGGGAAATAAAGTATTAAAAAATGTAGAAAAAATTGTACGTGAAGAAATGGAAAATGCGGGAGCTGTAGAAATGTTAATGCCTGCTCTGCAATTGTCTGATTTGTGGAAGGAAACAGGAAGATGGTATAGTATGGGTCCTGAATTAATGCGTCTATACGACCGTCATGAAAGAGAATTTGCATTAGGTGCGACACATGAAGAGGTTATTACAAGTCTTATTCGAGATGAAGTGAAAAGCTATAAAAAACTACCTTTAAGTGTATACCAGATTCAAACTAAATTCCGTGACGAAAGGCGTCCGAGATTCGGTCTTTTACGTGGAAGAGAGTTTATAATGAAAGACGCTTATACATTTCACGCCGATCAAGAGAGTCTGGATGAATCGTATCAGAAAATGTTTAAAGCGTATCAAAATATTTTCACTCGTTGTGGCTTGAATTTCCGAGCGGTTATTGCCGACTCAGGTGCAATGGGTGGTAAAGATACCCACGAATTTATGGTATTATCTGAAATAGGTGAAGATACGATCGCGTATTCTGATACTTCTGACTTTGCTGCTAATATTGAAATGGCGGCAGTCAATGTCACATATGAACAAAGTGACGAAGATAAATTGGAGTTAGGAACCATTGATACTCCAGGCTATAAAACAATGGATGAGGTCTCTCAATTTTTAGGACAACCTTTAGAGAAAGGGATTAAGTCTTTATTGTTTAAAGTGGATGACCGATTTGTATTAGTTTTATCTCGTGGAGACCATGAAATCAATGATATTAAATTAAAAAATGCTTTAGCCGCTACCAATGTAGAATTAGCATCTGTAGAAGAAACGAAAGAACTCTTGAATACAGAAGTAGGCTCCATTGGACCTGTTGATTTGCCAGAAGAAATCGAATTAATTGCAGATCACGCGGTCAGCGCTATCCGAAATGGCTATTGTGGTGCAAACGAAAATGACAAGCATTATCAGAATGTTAACCCAGATCGTGATTTTAAAGTATCTTCGTATCAAGATCTCCGTTTTATTCAAGAAGGAGACCCTTCACCGGATGGCAAAGGGAAGATAAAGTTTGCTAAAGGAATTGAAGTCGGTCATGTATTCAAATTAGGTCAATTCTATGCTGAAAAACTAGGTGCACAATATTTAAATGAACAAGGTAAACAGGAAACAATGACGATGGGGTGCTATGGTATCGGTGTCTCACGTACTCTTGCTGCGATTGTGGAACAATACCATGATGACAATGGTATCAAATGGCCAAAAGAAATTACACCATACCAAGTGCATTTAATCGCTGTAAATCCTAAAAATCAAGATCAACACGATTTAGCAGAAGATATTTATGAACAACTGCAACAAAACAATATCTCCGTTTTATTTGATGACCGTAAAGAACGTCCAGGTGTCAAATTTGCTGACAGCGATTTGATTGGATTACCAGTTAGAATTACAGTCGGTAAAAAAGCTCAGGAAGGCTATGTGGAATGTAAATTAAGAGAAAACGGGGAGCAAGAAGACCTTCACATATCAGAATTAGTAGATAAAATTAGTTCACTGCTAAAATAATCCCATTCCCTTGTCTCAACATCGCAGGCAAGGGAATTATATTTTCACTAGGTGAGCTAAATTTTTTAATAAAAGAACATACAGCATAAAGAACAAAAAACATAAACTGCGAAGTTATACTTTTTAGATTTGCTTTCTTCCATTCTGAATTTTTATGAGTGCTACGAAACGCTACGGCAAGATACTTCGCTTTCCACGGGCACGGCCTCAGCTTCCTCAGAAAACAAAACCCGTTTTCTTGCGGGATCTTCAGCTCGCGCTGTTCCCGTAGGAGTCTACGTATCTTGCCTCCGCTTTGCGTAGTGTTCTGTTTTTTAAAGGAAGTAATACACGGGAATTATATCCTAAGTACTTCCACTTTCAAAAGATAGAATAATATTATTAGCGAAGGCAGAATACGGAGACTCCTGTGGGCCAGCGAGAGCTGAAGATCCACTTTGTGAAGTGGTTTTCTTCACAAAGTTAGCTGAAGCCGAGCCCACGGAAAGCGCAGTATTCTGCCGGAGCGAATGACAGCATTCATCATCAATCAGAACGGAAGAAAGAAACACCAAAAGAACTTTCATTGGTTGGCAGTTTGTATCTACTACGATACAATTTTGTAAAGAAGGAGCGGACATGTGTTGCCCGTTTTTTTCTTATGTTAAAATTATGAGAAAGATTAATAGGTAAAGGGGATCGAAAATGAGTATCTCTAATCAGGATAAATTTCAGTTACTAATGAAACAGATTGGTATTGCTGATGACATGAAGAATAAATACTTTCAAAATGGAGCTATTGACAAACTGGAAGTGTATCGATCAAATCAATTATGGCACTTTCATTTACATTTCGAACGGACGATTCCGGCTGATGTTTATCAAGCATTTATTTTGAAATTAACCGAAGGTTTTTCATCAATCGCAAGAGTTTCTTGGACAATTAGAGTCGATCAACACGAATTAGATGAACAGGAACGATTCCATTATTGGCAAATCTTTTTATCAGAACTGATGAGAGAATCACCTAAATATCGTACTTTTGAAAATAAAAAGCCTTTATTTAACGATAATAATATTATGTTAACTGTAAGTAACCAAATTGAAGCACAATGGAGTAAAACAATCCAAAACCAATATGATCAATTCTGTATGAAAGTAGGAATTCCAAAACATATCATCCAACTTGAAGTAGCTGCACAACAAGAGGAGATAGAAAAATTTCAACAGGAAAAAGCAATGGAAGATCGCAAAAAAGTGGAAGAAGCCTTTAAGGAACAAGAGAAACGGGCAAAAGAAGCGAAACCAGAAAGTCCTTCAGGTCCTGTGCAGATTGGTTATCCTATCAAAGAAAGTGCTATACCTATGGAGCAGGTAGTAGAAGAAGAAAAAAACGTTATTTTTCAAGGGTTTGTATTTGATGCTGAAATCAGGGAATTACGGTCTGGTAGACATTTATTAATGCTTAAAGTCACAGATTATACCGATTCCTTTCAAATTAAGATGTTCTCAAAAGGAGATCAAGATGTTGACAAGTTTAAGCAGTTAAAAGAAGGTATGTGGATTAAAGCAAAAGGAATGGTTCAGACTGATAATTTCACAAATGAATTAACCATGATGGCGAAAGATATTCAAGAAGTAGCCTCCATTGTACGCGAAGATAAAGGCTATGAAGAAGAAAAACGAGTTGAATTACATGCACATACTTTAATGAGCCAAATGGATGCCGTTGTGTCTGCTTCGAAACTTATTGAACAAGCAGGTAAATGGGGACATAAAGCTATTGCTATTACAGATCATGCGGTTGCTCAAGCCTATCCAGAAGCATATGCTGCCGGACAAAAACATGGTGTAAAAGTTGTATACGGTGTGGAAGCAAATATTGTCGATGATGGTGTACCAATTGCATATAATGAAGCTGATCGTACATTAACAGATGATACATATGTTGTATTTGACGTAGAGACAACAGGATTATCTGCAATATATGATACGATCATTGAACTTGCTGCCGTGAAAGTACACAATGGTGAAATTATCGATCGTTATGAATCTTTTGCCAATCCTCATCATCCATTATCTGAAACAACGACTAATTTAACTGGAATTACAGATGAAATGGTGAAAGATGCTCCAGAAGTCGAAGAAGTATTAAAAGAATTTCACGAATGGATGGGAAATGGTATATTAGTAGCTCATAATGCAGATTTCGATATGGGGTTCCTGAATACTGGGTTTAAGCGGATAGGCTATGAAGAGGCAAGTAATCCTGTGATAGATACGTTAGAATTAGCACGTTTGCTGTTCCCGGAATTAAAAAATCACCGTTTGAATACTCTCTGTAAGAAGCTTGATATCGAGCTCACCCAACATCACCGGGCCATTTATGATGCAGAGGCAACAGGGTATTTATTATGGAAATTTGTTAAACTCTCGATCGAGCGAGGAATTGAAAACCATAATCAATTCAATATGCACATGGGAGAAGGAAATGCCTACCAGCGTTCCCGCCCGTTCCATGCAACATTATTAGCGGTAGATCAAGAAGGATTAAAAAATATTTATAAATTGGTTTCATTAGCTCATATCGATTATTTCTATCGTGTGCCAAGAATACCGAGATCAAAGTTACAACAATATCGAAAAGGTATATTAGTTGGTACAGCATGTGATAAAGGTGAAGTTTTCGAAACGATGATGCAAAAATCAAAGGAACAAGCTGAAAAAGTGGCACAATTCTATGATTATATCGAGGTACAACCTCCTGACAATTTTGTGCATCTTTATGATAGAGAATTAGTTCAAAATGAAGCACAGTTATTCGATATTATTCGCAATATAGTTCAACTTGCTGAAGAACTAGGTAAACCATGTGTAGCTACAGGAAATGTCCATCATTTAGAAAAAAATGATATGATCTATCGACAAATATTGATCGCTTCGCAAAGTGGTAATCCGTTAAACAGACAAACATTACCTAATACGTACTTTCGAACAACGAATGAAATGATGGAATCATTTTCGTTTTTGGGAGCAGAAAAAGCAAAAGAAATAGTCATTACTAATCCGAATGAACTCGTTGACCAAATCGATGAAGTTAAACCAGTAAAAGAAGATCTATACACACCAAATATCGAAGGTGCAGAAGAAGAAATTCGTGAATTAAGTTATAACTTTGCTAAATCAGTATATGGTGAGCCGATTCCAGAATTAGTTGAAAAACGGATAGAAAAAGAACTGAAAAGTATCATTGGCCATGGTTTTGCAGTTATTTATTTAATCTCTCAAAAGCTAGTAAAAAAATCGCTGGATGATGGATATTTGGTAGGGTCAAGGGGCTCGGTCGGATCTTCATTAATTGCAACTTTTACAGAGATTACAGAAGTAAATCCATTACCACCTCACTATGTATGTCCAGAATGTAAATATAGTCAATTTTTCGATGACGGTTCAGTCGGTAGTGGATTTGATTTGCCAGATAAAAAATGTCCTAACTGTAATGCTGATTTGAAAAAAGATGGACAAGATATTCCATTTGAAACATTCTTAGGCTTTAAAGGTGATAAGGTACCAGATATTGACTTGAACTTCTCTGGTGAATATCAACCACGTGCGCACAACTATACGAAGGTGCTTTTTGGGGAAGAAAAAGTATATCGTGCCGGAACAATTGGTACGGTAGCAGAGAAAACAGCGTACGGTTATGCCAAAGGATATGCGAGTGACAAAGAATTAACCTTAAAGCAAGCAGAAATAGACCGTTTAGTAAAAGGGTGTACCGGTGCTAAACGAACAACTGGTCAACACCCTGGGGGCATTATAGTTGTTCCAGACGATAAAGAGATTTATGATTTTACACCAATTCAATTTCCAGCTGACGATAGAAATTCGGAATGGCGAACAACACACTTCGATTTTCATTCGATTCATGATAATTTATTGAAACTAGATATACTTGGGCACGATGATCCAACCATGATCCGTATGTTACAAGATTTAAGTGGCATTGATCCACAAACAATCCCGACTGATGACGATGAGGTCATGAAGATTTTTTCAGGTCCAGAAGTGTTAGGTGTTACAGCAGAACAAATTATGTGTAAGACAGGGACATTAGGAGTACCGGAGTTTGGTACGCGGTTCGTAAGGCAGATGCTTGAAGATACTAAGCCTAAGACATTTGCTGAATTAGTCATTATATCTGGTCTGAGCCATGGAACAGATGTATGGTTAGGTAATGCACAAGAACTTATCAACAATGGTATTTGTGGATTGCCAGATGTTATAGGTTGTCGTGATGATATTATGGTGTACTTAATGCATAAAGGATTAGAAGCATCGCTTGCCTTTAAGATTATGGAATTTGTTCGTAAGGGGAAAGGATTAGAGCCGGAATGGATCGAAGAAATGAAAAAGCACAACGTTCCTGACTGGTATATTGATTCCTGTAAAAAGATAAAATATATGTTCCCGAAAGCACACGCTGCTGCATATGTACTGATGGCGATACGAATTGCCTATTTTAAAGTTCATTATCCTATTTATTTCTATGCAGCATACTTTACAGTGAGAGCTGATGACTTTGAATTAGCTACGATGATCAAAGGTTCAGAAGCTATGCGCAAACGAATTAAAGAAATACTTGATAAAGGTAATGATGCACCACCAAAAGAAAAAAGTTTACTTACTGTCTTAGAATTAGCATTAGAAATGAATGAACGAGGCTACCATTTTCAAAAAGTAGACTTGTATCGTTCCTCTGCAACGGAATTTTTAGTAGATGGAGATAGTCTGATCCCACCGTTTAATGCTGTAGATGGATTAGGCACAAACGCAGCAATAAATATAGAAAAAGCAAGAGAAGACGGAGAATTCTTATCAAAAGAAGATTTACGAGAACGTAGCCGCATTTCTAAAACCGTATTAGAATACCTTGATCAACATGGATGTTTAGAAGGCATGGCTGAAAAAAATCAATTATCACTGTTTTGATAGGAACAAGGAATCTTTGGCGACCATTTAGGAATGTAATGATTCCTGCAAAAAAGGTTATTTGATATATTGTATTCTATTGTGGCAGATGCCCGATTACTGTGGGATAGCCGAGCGAGATGAGTGGAACTTTTATTGAATGAAACGTTAAATTCCTTGCATTATTCAACCATTTATGCTATATTTTAAACAGATTTCATTTGATGCAGACAGTAAAGAGTGGGGATCCCCACTCTTTCTTCTTAGCTTCAACCAAGAACGATATAGGGTTTTGATAAATCCCTTGCCATTATTTGGCAAGGGATTTATCATTCCGACTTCACTTTATACATGAAGAGTTTCAATTAACTGGTTGGGTTACATAGATTATTCAGGAAAAGACCTTTATATGGTTAAGGTAAGTGAGTGTCCTGTAGCAGTGATTCACGTATAAATGATAAACCTTTTATGAATATGATGTTAACCATTATTTAACACCCGACATTCGGAAGAACCATTTTATGTGTGTATCGTTTAGTAAATATGGGAAATATATCTTAAAGAACATAATCGTAGTAGAGGAGGTATTAGAGTGGCAAACAAGATAGCACAACAAACAGAAGAACTAGTCCAACCCATATTAGATGAGCTTTCTTTAGAGCTTGTAGATATCGTCTATGAAAAAGAAGGACCAAATTGGTTTTTACGCGTATACATCGATAAAGATGAAGGTGTAGATATTGAAGAATGTGGTCAAGTTTCAGAAAGATTAAGTGCGAAATTAGATGAGGAAGATCCTATAAGTGAGGCATATTTCTTAGAAGTTTCTTCACCAGGAGTAGAACGTCCATTGAAAAAAGAAGCTGATTTTGAAAAGAACATCGGAAAACATGTATATGTAAAGCTTTATGAGCCTATTGCTGGTGAGAAGGAATTCACCGGAGATTTGGCGGATTTTAAAGATGGCTATGCTACTATTCAATATAAAGACAAAACGAAGCAAAAAGAAGTGGAGATTCCATTTGCGAAAATTGCGAAAGCTCGTCTAGCTGTAACTTTTGATTAAAGGGGGAGACATTTGTGAACAGAGAATTGTTCGATGCAATGAATTATTTAGAAAAGGAAAAAGGAATCAACAAAGAAATTCTTATGGAAGCTTTAGAGGCTGCTTTGATTTCTGCCTATAAAAAGAATTTTAAATCAGCAACCAATGTTAGAGTGGATTTAAATGAAGAAGCTGGAACAATGGGTGTTTTTGCTCAAAAAGAAATTGTCGAAGAGGTAGAAGATCATCATCAACAAATTTCACTGGAGGAAGCACATAGTATAAATCCAGCGTATGAAATTGGTGATGTGGTAGAAATTGAAGTAACACCAAGAGATTTTGGTCGAATTGCAGCGCAAGCGGCGAAACAAGTTGTAACACAGCGAGTTCGAGAAGCAGAACGGGGTATTATCTTTAATGAATATGTTGACCGTGAAGAAGATATTATGAATGGTACTATTCAACGTATGGACGGTCGCTTCATTTATGTGAATTTAGGTAAAGTGGAAGCAAAATTACCAGAATCTGAATGTATGCCAACCGAGACATACAATGTCCATGACAGAATTAAAGTGTTTGTTACCAAAGTGGAAAATACAAATAAAGGCCCTAATATTTTTGTATCCAGAACACATCCAGGCTTATTGAAACGTTTATTTGAAATGGAAGTACCGGAGATTTATGATGGTACAGTCGAAGTTATTTCTGTAGCGCGTGAAGCAGGAGACCGTTCCAAGATCTCTGTACATGCAGAGGATCCAGAAATTGATCCTGTAGGTTCATGTGTAGGTCAAAAAGGGCAAAGGGTACAGACTATTGTCGATGAATTAAAAGGCGAAAAAATTGACATTGTGGAATGGTCTGAAGATCCTGTTGTCTACGTATCCAATGCACTTAGCCCTTCAAAAGTTATCCAGGTACTTGTTGATGAGGATGAGAAAGCAACCACAGTAATAGTTCCAGATTATCAATTATCGCTTGCGATTGGTAAACGAGGTCAAAATGCTAGATTAGCTGCAAAATTAACTGGATGGAAAATTGATATTAAGAGTGAAACTGAAGCTAAAGAAGAAGGTCTCATTTCAGAAGAAGAGATTGAAGAAAGCTTAGAGGCTTTAGAATATGAGGATAGCCTGGATTATGAAGAATCCTATGAAGATATGGATGAAGATCTGTTCAAGTAAGGAGGTATTCATATATGGCTAAAAAACGTAAGGTTCCATTAAGAAAATGTGTCGTAACACAAGAAATGCTACCTAAGCAGTCTTTAATTCGAGTGGTGAAAACAAAAGAAGGTGACGTTTTTGTAGATCCCTCTGGAAAGAAAAATGGGCGAGGAGCTTACGTATCAAAGGATCTACAAGTAATTGACCAAGCAGAAAGAAATGGCGCACTTGCAAAACAACTAGAAATAAAAATTCCACAAGAAATATATGATGAATTAAGAACACAGATCGAAGGCGAATAAAGTGGGCAATCAAAAATCTTATCTTAATATAATTGGTTTAGCCAATCGTGCTGGCAAGTGTACGTTTGGTGAAGAGCAAATAGTTAAAGAAATTCAGTCGAAAAAGTCAAAGATTGTAATAATTGCAAGTGATATTGGCGATCAGACACGAAAGAAATTAACAGATAAATGTTCGTTTTATAACATTCCTTATTTCTTTGTAGATGATCGAGATACACTTTCACAAGCAGTAGGTAAATCAGGTCGTGTAGCGATTTCCATTCATGAAAATGGATTTGCGAAGAAATTGAGTGCATTACTTGATGAAAATATTCGGGGGTGAACGTATGTCAAAAATACGAGTATATGAGTACGCAAAACAAGTAAACAAAAGCAGTAAGGAAGTCATTAATAAACTAAAAGAATTAGAGCTTCCTGTATCCAATCATATGTCTACTATTACAGATGATATGAAATCAAAGCTTGATCAAAGCTTTCAGACAAAGCCAAAAGAACAACCTAAAAAGAAACAAGGAAAGAATCAACAAAATACAAAGCCTAACAATCATCAACAGTCAAATAAGACTAAGAAAAATAATAATAATAATAAACAGCAAGACAAAAGACCAGAACCAAAAAAGCCAGCTAATAATCAACCACAACTACCAAGTAAAATAACCTATTCAGGTTCGTTAACAGTTGGAGAACTTTCAGAGAAGTTAAATAAAGAAACAAATGAAATCATTAAAAAATTAATGTTTTTAGGTGTCATGGCAACAAAGAATCAAGATCTCGATGAAGATGCTTTGGAATTAATTTGTAATGAGTATGGAGTAGAAGTAGAACAAGAAGTACAAATAGACAAAGCAGATCTTGCGACATATATTGAAGAAGATGATCCAGAAAAATTAGAGGAACGTCCTCCCGTTGTAACAATTATGGGACACGTTGACCATGGTAAAACTACATTACTTGATTCGATTCGCCATACAAAAGTAACAGAGGGTGAAGCGGGTGGTATCACTCAACATATTGGTGCATACCAAGTAAGAGAAAACGGTAAAAAAGTTACATTCCTTGATACACCTGGTCACGCAGCATTTACGAGTATGCGTTCGCGTGGTGCACAAGTAACTGACATTGCTATTTTAGTGGTTGCAGCTGACGATGGTGTAATGCCTCAAACGGTTGAAGCGATCAACCATGCGAAGGCAGCAGAAGTACCAATTATAATAGCGGTCAACAAAATGGATAAAGAAGGCGCAAATCCAGACCGTGTGATGCAAGAGTTAACTGAATATGAATTAATCCCTGAAGACTGGGGTGGAGATACCATCTTCGTACAATTATCTGCTATTAAAAGAGAAGGAATTGATGATTTATTAGAAATGATCCTTCTTGTGGCAGAAGTAGAAGAATTAAAAGCAAATGCCAACCGTCGTGCTAACGGTACGGTAATTGAAGCGCAATTGGATAAAGGTCGCGGTTCAGTTGCATCATTACTAGTACAAAATGGTACACTAAAAGTAGGAGATCCAATTGTAGTTGGTAATACGTTTGGTCGTGTTCGTGCGATGGTTAATGATTTAGGTAAACGTATTAATTCAGCTGGACCTTCAACACCTGTTGAGATTACAGGTCTAAATGATGTACCATTAGCTGGTGATCGATTTGTTGTGTTTAAAGATGAAAAACAAGCACGCCAAATCGGAGAAATGAGACAAGAGAAACAGTTAGAAGAAAAGCGAGGTACACAGTCTCGTGTCAGCTTAGATGACTTATTTGAACAAATTAAACAAGGTGAAATCAAAGATATTAACGTGATTATAAAAGCAGATGTTCAAGGATCTGTGGAAGCACTAGCTGCATCTTTGAAGAAAATTGATGTAGAAGGTGTAAAAGTCAACATTATTCATACCGGTGTTGGAGCAATCAAGGAATCTGATATTATTCTTGCTTCAGCATCTAATGCGGTTGTTATTGGATTTAATGTACGACCTGATAATAACGCGAAGAAAGCAGCAGAATCAGAAAATGTAGATATTCGTCTTCACCGTGTAATTTATAAAGCAATTGAAGAAGTGGAAGCTGCTATGAAAGGGATGCTTGATCCTGAATATGAAGAAAAAGTGATTGGTCAAGTAGAAGTAAGAGAAATCTTTAAAGTATCTAGAATTGGAACAATAGCAGGTGCTTACGTTACAGACGGGAAAGTTACCAGAGATTCTGGCATTCGCTTAATTCGTGATGGTGTAGTCATCTATGAAGGTGAGATTGATACATTGAAACGTTTTAAAGATGACGTCAAAGAAGTGGCACAAAATTACGAGTGCGGTATTACGATTAAAAATTACAATGATATTAAAGAAGGCGATGTAATTGAAGCATATGTGATGGAGGAAATTAAGATTAAATGATCACCTATGCAGAAGTTGAAATCTTTTTGTACGAATGTCATTCTTTAAAAGATAAACGATCTGTATTAAAAAGGATTAAAAATCGCCTTAGTAAAAGTTTAAATATTGCCATCTCTGAAATGGATTATCAAGACTTATGGCAACGATCTAAGCTGGGGATAGTTACCGTATCGGAATCGAGTGAAATCGGTGAGCAAGTTGTCCAACAAGCCTTAAGTATACTTGATTCCTTTACGGAAATAGAACGGACTATTACAAATACTGAAATAAGATGAAGTAAGAGGAAAGAGGTGATATAGATGGGGGAATTACGCTCTAATCGAGTCGCCGAACAAATGAAAAAAGAGCTTGGTGATATCATATCCCGCAAAATTAAAGATCCTAGAGTAGGGTTTGTTACCATTACAGATGTAGAAGTTACCGGAGACCTACAACAAGCAAAAGTATTTATCTCGGTTTTAGGTGATGAAAACAAAAGACAAGAAACTCTAATTGGTCTTGCTAAAGCAAAAGGCTTTATCCGTTCGGAGATTGGCAATCGAATTAGATTGAGAAAAACACCAGAATTAATGTTTGATTTCGATGACACCATCGAAAGAGGAAATCGGATCGAACATATTCTTAGAGAATTAAATGAATCAGAAGATCAATAAGAAAAGTACAAGCGCCCGATGCGCTATGTCTGGACTGTTCCACGGAGTAAGGTACAACGATTTGCTATGGCGCTGGAGCTAGACATCTTTGGATGTATAGTCTATAGATAAATGAGAACCCTTGTGTTTACAAGGGTTTTCTGACTGTCTACATTTAATGAAGTGGAGGTGACGTATGGACGGGATTTTACCATTATGGAAAACCAAAGGAATGACGTCACATGATTGTGTTTTTAAGGTTAGAAAAATACTAGGCATCAAAAAAGTAGGGCATACTGGTACACTTGACCCAGAAGTAGAAGGAGTACTACCTATTTGTATTGGAGAGGCAACAAAAATTGTCCCTTTTTTAACGGATACGACTAAAACGTATCGAGCAAAAGTAACATTGGGGTACTCTACCGATACGGAAGATCAAACAGGAGCAATGCAGAAACAAGAGAATGTAGATGCCGAAATATCGGAAGAAACCGTTAATTGTGTATTACAAGAATTTTGTGGTGACATTACACAACAAGTCCCACTATATTCTGCAGTCAAAGTGAATGGAAAAAAGTTATATGAATATGCAAGAGCCAATGAACCAGTTGAAAGACCTTATCGTCAAGTGAAGATACACAATATTCGTTTTTTGGCTACTACATATGATAAAGTAGGAAAGACACAAGCTATTGAATTCGAAGTTACATGTTCTAAAGGTACATATGTCCGTACATTGTGTGTTGATATCGGAAAAGCTTTAGGATTTCCTTCCCATATGTCCCATTTAGTAAGAAAAGCTACTGGCAATTTGTCTGAACAAGATACTTTAACTCTTGATCAAATTCAAGAGTGCGTGGATAGTAATCAACCAGTCCCGCTTTTATCAATAAATAAAGGTCTTGCACATTTAGATAAATTGGAAATTGATGAAAATATAAAAGAAAAAGTATGGCATGGACAAAAATTACCATTACCTAGTCCGAGACCTGATACAGCTTTTTTTCGAATGACTTATCACAATCAAATTGTAGCTATATATCAAATACATGATAATAAAAAAGAAATAAAACCAGCTCGTGTTTTCAGATTGAATGAAAGAAAGTAGGTGAAACAGGTGGAAGTGCAATCACTTGTATACCCCCATGAATTAAAAAAAGCTAACTTGCCGGATACGGTAGCTGCTATTGGTTTCTTTGATGGAGTTCATAAAGGACATCAAGCGGTAATCCAGCAAGCTATTAACATGGCTAGTCAAAAGGACAAAGAATCAGCTGTGATTACTTTTGATCCACATCCTTCTGTAGTATTGCAAAAGAAAAAAGATCGAGTACGTTATATTACCCCTATTGATGAAAAAATAAAAAGAATTGAAGCTCTAGGAGTTAATCGTTTATATATTATTCGATTTGATCAGTCATTAGCTAAATTAACACCTAAAGAATTTATTGAACATTTTATAGTAACTCTAAATATTTCACAGTTAGTCGCTGGATTTGATTTTACCTTTGGTCATAAAGGTTCAGGTAATATGGAAAATATCCATGAATTTATTGATAATGATCTTGAGGTTACAACAATCAGCAGGTTAGATTATCAGGAAGAAAAAATTAGCTCAACCAGAATTCGCAAGGAATTAAAACAAGGGAATATAAAACAAGCAGAGGTATTACTGGGTAGGCCTTATTCTTTAACCGGTGAAGTCATTCATGGGGATAAACGTGGTCGAACAATCGGCTATCCTACTGCTAACATAAAGATAGAGGATTATTATTTTTTGCCTAGAATAGGTGTATACGCTGTAGAAGTACAAGTTGGAGATAAGCAATATTACGGCATGGCAAACCTTGGCTATAACCCAACCTTTACAGATGATCGAAGAAATACAAAACTTGAAGTACACATATTTAATTTTGATGAAAATATTTATGGAGAAACTATAGTAGTATATTGGAAAAAATTTATTCGAGATGAGGAAAAATTCTCCGGAATTGATGAATTGGTAGCGAAGTTGAAAGAAGACGAAGAACAAAGTCGTGAATTTTTTGCAATAAATGAATAAAACCTCTTGCATTTTAAGTCGAAAAGTTGTAACCTTTAATACGGAAACCATCCACTTGGCTATTCGATTTCTCCGGCGATTGCTAGGGGATTGGGGTTTCAAACTGAAATATTAGGAGGTGAATAGGATGGCTATTACACAAGAGCGTAAAAATGAAATCATCAGTGAATTCAAAACACATGAGAACGATACTGGTTCACCAGAGGTTCAAATTGCTGTCCTTACAGAGGAAATCAATAATTTGAATAACCACTTACGAATTCATAAGAAAGATCACCATTCACGTCGTGGTCTATTAAAAATGGTAGGTAAACGTCGTAACTTGTTAAACTACTTACGTAATAAAGACGTTGCACGTTACCGTACACTAATTCAAAAATTAGGTTTACGTCGATAAACCAACAAAAAGCGGGAGTGATCCCGCTTTTTCTGTATGTAAAAAACTAGTGGAAATAATAGCATAATAAGGAATAAGTATATTTTTCATAAAGTTGGTTAAAGAAATAAACAACAAATTGATTAATTCTATGCTAATTAGAAAATACTAATATTATTCCGAATTATGTTTAATATATGGAACTAGTTACATATGTGGAAACATCATGCTAAAATAAAATGTAGTAATGTACAAGCATAGTTGTTTTGAGAGGAGTACTATAATGGTAGATGAAAAGAAAGTATTTACAACTGAAATTGCCGGTCAACCATTCCGTGTTGAAATTGGTGAACTGGCTAAACAAGCAAATGGAGCATGTATGGTGCATTATGGTGACACAGCTGTATTAGCAACTGCAACAGCTTCAAAAGAACCAAAAGATTTACCATTCTTCCCGCTAACCGTTAATTATGAAGAACGTTTATACGCGGTTGGTAAAATCCCTGGAGGATTCATTAAAAGAGAAGGTAGACCTAGTGAAAAAGCTGTATTAACATCAAGACTGATTGACCGTCCGATTCGTCCTTTGTTCCCTGATGGTTTTCGGAATGAGGTACAAGTCATTAGTACCGTTATGAGTGTGGATCAGAACTTGCCATCTGAAATTGCAGCAATGATTGGTTCATCTATCGCTCTAAGTGTTTCCGATATACCTTTCGGAGGACCAATTGCAGGTGTTGTGGTAGGAAGAGTAGATGGAAACTTTGTTATTAACCCAACATTGGAAGAACGTGAAAAAAGTGATATTGATCTAACAGTAGCTGGTACAAAAGATGCGATAAACATGGTGGAAGCAGGAGCAAATGAAGTACCGGAAGAAATTATGCTAGAAGCGATCATGTTTGGTCACGAAGAAATCAAACGGTTAATTGCTTTTCAAGAACAAATCATTGAAGCATTACAAGTGGAAAAAATGGAAATTAAATTATTCGAACTTAATGATTCCATTGTAGAAGAAGTAGAGAAGAAAGCAAAAGATCGACTAGTAGATGCGATTCAGGTACAAGAAAAACATGCACGTGAGGAAGCAATTGAACAAGTAAAAACAGAAGTTAAAGCAGAATATGAAGAAGCTGAGGCAGAAGCCGACACATTAAAACAAGTTGCGAATGTATTAGATAAAATTGTGAAAGAAGAAGTTCGTCGCTTGATTACAAAAGAAAAAGTACGTCCAGATGGAAGAAAAATTGATGAAATTAGACCGTTGTCTTCCAGAATTGGCGTTTTACCACGTACCCACGGTTCTGGACTATTTACTCGTGGTCAAACACAAGCTCTAAGTGTATGTACGTTAGGAGCGTTAGGCGATGTCCAAATTCTCGATGGTTTAGATGCAGAAGAATCAAAACGTTTTATGCATCACTATAATTTCCCATCTTTTAGTGTTGGTGAAACAGGACCAATCCGTGGACCAGGACGACGCGAAATAGGGCATGGTGCATTAGGTGAACGCGCCTTAGAAAAAGTAATACCAGATGAAAAAGAATTCCCTTATACAGTTCGTCTTGTTTCAGAAGTGTTAGAATCTAACGGTTCAACATCACAAGCAAGTATTTGTGCAAGTACATTAGCCATGATGGATGCAGGTGTGCCGATTAAAGCACCAGTAGCTGGTATCGCTATGGGACTTGTCAAATCAGGTGATGACTATTCGATCTTAAGTGATATTCAAGGTATGGAAGACTTCTTGGGAGATATGGACTTCAAAGTAGCGGGTACAGAAAAAGGTGTAACAGCGCTACAAATGGATATTAAGATTGAAGGTTTATCTCGTGAAATCCTAGATGAAGCGTTAAGCCAAGCGAAAAAAGGTCGCATGCACATTCTTTCTCACATGCTAGAAACAATTCAAGAGCCTAAAAATGAGCTATCTGATTATGCTCCGAAAATTTTAACAATGGATATTAATCCGGATAAGATTCGTGATGTGATTGGTCCAAGCGGTAAACAAATCAATCAAATTATTGAAGAGACCGGTGTTAAAATAGATATTGAACAAGATGGGCATGTGTTTATATCCTCAACTGATACGGAGATGAACAAAAAAGCTCAAAAATTAATTGAAGATATTGTTCGCGAAGTTGAAGTTGGACAAATGTATCTTGGTACGGTGAAACGTGTTGAAAAATTTGGTGCATTTGTAGAGTTATTTAAAGGTAAGGAAGGACTAGTTCATATTTCAGAACTAGCGGAAGAAAGAATTGGCAAGGTAGAGGATGTTGTATCTATTGGCGATCAGATTATGGTTAAAGTAAAAGAAATCGACCGCCAAGGACGAATCAACCTCTCAAGAAAAGCTGTCCTAATTGAACAAAAAGAAAACAATTAATCAAAGAAGAAGCTGGCCAACCAGTTTCTTTTTTTAAACCTTCAGAAAGAATAAAAAGAAATACATAAAACATAAACTGCGAAGTTATAAGTTTTAGATATGCTTTCTTCCATTCTGAATTTTCATGAGTGCTACGATATGCTACGGCAAGATACTTCGCTTTCCACGGGCACGGCCTCAGCCAGGAAACTACTTGAATAAACTTATTTGCTCCCTTGTACTGAGGAAGCCTACAACTAAGCGTTACTAGAAGACGCAGGTGCATCACGGAGTCTGCGTATCTTGCCTCCGCTTTGCGTAGTGTTCTGATTTTTGAGTGAGTAATACACGGGAAATGGTTTCCGAATGTTTTCACTTAAAAAGATAGAATAACGTTATTAGCTTAGGCAGAATACGGAGACTCCTGTGGGACAGCGCGAGCTGAAGATCCACATTGCAAAGTGGTCTGCTTTGCAATGTTAGCTGAAGCCGAGCCCGCGGAAAGCGAGTATTCTTCCGGAGCGGTCAAATAGCACTCTCTATGGAAAGAATGAAAAAGAGTCTCACTCTGAAAATTTTCACTATTTCGCAGTTGTATTTATTACGTTTCAGATTTAGTACTTAAAGCATGGAAATTAGGAGGACTTGGATTTGTTACATCGTAAGGAATGCAATAATGGTATGCGCATTGTTTTGGAAGAAGTCACTTCGGTTAGATCAGTCACTATTGGAATTTGGGTCAAAACCGGTTCAAGAGAAGAGGCTCCAGAACTAAACGGCATATCTCATTTTATAGAGCATATGTTATTTAAAGGAACAGAAAATCGAACATCACAGGAAATTGCGGAGGCGTTTGACAGTATTGGTGGTGAAATTAATGCTTTCACTTCAAAAGAATATACCTGCTATTATGCCAAAGTCCTCGATACTCATAAAAAAATGGCTATTGAAATTTTAGCAGATATGTTACTACACTCTACTTTCGCGCAAACAGAGATCGAAAGAGAAAAGAAGGTAGTGTTAGAAGAGATCAATATGACAGAAGACACACCAGACGATATTATACATGATTTATTAGCTGAAGCAGCTTATCAACAACATCCACTGGCAAAACCAATATTAGGATCAAAATCTACCGTTAATCAAATGTTAAAACAAGATATGCTTCAATATTTACAAAATCAATACGTTCCTGAGAACATAGTTGTGTCAATTGTCGGTAATGCTGATCATCGTTTTATTAAAGTGGTAGAAGACATTCTTTCAGTTGAGAGAAATAAAACTTTACCTGATAAAAAATATGTAAGCAAACCTGCATTTCATTCTAAGCAAATTTCACAAACTAAAGAAACAGAACAAGCCCATCTTTGTTTAGGATATGAAGGTGTTAGAATAGAAGACGAGCATGAATATGCAATGTTGATAGTAAACAATGTATTAGGTGGCAGTATGAGTTCCAGGCTGTTCCAAGAAATAAGAGAAAAAGCAGGAATGGCTTACTCGATCTTTTCTTATCATAGTGCTTTTATTGACAGTGGCTTGTTAACCATTTATGCGGGAACTTCGAAAAATCAGTTGTATATTGTTCAAGATAAAATATACTATATTGTCGATCAATTGAGGAAGAATGGTTTATCTAATAAAGAGTGGCAAAACAGTAAAGAACAATTAAAAGGACTTTATATGTTAAGCCTGGAAAGTACTAACAGCAAAATGAGCAGAAATGCGAGAAATGAATTATTACTACAAAACCATCCTTCCCTCGATGATATCATGAAAAAGATAGATGATGTGAAATTAGATGATGTTCAACAAATTCTCGATACACTACAGATCGATCAGGCGGCAACTGCCATTATTTCACCTGAATAACAGATTGGAGGTGGCAATGATGCGATTTAATGATTTAAGTAGTAAAGAGTTAATCGACTTAACTACAGGTTCTAGATTAGGGGTTTTGGGACAAACAGACCTAGAAATTGATGAAAAAACAGGACAGATTCTATCTTTTACCATTCCACAATACAGTATGTTCGGCTTAAGAAAATCAGAGTCTTATTCACGTATTGATTGGAAACAAATCAAAAAAGTCGGAGACGATATGATTATTGTCGAAACAGATGAAGTGTGAAAAACGAAGCTAATGGAGCTTCGTTTTTTTGATAAGAAAGGAAAGTATATAACCGTTGGTATCACAGTATTTTTGTTTCTTATTCACGTTTAAAAAGTGTAATAAATAAAGATTTAGTTGACTAGTCATGTTGTTTATGATGAAAGTTAAAGTGTGCAAGCCAACCGCTGCGGCTGACCGTTTCGCTTTCCCCCCGGAGACTGTGAGCCTCCTCGCTCACCAAGGTCGTTCGCTGTGGGGTCTCACTTTGGTCACTGTTCCCGTAGGAGTCTACGTATGTTGCCTCCGCTAGTAGTGATTTTCTGATGGTAGAAAGTTGAATTACTAGGAATATACTTGCTTGGACTTCTTCTCACTTGATCAGAAAACAATACTAAGCTGCAGAAAATGCGATACTCCTATGGAACTCACGCGAGCTGAAGATCCTAGCTCTCATCATTTAATAAAAATGGGATGAAGACCCTATTTTTCCAAGTATTTAAAGGTTGGCAGTTGTTATCTACTGCTAATAAGTTTGGGTTTTGATCTAGTTTTTCTTATAAGAAGATGATGAACTGGATTTTAAACTTTGCTTTCACTCACCTCAGTCACCTCTATACAGTTCAACATCTACTCTGTTTTTCTGCACATATTCTATCCTCTGTTTTAGTCTTTCTTTACGCCACTTTGAGTTCTTTTTCTTTATTCCTAGGGTATTTGCCCCTTCACTTCTGTTCCATATTTTCATATGATAATTTTAGATAATATATAATTGTTAGATAGAGATTTGGTGAGGTGACAAGATGCAGAAGACGAAAAAAATTGCCATTATTGGAGGCGATGCACGTTATTTGCCTTTAATTCACGCGCTTAAAACGATTGATCAACTAAGTATTAGAATATTAGGTTTTGAACAAGTAGAGCAAAGCTACACAGGGGTTATGCAGTCAACAATCGAGAATTTGGATACATCTCAATTAGATGGTGTCATATTACCGATTACCGGTATAGATGATGATGGCTTTGTCGAAACAATGTTTTCAAATGAAAAAATACAATTAACAGAGGAATGGTTTCAGTCATTACCAAAAGATTGTATTGTGTTCACCGGAATATCCAATCAAAAGCTGGATCAGCATATTAGCAACAATCGTTTACATTTGATCAAATTAATGGAAAGAGATGATGTTGCTATTTATAATTCCATCCCTACTGCCGAAGGAGCTATTATGCTTGCTATCAAACATACCGATTTCACCATTCATCATTCGAATGTATTCGTATTTGGATATGGGCGAGTTGGTGAAACGACTGCCAATAGCTTTGCTGGTCTTGGAGCTAATCTAGCAGTTATTTCCAAGCATGAAACTGATTTGGCACGCGTTTATGAAAAAGGATGGGAAGCGTATCCGTTAGACCAGATCGAGCAATATATAGATAAATGTCAAATTTTAATTAATACGATTCCTGCAAAAGTAGTAGATAAATCTCTTATTGAAAAAATGAATAGTCAGGCGATTATTATCGATTTAGCCTCCAAGCCTGGGGGTATTGATTTTGAATATGCGAAAACCAGAGGGATAGAAGCGATCCATGCTTTAGGTTTGCCGGGAATGGTAGCTCCGACAACCGCAGGCGAAATTCTGGCTGATCGCATAGCCAAAATACTATTCACCTCCTAACAGTAACACACAGATGATCTGGGCATATACTGGGCATATAACGTAAGCCCAATTGGTGAACCCTGTGATTCTGTATAAAGATTACGAATATAGGAGGTATTTTAGTGGATTTTAAAGGGAAAAAGATTGGATTTGGTTTAACTGGATCACATTGTACTTATGCAGATGTTTTTCCACAAATGGAGAAATTAGTCGAGTTAGGTGCCGAATTAGTGCCAGTTGTTTCCTATACATTTAAAGAGACTGACAGTAAATTCGGTAAAGCTCAAGATCATATGGATCGCGTTAAAGAAATTACAGGTAGAGAACCGATCGCAACTATTGTAGATGCTGAACCGTTAGGACCGATCGAACCATTAGATGCTATGATATTAGCTCCTTTGACTGGTAATTCCATGAGTCGTCTCGCTAATGCCATAACCGACAGTCCTGTTCTGATGGCAACGAAAGCAACGATTAGAAATGGAAATCCAGTTGTCATTGGCGTTTCAACCAATGATGCATTAGGCTTAAATGGTGTTAATTTAATGAGGTTAATGTCTACTAAGCTAATATATTTCGTACCATTTGGTCAGGACGATCCGATAAAGAAACCAAATTCAATGGTATCAGATATGACACTCATTCCGGAAACGGTAGAGAATGCTCTTGAATATAAGCAAATACAGCCAGTAGTTATAGAAAGAAACAAGTAATTATGATGAAATAATTAAAGAATACTCGATAATATGTTATGATGAAAAAGATAATCAAATTAAACATTGAAGTAAATGGAAGGGGACAATAAACATGGCAACAGGACAACAATATAATGTAGCAGTAGTAGGTGCTACTGGTGCAGTAGGAGCAAAAATGTTAGAAACATTGGATAAAAAGAACTTTCCAATCAACGAATTACTTTTATTATCTTCTAAACGATCAGCAGGAAAGGAAATGGAGTTTCAAGGTAAAACATATACGGTGCAGGAAGCTACTCCTGAAAGTTTTGAAGGTGTAGATATTGCCCTCTTTTCTGCTGGTGGTTCAGTGTCTAAAAAGTTGGCACCAGAAGCAGTAAAACGTGGTGCCGTAGTAGTTGATAACACAAGCGCATTCCGTATGGATCCTGAAGTGCCGCTTGTAGTACCAGAAGTGAACGAAGAGGATATCCAAAAGCATAATGGAATTATTGCAAATCCTAATTGTTCCACAATCCAAATGGTAGCTGCGCTTAAACCGGTACAAGATCAGTTTGGTATGTCCAGAGTAATTGTTTCAACTTATCAAGCTGTATCAGGAGCTGGAAATGAAGCAGTTGAAGAATTACATTCACAGTCAAAAGCATTTTTAGATGGTGAAGAGTTAAATCCGGAATTACTACCTGTATCAGGAGAAAAACATCATTACCCAATTGCATTTAATGCATTACCACAAATTGATGTGTTCCAAGATAATGGGTATACATTTGAAGAAATGAAAATGATCAATGAAACGAAGAAAATCATGCATGATGATTCAGTTCAGGTTGCAGCAACTTGTGTACGATTACCTTTCTTTACATCTCATGCAGAAAGTGTATATGTGGAAGTAGATAAAGATGCCGTAACGGTTGATCAATTCAAAGAAGCGATTAGTAATGCGGATGGTATCGTCTTAGAAGATGATCCTGCCAATCAAGTATATCCTACCCCTCTGGCAGCAGCAGGTAAATGTGATGTGTTTGTAGGTCGTATCCGTAAAGATTTAGATAATGAGAAAGGATTCCATTTATGGGTAGTCTCTGATAACTTGTTAAAAGGAGCTGCTTGGAATTCGGTGCAAATTGCTGAATCTTTAATTAAAAATAACTGGCTCAATAAATAAATGAGGTGGCATCATGCGGGTATTAGTTCAAAAGTTTGGTGGAACATCCGTTAAAAATAAAGAATCTAGAGAATATGCTATTAAGCATATTAAAGAAGCATTAAATGAAGGCTATAAAGTAGTAGTGGTTGTTTCAGCGATGGGTCGTTACCCAGAACCTTATTCGACAGATGCATTATTATCATTAATTGATGGTAATCACTCCAAGTTAAGTAATAAAGAGAAAGACTTATTATTATCTTGTGGCGAAACAATTTCTGCGACGGTTTTCTCGCATGATTTACTAGAGAATCAAATCAATGCTTGTGCAATTACTGGTGGAGAAGCTGGAATTATTACGACTAGCAATTTTTCTAATGCTCAAATTAAAACAGTAGATACCGACCATTTATCACATATTATTAATAACCATCAAGTAGTAGTAGTAGCTGGGTTTCAAGGTAAAACGGAAAACAATGAAGTAACAACCATTGGCAGGGGTGGGAGTGATACCTCTGCCACTGCATTAGCAGCTGCTTTACAAGCAGAATATGTAGATATTTTTACTGATGTGAATGGTATTATGACAGCAGATCCTCATGTTGTTACCAATGCGCAAAAATTAGATACCATTTCTTATACAGAGATATGTAATCTAGCCTATCAAGGAGCAAAGGTTATACACCCTCGAGCAGTCGAGATTGCAATGCAGGCCAATGTTCCCATTAGAGTACGTTCTACAAGACTAAATGATAAAGGAACGCTTATTACGAATGTTCCTGAGACAGATTATGCTGAAAGTGTACATGATCGATTGGCAACAGGGATTGCATATGTTAATCAAATAACCCAAATTAAAATTCAAGAGGCGAATGAACCACAACAATTACATGTAAAAGTATTTAAAGCGATGGCTGAAGCGGGTATTTCCGTCGATTTTATTAATATATCACCTAATGGTGTCATATATACGATATTTGAACGAGATGAAACTTTAGCAAAGCAAGTCTTAGAATCGTTAAAACTTCAACCGATTATTACCAAAGATTGTGCAAAAATTTCTCTAGTTGGAGCAGGAATGTCAGGTGTACCTGGAGTTACATCAAAAATCGTACAGACATTAACTAATAAAAATATCCCCATTTTACAATCAGCAGATAGCCATCGAACTATATGGGTCTTAATTCAAAATATGCATTTAGAACCAGCACTTAATGCGTTACATGAAGCATTTCAATTAGAAAAATAACTTTTTTGAGATTATCTATTGATGAAATCGTATATTCATGGCATAATTATCTTCGCCATTTTTCTATATAGAGAAACTATATTCAGTGAGAGTTTCTTTTCCCTACAATGAATGGTAGTGAAATTTAGCATGGTTAGCACTGAATTAATACCAGAAGTGGGGTCTTTATTACAGTCGATGGTCACTATGATTTATCAGCCATATTGAAAAAATGAAAAGCAATAATTGAAGCAAATGTTATATTAGTACATGTTTAGCACTTGCAAATAAGGTGAAGGAGATTGGAAAGGAGATGGTGACATTATGGATTTCGGAAGACTGTTAACTGCAATGGTGACACCTTTTGATCAAAATAATCGTATGGATTTAAATATAACGACACAATTGATTGAACATCTAATTGCTACTGGATCAGATGGGCTTGTTGTAGCTGGTACAACCGGTGAATCCCCAACGTTAAGTCATGAAGAAAAGATATCTTTATTTAAGCATGTGGTTAAAGTAGTGGATGGTCGAGTACCTATTATTGCTGGTACTGGAAGTAATAATACACAGGCATCTATTGAATTAACCAAAGAAGCAGAACAAATAGGAGTCGATGGATCATTAGTTGTAACTCCATATTATAATAAACCAAATCAAGAGGGATTATATCAACATTATGCAGCGATTGCGCAAGAAACCAAATTGCCGATTATGCTGTACAATATACCTTCAAGAGCAGTAGTACGCTTAAATGTGGAAACGGTTGTGGCCTTATCACAAATCGATAACATTGTGGCGGTGAAAGATTCCACTGGTGATCTCGACGGCATCGCTTCTATACTGGAACAAGTAGATGACGATTTTTCTGTTTATAGTGGTGATGACTCATTAACCTTACCAATTAAATCTATTGGTGGTTCTGGGATTGTTTCTGTTTCTTCCCATATCATTGGCAAAGAAATGAAAGAAATGATTGAGTTATTTGAACAAGGTAAAGTGAAAGAAGCAAGTCGACTTCACCGTAAGTTACTTCCTATCATGCGTGCGTTATTTATGGCACCATCTCCTTCACCTGTAAAATCAGCCTTAACATACAAGGGACTTGACGTAGGTTCTGTTCGTTTACCATTGGTGCCATTGTCACCATTTGAAGAACAAAACCTTTTCAGAGTAATTGAATCATTCCAATAAATACTATTATTTGAACTCGTTTCTATCTAAATGAAACGGGTTCTTTAATGAATTGAACAAAGTAAGTTATACATACATAAGTCACTTTTTTATAACCGGTAATGTAGCAGAATGAAATAAGCAAGCTGGTTCATACTAATTACTACTATGAAGTAAAGGGGTAATTAGGTATGAAACAACAAAAACAAGAAACAAAAGAAAAAGAGTCACAATCATCATCGCTTGTTGAAAAGATTCAACAATTAGGACAATCCACCGTACCGAATGCACCAGACTCAAATATTCATGTATTATCCATCATCGGTCAAGTGGAAGGACATGTCCAACTACCACCACAAAACAAAACAACCAAATATGAACATCTCATTCCTCAGATAGTCGCCATTGAACAAAATCCTAAAATAGAAGGATTAGTCGTCATTTTAAATACAGTTGGTGGTGATGTGGAGGCAGGACTTGCTTTATCAGAAATGATTGCATCATTATCTAAACCAACTGTTTCTGTCGTATTAGGTGGAGGTCACTCCATTGGTGTTCCTATAGCTGTGTCAACTGATTATTCTTTTATAGCTCCATCAGCAACCATGACGATTCATCCGATACGTCTTACAGGCCTTGTTATTGGTGTGCCACAAACATTTGAATATATTGATAAAATGCAGGAACGTGTTCTTCAATTTGTGACTGCTCATTCTAATATCAAAGAGGACAAATTGAAAGAATTAATGTTCGAAAAAGGAAATTTAACTAGGGATATTGGAACAAATGTAGTCGGACAAGATGCTGTGAAATATGGATTAATCAATGAAGTTGGTGGCATAAGTGGTGCAATGTCAAAACTTAATGAATTAATTGAAAACAAAAAGGATACCCAGGAGTTGATCCAATGATATTATATACACCAATAAGTTATGAAGATATCCATTATACCGAAAAGGATTACCAGCAAAATGAATTTATTAGCTATCAAAATAAACCTTGCTGTATTCAAAGATTAGAAAACGGCGATATGCGTATCGTACAATTATTATCTACAGACCCCAATGATTATTTAGCTGAACATTTTTCTCCAGGAACTATTATTTCGAGTAGTGAAAATCTCCAATAGAATATTCGTTCTATTTTTGATTCTATGCTATAATGGAAATCAGAATAGAGCTAACTAAACACCCTTGCTAACAAACTTCAGCAAGGGTATTTCATACATACCAACATGATAATAACGGAATAGGGACTTGAGGAGTGTTTTATATGGCAAAAAAGAAAAAAAGAAGAAAAAAACAATCATTAAAAAATAATATAAAAAAAGAATTATTAGGGTTATTATTAGTATTTTTTGCTATTTTCGGAAGTGGTGCTACGATGATTAGCGATGGTGCTATCTCGTCTCTACTAGAAAATATTTTTCGTTTTTTCTTCGGAATCTGGTATTTTATTGTATCATTATTCCTTTTATTTGTAGGAATCTATCTTATGGTGAAACGAAAGTGGCCAAATTTATCAACACGAAAGTGGATAGGAACGTATTTGGCTCTAGCAGGATTTTTATTAATGACTCATATTCTTACATTTCAGTCGCCTGATAGTCTATCAACTGATTATCCTTCAATTGGGCAAAGCTTTTCTTTTTTCATGGAGTATATTCAAGGTGATCGTACGTCAGCTTATCTTGGCGGTGGGATGATTGCAGCAATCATGTTTGCAGTTAGTTATTTTCTATTTTCAAGTTCTGGAGCTATGATTGTTGCAGCATTTATGATGTTAATTGGGGTTATTGTGTTTTGTAATCTATCAATCGGAGATTTATTTTCAACCGCATTTCATAAATTACAAGAAAAATTACAACACAGTAAACAACGATTAGTAGAATGGAAAGAAAAACGAAAAGAAAAAGAAGTAGAAGAAGATCAAAATGATATTTTACTGGAGAATGACCATGATACAAATGACAGTGAGCTACCTGCTATTGCATATGCAAACGAAGATTTAGCAGTGATGGATCAGGTTGAAGATGAACAGGTAGAGACGATAGATGTAAAAGATTTTGAAGACAAAGAAGAAGCACCACAAGACAATTGGGATACAGCTGAATCAGAACAATTACCAACAACAGAATTTGAGAATCAAGATTATCAATTACCATTAATGAATATCTTAGAGCTTCCTAAAAACTTTGGTAAGCAACAAGATAAAACGCATATACAACGAGTTGTTCGCAAGTTAGAAAAAACATTCCAAAGTTTTGGAGTAAAGGCACGAGTAACAAAAGTACATGTCGGTCCATCCGTAACCAAATACGAAGTATATCCTGAAGCAGGAGTAAAAGTTAGTAAAATTGTTAATTTACATGATGATTTAGCTCTGGCTTTAGCTGCTAAAGATATTCGTATTGAAGCACCTATCCCAGGGAAATCTGCTGTAGGAATAGAGGTGCCGAATGAAGAAACGGCAATGGTTACATTACGGGAAGTGTTAGAAACGAAAAAAAATCAAATTCAGAACAATTTAGCTTTTGCTTTAGGAAAGGATATTTCCGGTGAAGCGGTAATTGCGGAATTAAATAAGATGCCACATTTATTGGTTGCAGGTGCGACAGGTAGTGGTAAAAGTGTTTGTATTAATGGCATTATTACCAGTGTTTTGATGCGAGCCAAACCACATGAAGTAAAGATGATGATGATTGACCCTAAAAAAGTGGAATTGAATGTATATAATGGAATTCCACATTTACTTACACCTGTAGTGACCGATCCAAAAAAAGCTGCTAGAGCGTTAAAAAAAGTAGTAGCAGAAATGGAAAGACGGTATGACTTGTTCTCAGAGACTGGTACGAGAAATATAGAAGGATATAACGAATATATTAATCGTCATAATGCAGCGGAAGAAGATCAACAACCACAACTGCCTTACATTGTTGTCATTGTTGATGAATTAGCTGACTTAATGATGGTTGCTTCAAACGATGTGGAGGATGCCATTACAAGACTGGCGCAAATGGCACGCGCAGCAGGTATTCATTTGATTATCGCAACGCAACGTCCATCAGTTGATGTTATTACCGGTGTTATCAAGGCAAATATACCATCACGAATTGCTTTTAGTGTTTCGTCACAAACTGATTCAAGGACAATCCTTGATTCTGGGGGGGCTGAAAAGTTATTAGGACGAGGTGATATGCTCTTTATACCTGTCGGATTATCCAAGCCTGTTCGTATTCAAGGGGCGTTTTTATCTGATGAAGAAGTAGAGCGTGTTGTGGATCATTGTGTGGAACAACAAAAGGCGCAGTATCAAGAGGAAATGATTCCAGAAGAAGAAACAGAAGTAAAGCAAGAAGTGGACGATGATCTCTATGACGATGCGGTTCAGTTAGTACTGGAAATGCAAAGTGCCAGTGTTTCCATGTTACAAAGGCGTTTTCGTATTGGTTATACACGTGCAGCGCGATTGATAGATGCTATGGAGGATAGAGGTGTTGTAGGTCCTTATGAAGGCTCAAAACCGAGAACTGTTTTACAAAGTCAAATGTCTGATGATATGACAGCAAATTCTTCCTCCTAGTACTAATAATTCAAAAGAAACAAAATATTCTTTATTATTCGATCTAAAAGTGTTATATTTGTTTGTAATAACAAACTAACATTGGATATAGATTGGTTGGGGGAAGCTATGTTATCTAATTTAAATAATGGATCTACCATCTCTGCTGTACATTATATTAAAAATTTAATAGAAGATGGGCATTATAAAGAAAAAGAAAAACTGCCTACAGAGTATGAATTAGCAAAAAATTTAGGTGTAACACGTAAAGAAATTCAACACGCCATTGCCATACTAGAAGAAGAAAATATCTTGATTCAAAGACCTGGTGTTGGTGTTTTTGTACACGCAAAACCGATTCTATCCTCTGGGATTGAGCAGCTGGGCAGTGTTACGGAGATGATCCAGAAATCAGGTAAAAAGCCAGGTGTACAATATATATCTGCAGAAATTACTGAACCTACAGATGAAGATAAACGTCGATTTGATCCATTAGAAATTGAAAAGTTTGCACAGTTAGAACGAGTGCGTACAGCAGATGGTGAGCCTGTTGTTTATTGTATAGATAGAGTAGATCAACGTACCATGCCATTAGAACTGATTCACAGTCAGGAATCTATTTTTCAAGCTTTAAAAACATATGCCAAAAAGGACATAGATTATGCTGTGGCTTATATTGAACCTATCGGTTACCATGAAAGAATTTCACCGATCTTAAATTGTGAACCTGATCAGGCATTATTACTATTACGTCAAATGCATTATACAAAAGAAAACGAACCAGTTCTCTATTCAGCTAACTTTTTTAGAGCAGATGTATTTAGTTTTTACGTTCTAAGAAAAAGATTTTAAGGAAGAATAGTGTTCCCTAAAGAAAGCTTAAAAACCCGTTACATTTATCTAAACGGGTTTTTAAGCTTTTCATCCAGTTTGGGTCTAAATAACTGAATGTATGTACCTCCAGAAGGAGAGAAACTCATGTGTATCAATATACTTTTTGACACAACTTCTCCTTTTAGCATAATATTTGGATCTTTTTGATAGAATATAGAAGACAAACAAAAATAAATTTAAAGGAGTAGTGTTATGGTTGAAACGTTAGAGCGAATCATCCCAAAAGAAGGGTATGATTTACATCTTATACATACCAAAAAATTTAAAACCATTCACCTGTCATTAAAGTTTACTTCAAAGCTAACAAGAGAAAATATTACGAAAAGAGCATTATTACCGTATATTTTGCAACAAGGTACTGAGAATTACCCTACCGCAATACAGTTACGTCAACATCTTGATGAGTTATATGGTACTGTTTTAGCAGTAGACAGTAGTAAAAAAGGTGAAAATCATATCTTAACGATTCGATTAGAACTGCCAAATGAACAATATATTGCCGGTTCTCAGGATTTATTAGATAAAGGAATTTCTTTTCTACGAGAAATCATTTATCAATCAAAACTAGTTGAACAAGTATTCGATCCAAAAATTGTAGCACGTGAAAAAGAAACATTACGTAGCAAGATGGAAGCATTAAAAGAGGATAAGATGAGCTTTGCAAACACTCGGATGATTGAGGAAATGTGTCAAGAAGAAGCATATCGTTTGCGTGTGCATGGTTATGAGGAAGATTTAGATAAGATTACTGCTGAGGACCTTTATACTTATTATCAACAAATATTGAGTCAAGATCATCTCGATATTTTTGCTGTTGGTGATATTGAAAGTTTAGATGTAGAAGGAAAAATTACAGCACTGGTAGAAGAGAGACAACAACAACCAATTGAAAAAGCGAAGAGAGTTACAAAAAGTAATGAACAAACATTAATAGAACAAGATGATATAAAGCAAGCTAAATTACACTTTGGTTATCGCACAAATATTACGTTTAATGACGAAGATTATCCAGCATTACATGTATTTAACGGTTTGTTTGGCGGATTTCCTAGTTCTAAGTTATTTATGAATGTGAGGGAAAAGCATAGTTTAGCATACTATGCTGCATCAAGAATTGAAAGTCATAAAGGATTAATGTTCGTCTTTAGTGGGATTGCTCCAGAACAATATGAAAAAGCCAAAGAGATCATTTTGGAACAAATGGAGCAAATGCGTAATGGTGAGTTTACTGATAATGACCTCAGCGAAACGAAAGAAATGACCATTAACCAGTTGCGTGAAACCTTAGATAACCCACAGGGTATGATTGAATTACATTATCAAAGTGTGTTGGCACAATCGTCGATCACACCTGAACAATTATTACAGAAAGTAAATACTGTTACGAAAGATCAAGTAATCAACGTCGCAAAAAAAGTGAAACTTGATACGATTTATTTGTTGACTAGTAAGGAGGCGGAACAAAGTGAAGCATAAACATTATCAACAAATCGAAGAAAATATATATGCAGAAACACTTTCGAATGGTTTACGTGTTTTTATTTTGCCGAAACAAGAAATGGCAAAAACTTTTGCCATTTTCACAACTAATTATGGTTCGATCGATCAAAGCTTTGTTCCACTAAATGAGCAGGATTTACAAACGGTTCCTGATGGGATTGCACACTTTTTAGAGCATAAATTATTTGAAAAAGAAGATCGTGACGTTTTTCAAGATTTTTCAAAATTAGGTGCTTCAGCAAATGCTTTTACCTCTTTTACTAAAACAGCTTATTTATTCTCTGCTACCTCAAAGGTTAAAGAGAGTTTACAAACACTTGTAGATTTTGTGCAAGAGCCTTATTTTTCTGAGCAATCCGTTGAAAAAGAAAAAGGAATTATTGCACAAGAAATACGTATGTATGACGATCAACCAGATTGGCGAGCGTTTTTCGGGACGATTAAAAGCCTTTATCATCACCATCCGGTACAGATCGATATTGCTGGAACTGTAGAGTCGATTCATAATATTACGAAAGATGATTTATATACGTGTTATAACACCTTCTATCATCCAAATAATATGGTGCTGTTCATTGCTGGAAATGTTGATCCTGAAGAAACAATGGCATTTATAAAAAATAACCAGGATCAAAAAGATTTTGACGCACCTGAACCAATTACTAGAAAGTTTCCAGATGAGCCAAAAGAAGTAGCTGAAAAAGAAGTAACGATAACAATGCCTGTTTCCGTTCCAAAAGCTTTGGTAGGAATAAAGGAAAGTGTTATTCCGGAAGATCCGAAAGAATTTATGGAAAGAGAATGGTTGATGGACATAGTATTGGATCATTTATTCTCTAAAAGTGGTGTCGCATATGAACGATTATATGAAGAAGGGCTTATAGATCAGTCATTTAGTTGTGAATCCCATTTAGAGCGTAATTTTGGCTTTAGTATAGTAGGCGGGAATACGAAAAATCCAGAAAAATTAGCAGAAATGATAAAACAAGAACTTTTAAATCTTAAAACGTCTCCAATGGATCAGCAAAGTTTCGAACGAATAAAACGCAAGAAAATTGGTCAATTATTACGTGCTATGAATTCATTGGAGTTTATCGCTAATCAATACACACATTGTCAGTTATTAGGAATTGACTTCTTTGAAAGTATCGAATGGCTGGAAAATCTGACATATAGTGATATGCAGAATTATAGCCAAAATTGGATAAAAGAAGAGCAACTTTCTACTTGTTATGTGAAAGCAGATGAATAGAGGGTAACGATGGAGAAGAGAACGATCATAACTGGTGCAAGTGGGGAAATTGGTACGGCTATTGCTAACCAATTAGCCAATCAAGGGCATACACTTTTTTTGCATTATAATCGAAACAGAACGGCGATTGATCAATTACTTGAGCAACTACCGAAAAATCAGGTTATAGGTGTTGTTCAATCAGATTTAGCTACAAGAGAAGGCTTAGCTCAATTTATTAGTCAAATACCGCAAGATATTGACCATCTTATATATACTAGCGGAAAGGCTTATTTTGGCTTATTTCAAGACATGGAAGAACATGATATGGATGAAATGCTTCAATTACATGTAAAATCTCCATGGAAAATAACACAAACCTTAATTCCTAATATGGTACGAAATAAATGTGGACGGATCATATTGATTTCCTCGATTTGGGGTGAAATGGGGGCTAGCTGTGAAGTAGCCTATTCAACTGTTAAGGGTGCTCAAAATACTTTTATTAGAGCGTTAGCTAAAGAATTAGGTCCAAGTAATATTTTGGTGAACGGAGTTAGTCCTGGTTTTATTGATACCAAGATGAATCAAACTTTGACCGAGCAGGAAAAGCAAGAGCTAATCCAAGACATTCCATTACAAAGGGCAGGTAAACCTGAGGATGTTGCAGATGCTGTTCAATTTCTTTGTAGTAACCAATCAAAATATATACAAGGTGAATTAATCCGAGTTAACGGTGCTTGGAGTTGATTGATTAATCATCTTCCTTTTGTTAGTATGCATATTTTAAAAAAATTATCGAAAGATATTAATGTATGCTGATAAAGGAGGAATGAACATGTCTGTAATTGACAACTTTGAGTCATGGAAAGATTTTTTAGGGGATCGTTTGCATGATGCAGAAAATAATGGGATAAGTAATCAAGCAATTTCAGAGCTTGCGTATGATATTGGTAATTATTTATCAACGGAAGTGCAAGCAAAAAACGATCAAGAGAAAATGTTACGTGACTTATGGAATGCAGCAGATCAGAAAGAACAGCATGCCATTGCAAACATTATGGTAAAGCTTGTTCAAAACGAAGGCACTAAATAACAGAGTATGTACCCTATAAAGCATAATTCTTATGTTTTATAGGGTTTTTAACACCATTTTCCAATATTCAGCTTTATGAAATTTTCTTTAAATTGTCATATTCATGCAAATTTTCACTTTTCAATCGTTTTATTTTAAGATATGATTAAGATATGTTGTTTAAAATGAAACAAATTGGCATAAATATACGTCTACTAATATAGAGCCTGTTATCATATAATGTTCGGTTTATATAGATTAATGATTGATGGATGGTGTTTCAAATGGGAATCGGAGAAAGATTAAAAGAAGAGCGTGAAAGTAAAAATATGTCGTTAGAAGACATTCAAAACGTCACCAAAATACAAGTGCGATATTTGGAAGCGATAGAACAAGAAAGATTTAATGTTATGCCCGGTTCTTTTTATGTACGGGCTTTTATTAAGGAATATGCTACTGTACTTGGCTTGAATCCAGATGAATTAATGGAAGAATACAAAAATCAGTTACCTATTGAAAAAGAGGAAGATGTAGCACTTTCTCGTGTGAAGAGCAGTAAAAAAAATAACGCAACAACAAAAACACCTGTAATTTTTTCGTTCTTGCCAAGTGTTATTGTGGTTTTGTTGATAGTTGGTATTGTCGTATTAGTTTGGTTATTTAGACAAAACTATTTTTCTGGGGATGAAGCAGATCCAACACCGGCGGAAAATGATGAGAATACAGCCGGAGAATCGGTCCAGCTACCACCAAATCAAGGCACAACCCAAAATGAAGCTGATGAGAATGAAGATGGAAAATCTTCAGGTAACGAGCCAGTGGAAGAGGATGAACCGGAACCAACTACAGAGATATCTTTGGATAGTTATGAAAATAATGAGTCTTACTATACGCTGACAACTACAGAAGAGAATGTAAATCTGGTGATTACTACTGAAAATAGACATTGGCTTGAAATCGCTGATAAAGCAGGCAACAGTCTATATGAAAAGATGTTTACTGCTAATGAAAGTCCATTAGAGCTTGATGTTTCGGATGTAGAAGAGCTATATTTAAGATTTGGTGAACCACAATCCATAAATATTGAATTAAATGAGGAAAAACTGGAGTTGTCTGATGAAATACAAGCATCTGATGTTCAACAAGCATGGATTACAATTGAAAAGCAATAATGCAACTTTCTAACCCTCTTTTCATTAATAAAGAGGGTTTGTTTTCAGAAATAAAGAAATGAAGCTTATACTGCACAGTGACTATTTGAGGTGTTGCCCACGGATAGGGAGTACTTTTCCGTAGTGACATTTTAGACTCATCTATGAAAGAAAGTGAGAATGTCTTAAACGATGAGAATTTTCACTCTAGCGAATTTATTTCTATTTTGAATCAGAAAAGAACAGGATCGGACGGGTTTTGCCCGTTTTTTCTTAATATATTGAGGGAGTGTCAGTAAATGAATATACCTAATCAAATTACATTATCACGAATTATGTTGATTCCTTTTTTTATTTTATTATTATCCTACCCATTTGATTGGGGATTGTGGAATGTTGCCGACCAGTCCATTCCAATTTCTCATTTAGTTGCTGTGATTATATTTGCGATTGCGTCAGCAACTGATTGGCTGGATGGTTATTATGCGAGAAAACATCAGCTGGTAACAAATCTTGGGAAATTTCTTGATCCAATGGCAGATAAGTTATTAGTTTCCGCAGCATTTATTTTGTCAGTTGCTTTGGAAATGGCTCCTGCTTGGGTAGTGATTATTATTATTAGTCGTGAATTTGCTGTTACTGGGTTACGACTTGTTGCGGCAGGTGAAGGAATTGTACTGGCTGCTGGTCAACTCGGCAAATTAAAAACAGTTTTGCAAATACTTGCAATCATTTTCTTATTGTTGCATAATATTCCGTTTTCTGCCTTTGGATTACCAATGGATAGTATTTTACTATATGCTGCTCTAATCATTACGATTGTTTCAGGGGTAGAATATTTTGTGAAGAATTGGCATGTGATGGGAGATTCTAAATAATGACAGAAGTAAAAGCAGAACTGATATCAGTCGGTACAGAGTTATTGTTAGGGCAAATTGTCAATACAAATGCGGCCTGGATCTCAGAACAATTGGCGGACAAAGGGATCTCCGTCTATTATCATTCAGTAGTTGGTGATAACTTTAATCGATTGGCAGAAGTTTTTCGTGAAGCAGGAAATAGATCTGACATTGTTTTTATAACAGGTGGTCTTGGACCGACAGAAGATGATTTAACAAGAGAAGCATTTCAACATATCTCAGACTTACAGATTGTAGAAGATCAAGGGACATTAGATCAGATGAAAGCTTTTTTTGCCAAAAATAATCGTACGATGACACCGAATAATCGAAAACAAGCGCATGTGTTTGAAGGTTCAAAGGTATTACATAATTCTGTCGGTATTGCACCAGGAATAATTGTGGACTATAATAAAACGCTTTGGGTGTTTATGCCTGGTGTTCCACGAGAAATGAAGGCTATTATGAACGAGGAAGTACTGCCTTTTCTTAATGACTCGTTAGCTTTAAAAACTGTGATCAGGTCCAGAATGCTACGCTTTATTGGGATTGGTGAGTCACAATTAGAACATGATCTTAGAGATTTAATATCAAACCAAACCAATCCTACGATTGCTCCTTTAGCATCAGAAGGTGAGGTAGCTTTAAGACTTACAGCAAAGGCTGAAAGTAATGAAGAGGCTGAACAGTTGATTGATAAGATAGAATTAAAGATTAAAGAACAAGTTGGACAATATCTTTATGGTTATGACAACACCAATATCGAAAAGACAGTGTTTGAATTAATGAAGCAAAAGCATTTAACGATTGCTAGCGCAGAAAGCTTGACAGGAGGAGCGTTTGCTTCGAAAGTAGTGGAGCAGGGTGGAGCATCGGCAATATTTAATGGTGCTGCTGTTGTATACCAACCTTTTTCCAAGAATTCTGCATTAAAGATTACTGACGAGCTGATTACAACATATGGAACAATCAGTAAAGAGTGTGCAGAAAGTATGGCTAGTCAAGTGAAGAAAATCTATCAGTCTAAGCTAGGTATTAGTTTTACTGGAGTAGCTGGTCCAGATGAGTTGGAAAATCAACCTGTTGGCACTGTATATATATCAATTTGTGATGAAAATAATCAGCACTATACATCAAGATATCAATTTAATGGTGATCGCCAAGCAATTAGAAATCGAACAGTCAAAAAAGCATTTGAATTACTATTTTATCAACTTAAGAAATGAAAATATTTTTTTAGATAACTGAAAAAGTGCTTTTTTATGGATATAATGATAGCAAAAATGCTTTTCAATAAGGGTTTTATCGATAATTGCCATTATTTCCATGAAAATAATGGGAACATTTATTCGTTTTTTGCTTGTGAAATGAGCAAAAAGGTTGTAAGATAGTAGTAGCAATATGAAGGAGGAATTAATGTGAGTGATAGAAAGCAAGCCTTAGATATGGCGTTAAAACAAATTGAAAAGCAGTTCGGAAAAGGCTCCATCATGAAGCTTGGCGAACAGGCAGAACAAAAAGTAGCAACCGTTTCAAGTGGATCCATTGCAGTAGACGTTGCATTAGGTGTTGGTGGTTATCCACGAGGACGTGTAGTTGAAATATATGGACCAGAATCATCTGGTAAAACAACTGTATCTCTTCATGCAATTGCGGAAGCACAACGAGCAGGCGGACAAGCTGCTTTTATCGATGCGGAGCATGCGCTTGACCCAGTATATGCAAGAAAATTAGGTGTAAATGTTGATGAATTACTGTTATCTCAACCTGATACTGGAGAGCAAGCTTTGGAAATCGCTGAAGCACTTGTTCGTAGTGGTGCGGTAGATATGCTTGTTATTGACTCTGTAGCTGCCTTAGTACCAAAGGCTGAGATTGAAGGGGAAATGGGTGATGCTCACGTTGGCTTACAGGCTCGTTTAATGTCTCAAGCGTTACGTAAGTTATCAGGTGCTATCAATAAGTCTAGGACAACAGCTATATTTATCAACCAAATCCGTGAAAAAGTCGGTGTGATGTTCGGTAATCCTGAGACAACCCCTGGTGGTAGAGCGTTGAAGTTCTATTCTTCTGTTCGGTTGGAAGTAAGACGTGCGGAAACGTTAAAAGTAGGAAATGAAATGGTTGGTAACAAAACGCGTATTAAAGTTGTAAAAAATAAAGTAGCGCCACCATTTAAACAAGCGGAAGTTGATATTATGTATGGTGAAGGTATTTCAAGAGAAGGAGAAATACTAGATATCGGGTCTGATTTGGATATAGTTCTAAAAAGCGGTGCCTGGTACTCTTATAACGATGAAAGACTCGGTCAAGGCCGTGAAAATGCAAAACAATTCTTAAAAGAAAATGTTGCTGTAGCAGAGGAAATCTATCGTTCCATTCGAGCTCACTATGATATTGAAGGTGAAAGCGCAGAAGAAGAACCTCAAGAGAGTTTACTAGAGGAATAAATTAAAAGCTCCGTAGTCAATAAATAGACTGCGGAGCTTTCTTTAGGTAAGAATTTGCTTTCTACCATTCTCCCTTGAAGGGAGTATTTTTCCGCAGCGACTATCAAGCACTCATTTTCCATTAGAAAGAGAGAAAGTTAACCCTACACAACTTCGCAGTTTGTATCTAGTGTGAATAAGGAATGAATAATATGGGTTTGCTAACTATTAAAAGTAAGTATGTTCTATTCATGGTGGAGATGAGACTATGGAACTGGTAGTTTTTGCACGTTTTATCCTATTACCGCTAAATCTTTACATTCCTTGACATCCTAGTAATAGAAGATTAAAATTAACATGTATAATTTAATAAATGTTATACATTTAAATTTCTAAAAACGTATTATTGTACATGCCGACTTAAAAAAGTTGTACAAGTTTATAGCAAGAGGAGGTGAAAGTATGGATAATATTGCGATCATCATCTCCATTTTGCTTACATTTGTCGGTATTGTTGTTGGTTATCTGATTAGAAAGAAAATTGCAGAGAAGAAAATTTCGAGTGCAGAAGAATTAGCAAAACAAATTGTGGAAGAGGGCTATAAAAACGCTGAAGTTGCGAAGAAAGAAGCATTACTAGAAGCGAAGGACGAGAATCATAAAATTCGTCAACAAGCGGATGAAGAGCTTAGAGAACGTCGAGCAGAAATTCAAAAGCTTGAAAGTCGTCTCATGCAAAAGGAAGAAAACCTCAATCGTAAGGATCAAACTCTAGACAAGCGTGAGCTATTGTTAGAAAAGAAAGAAAGTTCGCTTACAGAAAAACAACAACAAATTGAAGAAATGGAAAGCAAAGTTGGAGCAATGTTAAGCGAGCAACAAGCAGAATTAGAACGGATATCAGGATACACCACAGATCAAGCAAAACAAATTATTTTGCAACGTGTCGAAGAAGAAGTTACCCATGAATCAGCTATGATAATTAAAGAAGCAGAAAATCGTGCGAAAGAAGAAGCAGATAAGAAAGCTAAAAACATCTTGTCGCTGGCACTACAACGATGTGCTGCTGATCATGTGGCTGAGACTACTGTTTCCGTTGTCAATCTTCCGAATGATGAGATGAAAGGTCGAATTATTGGTCGCGAAGGCCGTAATATTCGAACTTTAGAAACACTAACAGGTATTGATCTAATAATTGACGATACACCAGAAGCGGTAATTTTATCTGGTTTTGACCCAATTCGTCGTGAGATTGCCCGAATCGCATTAGAAAAGCTTGTGCAAGATGGGCGTATTCACCCGGCTAGAATTGAAGAAATGGTGGATAAATCAAGACGTGAAGTCGATGAATATATTCGTGATTATGGAGAACAGACAACATTTGAAATAGGAGTTCATGGTCTTCATCCTGATTTAGTGAAGATATTAGGGCGATTAAAATATCGAACAAGCTATGGACAAAATGTTTTAAAACACTCAACGGAAGTAGCTTATTTATCCGGACTATTAGCTGCTGAGCTCGGAGAAGATCAAACACTTGCTAGACGTGCCGGTTTATTACATGATATTGGAAAAGCAATAGATCATGAAGTGGAAGGTAGCCACGTAGAAATCGGTAAAGAGCTAGCAACGAAATACAAAGAAAATGA
Source organism: Gracilibacillus sp. D59 (assembly GCF_052246695.1). Lineage (NCBI taxonomy): Bacteria > Bacillati > Bacillota > Bacilli > Caryophanales > Bacillaceae > Gracilibacillus > Gracilibacillus sp. D59. The sequence continues at coordinate 32,001 of NZ_JBQQCK010000005.1, read as the reverse complement.
AGTCGTTATTAATGCAATTGCTTCACACCATGGTGACGAAGAAGCAACATCTGTCATTGCAGTAATCGTTGCTGCAGCAGATGCACTTTCAGCCGCTCGTCCGGGTGCAAGAAGTGAGACATTAGAGAATTACATTAAACGTTTAGAAAAATTAGAAGAAATTTCAGAATCATATGCAGGTGTTGAAAAATCATTTGCAATTCAGGCTGGTAGGGAGATTCGTATCATAGTGAAGCCAGATGAAATTGATGATGCTGAATCTACCAAGATCGCCAGAGATATTCGAAAACGAATTGAAGATGAGTTGGATTATCCGGGACATATAAAAGTAACCGTAATCCGAGAAACTCGCTCAGTAGAATACGCAAAATAGAGAGGCTTTCACAGTCTCTCTATTTTTATGTTTTTATAGCTTTTGCTTTCCTATACTAAATATTCAATTAGTATCTGAAAAGATTCAGTATCAAATTTTGACTTTTAGAAAATTGTGCGCAAAGCTTTGGTTACTAAAACAGAGCATCTAAACAAAATCCTTACAAACCCCCTAAATCTTTGGAGGGGATATTGCAAAAGAATCTGCAGATTTACGAGCAAATAACAAAGGCCAAACAATGATAATAATATTCTTTAGAATGTCAATGTGTTTTAGCCTGATTGATTGTATTATCAATAAGCCCTTCAAAATTTTCATCCATTTATGTCTCCTCTCAACATTCTTACATCACTTTTAATCAAGATTTCCCAAAAAAATAATGATAATTTTTTTATCACTTTATCCATACTAAAAAAAGTGGTCAAATAGGTCTGAAATCGTTAAATCCTCGAAGTATATTCACTGTATTAAAGCATCTTGAACATTCTTTATTTCTGTTCTTGAAAAATAAATTCCATAAAAAATGAGTAAAAAATTGAAAATGATTAAAACTAATAATGTTTCAATTTAAATCTTATATGGAGGTTATTAAATCATGAAAAGAATCATTACTCTAATATTATCTATTGCTATTTCACTTGGTGTTTTATCAGCGTGTGCAATGGATAACGATAATCAGATGAATGAACAACCAGAGAATATTAATTATGAGCCCACTAATAATGGAAATAACAATATGAATAATAATAGAGGCCCAGATATTGATACCGATCCTCGCGATGTAAAGGAACCTAATGAGGGCGACACCCCGAATAACATGGACGAGGAAGAACCAGATCCTGATGAGGAGCCATCAGAGGAAAGAAGAGGTCAATAATTATTCAAGTTATGCTATAATTCGAAAGAAGGGACCGTACTACCCTTTCATTGTGTTCAGTCCTTGCTGATATTTCGTTCAAAATCTTTTTTCAAAGTATTAGCAAGGACTATAATGTATTTCACCTTATCCTCTAATATCGAAAGAACCTTCTTCCAAATGGCCGGCCTAAAACAGTTTCGTTTTTCTTCTTTTCTTTCGGCAAATCTTAAAAGATACTTTGAGTCAGTAATTTACCTAACGACTTGCTATTTTAAAGTCTTGTGTAATTATATATCGCTTAAAGACAACTCCACTATATTATTGATTTCCAATTGATCAATTCCTTCTGAAGTATTTAAGTAAAGAGAAGTTCCTCTGATTTTATCTATACAACCTTCTGCAGTTCGAAGTCTGTGATTGTTCCAGTAGACAATATAGATCTTTTGGTTAAACTTAATCGCTTCCTGTATAGTACGCTGCATTTCATCGTACTGATCTTCAGATAAAATAGGCTTTTCAAATTTCTGTTCTTCTTCAAATATATTGTGAAGCATCTCCATATGTTCTGGCATCATCATTGCCGTCCATTTTTTATTTCCGCGATCGATCATAAATAATGCACCTCACCAACAAGAACATTCGTTCCTATTGTATGCCCGAATATTAAATTTATACAAATTAAGTTTATTGGAAGGAATATTAAAGTTCATGTCGAATTTATTATTAAAGTTCTAGGTCAAAAGGGAGGTAAGAAAATGTTGAAGAATAGATCCCATCAATGCCTACTCGAAGGAATAACGAAAGAGGATATCAATCGCATAAATCAAGAATTAGATTTACTAATACAAGCAAGAGAAGAAGGTAAAAGAAAAGATAAACGAAATTGCGCCTACTAAATGTAGGTGTTTTTTTATATGGAATATTGTTAAAAAGAGGAAGAGGTTACTGTTGAAGAAATTGTTAGTATTTTTACTAATGTTATTAGTTGTTGCTTGCTCCAATATTGATATAAGCAACAACGTAGAAGCGGGATGGTCAGAAGCGAGAAGAGGGTGAGGTCTCAATTTTAGCAGAATTATAAATGAATAAATGCACCTATCCGAATTCCCCCATCATCTACCCATGTATTATTTAAAGTCCCAACTAGACGAAAACTGGCTCCAAATGCTTTCGTTTTTATGCATGAGTGTGCATTTGCGTTTTATAACGATTAATAGTAAAGTGTTGATACAGTGGGTTTTTAAGTTTTTTATAATGCAATTTACATGTTAAAAAGAATATGGTTACTAAAATAGAAAGGTAGACGTACATGAAGATTTTATTTATTGGTGACATTGTAGGTTCACCAGGAAGAGATATGGTACAAGAATATTTACCAAAATTAAAAACAAAATATCAACCACATGTGACGATTATTAACGGTGAAAATGCAGCCTCAGGAAAAGGGATTACAGAGAAAATTTATAAGAACTTACTTGAGTGGGGTGCACAGGCACTTACAATGGGTAATCATACTTGGGATAAACGAGAGATATTTAATTTTATTGATGAAGCCACCTATATGGTTCGGCCGGGGAATTTACCACCAAACACACCTGGAAATGATATTGTTTATATTAAATCAAATGGTCAGGAAATCGCAGTTATCAACTTGCTTGGCAGAACGTTTATGCAGCCAGTAGATGACCCATTTCGTAAAATAGACGAATTGATTAATGAGGCAAAGAAGCGTACTAATATTATTTTTGTTGACTTTCATGCGGAGGCAACGAGTGAGAAACAGGCTTTTGGATGGTATACTGATGGTAAAGCAAGTGTGGTTGTCGGTACACATACACATGTGCAAACTGCAGATAATCGCATATTACCAAATGGTACAGCTTATATATCAGATGTCGGTATGACAGGTCCTTATGACGGCATATTGGGGATGGAGAGAGAATCTGTTATTAAGAAATTCCTGACTGGATTGCCTGTCCGTTTTGAAGTGCCGAAATCAGGACGAGCCCAATTAAGCGGTGTATTAATCGATATCGATAATTCTACTGGAAAAGCAATAAAAATTGATCGCATTCAAATTAATGATGATCATCCATTCTTCTCCTAAGTGTCGCGTTTCTATCGAATGATTTGAAATTTCAACTGCTATCCTTCATAATAAAAAGGAATATCTTTCAATATCATGAATATAGTAAAAGTGGGATAACAATAGCAATTGAAGGAGGTACCAGGAATGGACATATTAAAAGTTTCAGCAAAATCAAACCCGAATTCTGTAGCAGGCGCACTTGCAAATGTATTACGTGAACGTGGTTCAGCGGAAATCCAAGCGATAGGTGCTGGTGCACTTAATCAAGCAGTGAAAGCAGTTGCAATCGCACGTGGTTTTGTTGCTCCAAGTGGAGTGGATCTCATTTGTATTCCAGCTTTTACTGATATTATGATTGATAATGAAGAACGTACAGCTATAAAGTTAATTGTTGAGCCAAGATAATAGGAATATTAGTAACCTGTTTGTTAGATAACAAACAGGTTTTTAAATGTCAATTTTTGATGTAGGAGTGGAGTTCATGATTATCGATTGTCATTGTGATGCACTCTTTAAAATGTGGTCGCACCATATCGATTTTGATGATGGTGTCTTTTTGGATGTGAATTATCAAAAATGGATGGAGAGCCCTGTAAAAGTGCAGTGTTTTGCAATTTATGTGCCAGAACACATTCCAACAGAAGCAAAATTCTCCGTGGCATTACATATGATTGATCTTTTTTTCGAGAAAATTATAAAACCGTTTTCTAATATTCAATTTATTCAAACAAAAGAAGATATAGAAAGGTTGAAACCAAACGAGAGAGGTGCCATGCTAACATTAGAAGGCTTGGATTGTATCGGGGCGGAGCTGTATAAATTGAGAATACTCCTTCGACTTGGAGTTAAAATGATTGGCATGTCATGGAATCAAGCAAATCTTGCTGTAGACGGAATAGGAGAGCCAAGGGGAAGTGGATTAAGCTCACTGGGAAGAAGAGTGATCCAACTAGCAAATCAGCAGAAAGTATGGGTTGATCTCGCACATATTTCTGAACAAGGATTTGATGAAGCAGTAGAACTTAGTGACTATTTGATAGTCTCTCACGCAAACAGCCGATCGGTTTGTGCTCATTCTCGTAATCTTACAGAACAACAAGTGCGTAAAATTATCGATAATAATGGCTTAATCGGTATCACTTTCGTTGAAAATTTTGTGACAACAAATAATAATGCGACAATCAATGATCTCTTGAGACATATATCTTATTTTCTAAGTGCTGGAGGAGAAGATCATCTTGTATTTGGATCAGATTTCGATGGAACAGATCGGTTTGTTGATAATCTATCTTCCATTAGCCAATATAGTTTTTTAGAAGCTGCATTGAAACAAAGATTTTCAGCATCCATCATCCAGAAAATCAGCTATCAGAATTTTATTAAGCATTTTCCTGATTAATTATAAAAATATCAATTAATTCGCTTTGTATTTACACGATTTATCCCCTATAATAGATGAAGTAGTTTGATTAGGGGTAAGAAAGGAGATAAATAGCATGAACGAGAAACAACGATTAGAAAGTCAACAAATAAACCAAAAGAGTTCGGCGGACGTAAAATCCGATGCGGACGATAATTTAGATCGTTTAAAAAACATGTCAAGTGATGAGTTGATTTCTAGATATTTTCAAACAACTTATGAACCACCTAATATGCGTAAAGCAAAAAAACGTTTAAAAAAAGACGTCGATATTCATTATGATTTTGACATTCCATTAGAGATGAGAGCAATTGGTAAAGGGAAAAAATTTCTTATCCGTACTTATGGTTGTCAAATGAATGAACATGACACAGAAGTAATGGCAGGTATTCTTACGCAAATGGGTTATACACCAACAGAGGACACAAATGATGCGGATATCATTTTATTAAATACTTGTGCAATCCGTGAGAATGCAGAAAATAAAGTTTTTGGTGAAATCGGTCACCTAAAACCACTAAAATTAGAGAATCCGGATTTAATCTTAGGTGTTTGTGGATGTATGTCTCAAGAAGAATCTGTAGTTAACCGTATATTAAAGAAACATCCATTCGTTGATTTGATTTTTGGTACACATAACATTCACCGTTTACCTCAGTTAATTAATGAAGCGATGTTTGGCAAGGAAATGGTTGTTGAAGTATGGTCTAAAGAAGGCGACATTATCGAAAACCTTCCAAAAGCGCGTAAAGGTAAAATCAAGGCATGGGTTAACATTATGTACGGCTGTGATAAATTCTGTACGTATTGTATTGTGCCTTATACTCGTGGTAAAGAGCGTAGCCGTATGCCGGATGATATAATTCAGGAAGTACGTCATCTTGCTGCACAAGGATACAAAGAAATTACTTTGTTAGGGCAAAATGTTAATGCATATGGGAAAGACTTAGAGTTTGAGTATGGTCTGGGAGACTTAATGGAAGAAATCAGTAAAATTGATATCCCGCGAGTTCGTTTTACAACGTCACATCCAAGAGATTTCGATGATCGCTTAATTGAAGTACTAGCACAAGGTGGAAATCTGTTAGATCACATTCACTTACCAGTTCAATCTGGTAGCTCTGATATTCTTCGTGTAATGGCTCGTCGTTACACAAGAGAAAGCTACTTAGAATTAGTGAAAAAAATTAGAGAAGCAATGCCTAATGCTACATTAACAACTGATATTATTGTAGGGTTCCCAAATGAAACAGATGAACAATTCGAAGAAACCATGACTCTTGTAGAAGAAGTTGGGTTTGAAAGTGCTTATACGTTTATCTATTCACCAAGAGAAGGTACACCTTCTGCACGTTGGGAAGATAATATTCCGATGGAAGTGAAGAAAGAACGTCTGCAACGATTGAATGCATTAGTGAACAAGCAATCAGCAGAAGCGATGAAACATTATAAAGGTAAAACAGTAAAAGTACTCGTAGAAGGCGAAAGTAAAAAAGATCCTGATGTTTTATCTGGTTATACAGAACGCAATAAATTAGTGAATTTTAAAGGACCAAAATCTGTCATTGGTGAAATTGTTGAAGTGAAGATTACTAACACGAAAACATGGACATTAGATGGAGAAATGGTTGAATCAGCAGTTGAGGTGAATTAAATGGCAAATTATACGAGAGCAGAAGTGATTGAGGAAGCACATAAATTAGCAAACAAAATGGCCAACATTGAAGAAATTGATCGTTTTAAAGAATTAGAAGCAAAGCTAAATGAGAACAACAAAATTCAAAGTACCATTAAAAAAATTAAAGCATTACAAAAACAGGCTGTTAATTTCCAAGCTTATGGAAAACATGAAGCATTAAAACGTGTGGAAGCAGAAATTGACCGCTTGCAAGAAGAAATTGACGAAATTCCAGTCGTACAGGAATTTAAAGAATCACAAGTTGTTATTAATGACCTCCTTCAACTTGTAACCAATACTATTGCAAGAGAGATCACAAATGAAGTGATCCGTTCTACAGGCGGAGATGTATTAGCTGGAGAAACAGGATCCAAAAAAGGACAAAGTCATTGTTAAAATCACTAAAAGCATGATTAACTGAAAAATGGTTAATCATGCTTTTTTTATTCTTGTTTCTGTTCAGTAAACGTAAACTGCGTAGTTACATTTACTTTCTTCCATTCTGAATTTTGATGAGTGTTGCCAAACGCTCTGGCAGAATGCTCCACTCTCCATGGGCTCTCCTTCAGCCCCTGGAAAGGGAGTATTTTCCGTAGCGACGAATTTGCACTACACTCCAAAAGAATGGAAGAAAACTTTACTCCGAAATTTTCATTGGTTCACAGTTTTTATCTTTTGGGATAGTGTTATTCAGGTACAGAGTGGATATGGTGTGGGCGTGATGTTTTTTGTTTTTACATATGTACACATTTCTGGGCAGTTGCATAGGATGGAGTAGGCGCTATGGCTAACATTTTTTTTAAACGAATGAAGGCACTATAGACGAATATCTCGCATATGATGGAATTGAAATAAGAGGGAGGTTATAATTCGATGTCTTATCTAGACCAACAATACCGGGAAATTATAACAAAAGCGGTCATTGGAAAGGGAAGAAAGTTTAAACAAGAAACGAACACCATCACACCTGCGCATCGTCCATCCAGTATATTAGGTTGTTGGATTATCAATCATAACTATCATGCTAAATTAGTGAAAAAAGATACTGTTGAGATTAAAGGAAGTTATGATATCAATGTATGGTATGCATATAATGATAATACAAAAACAGAAGTAGTAACGGAACGAGTAGAATACTGTGATCATGTACCATTATCCATTCGAGATAAACATCATATTGGTGATGAGTGTGAAGTGATTGCTAAAGTCATTCAACAACCAAATTGCTTAGAATGCAGTATTGAAACGAAAGGGAATAAAATTAAAGTAGATGCAGAAAGAGAATTTCTAGTAGAAGTGATTGGTGAAACAAAAATCTCTGTCAAAGTAGACCCAAAAGGTAAAGTCTATGATGACGAAGATTGGGATTTAGCAATCTCAGATGATGAATTTGATGACATTGATCCAGATTTCCTAGACGATCATGAAGAAGAATAAAGTATACAGTGTGGGGGATGCTCACACTGTATTTTTTTGTTTTTTAATGTATGACTAGTTTTTCTTAATTGTTTATCTGGTTTCTTTTTATGTGCTATAATGTTACAAGAAATGAACGATTTTGGGGGATACTAGAATGAGCTATACGCCAATGATACAGCAATATTTAAAAGTAAAAGCAGATTATCAAGATTGCTTTTTATTTTTTCGTTTAGGCGATTTTTATGAAATGTTTTTCGAGGATGCAAAGAAAGCAGCCTTGGAACTTGAAATAACACTTACGAGCAGAGATGGTGGCGGAGAAGAAAGAATCCCGATGTGCGGGGTTCCTTTTCATTCTGCAGAAAATTACATCAAAGCATTAATAGATAAAGGCTTTAAAGTTGCTATTTGTGAACAAGTTGAAGATCCAAAAGTAGCAAAAGGTGTAGTCAAAAGAGAAGTAGTTCAACTTATAACACCTGGTACTGTAATGGAAGGAAATATGTTGGATGATAAAGAAAATAATTATCTTGCCGTCGTGACTGAAACAACGGGACAAGAATTTAATCTTGCTTATACTGATATGTCCACCGGTGAAACGTTTGTCATGGAAATTAACCGTGGATGGAGTGCAGTATTAAGCGAACTATATAATCGTCCTATAAAGGAAGTTGTAGTGGAGCAAGATTTATCTGCAGCATATATTGATGAATTAAAAGAAAAAATGCAATTAACAGTTTCGTATGCGAAAGAAATAGAACCGAATCATACGATAACGGAACTTGTTAATGATATTCCAGACAATCACTTAAAGCAAACGTGTATAGTTTTATATCAATATTTATTCCATACCCAAAAACGAGCAATTGATCACTTGAAAAAAGCACAAGTGATTGAGCTAGCTGAATATATGACTTTAGATATGTATTCACAACGAAATTTGGAAATCACTTCATCCTTATTGCGAAAAGAAAAATTTGGCAGTTTATTATGGGTGATCGACCGAACCGTAACTGCTATGGGGGCACGGAAATTAAAGAAATGGTTAGAACGTCCTTTACTAACGCAATCGTTAATCGAAAAAAGACTTGATTTAGTAAACGGGTTTTACGACCAATTTTTCGAGCGGGAAGAAGTTAGGGAAGCATTGCAGTCTATATATGATTTGGAACGTTTATCAGGAAGAGTATCGTTTGGAAATGTCAATGCGAGAGACTTAATTCAATTAAAAAGGTCTCTAGCAAAAGTACCGTTTATCAAAGAGCAGTTAAAACAGTTTGATAGTAATGCTGTACAAGCACTTTCAGATAGTATGAATCCATTACCGGAACTTTTCGAACTTCTGGATAATAGCATTGCCGAAGATCCACCAATTGCAATAACAGAAGGCAACCTTCTTAAAGATGGTTATCATCAGGAATTGGATCAATATCGAGATGCGTCAAGGAATGGCAAGCATTGGATAGCAGAATTAGAACAGAAAGAGAAAGCCGAAACGAATATTAAATCATTAAAAATCGGATTCAATAAAGTATTCGGTTATTACATTGAGGTAACTCGCCCGAACCTACCAATGATCCCAGAAGGACGCTATCAACGTAAACAAACGTTGACGAATGCAGAACGGTTTATTACTGAAGAACTAAAGGAAAAGGAAACATTAATATTAGAAGCAGAAGAAAAAAGTGTTGAATTAGAGTATCAACTTTTTCTTGAACTTAGAGAAAAAGTGAAGATGTATATTCCAGACTTGCAACGCTTAGCAGAAACAATCAGTGAAATAGATGTATTGCAAAGCTTTGCTACAGTAAGTGAAGAAAATAATTATGTCAGACCGTACTTTACCAAAGACAATCATATCTACTTGGAAGAGAGTCGACATCCTGTTGTTGAAAAAGTAATGAAAGATGAACAATTTGTTCCGAATACAATTGAATTGGCTGATGACAAGCACCTTTTATTAATTACTGGACCGAATATGTCTGGTAAAAGTACGTATATGCGTCAGTTAGCTTTAACGATTATTATGGCTCAAGTCGGTTGCTTCGTACCTGCTCAACGTGCGGAACTATCGATTACAGATCAGATTTTTACTAGAATTGGTGCGGCTGATGATCTTGTATCAGGCCAAAGTACCTTTATGGTCGAAATGCTGGAAGCTAACCACGCAATCCAACATGCCACAAAAGATAGTCTAATATTACTTGACGAAATCGGAAGAGGTACCAGTACATATGATGGGATGGCTCTTGCTCAGTCAATTATTGAATATATTCACGATCATATTAAAGCTAAAACGCTTTTCTCTACTCACTACCACGAATTAACTAGTTTAGAAGAAAACTTATCTGCGCTGAAAAATATTCATGTTAGAGCCGAAGAAATCGAAGGGAAAGTAGTCTTTCTTCATCAGATTCATGAAGGGGCAGCAGATGAAAGTTATGGAATTCATGTAGCCCAATTAGCTGGATTACCTGATTCCTTAATAAAACGAGCGAATGTTATTTTGTCCCAATTAGAAGGGGAATCAAGTGACAAACCATTATCCACACAAAATAGGGAAGAAGACTTTACAATGGAACAAATAGCCTTTTTTGCACCGGAAACACCTGCTAAAAAGGAAGAAAAATCTGCAAATAATGAGATTATAGAAAGTCTACAGAAGATTAAATTGTTGGAAATGACACCAATGGATGCCATGAATGAGCTTTACCAACTACAGAAGAAAGCACAAGTTACAAAGGGGCGAAAATAGATGCAAATCAACGAGCTTCCGGATTATTTAGCCAATAAGATTGCGGCTGGTGAAGTCGTCGAACGCCCAGCCTCTGTTGTGAAAGAGTTAGTTGAAAACAGTGTTGATGCAAACAGTAGCTGGATAAAAATCGAGATTAAAGAAGCAGGATTACAAGAAATCAAAGTAACTGATGACGGGAACGGTATTCCTCACGATCAGTGCAAGAAAGCTTTTTTACGCCATGCAACAAGTAAGATAGAAAATGAAATTGACCTTTTTCATGTGAGAACACTAGGGTTTCGAGGAGAAGCCCTAGCCAGTATTGCAGCGGTTAGCCGGTTAGAAATTAAAACATCTACAGGTACAGAAGCAGGAACAAGAATGGTATTAGAAGGTGGCCATATTAAAGAAGAAGGAAGAAGTGATGCACGACAAGGAACAGAAATTACTGTCCAAGATATCTTTTTTAATACACCTGCTCGGCTCAAGTACTTGAAGACGGTACATACGGAATTAGGTCATATTACGGATATTATAAACCGAATGGCTTTCTCTCATTCCGACATCCGTTTTGAGTTAACCCATAATGATAAGCGAATTTTTCAGACGACAGGTAAAGGAGATTTAAGACAAATTGCAGCTTCTGTATATGGCATGTCTGTAGCTAAGCAAATGATCCCAGTGAGTACCAGAACGTTAGATTACGAAATCAATGGATTTATTGCTAAACCGGAAGTAAATCGAGCTTCAAGAAACTATATAACTACTATTGTTAATGGCCGTTTCATTAAAAGTATCGGACTTGCTAAAGCTATTACGAATGGTTTTCATACCTTTCTTCCAATTGGGAGGCAGCCTGTTGTCGTACTTAACATTACGATGGATCCCTATTTAATTGATGTTAATGTTCATCCAACTAAACTAGAAGTTCGTTTTAGTAAAGAAAAAGAATTATTTGAAGCAGTTGAACAAATGATTAAAGATACACTTCATCAACTGACACTGATCCCTGCTGGCCAGAGGAAAAGTATACCAAAAACGAAAACAGAGCAGCCTCAATTTAATTTTGATAGGAACCAACAAACCGAGCAGCAACCTATGAAGGAATCTTTCCAACGAGTGGCTGATCATGACTCCATAGATGATATCGAAATGGTACGAGAGTCAGAGCATGTTGGCAGTAGTATGATAATGGAAAATAATGAACATCAATTAGATGAAGAAATGAAGATCATTCAAAACGAACAGGATCATGTCGTGAACGAAGAGGAACGTGTTCCTGTTATGTACCCGATAGGTCAGCACCATGGTACGTATATTTTAGCGCAAAATGATCAAGGTCTTTATATCATTGACCAACATGCAGCACAAGAACGAATCAAATATGAATATTATCGTGATAAAATCGGAGAAGTAGATGGACATGTACAAGATTTACTTGTGCCACTGACCTTCGAGTTCACCCAACAAGAGGCACTCTTTATTGAACAATATAAAGAAGAGTTACAAAAAGTAGGGTTATTTTTAGACGCATTTGGCCAAAATGCCTATATAGTGCGTTCACATCCCCACTGGTTTCCGAAAGATGAAGAAGCAGAGATTATTAGAGACATGGTAGATCAATTGATCCAAGAAAAACAAATCAACTTGCACAAGTTAAGAGAAGAAGCGGCTATTCTCATGTCTTGTAAACGATCGATTAAGGCTAATCACTATTTAAATATCGAGGACATGCAACGACTGCTAGATGATTTAAGAAAATGCGAAGAACCTTTTACTTGTCCACATGGTAGACCAATTATAATTCAATTTACCAAATACGAAATGGAAAAAATGTTTAAACGAATTATGTAATATAGATGAAGAAACAAAAAATGTAAGGTATACTGTAAGAAAGCATAGTCAACATTGGAAGTGATAACTTGAAAGAAAAGTTAGTCGTAATTGTCGGCCCAACCGCAGTAGGAAAAACAGCCTTATCTATTGAGGTTGCTAAAAAGTTTAACGGCGAAATAATAAGTGGCGATTCCATGCAAATATATCGAGGGTTAGATATTGGTACTGCTAAAGTTACAGAAGCAGAAAAAGATGGAATTCCTCACTATATGCTAGATATTTTAGAACCACACCAGTCCTTCTCTGTAGCTGACTTTCAAAAGCAGGTACAGCAAAATATCGAAGAGATCCATCAAAAGCACAAATTGCCCATTATCGCAGGTGGGACTGGTTTATACATACAATCTGTATTATACGACTATCAATTCGCAGTCAATGAACGATCTACTGAATATCACGAACAAATTGAGTCTGAAATAGAACGTGAAGGAATTGATTACGTTTACCAACGTTTGAAAAGGGTAGATCCTTTACAAGCGGAAAAAATACATCCTAATAATCAACGTCGTCTTATTCGAGCCCTTGAAGTTTTTGATCGTACAGGTATGACAATGACAGAGTACCAACAAAAACAACTAGAACAATCACGCTATGATTTTCGCATTGTAGGTTTACAAATGGATCGTCCACTCTTATATGAGCGAATAAATAAACGTGTTGATCAAATGATTGAATCAGGTTTAATAGAGGAAGTAAATAGACTGTACCAAGAAGGTCTCGAAAATACCCAAGCGATGCGTGGGATTGGTTATAAAGAAATACTTCCTTATATAAAAGGAGAACAATCTTTAGAAGAAGTAATAGACACATTAAAAAGAAATTCGCGTAGGTTTGCTAAACGGCAATATACCTGGTTTAAAAATAAGATGCCTGTTGATTGGTACTCGATTACAGGAGAAACGAAGAATCAGGTTTTTCAAAATATTTTAACAGATTTAGAAGGATTCTATAAAGAAAAATAGAATATAAAAATATAGAGAAATTAGAGGAGGTACTACCATGTCTCAATCAGTCAATATTCAAGATCAGTATTTAAATCAACTTCGAAAAGAGCGTATTCCGTCAACTATTTTTTTGACTAATGGGTTCCAATTACGAGGAGTCATTAAAGCATTTGATAATTTTACTGTGTTGCTTGAAACAGAAGGAAAACAACAATTAATTTTCAAGCATGCTATATCCACCTTTGTCCCAGCTAAAAATGTTACCCTAGATAAGGAATAAAGAAGCTTCGATGGCGCTATTCTTTAAGTAAAGTAGCGCCTTTTCTATGCATTAAAACGATAGTTGTAGTTACACTAATAAGAAAAAGTAGTAGGTGATCGACATCGAGAAAGTATTATTAATTGCTATTATGTATGAACAAAGAGATGAAGAACAATTTTATTATTCATTAAATGAACTAGAAGCTCTTGTGAAAACTGCAGAAGGAGAAGTAGTTGAAACAATCATTCAAAAACGACCATCACCACATCGTAAATATTACGTAGGTGAAGGGAAATTAGAGGAAGTTAAGCAGATCGTAGAAGAAAAAGGAATTGAAGTGGTCATAACGAATGAGGAATTATCAGGTGGTCAATCTAGAAATTTACAAGAATATTTAGAAGTTCATGTAATTGACCGAAGCCAGTTGATATTAGACATATTTGCAGCAAGGGCACGTACCAAAGAAGGTAAGCTACAAGTTGAACTTGCTCAATATACGTATATGCTACCAAGACTACATGGTCAGGGTGCGGCACTTTCAAGGTTAGGTGGTGGAATCGGTACTAGGGGTCCTGGTGAAACGAAACTTGAAACGGATCGCCGTCATATTCGAAATCGGATGGATGATATTAAAAGGCGTTTAAAGCAAGTTGTCAATCAACGAGAACAGTATCGTGGTAATAGGCGTAAACACCAACTTTTTCAAGTCGCAGTAGTCGGATATACAAATGCAGGTAAATCAACTATGTTCAACAGTTTAACGAAAAGTGATTCTCTCTACGAGGATAAATTATTTGCAACACTCGATCCTTTATCGCGAAAAATGAAATTACCATCCAACTTGGAAGTGTTATTAACAGATACGGTAGGCTTTATTCAGGATTTACCGACCGCATTAATAGCTACTTTTCGCTCGACTTTAGAAGAAGTACGTGAAGCAGACCTTATTCTACACGTGATAGATGTTGCTGCACCAAACAGGGATGATCATGAAAAAACAGTATATCGTCTATTATCAGAGTTAGAAGCCGATAACATTCCGATTTTGACCATTTACAATAAAAAGGATTTAATTGAAGCTGATGATTTCATTCCATCTTCACATCCATATTTAATGATTAGTGCTCTAGAAGGTGAAGATATTTTCACCGTAAAAAGTGAAGTCGAAAAACTAATTAAAGAACAATGGACATATTTCTCAGGCTTTGTCCCTGAAGGTAAAGCAAGTAAACTAGCAAAAATACGCCAATATACGATTTTAGAAGAACAAACATATGAAGAAGATAAATCCGGCTATCATGTCGAAGGATTTGTAGATCCAAATCACGCTATTATGAAAGAGATAAAGGGGTTTCATCACGAATGAATCATTCATGGATAAGGGATGTCGAGAAACAGATAGAACCAATTTTCCAAAACATACAAGAAATTGAATTTTATAATCAAGAAAAAGTATTAAAAGCTTTTCAAAATCATCAAGTCAGTGACAGTGATTTTAATCCGACGACAGGTTACGGATACGATGACTATGGAAGAGATAAGTTAGAAGCTGTTTATGCTTCTGTGTTCGGGGCAGAAGACGCACTTGTTCGTCCTCAAATAACCTCTGGAACCCACGCAATAAGTACAGCTTTGTTCGGTGTGCTTCGTCCAGGAGATGAACTATTGTATATTACAGGAAAACCATACGATACGTTAAATAAAGTGATCGGGCATGAAACATATGTCCCAGGATCACTTTCTGATTTCGGGGTACAATATCATTATACGGATTTAATAGATGGTTATATAGATATTGATCAAGTGAAACAAAAGATTAACCATCATACTAAAGTTGTTGCTATTCAACGCTCAAAAGGTTACGATGACAGACCATCGATCTTGATAGATGAAATGGAAAAAATCATTAAACAAATTCGCCAAATAAAAGAGGATGTTATTATTTTTGTTGACAACTGCTATGGGGAATTTGTTGAAACGAGTGAACCCACTGATATAGATGCTGATCTGATCGCAGGGTCATTGATCAAGAACCCTGGTGGTGGCATTGCCAGGATGGGTGGTTATATTGCAGGAAATAAACAATATGTAGAGATGGCAGCTAATCGTTTAACTGCTCCGGGGATTGGGAAAGAAGTAGGAGCAAGCATTGGTATGTTACAAGAAATGTATCAAGGCTTATTTCTTGCCCCACATGTGGTGAGTGAAGCCTTAAAAGGAGCTGTATTTACGTCCGCTTATTTAAAAAATTTAGGGTACAATACAACACCCACATTTGATGCTCACCGAACAGATTTGATCCAATCTGTTACCTTTCATACTGCAGAACAAATGGTTGCTTTTTGTCAAGCAATTCAAAGACAGTCACCTATCAATTCACACGTTTTACCATATCCTGCCCCTATGCCTGGTTATGAGGATGATGTAATTATGGCTGCAGGCACTTTTATACAGGGAGCTAGTTTAGAATTAACAGCAGATGGTCCGATAAGGGAGCCCTATACCGCTTTTGTTCAAGGTGGTTTAACATATAATCATGTTAAATTAGCGGTTATAAATGCTGCGAAAGGGTTAACATAATTTATTGTAAGCCAGCTGTATCAAAACGTAACAGGCAATTATGATTTTCCATGTTAACATACCTAACATTTCTTGACACAAAAATTACACAGTGTATAATAGACTTATAGAAAACAGACGGAAGGGGTGAATGAGATGAGTGATTTAGATAGACGTTCCATGCCCTTGTTTTCTATCGGAATTGTTAAATCACTAACAGGATTAACTGCAAGGCAAATCCGATATTATGAACAGCATCAATTGATTCATCCATCTCGTACAGAAGGAAATCAACGGTTATTTTCTTTTAATGATGTGGATCGTTTATTAGAGATTAAAGAATTAATTGAAAAAGGCCTTAATTTAGCGGGCATAAAACAAGTCCTTGAAATGAAAACTATGCCGAAGACAGACAAATCAGCTTCAGACACAAAATCGTCTGAAATATCTGATAAGGAATTGCGAAAAATATTGCACAAAGAATTATTTGATGCTGGAAGATTAGGTAAAACTTCGTTAAGACAGGGAGAATTATCACGATTCTTCCATTAAAATTATAAAGGAGAGAGTTTAATCAATGGGATTAACTAAAGAAGAGATCAAGCAAAGAATCAAAGAGGAAAATGTAAAATTTATCCGTTTGCAGTTCACAGATTTACTTGGAACAATCAAAAATGTTGAGATTCCATTAGGTCAATTAGACAAAGCGTTAGATAACCAAATGGTATTTGATGGTTCCTCAATCGAAGGTTTTGTACGTATTGAAGAATCTGATATGAAGCTTTATCCAGACTTAGATACTTTTGTTGTATTCCCATGGACTTCTGAAAAAGGGAAAGTAGCGCGTTTTATCTGTGACATATATAATACAGATGGCACTCCATTTGAAGGTTGCCCACGTTATAACTTAAAACGTAATCTTAAGAGAGCAGAAGATCTTGGCTTCACTGCCTTTAATATTGGTACAGAACCAGAATTCTTCTTATTCAAACTTGATGAAAAAGGTGAACCATCTCTAGAATTAAATGATAAAGGGGGATATTTTGACCTTGCCCCAACTGATCTAGGTGAAAACTGCCGACGAGATATCGTACTTGAGCTAGAAGAAATGGGGTTTGAAATCGAAGCATCTCACCATGAGGTTGCGCCAGGTCAACACGAAATTGATTTTAAATATTCTGATGCAGTTAAGCACGCAGATGATATTCAAACATTTAAACTAGTTGTTAAAACTATTGCGCGTAAGCATGGTTTACATGCTACATTTATGCCAAAACCATTATTTGGTGTTAATGGTTCAGGTATGCACTGTAATATGTCATTATTTAAAGGGAAAACCAATACATTCTTAGATGAAAATGGACCACTTGAATTAAGTGAGACTGCATACCAATTCATCGCAGGTATTATTAAGCACGCTCTTTCATTTACAGCAGTAACAAACCCAACTGTAAACTCTTATAAGCGTCTTGTGCCTGGTTATGAAGCACCTTGTTATGTAGCATGGTCTGGTTCTAACCGTAGTCCTTTGATTCGTGTACCAGCTTCTCGCGGACTAAGTACACGTGTTGAGGTACGTAGTGTAGACCCAGCTGCTAACCCATACTTAGCTTTATCTGTTCTGTTAGCTTCTGGATTAGACGGAATTGAAAACAAATTAGAAGCTCCAAAAGCAGTAGATCGCAACATCTATGTGATGGACAAAGAAGAGCGCGAAGCTAATGGAGTTAAAGATTTACCTGCAACATTAGCAGATGCATTAGATGAATTGAAAAAAGATGAAACAATTGTTGAAGCTCTTGGTGAGCATTTATTCGAACATTTCATCGAATCAAAAGAAATCGAGTGGGATATGTTTAGAACACAAGTTCACCCTTGGGAAAGAGAACAATATATCCAAGCTTATTAATAACTGGAAACCCTTGACACTGTTGGTGTCGGGGGTTTTTGTTCATCATGAGGAATGTTCGTTTTATTAGTTGCCCCACGCTCTGCCCCATATGCTCGCAAATTGCTTATCCTGGTAGTAATCATTTTGGCAAACGTGGTAGATCAAATACTTGGACTTAATGGTGCAGTCACTTATGCGACTCTACTTTTTTATATTGCCGGGTCGAATACGATCAGTGCATTACAGAACTATTTTGACACTGTTGTTGACAGTAAATTAAGTCGTCCGTCTTTGGTAGTAAAAGAGTTACAACGTAGATTAAACGAAGGTACGTTCTAATGTGATCATCTAAAAAAGCCCTGTGCTTAGGTTTTAAAATGATATTGATGACTATGAAACTAGTCCAATCTTCTCCTTTCTTCATTGCGTAAAATAAACATGAAGGGAGGGAATGTTATGTCTTCCTGTAAAAAGAAACACAGGCATCCATGTGGTTGTCACAAGAAGAAAGAGCATTGCCATCATAAATGCGGGAAGAAGCATAAAAAGAAACTTTGTCGTCAATGCAATAATTATTTCTAGTTTCAAAAAGCACCGGCGTGGCAAACCGGTGCTTGTAAATTCTTAGTTTTTATTGCAAGTGGAGCCAAAAACATTAAAATACAGAAACAGCTGGTAAGCAAGTAATAGCACAGAAGCAATTTAAGTCTACTGTAATACAGATACCAGTACGTTCTAAATCATTAAGTTGCTCATTGTCCAATTGCTCACATGGATCGCCACAAGTTGTCTCATCGTTGTCAAATACTAATAGCTCTAATACTGCACAGCAGTCATCATCCACTTCAGTTACACGGAAAATAAAACTGTTGAAACAATCGAATCGAGCTGGCCCACCATTAGCATCAACTTCGGCCCCGAATCCTTTGAACGGTTTACCTTTCTTATCATATAAAATAAAAGGTACTGTATCTAAGCCGTTACCTCCTACAGGTGATACTAAATCTTGAATAGAACGTAAACAGCTTACATCACATAGTTGGTCTACAACGTTATCTTGTGCATCAGCAATCGCGCGGACAACATCGCAGACACATCCATTTTCATTAGTGATTACAGCGCCTACTTCATTATCGCAATCCTTTTTTTTACTCATTACATACACTCCTATTTAGAAAAATTCCATAACAATAACAATTTATGTATAGATTGGATTTTGGTATAGATGTAAGCCTTGTTTCCTATAAGTTAATAACAGAAATTCCTGTAAAAACATCATAATTTTATAAATTTCTCTATACTAAAAAAGCAGTGCCGAATGCTAGCATTAACGCTGTATTCCCCCTCATACCCATCACTAATAAGTGATGGGTTTCATTTTTAATTTTGATTATGCTATAATTCCAAAGAAGGGAAATATATTCCCTTCTCATTGTGTTCAGTCCTTACCATTTACTACTTACATGTGGAAGCTAGCCTAAGTCATAAATTAATATCCCATCCCTGTGGATTAAGTTTGAAATAAGATATCGAGGGCTAGATTTTTTCTTTCTCTTTTATATCATCAAACAATTCTTGTAAAATAACTAAAATTTATCTCCGTGCTTCTAATAAATATTTGTACATATAAAGTGGAGGCATTCCATATCAAACTCTACATTCTCCAACGCCTATTAATAATAAGTGGTGGGTTTTCTTTAAAATAAAAATGGACCGGTGTGGAACAACCGGTCCTAACAAATGGCGTGATATTATGAATAACCAAAATGGCAAAATAATTGATTATTTCTCTTTATCGTTGTTAAATTCAGTCGGATCATTTTCCTCTGCAAACTCAGTAGAATAAGTTAAGTTTCTACCTTTCGCAGTTTCTTTTTCATCCTCATCTGCTGGAGCAAACAATAAAGGCAAGCAACATAAAGCGCCGATTCCTACTAATGTATAGATTAATCTGGAAAGTGCAGCATCTTGTCCTCCGAATATAGATGCAACTAAATCAAATTGAAATAATCCAATTAAGCCCCAGTTTATACCACCAATAATTACTAATGCTAAAGCAATACGTTGTAAGGTATTCATCTGTATCGCCTCCTTTTTAGAATAATGTTCGAACTTATTATTAGTTTATTTTTCCTAAATATACGATCTATTATTAGATTTATGCAATAAAAAAGACAGCCTTAGCTGCCCACTTTTATCTCAACAGATTCAAACTACTCTTCAATAATCACCAAAACTTTCTTCCTTATAGCTGCATTAAAATGATTTCGTTTTTTCTCTTTGCGTTTAGCATAGAAAGTATATTCCGTGAATTGTTCTGATCTATCGGTTTGCAGTACCTTTAAATTATTCACATGCGTCAGCTGTTTTAATTCTCGTATTTCCTCAACAGCTTTTCTTATAACGGGTTCCAGGAAGGCAATATAAGGTTCGCTGATTTTAAATATATTATTGTTACGTAATGTAGTTTGATCTTTCTGGATAACTTCAATAGCCATCGATAAAAATAAATAACGGCATGCTATTTTAAATTCTTCATCAGTAATATTCCTCATTAATTTCACCCTATCAACAAGAACGTTAGTTCCCATCATGCGCCCAATTATTAAGTTTATGCAAATTGTATTTATTGGAAGGATTTTTACAGTTTGTGTCGAAAGTAATAGTTTTATAAGACACAGGAAAGAGCACACAAGATCGATATTAATTAAAAACATCTGTAGACGTCAAAGATCAGAACAGTTAACCCCCCGAAGAGTATTCAGAAGGTGAAGTGAACGAAGATTTCGCAGATAAAGCAATTGAAACGGTAGATGAAATTAATACCATTTATAAATCTGATGTCATTATGTTTATGATAAAGAAAACGGAATTGAAATAATGGAAGAAATAAGAGAATTTACATCCTTAGATACATTCAACAAAAGAGAATTAAACAATAAAGAAATGGAAGTGCAAGTAATATTATCGGAATTACAATTGTACTTACTTAATGAAAAACCAGAAACCCCATTTAATGAAAATTACAAAGAATTAATAAGCAAATTAAAAATACCTACCGAATAAGTAGGTGCTCAGGCTGTTGAGAAAGTAAATTTTCAACAGCCTATTTTTTTGAAATAAACTCCATACATAATAATATTATGGTAAATAATATAAAGTAATATTGTTAACAAAAAAAGTACGTCTTAGCTAAAGAACGCACTTTTAAATATAACCAGAACTTATTTAAATGTTTCGATATAATCCAACAACTTTTCCTAGAATACTAACATTATTATAGATTAGCGGATCCATGGTTGCATTTTCAGGCTGGAGGCGTATATGATCCTTCTCTTTAAAGAAACGTTTCACGGTAGCTTCACTGTCTTCTGTCATTGCAACTACAATATCACCGTTTTCTGCTGTGTTTTGTTGTTTGACGATTACTTTGTCTCCATCTAATATCCCTGCTTCGATCATACTGTCTCCTTCAATGATAAGTACAAATAACTGTTCAGCTACATGCATATCGTTATGGGGAATCGGTATATATTCTTCAATGTTCTCAACTGCGGTGATAGGAAGACCAGCTGTTACTTTCCCGATAACTGGCGCAAATGTAGCTTCCGTTTTTGGAATTTCCAGTTCTCCATCTTGTGGAAGTATCTCTATGGCTCTTGGCTTGGTTGGATCGCGTCTAATATAGCCTTTCTTCTCCAATCGCGCTAAATGACCATGTACAGTTGAACTTGATGCTAAACCAACAGCTTCCCCAATCTCACGAACAGATGGTGGATATCCTTTTAGCTCTACTTGCTCTTTAATATATGCTAATATCTCCTCTTGTCGTTTTGATAGATTTGTCATATTTAAATCTCCTTACACGTATTATTTATTAATCAAAGTATAGCACAGCAAAGTAATTTTTACAAACATTCGTTCGAGAAAACTATTGACATGAACACCTGTTCGTGTATAATAAAGATACGAACAAAAGTTCTGTGGAGGGATTTTTTATGTTAAAAAATATATCTAAAGTTGACATCTTTTATTTAATTGCATTTATACTAGCTCTTGTCTTTTTTTATATTTCAGCCGTAACTAGCATATAGAATAAAGGAGTAAATCTATGAAGAAAGTGATCATTTATTGTCGAGTTAGTACAGATAAGGAAGTACAAGAAACATCTATTAAAAGGCAGCAAGAAGAATTGCAATTGTTTGCAAATAAATATAATTTTGAAATCATCAAAATAATAGCCGAAAAACAAAGCGGGTATGAAATTGAACGAGAAGGTATTTTTGAAATGTTAGAGGAATTTCATAATGGTAATGCAGACACACTATTGGTTCAAGATGAAACAAGACTTGGAAGAGGAAATACGAAAATCGCATTACTTCATCAATTGAATCGATTACGTGTTAACATATATACGCTGTCACATAATGGTGAATTACAACTATCAGAAGGCGATTCAATGGTGTTACAAATTGTCTCGATAGTAGAAGAATACCAACGGAAATTACATAACGCTAAAATTAAAAGAGGAATGAAAAAGGCGGTAAGCAACGGTTTCAATCCAGCTGAAAACCTTTCAAATCAGCATCTTGCTAAAGGTAGAGAACGAAAAGAATTTCCGATAGAAGAAGTAATCAGGTTAAAAGAGAATAACTTAACTTTTAAAGAGATTGCATCCGTTTTAAGAGGAATGGGTTATGACGTATCTAAAGCAACTGTCCATCGTCGGTATCAAGAATACCAATCACTTGAAAACTTACAAAATCAAGATTAGAATGAAGATAGAGTATACTATTCGTGTATACTCTTTTTTGCATTGTAGAATTATGATAAATGAACAGTTATTAGAAAAGAGGTGTCAAATCTCTATGTTATCAAAGGAAAAAATTGCTCGTATTAATGAGCTAGCAAATAAAGCAAAAAAAGAAGGGTTAACGAATGAAGAAAAGCAAGAACAACAATCTTTGCGTGAGGCCTATCTAAAAAACGTTAGAAAATCATTTAAAAATCATATGAAAGGGATGACAGTCGTTGATCCTAACGGGAATGATGTCACTCCGGAAAAAGTAAAACATTTAAAAGAGAAGAAAAAGTAGTGATTTCTACTTTTTCTTCAAAATCTGAAAAAATATATCAAAAACTGATATTTCTAAAGAAATTACTCGCTTTTTGACTTGATATACTTGTCTTTAAAGTGATTTCGTTATAGGATTATAAATGTGCGTACATATTTTGCAAATTTGAAAGGGGACAAATTTAACAATGGCAAAGCAAATTGAACAAATGTCTATTAATGCAATTAGAACATTGTCAATAGACGCGATTGAAAAAGCTAATTCTGGTCATCCAGGATTGCCAATGGGTGCGGCTCCAATGGCATATACTCTTTGGACAGAACACATGAATCATAACCCAAAAAGCTCTAAATGGTTTAATCGTGACCGTTTTGTATTATCTGCAGGTCATGGATCTATGTTACTTTACAGCCTACTACACTTGTCAGGTTATGATGTAACAATTGACGACTTAAAAGGATTCCGTCAATGGGATTCAAAAACTCCAGGTCACCCGGAAGTACACCATACTGATGGGGTGGAAGCTACTACTGGTCCATTAGGCCAAGGTATTGCGATGAGTGTTGGTATGGCAATGGCTGAAAAACACTTAGCTGCAAAATATAATAAAGATAATTATAATGTAGTAGACCACAATACATTTGCAATTGTTAGTGATGGAGATCTAATGGAAGGTATCTCACATGAATCTGCCTCTCTAGCTGGTCACTTAAAATTAGGTAAACTAATTGCTTTATATGACTCTAATGATATTTCATTAGATGGTGACTTAAACAAGTCATTCTCTGAGAATATAGAAGATCGTTTCAAAGCGTATGGATGGCAAGTAATCCGTGTTGAAGATGGTACGGATACAGAATCAATTTCAAAAGCTATTGCAGATGCTAAAGCGAATACAGACCAACCAACTCTAATTGAAGTAAAAACTGTAATTGGTTACGGTTCACCTAACAAATCTGCTTCATCTGCTTCTCATGGTGCGCCACTTGGAGAAGACGAAGTTAAATTAACAAAAGAGTTCTATAAGTGGGAGCATGAGGATTTCCATGTACCTGATGAAGTATATCAAGATTTTGAAACAAAAATCGTTGAAAAAGGTAAAGCAGTAGAACAAGAGTGGAAGGAATTATTCGATTCTTATAAGGAAGCATACCCTGAACTAGGTCAGGAATTAGACAATGCAATTAATAATAAACTACCTGAAGGCTGGGATCAAGATTTACCAGTATATGAAGCAGGTAAAGATGAAGCTGCTACACGTGCTACATCTGGTGAAGTATTAAATGCAATTGCTAAAACTGTACCATCATTATTCGGTGGTAGCGCAGACTTAGCAGGCTCTAATAAAACTAATTTAAAAGATACTGGTGATTTCTCAGCTGCTACACCTGACCAACGAAATATTTGGTTTGGCGTGCGTGAATTTGCAATGGCAGCTGCGTTAAATGGTATGGCATTACACGGTGGACTAAAAGTATTCGGTGGTACATTCTTTGTATTCAGTGACTACTTACGTCCGGCAGTTCGTCTATCTGCTATTCAAAATCTGCCTGTAACTTATGTGTTAACACATGATTCGATAGCTGTAGGTGAAGATGGCCCAACACATGAACCAGTAGAACAATTAGCAGCGTTTAGAGCAATGCCAAATCTTTCAGTTATTCGTCCAGCTGACGGTAATGAAGTACAAGCTGCTTGGCGTTTAGCGATTGAATCTACTTCACAGCCAACAGCATTAGTGCTTACTCGTCAAGGACTTCCTACTTTAGAAGGAACTGCTGAAAAAGCATATGAAGGTGTGAAAAAAGGTGGTTATGTAGTAAGTCCTGCTGCTAAAGAAACTCCAGATGCTATTCTTGTTGCAACTGGTTCTGAAGTGCAGCTTGCAGTAAAAGCACAAAAAGCATTAAAAGAAGAAGGTAAAGACGTAAGTGTTGTAAGTATTCCATCATGGGATCGTTTCGAAAAACAAGACGCAGCATACAAAGAATCTGTATTACCAAGTGCTGTAACAAAACGTGTTGCGATTGAAATGGCTTCTTCATTAGGTTGGGATCGTTATGTCGGTCTTGAAGGTAAAATTATTGCAATCGACAAATTCGGTGCATCCGCAAATGGAAACAAGATTATTGAAGAATACGGATTCACTGTAGAAAATGTCGTAAAACACGTAAACGAATTATTCTAATACATTAAAATGGGACAGAGGGCAGGTTCCTCGTCCCATTTTTTATCGTACATAAGTTAATATACAAGTGCTTGTATTATTAAATAACTTTTACTATACTGTATAAGAGACAAGTTTAAGGAGGAACGATCGAATGAGCACTATTCTTTGGATTATATTTATCGTGGTTGCTCTTTTAGCCGGGGTTGCCCTAGGCTTTTTTATCGCGAGAAAATATATGATGAACTATTTAAAGAAAAACCCACCAATTAATGAACAAATGCTAAGAACATTAATGATGCAAATGGGGCAGAAGCCATCACAAAAGAAAATCAAACAAATGATGCGCTCCATGAACAATCAAATGGATAACAAATAAAAACGCATTGTAACATAATTGTCGAATTAGAATCCTTGCTATCAAACAGCAAGGGTTTTATCATATTTATAGAAGTGTATATCTATAAATATCGTGGAGTCTGGAGTGACAAAGTTGAATGAAGTAAATATTTTTATCGCATTTGGTGCAGGTTTTTTATCATTTATCTCCCCGTGTGTCTTACCACTGTACCCTGCATTCCTTTCATACATCACTGGTATGAGTGTGAATGATATCAAAGAAGAAAAAGCAATGGTTAACTATAAAAGTATTCTACATACAATATTTTTTCTGTTAGGGTTCTCTAGTATATTTATTATTCTCGGTTTCACCACGAGTTTTATTGGTGAATTTTTAACGAGATGGGACGATTTAATTAGACAGATAGGTGCGATCCTAATTATCTTTTTCGGACTTATAATAGTAGGTGCCTTAAATTTTAATTTCTTAATGAAAGAGAAAAAAGTACACTTTAAAAATAGGCCTGCGGGTTTCATTGGATCACTTATTATTGGTATGGCATTTTCACTAGGATGGACACCGTGTACAGGTCCCATTCTTATGGCTGTCATTTCTCTTGCTGCAACAAACACTGAACTGGGAATTATATTAATGACTTCTTATTCATTAGGTTTCGCCATACCTTTCTTTATTCTTGCCTTTTCTATTGGTAAAATGAAATGGATCAAGAGAAACTCACAAAAGTTAGTGAAAATCGGTGGATACGTGATGATTTTTATGGGGTTCTTCTTATTTTTCGATTTAATGACAAAGCTCACATCATTTCTATCAGGATTTTTTAACTTTCAAGGATTTTAACAAACAGATAGAGATATACTAACTATATTCGGAGGGGAAAGCTATGGTAAGAACTAATGACTTAATTTTAAAAACGATGACAGTTTTAATCGCTTTTATTTTATTTGGGTTTGCAGTAAATTTATTTTTTGCAGGGCACAATGAACCGGGCGGAGGTTTCATAGGGGGTTTAATGACGGCGGCAGCAATTGTTCTGATGTATATGGCTTATGGTGAGAAAGCTGTTAATAAAGTATTGCCATTTAATTATCGTACTCTGATCGCGCTTGGCTTGATTATTGCTATTGCTACTAGTGTTGGCTCCTTCCTGTTTGGTCAGCCCTTCCTTAGCCAAACATTTGATTATTTTCACATTCCTGTCTTTGGAGAGGTGGAGCTGGCAACGGCACTATTATTTGATTTAGGTGTTTATTTAACGGTTATTGGTGTAACAATGACAATTGTTTTAACTATTTCCAGTGACCGATAAAGTAAGACTTCCAAAAGTGATCGTTTCTGTATACCACATGATTCTAACGTCGATACCTCTACTGACAGTTTTTCAGGAATTTAGAGTGGGGGTTACGGGCTATTTTTCACCATGCTAAAAAAACGCAGCAAGACACGTTTAACGTAAATTTCGGCGTGTTCTTGCTGCGTATTTTTTATTGTTGTAATCTTCAGGTGAGTATTGAAAGAAATGTTCATATTGATTCATATCGATGGATTTTTCTTTTAGTTTTTTTCGCAAAAATTTATGATCTCGTTTAGGTGTTGCCATAATATAGCCTTGAATTAATGTTTCTTGTGTAATTGCTTTTTCATGCTTCTCAAGAGCTAATTGACCTATTTTTCCAGCAATCTTCTGTCTGGCGACATCCCGAAATAATTCTGGGACTGGTGATACTAATTCTTCAAGAAAGGCTTTTTCATCACTTTTCCATAGGTGTTTTGATTGTTCTATATAATGTTTTTCCCAATCCAAATCAGATTTTCCATCATCTTTTGGCAAACTTTTCAAAAATTTACGAAACATGAAATATCCACCGATCCCAAGTAGACCTAATAAAATAAAAGTCCATGCTACGATGAATATCATAAAGTTAAAGGACATAAGGGTAACACCCGCCATTCTTATTTATTATCGTTTTATTTTTATGCAAAATATAGTAATATAACTATGAATCGTAAATTTAGTCATGAATATTTATATTTCTCATATAATTTACTAGATCGTTGATATTATAGCATGATTAGACTTTTTAACAAAATAATTTTGATGAAAAAAAGTTAGGGGGTAAGGCCTTGCTTAATTATGTCGATCAGCCAGATAATACGAGCGTAAATGACGAAGTAGAAAAAAATATCATGCTTTCGGATTTACCTAAAGACATCCTGAATAAAGTGGAATCCTATGGGTTTGACCTTATTGGTATTAATAATTTTTCTGGAAAGATTGAATATATATCGGAATCTGTAAGAAGAGTATTAGGCTTTAGCAAAGCTCAATTAACAGGAAAATCAGTGTTTCGATATATCATGCGTGATGATCAGAAGTATGTCAGAAAATATTTTGATCCAAACAGTTCGGAAGAGCAGAAATTTTACATACATATTCGTAATCAAATTGGCAGATTTATAGTTTTTGAAACAGTTCTGCAAGTAATTAATTGGAACGGGGAAAAAAAGATATTGTCACTTTCAAGAGACATTTCTGATAAAAAGCAAGCAGAAGAAATGTTAATACGATCTGAAAAAATGTCGATAGCAGGCCAATTAGCTGCGGGTATTGCACATGAAATTAGAAATCCTCTTACTTCGTTAAAAGGTTTCGTTCAACTATTGCAAGGCGGTATAAGTAGTAAAGCTGAATATTATAAAATCATGATGGATGAAATCGATAAAATAAACACCATAACATCTGAGTTGTTGTTTATTTCTAAGCCGATGACAGACGATAAAAATGATGAGAATATAAATAAAATGTTACATGATGTACTGACACTACTTAAGACGCAAGCTAATTTATTTGATATTGATTTAGTATTAGAGGCAGATGATGAGGACTGTATGGTGTACTGTGATCGTTCCCAAATCAAGCAAGTTTTTATCAATTTAATAAAAAATGCAATCGAGGAAATGACAGATGGTGGCATGATTCATGTTTTAGTAAAAAATAAAGAAAATGAGTGTATGGTTGCAATAAAAGACCAAGGACCAGGTATCCCTAAGCACCTCATTCATAAACTGAAAGAACCTTTTTTTACAACAAAAAAGAATGGAACTGGATTAGGATTAATGATATCAAACCAGATTATTGATAACCATAGTGGTAGGTTAGAGATTGAATCAGAGAATGGTCAAGGAAGTACTTTTAGTATTTTTCTTCCTTCACACGGAAATTGACGATAATTATTGGAATTGAACTTATATATTTATAGATTTAATCGAATTTTTGCTGTGAATCATTTTACTTATAAACCGATTTCATTTAAAATAGTATGGTGCGTACTATGTTACATAGTATTTAGAGATATGAGAGATCAGAATTCGGTCTAACATTTTTTAAGGGGGTAACTGGGCGAAATGACTAATCAGAATCCATTTCAAGCAAAAAAACAATTTGATCTGAACGGTAAAAAGTATAACTATTACCAGTTAAAAGCGTTGGAAGAAGCCGGAATTGGTAATATCAATCGTTTACCTTTTTCGATTCGTGTGTTACTTGAATCGCTAATCCGTCAACACGATGGACATGTTATTAAAGACGAACATGTTAAGAGTCTAGCAAACTGGGGAAAAGAGAAAGGCGAGGATGTGCCATTCAAACCTTCTCGTGTTATTTTACAAGACTTTACCGGTGTTCCGGCAGTAGTTGACCTTGCTTCTTTACGAAAAGCAATGGTAGATATGGGTGGTTCACCTGATAAGATTAATCCGGAAGTACCGGTTGATCTCGTAATTGACCACTCTGTACAAGTAGATGAATATGGTACAAAGAATGCATTGCAAGCAAACATGGAATTAGAATTTGAACGTAATGCAGAGCGTTATGAATTTTTAAATTGGGCACAAAAAGCTTTTGATAACTATCGTGCCGTTCCACCAGCAACTGGTATCGTTCACCAGGTAAACCTGGAGTATATTGCAAATGTAGTACACGGTATAGAAAATGATAATGGAGAAATTGATGCTTTCCCTGATACATTAGTAGGGACTGACTCACATACAACCATGATTAATGGTTTAGGTGTATTAGGTTGGGGTGTTGGTGGTATCGAAGCAGAAGCTGGTATGCTTGGACAACCTTCATATTTCCCAGCGCCTGAAGTAATCGGTGTTAAATTTACTGGTAGCTTCCCAAATGGAACAACTGCTACTGACTTAGCATTGAAAGTAACACAAGTGTTACGTGAGAGAAAAGTTGTTGGTAAGTTTGTGGAATTCTTTGGACCTGGTCTACAAGATATGCCACTAGCAGATCGTGCAACTATTTCAAACATGGCACCAGAATACGGTGCAACTTGTGGTTTCTTCCCTGTAGATGAGGAGGCATTAAACTATCTTCGTTTAACAGGACGTAGTGAAGAACAAATTGCATTAGTAGAAAAATATTGCAAAGAAAATAGCCTATGGTATTCACCTGATCAACCAGATGCTGACTTTACTGATCTAGTCGAAATTAACCTTTCTGAACTAGAACCAAACCTATCTGGTCCTAAGCGTCCACAGGATTTAATACCTTTATCTGAAATGAAAAAATCATTTAATGAAGCAATTACAGCTCCTGCTGGAAACCAAGGCTTTGGTTTAGATGCTTCTGAATTTGATAAAGAAGTAGAAATCAAGCATCCAAACGGACGTCAATCAGTTATGAAAACAGGTGCGGTTGCGATTGCGGCGATCACATCTTGTACCAATACTTCAAACCCTTATGTAATGCTTGGTGCAGGTTTACTTGCGAAAAAAGCAGTTGAAAAAGGATTAGAAGTACCTTCATATGTGAAGACATCACTAGCACCAGGTTCTAAAGTTGTTACAGGATACTTAGAAGATTCTGGTTTAATGCATTACCTAGATCAACTAGGATTTAACCTAGTAGGTTATGGTTGTACAACTTGTATCGGTAACTCTGGTCCACTACGCGAAGAGATCGAAAAAGCAATTGCGGACAACGATTTAACTGTTTCTTCTGTGTTATCAGGTAACCGTAACTTTGAAGGTCGTATACACCCACTAGTGAAAGCAAACTATTTAGCTTCACCACCATTAGTAGTTGCATATGCACTAGCTGGATCAGTTGATGTAGACCTTCAAAACGATCCGATCGGTCAAGATAAAGACGGTAATGATGTCTTCTTTAATGATATTTGGCCAACTGCGGAAGAAGTTCGCGATGAGGTAGCAAAAGTTGTTACTCCAGAAATCTTCCGTAAAGAGTATGCGAATGTATTTAAATCAAATGAAAAATGGAATGCGATCGAAACTACTGATGAACCATTATATTCTTGGAATGATGATTCTACTTACATTCAAAATCCTCCTTTCTTCGAAGGATTAGCAAAAGAACCAGGTAAAGTAGAACCACTATCCGGAATGCGTGCAATTGGTAAATTCGGTGATTCAGTAACAACTGACCACATTTCACCAGCAGGTGCGATTGCTAAAGATATGCCAGCAGGTAAATATCTGCAATCTAAAGATGTATCACCACGTAACTTTAACTCTTATGGTTCTCGTCGTGGTAACCATGAAATAATGATGCGTGGAACATTTGCCAATATCCGTATTAAAAACCAATTAGCACCTGGTACAGAAGGTGGTTACACTACTTACTGGCCAACAGGTGATGTAATGCCAATCTATGATGCAGCAATGAAATATCAACAAGAAGGTACAGGGCTTGTTGTTCTTGCTGGTAACGATTATGGAATGGGGAGTTCTCGTGACTGGGCTGCAAAAGGTACTAACTTATTAGGTATTAAAACAGTTATTGCACAAAGCTTTGAACGTATTCACCGTTCTAACCTAGTAATGATGGGTGTACTTCCACTTCAATTTAAAGATGGAGATAGTGCAGATTCGTTAGGTTTAACTGGCAAAGAAACGTTTGAAGTACAAGTGGATGAATCTGTTAAACCACGTGATATTGTACCTGTAAAAGCTACTGATGAAGATGGTAAAGTGACAGAATTTGAAGTAGTTGCTCGCTTTGAAAGTGAAGTAGAAGTGGATTACTATCGTCACGGTGGTATCCTTCAAATGGTACTTCGTAATAAACTAGCTTAATAGAATTAACAGGAAAAGATAGCCCAATTTTGGGCTATCTTTTTTTGTTCGCCCGGCATGGGCGAACTCTAACGGGTGAAAGTCCTGAGTGCGACCTAGTAGCGGTAAGCACATAGCCAAAAGCAACGGTGTCCACGGTGACGTGGAATCGGAAGGAAGCTCAAGG
>NZ_JBQQCK010000004.1:0-333600 GCF_052246695.1 Gracilibacillus sp. D59 | reverse complement strand
AGATGAGACTTCCCATCTATTCGATAGAGTAAGATCCCTCAGAGACGATGAGGTAGATAGGTTCGAGGTGGAAGCATGGTGACATGTGTAGCTGACGAATACTAATCGATCGAGGACTTAACTATATCATTTGTTTGATCTTGTACTATCACTCTTATCTAGTTTTTAGGGTATATCCCTTTCATAACATACAAAGTCTGGTGGCGATAGCGGAGAGGTCACACCTGTTCCCATGCCGAACACAGTAGTTAAGCTCTCCAGCGCCCATGGTAGTTGGGGCTCGCGCCCCTGCAAGAGTAGGACGTTGCCAGGCTGAATTAAAACAGCTTTGAGAAGCATCAGTTGCAAAACATTCCACAGTAGCTCAGTGGTAGAGCAATCGGCTGTTAACCGATCGGTCGTAGGTTCGAATCCTACCTGTGGAGCCATTTGCTTCCATAGCTCAGTCGGTAGAGCACTTCCATGGTAAGGAAGGGGTCGCCGGTTCAAGTCCGGCTGGAAGCTCTGCTATTTTTGTGAGAATTAAAGTATTGGCCCGTTGGTCAAGTGGTTAAGACACCGCCCTTTCACGGCGGTAACACGGGTTCGAATCCCGTACGGGTCACCATTTGGAGGATTAGCTCAGCTGGGAGAGCACTTGCCTTACAAGCAAGGGGTCGCAGGTTCGAGCCCTGCATCCTCCACCATTTTGAGCCGGTCTAGCTCAATTGGTAGAGCAACTGACTTGTAATCAGTAGGTTGGGGGTTCAAGTCCTCTGGCCGGCACCAGGTAATTTCATAATATTTATGCATGGAGGGATAGCGAAGTTGGCCAAACGCGGCGGACTGTAAATCCGCTCCCATCGGGTTCGTAGGTTCGAGTCCTACTCCCTCCACCATTGTATAATAATTTTTAAAGTGTATATACTATTTTTTGTACACTTCATTTCATTTTGTTGGGCTATAGCCAAGCGGTAAGGCAACGGTTTTTGGTACCGTCATGCGCTGGTTCGAATCCAGCTAGCCCAGCCATTTTTTATGTGCAAAAAAATAATTACGAACTTATTAGAGCCATTAGCTCAGTTGGTAGAGCATCTGACTTTTAATCAGAGGGTCGGAGGTTCGAATCCTCCATGGCTCACCAGTTTTACGGGGCCTTAGCTCAGCTGGGAGAGCGCCTGCTTTGCACGCAGGAGGTCAGCGGTTCGATCCCGCTAGGCTCCACCATCTTAAAAGTATATAGTTATTACGAAGCGGTTTTCCGAAAATGATGGAAACGGCTTTTTTTAATGTCTTCGCATTTATATATAATCATTTTCATACATTTTACAGTTGAGGCAAGTAAGTATCTGGTAGAAGCGTGATAAAGGTCCTGTTATATATGTTTTATTATATAAATGATAATCCTCATCTCTAAAAGTCCTAGATTTATGGTAGTCAAACTACATTTTATGAGAAAAATTGTCATTTACCAACAAAAATATGTATTTTCTTGATATAATATCATTTGTTAGGAAAACGAAAAATTATGAAAAAAATTAAAATAAATGAAACTTTTCTTTGGGTTAACTCGTAATTAAAGTAACCGCAAATGTAGCGGAGGTAATTAGATGATTGAGGAAAAAATAAAACAAAATATAAAATTAGTTAAAAAGGGAGACCAATCAGCATTCGAAGACATTGTTGCCTATTATCAAAACAAAGTCTTTGCCATCTCTTATCGTATGATTGGAAATAAACAAGAGGCTGAAGATATAGCACAAGAAGCTTTTATTCGAGCATATCTTAATATCCAATCATTTGATGAAAATCGGAAATTCTCTACTTGGCTTTATCGAATTGCAACGAACTTAACAATAGATAGAATACGTAAGAAAAAGCCAGATTATTATCTTGATGCTGAAATAAAAGGAACAGAAGGGCTAAATTTACACGCACAATTACCCGCTGAACAAGCTCTTCCAGAAGAAGAAGTAGAAAGTTTAGAAATGCAAAGTTATATTCAAAATGAAATAATGCAACTCCCTGCAAAATATCGGAGTATCATTGCTTTACGATTTTTAGATGAGCTATCTCTTAAGGAAATAAGCGAAATATTAGAAATACCAGTGGGGACTGTCAAAACGAGAATCCACAGAGGAAGAGAAGCTCTTAGAAAAAGGCTTCGCCATGTTTAAGGGGTGTGAGAGAAATGAAATGTAATAAAGAAATTGTAGAATTAATGCATCAGTATTTAGATGGTGATATAACGAAAAACGATGAACAGCTGTTGCGCTCCCATTTACAATCATGTGAAGCTTGTCAAAAACATTTTCAAGAATTAAAAAGAACGGTAGCATTAGTGACAGCAAATATAGAACTAAAACCTTCAAAGGACTTCACAAGTAATGTAATGGCTGGTTTGCCTAAAGAGAAGAAGCGTACGACGGTGAAAAGATGGATGAAGTTACATCCAATGATAACAGCAGCTGCTATCTTCTTTATCTTTATGTTCAGTGGTATTTTATCTGCATGGAATCAAGAACAACAGCAATTAAGCTATCCTAAGGGTCAAAATTTAGTAGTAGAAAATGACACTGTTATCGTCCCGGAAGATGTTGTTATTGAAGATGATCTTGAGGTAAAAAATGCAAATGTGAAAGTTGAGGGAGAAGTCCAAGGTGATGTAATCCTAATTAACGGAGATAATTTATCAGCTTCTGCTGGTAAAATAGCAGGAGATATTAAAGAGGTAGATCAAGTATTTAATTGGATGTGGTATAAACTAAAAGGCCTAGTAGAAAGTGTTTTTAGTTTAAATTAACAACAAGGACAGTGATTCTTATTTTAAGAGTCACTGTTTTTAGGTAAAAACAGTATTTACTATGGTGTCTAGCTCTGAGCATACTAGTTATGATTCCTCTTCGGTCCAATCATTACATTTTTAAGAGGTTTTCTCTGCGTATTTCTTCCGTTCTTTCTGTAGAGAGTGTTATGTCATCGCTTAGGCAAAATACTGCGCTTTTACCCAAAGGGCATAAGTCAACATCTGTTCAAGCAAGCTTTTGAAGAGTATCCTATAAAGTTCCCTTGGAAAGGGAGTATTTTTCCGTAGCTAAGATCAAGCACTCATCATTAATAAGAATGGAAGAAAGTCGCCCTATGAAAATTTCCACAAGTTCGTAGTTTAATATCTAATGCGAATAAGGATTGGACGGTTTTTGACTGTTTTTTATTTCGTTAAATGCATGCATATAGAAAATACATCATTTAATTAAGGGTTATATGAAACATATGTTATAATAAAACATAATTACAAAATGAGATAAGGAAGAGGATTCAGATGGACATAAGGTTGTGTTTGCATGCTTAATGGTGACTTTAACGTACTAGATATTGTCAAAATCATCGTAGATATTGCCATCGTTTGGTATGTTTTATATAAATTACTAATGTTGATTCGTGGTACAAAAGCGATCCAATTATTGAAAGGTATCTTTGTTGTCATTATTATATATCTTGCTAGTGTGTTATTCGATTTAAGCACTGTACGTATGATTATTTGGCAAGTCATTATGTGGGGACCTTTAGGGATCATTATTTTATTCCAACCGGAATTAAGAAGAGCACTAGAACAGTTAGGAAGAGGAAGCTTTTTTTCTCGAAATACGACTTCCGAGGAGGAAGAACTTAACCAATCAATTGAAGCAATTATAGCTTCTTGTAAATACATGGCCAAAAGAAGAATCGGAGCTTTGATTACGATTGAACGCGATACAGCAATGGGTGATTATGTATCAACTGGTATTCCGATTAATGGGAATTTAACCAATCAATTGTTAACGAATATATTTATTCCAAATACGCCTTTGCATGATGGAGCTGTTATCATCAGTCGAGATGAAATCGTGGCGGCGGCATGTTATTTACCATTGTCCGAAAGTCCTTTTATATCGAAAGAATTGGGAACACGTCACAGAGCAGCACTAGGTATTAGTGAGGTAACAGATGCCATTACGATAATTGTATCAGAGGAAACTGGTAATATATCGTGTACCAAAAATGGTGAGTTGCACCGCAATTTAACGACGGAACAATTAGCAGAAATCTTAGAAACCGAATTAGTGAAGAAATTTAAAACCTCAACGACGAAGGCATGGAATTGGAGGGGTAAAAAAAATGAATAAGTGGTTGGAAAAACCGTGGGTTATAAGAGTGGTTGCTTTGATACTTTCCGTCTTGCTTTTTGTTGTCGTTGCATTTGATGAGAATGTGTATGATAATGACGATGGATTTGAATTGTCATTTGGTACTAATAACGAAACACAGACGATGGATGATGTACCTGTTCAAACACAAATTGATCAAGACAAATATGTTGTGAGTGGAGTACCGGAAACCGTTTCAGTTACCTTGCAAGGATCGGTTAGTTCGGTAACCTCAACTGTATTACAGCGCAATTTTGATGTATATGTATCTCTTGAAGATTTAGGCACTGGTACACATACGGTACCTCTTGAATACTCGGGTATTGCAGACAGACTCAATGTTTACATTGAACCACAAGAAGTGGAAGTAACGATTGAGGAAAGAGCGAGTCAGGAATTTAATGTTACGATAGATACGGTGAATAGAGACAAAGTCGAAGAAGGATATGAAGTTGCTAATGTCTATGCTGATCCTGAACAAGTAGTGGTTACTAGTTCAAAAAGCATTGTAGATAAAATCGAGATAGTAAAAGGCTTTGTAGATGTCAGTGGTTTCAGTGAATCACAGACACTCGAAAATGTTCCTGTAAAGGTGTACGATAGTCAAGGAAATGAGTTAAATGTAAGAATCGATCCACCAACAGTTGATGTGTCTGTAGAAATGAAAAATCCTAATAAGACTGTCCCGATATCCATCAAAACGGAGAATGAAGCACCAGAGGATGTTCGTGTCACTTCGATGGAATTAGAAACAAAAGAAGTGCAAGTATTTGCTGATGAAAGTTATTTAGATCAATTAGAAGAAATTGCTACAGAACCTATTGATTTAAGTCAAATCACTGAAAGCGGCACGATAGATGTGCCCTTAGAAATACCTAAAGATGTTCGAAAAGTAAATAGTGAGACAGTCAAAGTTAATGTAAATGTAGAAACAATTGAAGAAGAAACAATTGAAGATGTCACAATTGATTATGGCAATGAAGTAGACGAGCAGTCTGTTACATTTATCGAGCCAGATACAAATAGTATGAATATCACCATGAGAGGCTTTCCGTCTGATTTAGAAAAAGTAGCAGAAGCTGATCTCCAATTAACAATTGATATTGGAGATCGTGCTCCTGGTGAGCATCAGCTTCCAGTAGAACTCATCACTCCTGAAGGTCTACCAGAAGGAGTAGCATTTGAATTGGAATATGAGCAAGTGACAGTAAACATCGAACAAGAAGAATAATACATAATAACCGGAATGATTTGGATAAAGGAGAGATTTTGAAAATGGGAAAATATTTTGGAACGGATGGCGTTCGTGGTGTAGCCAATAAAGATCTAACACCTGAATTAGCATTCAAACTTGGACGATATGGTGGATATGTATTAACCAAAGAAGCTAACAAACCTAAGGTATTAATAGGTCGTGATACACGAATTTCAGGGAATATGTTGGAAGGAGCATTAGTTGCTGGCCTTCTTTCGATTGGAGCTGAAGTAATGCGACTAGGTGTTATTTCAACCCCAGGTGTCGCTTATTTAGCAAAAGTAATGAATGCCCAAGCAGGTGTAATGATCTCTGCTTCTCACAATCCAGTTGAAGATAATGGGATTAAATTCTTTGGATCTGATGGTTTCAAGTTATCGGATGAACAAGAAGCAGAAATTGAGGCTTTATTGGATATGGAAACAGATGATCTACCACGACCAGTTGGAGCAGATGTTGGTCAGGTAAATGATTACCTAGAGGGTGGACAGAAATATATCCAATATTTAAAAGAAACGATTGATAATGAATTCGATGGCCTACATATTGCATTAGATTGTTCACATGGAGCAACATCAGGGCTTGCATCACACCTTTTTGCAGATTTAGAGGCAGACATTTCAACAATTGGTTCATCACCTAATGGATTAAATATTAATGATGGTGTCGGATCTACTCATCCAGAGAAACTACAAGCGCTAGTGGTAGAAAAAGGTGCTGATATAGGTCTAGCCTTTGATGGTGATGGAGACCGATTAATTGCTGTCGACGAAAAAGGAAATATTGTAGATGGCGATCAAATTATGTTTATTATCGGAAACTATTTAAATCAACAAGGGATCTTGCGTCATGCCACGGTTGTGTCTACGGTAATGAGTAATATTGGTTTTTACAAAGCGTTAGAAGCAAACGGAATGAAAAGCAATAAAACAGCCGTTGGGGACCGTTACGTAATGGAGGAAATGCGCAAGGGTGGTTATAACCTTGGTGGAGAACAATCTGGTCACATCATTTTCTTAGATTATACGACTACCGGTGATGGGATGTTATCTGCATTACAACTCGTAAATGTAATGAGAGAGACAGATAAGCCGTTATCAGAATTAGCAGGCGAAATGGAGAAATTCCCGCAAGTACTTAAGAATGTTCGTGTAGTCAAGAAAAATGAAGTGATGACAAATCAAACCGTACTGGACGCCATTGATAAAGTTGAAGCAGATATGGGTGATCAGGGTCGTGTTTTAGTACGTCCATCCGGAACAGAACCATTAGTAAGGGTTATGGTGGAAGCACCAACATTAGAAGACTGTAACAATTATGTAGATGAAGTTGTAGAAGTAATCCAGAAAGTAATGGGAATGGAAGATCAAGAATAATTAGTGAAGTTATGGGGAACCCCCATAACTTCATTTTTTATCACTAATATTATAAACAGCGCATAGAAATGTAGTAGATCTTTTAACAATAATTATTGCTTTAAAAGATCTTTTCAAGTAAAATAAAAGAGTCGTTTTTGATAACGACTGACTCAAGAATAGAAAGGAGCATAGTAGGAAATATATCTTTAAAGCGCCAGGGCTATGATGAACGAAATAATTCATAGCTGACGAGGTGGAGGATTATCGAGGGTGATCGGCGGATACCTCCCGGTTGTACATCTCAACCGATATGTTTTTATTCGAAAACAAGAAGGCAACTTTTTGTACAAGAATAAAAACAAGATGAACGAAACAAACACGAGAAAGGGGCAGATAGACGCCCCTTGTAACAATCAATTCAATGGTCGTTTGTTTGCCCCTTATTATAAGGAGGAAACAACGCTATGTGCGGTATTGTAGGATTTATTGGAGCAAATGATTCAAAGGAAATTTTATTAACAGGATTAGAGAAATTGGAGTATCGCGGATATGATTCTGCAGGTATTGCTTTATTAAATGATAACGGCGTAAATGTGACAAAAGTAAAAGGGAGAATTGCAGCGTTACGTGACAAGGTAGATCAAGATGTGACGGCGACAATGGGGATCGGACACACTCGTTGGGCAACACACGGTGAGCCAAGTGAAGACAATGCACACCCTCACCAAAGTGGATCAGGCCGTTTTACATTAGTTCATAACGGTGTAATCGAGAATTACAATGAGATTCGAGATGAATATTTAGTAGGCGTTACATTAAAAAGTGAAACAGATACAGAGATCGTCGTGCAGTTAATTGAACAACTCGCTAAGGAGACGAATGATGTATTAAGTGGCTTCCGTAAAGCTTTATCTGTTCTTAAAGGATCTTATGCCCTTGCTTTAATTGACAATCAAAATCCTGATCTTATTTATGTTGCCAAAAATAAAAGTCCGTTACTGATCGGTTTAGGTAATGGTTTTAATGTCGTAGCAAGTGATGCGATGGCAACATTAAAAGAAACGAATCGTTATGTAGAAATTGAAGACAAAGAGGTAGTATTAGTTCAACGTGACCGTGTGGAAATCCAGAAGTTAGATGGAACAGTTGTAGAGCGTGAAGCTTATGTAGCTGAAATCGATGCTTCTGATACAGAAAAAGGAACCTATCCACACTTTATGTTAAAAGAAATTGATGAACAGCCATTTGTTATCCGTAAAATCATTCAAGAGTATCAAGATAAAAACGATACAATAAAATTAGATAAAGATATCCGTAAAGCGATGAAGAAAGCGGATCGTATCTATATTATTGCAGCGGGAACAAGTTATCATGCTGGATTAGTCGGTAAACAATTTATTGAGAAGTTGGCTAATATCCCTGTTGAAGTGCATATTGCAAGTGAGTTCTCTTATAATATGCCTATGTTATCTGAAAATCCATTATTTATTTTCATTTCACAAAGCGGGGAAACAGCTGATAGCCGTTCGGTATTAGTACAAACAAAAGCTTTAGGGCACCCGGCATTAACGATTACTAATGTGCCTGGTTCAACCCTTTCTCGTGAAGCAGACTATACTTTGCATTTACATGCAGGTCCAGAAATTGCAGTAGCATCAACAAAAGCATATACAGCCCAAATTGCTGTATTAGCGATTTTAGCAGTAGATAGTGCCAGAGCAAAAGGTATTGATTTATCGTTTGATCCACTTCAGGAATTAGGTATTGTATCAAGTGCGATGGAAACTTTAACAGATCAAAAAGAAGAATTTGAGCGTATTGCAAAAGCCATGTTTGAAACAACAAGAAATGCCTTCTTTATTGGTCGTGGCGTGGACTATTTCGTTGTTCAGGAAGCGGCATTGAAATTAAAAGAAATTTCTTATATTCAAGCGGAAGGCTTCGCTGGTGGAGAGTTAAAGCATGGTACGATTGCTCTAATAGAAGATGGAACACCGGTTATAGCTATCTCAACTCAAGAAAATGTGAACCTATCAATTCGCGGTAACGTACAGGAAGTAGCAGCTCGTGGAGCTAACACATGTGTTGTAAGTATGAAAGGTCTAGAAAATGATAGTGACCAATTCGTCTTACCACAAGTTCATGAACTATTAACACCATTAGTAAGTGTTGTTCCGATGCAACTGCTAGCCTACTATGCAGCACTTCACCGTGATTGTGATGTTGATAAGCCAAGAAACTTAGCGAAATCTGTGACGGTTGAGTAAACCATACAGAATATGCCTTTTGATGGGTTGTTAAGAACAAAGAAAGACGGGAAGTTGCAAAGAAAGATGGGAAGTTTTACAAAGATAAATGGAAAATGACAAAAAAGATGGTAAGTCACAACGTATTCAAGCATCGGCCGAAGGGCCGATGCTTTTTATGTTTATTTTTAAGTAATAATACTTTTAAAAAATATATTACTTAACTGTCCCAATCAACAAATATCGACGCTTAAATAAAAATAGCGTTCCTTAAAGAATAAAATATTTCCCAAACCGAAGGTTTTGCCGAAGAATTTCATCATACCTTCGGTCTTTTTTATGCCTGAAAAAGAAGGGGGAAAAGAGCGAGTAAAGCAGGAGTTAAAGAGTGAAGAAAAGCAGGATAAAGCAAGAACTAACAGGTTTTAAAGGGTGAAAAAGAGTGAGAAAAGGAAGCGGAAATGCATGAGAAAAAGCAGTAAAAGAAGCCCTAACCCCTTAAACCTTATCTAGAATATGGAGCTTTTGGGTTAATTCAAAGTGTGTCTTAGTCCATAACATTCCCGTTTTGACAAGCTTATGCTTTATTTTGGAAGCATCTTAATTGTACTAGAAAAAGAAATTAATTTTTTTTACAATAGCGAGAATATTTTGGGTGACTTTAATATTGTGCAGTACAACAATTCTGCACAGTAGACCTATACTGTGCAGCAAAGAACTTCATCATTAGGGGACTTTTTGAAACAATGGGTTTAATGTCGCAGGTTAGTAAAAAAGAGATGTTAATGTTTACAACATCTCCTTTACTTATAATTTCTTGTGATTTTAAGACTCTAATTTATATTTTTAGATATGACAGAAAGGGATGCTATAGTGGAAGGGCGGGGATTGATTCTGTACAAGGTAAACACTACTACATCCTTATGTCTGCGATCACCACTCAAACCACGTCGAGTGTGTTGCGTTTAACGGATTTAGAAGATTTTATGTCCCCTCACCGGAAGGCTTGGGATTTTATGTGAAAAGAAAGTAATATTCTTACTGGGGCAGAGATCAAGAAATTTATATCTTATGAAAATGAGCGTATTAGCGATACGTTAGTGCTTCTGTACTTATTTCAATTCTCTCTGTGAGTTTAATCCTAAAGCTGGCGGACCAGTTTTTTCGTAGACCTGGTGCATTTTGAAAACAAATGCAAGGAGCTGCCTCTCAGTCACACATGACGAAGGACAGCTCCTTTTGTTTCTATTGATTTTATTGACAACTTCCAAGAAGAATTATACCTTCTAAGACAGGAGCACCTGAAGTGCCGGCCAACGAATTAATAGGGCGTACTAACACACGCGAGTTTGGCGTAACGGTTGCAGCGGTAGGAAGTTCTATTCGAGATGACCAAGTAGGTGGGTCTTCGGGGGTAGCAAATAACTGGTTTCTAAAGCTTCCAGTCCCGAGAATAATAATTTCACCTGTATACTTGTCAAAATCACCGAAAACTTGAGGTTGCGGTAAGGTTGCCATAATGCTTACAGCCTGACCTCCCCTTGGACCAAAATTCACATAAGCTACGCCGCCTGTACCGAATGGCGCCCTCCTTCTGGGCTGTAAAGACGTACAGCACGGGTAAGGGATTAAACCCGGAACACAGAGAATGTCACCGGGGAATAATACATTAGGATTTGGAATATGGGGATTGTTGACTGCAAGTGCTTCTATTCTTACTCTAAACATCTGCGCAATGGTATAAAACGTGTCACCTGGAATTACGGTATACCGACCCAAAAACCCCTGTGGACAGTTTCCTGGTATTCTCGCTCGTTGTCTATACATAAATACTGCCTCCCATTGTAGAAACCTTATTTTATGGTATGTGGTAAGGTTTAAAATGGGTATGATTTTTTGAATCATGAATTAATTATCATCAACTTTTTTATATTGGAGACTCATGTTTGTAACAACGACACTAAGTATATACAGAAAAATAATGGTGGTTACGCAACCCTTACGGATAAAAGTAACAGATTCATTTTGCTGCGTAGTACAAATATACTGCGCAACAACGGATTACAGGTTTTGTTAAAGAATTGGTTTGACAGGTACCCTATATAAAAGATGTATAAGGTATCTTATATAATAGTTTTAAAACCTATATCAAACTAAAAGTATTTTCTATAAAATTCTTTTCGCAGTTTCCCACTCAACTGAGCATAGATAAGAGTAGTTTCACTCTATTCATGCTCAAGTAAACTCTGTATAACATCAAGAGGAGCGCCGTTATTATAACTATGGCGCTTATGGAGAGCTCTCTATAAGCACCATATGTGGAGTCAGGGATAATGGGGAGTATAGCCAAACTGAATAGGTGTTGCGTGTGTCTAATTAAAAATCACTCCTCTTAATAATCCATCAACCTATCTATTCACACGTTGAATTCAACCAATTCATTAAATCCCCATCTTCGTCCTTTTTGATATAGAATCCGGGTGAATCAACTCAATAGCTTTTCTGTTCTTTTCATTTCACTATCCGCTCTCGCAGGCACTTCCGTGTTGAGCAGTCTAAATCCCTCAAAAAATCACTCAAATATAGCATTTTTTTATTAGACTAAGTTCTTTTTATCTCAAGCGAAGTAGACTCTTAATAATACCCAAATTATAAGGATGAATTCTAAAAG
Source organism: Gracilibacillus sp. D59 (assembly GCF_052246695.1). NCBI lineage: Bacteria > Bacillati > Bacillota > Bacilli > Caryophanales > Bacillaceae > Gracilibacillus > Gracilibacillus sp. D59. The sequence goes on along the minus strand of NZ_JBQQCK010000004.1, from coordinate 321,904 downwards.
ATGTTGTGGGAAAAGTTTAGAAATACCGTGGTCAAGGAAAAATATATCTTTATCTTTCTTTAAATAAAAAGAGGTTAGATAGGAGGAACGCCCAATATCTATCCAACTTCTACAGTCTCATATTTCTTTAACTCTGATTCTTTTCGTTTTTTTATAACAATTCTATAAATGAATAGTACCGCAATCAATAAAACTCCTGTAATCACGTAGAATGGTTGATATCCGAAGAGAGTTGCTATTAGTTCAAGTATATATGATCCAGTGGCTACGCCGGTATCAAAAAAAGTGAACTTCCAAAATAAGGAAATATCTCAGGCTTCTAAGTAATGAAGTTATATATTTAATGTTGTAATGAAATTCATCAAATAGTAAGAATAAGAAGAACGTCTAACGCTTAGATGTATGACTAAAACCTCCTCCTCATCATAAACAAAAAGTTTATGAGTGTGTCACCTGATCAACACAGAGGCTAGCAGACATCTTGGATTGATACCATTTTATTAAATCAAGAATAAGAAATCTATGCAAGACTGAATTTATTTAGACTATTAATTAATTGGACAATAATCCCAAGTAGAACCACAGCATTAATCATAATTTCAATTCTTAATTGTATCTTACTAATTCAGGTTAGACTCAATATTGATATATATTTGGCTAGTGTTGTTGGAAAAATAAGAATTTTTAAAAAATAATTGCATACTAGTATGGTTATATGATAACATACTAGTATGCAAGCTTGAGGAGCTGAATTGAATGTTAAATATCGATCTAAAAAAGAATGTAAACTACTCTACAAGAGATCGTATTTATGAGTTTTTAAGAAAGAGTATAATTTCTCTAGAATTGGAACCTGGAAAAAATATCTCAGAGAAAGAAATATCTGGAATGCTAAATGTAAGTAGAACTCCTGTAAGAGAAGCCTTTGCAAGATTATCACAGGAAGAACTTCTTGAGGTGTACCCTCAAAGAGGTACTTTTATTTCTCTAATAGATTTGAACCAAGTTGAACAATCAAGATTTATTAGAGAACATCTAGAACGAGCGGCCGTAAGGGTTGCCTGCGAAAATTTCCCCGAAGAATATCTTCTCCAACTAGAACTCAACTTTAGTCAACAGCAACAGTGTTTCGCAGAACAAAATCACACAAAACTTTTTGAATTAGATGAAGAATTCCATCACATTATTACATTAGGTAGTGGAAAAGAGAAAATCTGGAACATTATTCAAACCATGAATGCACACTTAAATCGAGTAAGGATGTTAAGCTTGGCTGCTCATCACAATTGGGCGTCAAATCTATTTCAACATTCACAAATTATAGAAGCTATTAAGAACAAGCAGCCTGACTTTGCTGAACAGATAATGGAAAAACATCTGAAAAAATTAGCATTTGAGCAAGAAAAACTTAAAAATGATTACAGTCACTATTTTAATGGTTTTTGAACTTGATAAAAATGTAGTCTAGATTGTTTCTAGACTACTAAAAGTAAGAATTTAATGAATACAGCAAGAATGAGCGGCCGAAAGGGTTGCCTGTGAAATTACTCCAAGGTATCTTCTCCAACTTGAATAAACTTCAGCCACCAACAACAGTGTCGTGTAGAACAAAATTACACAAAATACTTCATTACTCAGATTGAGATTTAAACACCTCTGTACAGCTTTGCTACTGATCATAATAAATTAGAATATCTGAAAGCGATAATTAAGAGTGATTATAGCTAATAGTATATGTTCATGAATGTGATGAAAGCGCTTTATTATGTAGATGTACGTTTCAATAATTATTATAAATTAAAATATATAGGATTACATCAAGAAAACAAGCGGCTGTAAAGATTCTCCAAAGATTATCTTATCCAACTAGAAATACACTTCAATCACTAACAACAGTGTTTTATCCAACAGAAACTACACAAATTCTATTTCATCATGACAAGCGAATTTAGAAAGTATGCACAATATAAAGCAGTTAGTGCGCATTTAAAAACAAGGATGATACCTTATTTTCTATTCACATTTGGTTTTATTTTTTAACATTTGTAAGTTATTGAAGTTAAACAAACAGTATGAATACCTATGGTTGAGTAACCGATGAACATCTAAATATGTCATTTGGTAAAGATAGACTAATTAATTCAAGAGTCAAACTGATTTTAAATTGATTGAAACACATTATTGTTGTAAATGTAGTTTTTCTACATTTATATAAAAAATTAAGGGGTGGGGTTAAATTGAGAAAGAAACAAAGTTTCATTTTAATTATTTTGTGTGTTGTTTCTATGTTGGTCGTAAGTGCTTGTAGTCAAGAGTCAACAGGTGGAGAAGGAGAGTCTAATGGAAATGATGATAAAGTATACAAACTGAAAATTGGAACTGCTCTTACCGATTCAGATCCTATTTATCAAGGGTTAGTTGACTTTAAGGAACAAGTTAGTGAAAGAACAGATGGAAAAGTAGAGTTCGAGATTTTTGGAAGCGGTTCCTTAGGTGAAGATAACGACCTTCTCGAACAAGCAAAGGTAGGTACAAATGTTGCTGTACTCGTAGATTCTGGGCGCTTGGCAGATATGGTACCCGAAATAGGAATTCTAGCAGCTCCTTATATTGTGAACAACTTTGATGAGGCAAATAAAGTTGCAAAATCAGACTTATTTAAAGAGTGGTCTGATAAATTGGCAGAAGAGCATAACTTAAAAATATTATCATTTAATTGGTATCAAGGAGAGCGTCATATTTTAGCGAATAAACCTGTAATGACACCGGAAGACCTTAAGGGTGTTAAGCTTAGAACTCCAGATGCTCCTATCTGGTTGGAAACGATGAAGTCAATGGGAGCAACTCCTGCTGGAATGGCATGGTCAGAAGTTTATCCGGCTATCCAACAAGGGGTTATAGACGGTGCAGAAGCACAGCACCCAGCTACCTATGGAGCTAAACTATACGAAGTTATTAGTGATATTTCTAAAACTAGACACTTTCAATTAATCACTGGCCTTGTAACAAGTGATCAATGGATGAAAGACCTACCAAAAGGATATCAAGAAATTATTCTTGAAGAAGCTTTAAAAGCAGGGGAAAAGGCGTCTCATAATACAGAAGATATGCTAGCAGATTTTGAGCAGAAAATGATAGATGAAGGTGTAGAAGTTCATGAAGTAGACGTTGAGCCATTTAAGAAAAGTACTGAAGCAGTTTACGATAAGTTTGATGGCTATCAAGAATTACGTGAAGAGATCCAAACAATCATCCAGGAGTAAAGAGAGTGATGTAAATTGATGGATAAAATAGCTCGCTATTATGTCAAAATAGAAAATTTTATTACAAATATATTAATGTTTGGTGTAGTAGTGTTTGTATTTATAGCTGCTGTCATGCGATGGGTTGGATACCCCATCGTATGGTCAGTAGAATTTGCACAATTTTTATTTGTATGGGTTATATTTCTAGGGGCAAACAGGGCGTTACGTAATAATAAACATATAGGTGTTGACTTTTTCACAAAAAGAATGCCAGAAAAAGTAAGAAATATTGTGCAAATTTTTACTATGTTCACCATAATTGTTTTTTTGGTTTATGTTGGTATTTTCGGTATTCTACTTAGTATTGAAAATTCAGCAAGATCAATTGGTAATCTGTCTTTAAGTTATTCTTTAATAACAGTTGCTGCACCTATTGGGTGTTTACTAATGGTCATAACTATTTTACTTAAGATAAAGGAATTGCTCCTCACTCTAAAAGGCTAAATTTCAAAAACGAAAAGGGGTCAAAACGTGTTACTTGTAGCTGTTATCTTTTTTGTTTTACTTTTTCTGAATATGCCAGTAGCATTTGCAATCGGTGTTGCGAGTTTAGCATATTTTCTAATTGATCCAAATCTACCAGTTGAAATAACTGCACAAAGAATGGTTGCTGGAACACAATCATTTCCGTTATTGGCAGTACCTTTTTTTATTCTTGCAGGTAACTTAATGAATTCATCTGGTATTACAAAAAGGTTAATTAGATTTGCGAACGCACTTACCGGCCATTTAATGGGGAGCCTGGCGCATGTATCCATTGTGTTAAGTACAATAATGGGTGGGATATCAGGTTCTGCCAACGCTGATGCCGCAATGCAAAGTAGAATTCTAGGACCACAAATGATCAAAAGAGGTTACTCTGGTGGTTACTCTGTAGGGGTGATTGCTTTAAGCTCTTTAATAACAGCAACGATTCCACCAAGTATTGGTCTAATTCTTTATGGTTTCGTGGGAGGGGTTTCAATAGGAAAGCTATTTCTAGCAGGAATTGTCCCAGGTATTCTAATGATGCTCTTTTTAATGATTACCGCATATGTTATTGCTAAAAGAAGAGGGTATGACTCTGACACAGTAAGTAAAAGAGCCTCTTTTAAAGAAGTGATGATCTCATTAAAAGAAAGTATATGGGCATTGATATTTCCAGTCATATTAGTAGTTGGAATCCGTTTTGGTGTTTTTACTGCTTCCGAAGCAGGTTCATTTGCAGTAGTTTATGCTTTAGTGGTTGGTTTCTTCATATATAAAGAATTAGATTGGAAAAAATTTAGACAATCAATTGAACAGTCAGTTATTGATAATGCTTCTATACTTTTAATTATATCAGCATCATCCATCTTAGGTTTTCTAATTACGTATAACAGGCTTCCTCAAAATGCAGCTGATTTATTATTAGGTCTAACTAGTAGTTCAACGCTGTTATTATTATTAATTTTGTTATTCCTTGTTATATCTGGGATGTTTATCGAATCTACAGTGTTAGTGCTATTACTGACACCAATTTTCTTGCCCATTGTTACACAAATAGGGGTAGATCCAGTGCACTTTGGCATATTAATGATGACAATTGTTACCTTTGGTGGAATGACTCCACCTGTTGGAGTGACAATGTACACAGTTTGTTCTCTAACGGATGTCTCGGTTGAAGATTATGTGAAGGAAGCGTTTCCATTCATGATGGGTGTAGCTATTCTAGTACTACTATTAACATTTGTACCGTCAATTGTGTTGTTTATACCAGAATTATTTATGTAATTTCATTATCCTAACTGAAAAATAGTTTTAAGTAAGAAAGGGGGAGATTGCATGTTCTCATTTGAAGATAAGGTAGTTTGGGTGACTGGAAGCAGTACAGGTATTGGAAGAGCTATTGCCATAGTATTTGCAGAATACGGAGCAAAAGTAATTATTCATGGTAATTCTAATTTAGAAGAAGCAGAGAAGACGTTAAATACTATTAAGGAAAAAGGGGGGGAGGCGCTTCTTGTAACTGGTGATGTCACTCAAAGGGAACAGGTGAATCATATGGTATCTGAAATTAAGTACCATTTTGATCACTTAGATATATTAATTAATAATGCGGGAACTATGGTGAAACGTTGCAAAATAGAAGAATTGGAACAAAAGGATTGGGATAAGATTATAGCAATTAATTTAAGCTCTATTTTCCATGTAACGCAATCCGCCTTACCTTTGCTAAAGAAACAGGATAAGGCTCAAATTATTAATATGACCTCCCTTGCTGCCCGAAATGGTGGTGGGAAAGGAGCAGTTGCTTACGCTGCTGCAAAAGGTGGAGTAAGTACGTTCACTAAAGGATTGGCAAAAGAATTGGGAGATTACAATATTCGTATTAATGGATCTTGCATCTGATTATGCCAGTCATGTCACAGGGGAAATAATTGAGGTTAATGGTGGTCTATTAATGGATTAACACCATATAAAAAGACATTTCTTTGCTTTTTGAAATGTCCTATTAATATGTATGCTAGAAAAGGACGAAATATACCGAATATAAAAACGAATAAACAGTTTTTTGGTAAGAGTATGAGTAAATAGATTTTAAGGTTTGAAATGACAATTTTAAAGGAGGTGAGAGTTACAAGTTTCTTATTTATGAGTTTAGTTCGCTTTTCTTAGGATGAGTATTCTATGTAGCCTTAATCCATTTAAATTTTATTGTAATAACGTGGATGAATCTATGTATTGCAAAATAATGGTGGAAAAGCCTTACATAGTAATTCCATATAGTACAGAGTTTGTCCTAATTTATAGCTAAAATTGACTCAATAGAAGTAAAGTAAACAAATATAGGAGGGGACTACAAATGAAAAAAATGGTTAGTTTGGTTCTAATATTCTCCTTAATTTCATCTATGATCTTGGGGAGTACCAATTTAGAACATGTTAATGCAGCGACTAACAGCGGTGTAGCAATTGTAAAAGATGGAAAAGCCGCTACGGTATATGTAGATCAAAATGGAGAGGATTATGATGGTCTCAGTCGCGTTGCGCAATCATTTGCTAACGACGTTAACTTGGTTACAGGGGTAACACCCACAGTTGCAACGGATGTAGAACAATTAAATGGAACAGCAGTTATCGCTGGATCTATTGGAAATAATAGTTTAATTGATTCTCTTATTGCGGAAGGTAAGATAGATGTATCGGGCATTGAAGGTAAATGGGAATCATTCAAAATCCAGGTTGTGGAAAACCCGGTTGAAGGAGTAGAAAAGGGTATTGTTGTAGTGGGGAGTGATAAGAGAGGAACAATCTTTGGTATTTATCACATCTCTGAACTAATTGGTGTAAGCCCTTGGGTTTTCTGGGGAGATGTAAAACCAGAAACTAAATCCGAATTAGTAATTGAAGAAAATGAGTTAAACTTCACCTCTAAGGAGCCATCAGTAAAATACAGAGGTATTTTTTTGAATGATGAGTGGCCATCCTTAGGGTCATGGGTAACAAAAGAATATGGCGGCTTTAATGAAAATTTCTATGAAACTGTATATCAACTAATCTTGAGATTGAAAGGTAACTATTTATGGCCGGCTATGTGGAGTGCAACATTTAGTGAAGATGGTGAAAGTGAACCAATTGCCAATGCTAAACTAGCTGACGAATATGGAATTGTTATGGGTACTTCTCACCATGAGCCACTGTATCGGGCGGGGGTAGAATGGCAGGATGTGTACCAAAATTATGGAGATAGTAACGCATGGGATTTTACGGAAAATGGAGAGGCGATCACTAAATTCTGGGAAGACGGCGTAAAGCGAAATAAAGACTTTGAGAATTTGACTACTCTAGGTATGCGAGGAGAGGCTGACTCTGCGCTTGAGGGGGGCATGGAACCTAACATCAATTTATTAAAGGATGTTATTACAACTCAAAAAGGTCTATTAGAAAAATATGGTATACAGGATGAACCGCAGGTACTGACTTTATATAAAGAGGTAGAAGAGTATTGGCATGGTTCTGATACAGTAGAGGGGTTAAAACATTGGGATGTGCTTGATGATGTAACTATCATGTTAACTGAAGATAATTTTGGAAACGTTCGCACACTTCCGCCACAAGAAAACAGAGATCGAGAAGCTGGTTGGGGTATGTACTACCACTTCGATTATCATGGGGGACCTCGATCTTATGAGTGGGTGAATACAGTTCCAATTGAAAAAGTCTGGGAACAAATGTCTATGGCATATGATTATGGTGTGAAAGATGTATGGGTTGTTAATGTTGGTGATTTAAAGCCGATGGAATTACCAATTTCGTATTTTATGGACTTAGCGTATGACTTTGAAAAATGGGGTACGAATGGAAAAAACAAAACAGTTGAATATACCAAGCAGTGGGTTGAACAACAATTTGGACATGTTGCAGATGAGGAAACGATTGATGGGATTGCGGATGTATTATCAGACTATACAAAAATGAACGGAGATCGCAAACCTGAAATTACGTATGCGTCCACATACAGTAACTCAAATTATAATGAAGCAAATAGAGTATTGGCTGAAGCACTTGCCTTAGAAAATAATGCAAAAAAATATTATGATTTAATGCCAGAATCTTACAAAGATGCTTACTACCAGCTAGTGTATTATCCAGCGGTTGCATCAGCAAATGTGAAGAAGATGCAAATCTTTGCAGGGTTAAATAATAAGTACTTTGGCTTCTACAACCAGAGCGTTCTTGCGAATTATTATGCAGAACTGACAAAGAAAGCTATTGAGGCAGATGAACAAATGCAATCTTATTATAATAACTCCATGTCTGATGGGAAATGGCAAGGAATGATGAGTTCGCCACACATCGGATATACTGCATGGAATTCAGAAGGGTGGACATACCCAGAAGTAAGCTATATAACTCCTAAAGAGGGTTCTTCTATGATTGTAGATGTAGAGGGAACAAATAGAGGGTATATTTCAGGTACAGCAGAACTACCTGCGTTTACAAATATAGGAAAAGAAACATATGCAATTACTATTAGTAATGGTGGCAAGCAAGAGTTTGATTACAACATAGACACAAATGCTGACTGGATCCAATTAGATGAAAAGAAAGGAACTGTCCAAGTTGGAAAGACCATTTATGTATCTGTTAATTGGGATGAAGTATCAGAAGCATCAGATGGTGTTATCACTATTTCTGGAGCAGGTGAAACGGTAGAAGTGAATGTTTCAGCTGAAGTGAAAGATACTAGTGAACTAGAGGATATGACATTTGTTGAGACACACGATGTAGTCTCTATTGAAGCAGAACATACATCAAGCCGTACTTCAAAATCTGGAGTAACATGGGAAACGATTGAAAATTATGGACGTACTTTGTCTTCTGTAAAAATGTTTCCTACAACGGTATCCTTTACGGATGTAGAAGAGGCACCGTACTTAGAATACAAGGTGAAAGTTGAGGAAGACGGTGAATATACTTTAACATCTTATATAGCACCGACTAATAATCTAGCTGTTGATAGTAGATTAAAGTATGGGGTATCCTTTGACGAAGGTACACCAGTTATAGGAGATGCATTGCCAGCTGATTTTATTGCAGGAGATAATAGTAATAATGCGTGGAATAACGCTGTAATGAACAATATACAAGAATCGACTACGACGCATACATTGACAAAAGGAACACATACCTTACGTTTCTATGGATTAGATGCGGGCTTGGTATTACAAAAGCTTGTATTGTCCAAAGAACCACTTCCGTATTCCTATTTTGGACCTGAAGAGAGCTATTATAAAGGTCAAACTGTAACAACTGAAAGTGATCTAAATCTCCAACCAGATGAAAATCACTCAGAATTTGATCTGTTCCCTGAAGGGAATATGGAACCAAAAAGACCAGATTGGGGAAGTGGCGCTTTTATTGAAAAAGATGAGCAAGTTATGATTGAGGCTGAAATAGCCCTTGAAGGTACAGAAAATGCCAGTGTAACTGCAACCCCAAGTCATACTTGGTCAAAAGTAATAGGTCAATCCTATGATGCTATGAAGATCACACCTGATAGTGGTGGCGCATGGGTAGACGTAGAAGTCCTAAATGAAACTAGTCCAAAACTTGCCTATAAGATTGATTTCAGTAATACGGGAAGCTATAATGTTTGGATTTTAGGTAAGGCAACTAGCCGTACAAGTGATTCTATTCATGTAGGATATGATGATCAGTATCAATTTTCGAATACAGCTCTTACAGTCTCCAATGAAATGACTTGGATGAATTTGGGAGGTCTAACTATCGATACTGCTGGCTTACATGATTTGAATTTCTGGCCAAGGGAAGATGGAACTGTAATTGACAAAGTCTATTTAACAACAGGTGATCAAGATCCTACTAGTGTGGAGTTAGACGTTTTACGTCAAAACCCACCAGCAGGAGGCGGTGAAACACCAGGAGACGGTGAAACACCAGGAGACGGTAAAACACCAGGAGACGGTGAAACACCAGGAGACGGTGAAACACCAGGAGACGGTGAAACACCAGGAGACGGTGAAACACCAGGAGACGGTGAAACACCAGGAGACGGTGAAACACCAGGAGACGGTGAAACACCAGAAGACGGTGAAACACCAAATGATAAAGACAAAGAGCTCCCTGATACAGCAACTGGTATATTTAATTGGTTACTGTTTGGTGGCGTGCTACTTATATTAGGTGCAATTCTATTCGTGTTGAAAAGAAGAAAAGCTTAAAAAAGACAGAAAAAGGGCAAACATTCATGTTTGTCCCTTTTCTCATGCGACAGAATGCATTGAGAAATCTAATGGAATATAGGATAGATGAATATTACAACCGGCTGAACGAAGTCTCAAAGAGATGTAGTGAATCTGATTAACTAAGAAATCAATCTTTATCATGGCCATTAAGATGATTACAATGGAAAGTTCTTATAATGTCTCTAATCTCGTTTACTTTCAATGATTTGGAATTAAGGTATCAGGTGGAGAGATTATCCCCTTTTGGAAATGTCATGCCATTTAGTGCAGCCATCGGAACTAAACTTAGAGCTATTTTACAGTCGTTACGGAAGATTAGTAAGACTTTAAAATGACACTAATAAATAATAAAAAGAATATAAATTTCTAAAACAGGTGCAATGGAATAATATTGTGCCTTTTTTATTTTAAATTTATTTTCTTTAAAAAACCTAACAACAAATATTTATTGACAAACGATAAAAGTTTAATTAAAATCAATAATGACTCTGCAATGACATTTTTATGTTCTATAAATGGATTGAAAATGATCTCACTGTAAGGTGGAAATTAAAATCAAAAAACAAATACCAATTTAAAGGAGAGGTGTTTTATATGAAGAAAGGTTCTACTACGTTTTTAAAAATTGTTGTTGTGATGATTGGATTGGCAGTGCTTGCTTTGTGTGTTGTGGTGTTACCAATGGTCGCTATAGATGTAGCGGACGGTCCTACGTTTGCTAAGGTGGTGATCTATTCTATTTTAACCGGTATGTATGTATCGGCAATCCCGTTTTTTATGGCACTATATCAAGCACTAAAACTTTTAAGCTATATTGATAAAAACACAGCTTTCTCTGAATTATCGGTTAATGCTTTAAAAAATATCAAGCACTGTGCATTTACCATCAGCATTATTTATACGGTGTTCATGCCGTTCATTTTTATTTTTGGAGAGAAGGACGATGCGCCAGGTGTTATCTTGATTGGAATGGTCTGCATTTTTGCATCCTTTGTTATTGCAGTCTTTGCTTCTGTACTTCAAAAACTTTTAAAAAATGCAATTGATATCAAATCTGAAAATGACCTAACGGTGTGAGGTGAAAATATGGCTATTATAATCAATATTGATGTGATGTTAGCAAAGCGGAAAATGAGCGTGACGGAGCTATCGGAAAAAGTAGGTATCACAATGGCGAACCTTTCTATTTTGAAAAATGGAAAAGCAAAAGCGATTCGATTTTCAACGTTGGAAGCAATATGTAAAGCCTTGGATTGTCAGCCAGGAGATATAATTGAGTATCTACCTGATGAAGCAAGCGGGGATATTGATAAGGATTAATAGAATTTAATACTGGAATGGATATCTATGGTCTTGTTGGGTTGCTCTTTTGCTTTCTTCAAATTTAATCTGTTAATCACAAGAATCCCAGTGGAAAAGCTCCCACTGGGATTTTGAATGAAGAAATGACCATAATACAAATGAGCCGCTTAACAGTTTTTAATGGATCTCTAAATAATCAATGAGAGCATCCCATTCTCCGTTATCGGATGTTACAACGAGCTCAACCTCTTGATTTCCGGTTCCATGGCTGACGTTGTCTATCGTATAGACTGCAGGATAGCTCCCACCGAAATAGAAGGTACCTTTCGTCTGTCCACCGATTTTTAGATCTACTCTGGCCATGTTGGAGTTATTAGATGCGCCACGAAGTGAAAAACTATGTGTATCGTTTGCAAAATATTGTGTGTATTTGACCGAATCATTGTTGGCGTATAAAGCAACTCCATCGAACGGTGAGCTAATATTTCCGGTATATTGACCACTTTTGGTCATATTTTCAGCCTCTACTCTCGTAGTGCTTCCATCGCCATCATCACCGCCAGAGCTTCCTCCGATAGTTAGTGTATTACTATACACATCAGCACTTCCACTACTTTGATAGCCTTCTACCGTAAGTGCGACTTCATGCATTTTACCCATTTCCATCCCTAGGTTTTCCCATGCTTTAAAGTGTTCGCTAACAGATATCGTTCCGCTCGTGCGTTTTGATCTCCGGACACTCCAATACTGTTGAAACGTTGCTGTACCTATTATAGATGGTTGATTGGTTCGAGTAGTTTCATAAATGTCATAGGTACCACCATCAACAGTGATGGTGCCTTTTGCTGTTCCACCTGGTGGACGCCAGCTGCCCCAGCTATCGACAATATAATATTCTACAAGCGGGTCTACCGTCCATCCATAGACCGTTAAATACGAATTACCGTTGGGCTGATAGTTTGCCCCATAATTTATGGAAATGTTACCAATCTGTTGGTGTGTCTGTGTCTGATCGAATTTCTTACCTTTACGGAATAATATATTATTGATATTATTCCATTCAGCACTGAACGTACCACCACTATTGAGTGTCATACTTCCAGATCCACCGCTGTCCTTCCAAAATTCATAGTCGTAGCCGTCATGGGTGCCAGTTTCATTGTTGGTGATCGCAGCATTTACAGTTACTACTGGAAATGTGAGCGCAAAACAGCATAACACTGCAAAAAATAACCTCATACTTTTTTGTTTCATTTGTAATTCCTCCTTTTTTGGTTAAATTGTTACTAGTCCCTACAATGATGCTGTACAACCTATAACATTCTGCGTCTTACTTTAGTACACCTCCTCCTTTGGATTTTTGTAAGCGGTTTCTTGTTGTGGTTTGATAATACCAAAATTTTCAAATTAATTTAACCATCAAAACTATATATGATATTTAAGAAATTAAAGTTTTAATAGTAGGATATATATAAGATAGCATTCAAAGGAAGGAACTGGACCTAAATAACAAAGTGATTTTGAATGCAGTATATCTAATAGTCTGCTATTATTAGGAAAATGCATTAGGAAAGGAGAAATGGATGGTTTACAAAAACACTTTCATTTCGATTTCAGAAGATTCGACAGTAACCTCAGCTATTGTGCCTCAGCCAAGAAATCACAAACCTACTATTGCTTCAATTGAGTATGACTTAATCAGTAAAAATCCTTACAAATATACACAAGAAGATGTGCAATTTAAAACTTATTTGATTAAAAACGAAATAGAATCTAATAACTTAGAAGAATTAAGAGAGCAATTTTTTCAAAAACCCAAAGCATGTTTCAGAGCTTCTCCGTTGGTTAAGAAATTTGGTTGGGGAATTCACTATGATGATAAAGGAAAAATTGCCTTATATGACGTTAGTAGTGAAACATACAATAAATTTCTCCAAGCAAATAATATCACTCTATTAAAAGGTATGCGTTCGAAGAGGAAAAAATAGTAAGGTCCTATATAGATAAAACTAGTAAATCAGTTGAGATAAAGGAGGAATAATTAAATCATGAAACCGAGAATTACTGTAATTACATTAGGAGTACAAGATTTACAAAGATCTGTGAGATTTTATCAAGAAGGTCTAGGTCTACCAACAGAAGGAATTGTTGGTGAAGAGTTTGAACATGGTGCTGTTGCGTTTTTTGATTTACAGAATGTGAAGTTGGCACTATGGGGTCGACAAGATATTGCTCATGAGGCGAACGTTCGTCAAACTTCACCGAACCCTACTGAATGTACAATTGGACACAACGTAGGTAGTAAGGAAGAAGTAGATTTGGTTATGGAACAGGCCAAACAAGCAGGTGCAGTCATTTCAGACCCAGCACATGATACTTTTTGGGGTGGCTATTCAGGACATTTCCAAGACCCGGATGGCCATCTGTGGGAAGTAGTTTGGAATCCACATTGGGAATTAGACTAGGTTTCACATGAGCGTCATTTCATTGAAATGGCGTTTTTTTAATAGGACAAGATAGTATAAAGGGAACAGGTGTCTAGCTCCGAATGCCCAGAAATCAGGAGACTTAGCTTCTATGTAAAAATGAAGGTGACCGATAAATTTATCAAGAGTGAGCAAAGATTTGTAGAATAAACTAAGAGATAAACGACAAAACCATCAAGGAAGAGCAAAGATTTGTAGAATAAACCAAGATAAACGACAAATCCAACAAGGAAGAGCAAAGATTTGTAGAATAAACCAGGATAAACGACAAATCCAACAAGGAAGAACAAAGATTTGTAGAATAAACCAAGATAAACGACAAATCCAACAAGGAAGAGCAAAGATTTGTAGAATAAACCAAGATAAACGACAAATCCAACAAGGAAGAGTAAAGATTTGTAGAATAAACCAAGATAAACGACAAATCCATCAAGTGGGAGCAAAGATTTGTAGAATAAACTAAGATAATCGCCAAATCCAATAAGGATGAACAAATCTATTACTTTCAATAGCTTTATCACGGCGTTAAACATCTGTTATACCCCCACTGATCACTAGCCTCACTTTATCTATCTAATCTCAATTGTTAAGCTCACAGTGATTCCTTTATCTCAGTTGATTCTGAAGTCGCTACGTTTCTAAACGGGCGCTCTGGCTTTTCTTATTTATCTATTTCTAAAATATGTTAAAATATATGAAGCTATTTTCTCAGGTAGAGGAGGAGAATCATGTATCGGGTCCTGTACATAGAAGACGAGTCAGAAATAGGCAGCTGGGTTTCAGAGGTTTTACAAGAAAAAGGATATGAAGTAATATGGCTTACTTCTGGTGATAAATTGAATCAATATGTATCGATGGTGGATATTGCAATACTAGATATTATGTTACCGGGTTTAGATGGATTCTCCATTGGAAAGCGTATAAAGCGGGAGAGTGCAGATTTACCTGTTATTATGCTCTCTGCTAGAACAGCGGTTGAGGATAAGCTGGAAGGACTGAGCTTTGCTGACGATTATATAACGAAACCATTCCATCCAGAAGAGTTAGTAGCCCGAATAGAGGTAATGCTTCGAAGGTTTCAAAAAAATGACGAAGTATTACATATTCAACATTTAGAGATTTATCCAAAAGAGATAAGACTTATTCATAAGCATACAAATGAAGAAATTCAATTAACTGGAAAACAATATTACTTATTTCAATATTTTCTCCGCCATGTTAATCAAATTTTAACAAAAGAACAACTCTATGAAGGAGTTTGGGGAGAGCCCTATATGGAAGGGGATAAAACATTGATGGTTCATATTCGGCATTTGCGCGAGAAGATTGAAATAAATCCTGCAAAACCGACGATTATCGAAACTATTCGAGGTATTGGATATCGGGTGAGAACATGAAAAAGTTCTTTCGGTCGTTATTGGCCAAATATATGCTTATTATTGTGCTAGCACTTTCCATTGTTCAAATTGCTTATATGTTTATTGTTATACTAATAACAGAAGTGGCAGATAATATCGAAAGTGCCTATACGTCAGATGAAATGGATTATGAACAAATAGAAGAAAATTGGCACAAAGATGCTAATATGCTAAAAACAGAAGGAGACATTTCAGAACATTTTGCAAAATGGAAAGATCAGTATCCTGATGCTTCAATGTTCTGGGTCGACCAGAGTGGAACACTGCGTAAAACGACGGAAGAAAGAGATAATCTTCCCACTGAATGGACATCCGCTTTTACAGCAAAATTTATTAAAGAAAGATATGGCGAAAATCCGTTTACCGTGATTGCTTTTGTAGGGGAAAAAGATACGAATGGCTTTGTTGTATTTGAAATTAACAGGGAAGTTTTTCAACCACCTTTTCAAACCGCATTTGATCAATATTCTAGTTGGTTATTTTTTGGCACCCTTTTTCTTGTACTATTTTTTATCTTTGTTTCTTTTCTATTTTTCCGCGGGATTCGCAAACGCTTATTACAGTTACAAGAAGCAATGGAAATCAGGGATGTTGATGAATTACCAATTCAAGTCCATGTGAAAAAACAGGATGAAATTGGGCAATTAGAAAAGACTTTTAACCAAATGGTGTTCGAATTAAGAGAAAGTAAGAAGCGTGAACAAGAGGAGGAACAATTAAGAAGAGAATTAATTGCTAATTTATCACATGATCTGCGAACCCCACTTACAAAAATGAATGCACAGACATTTAAAATTGCGAAGGAGGAGGTGTCAGATGAAGCCAAACAAGCAATATATGCCTTGGAATCATCCGTTGAAGATATCGATAAATTGGTGGAGAATCTGATGTCTTACACGTTGCTAATGGCGAGTAAATACAAATTAGATTTACAAGAAGTGGATATCGTTCGTTTTGTCCGAGAGAGTATCGCTACCTGGTATCCAGTATTTGAAAAAGAGGGATTTGAAATAAATGTTGAGCTAGCCCCTTTGCATGATAAAATGTGGCATGTTGATCCAATTTGGCTAGGACGTATACTGGATAATCTATTACAAAATGTATTACGTCATGCACATCAAGGTCGTTATGTTGAGTTGCGAACGGAATCGACCGAGAGCTATGATGCGATCGTGATACAAGATCAAGGTAACGGAATGAAAGAAACATCTAATACAGCAGGTGCAGGTATTGGTTTATCGATCGTCGATATGATGGTCAAAGGAATACAGTTAGATTGGGAAATTCAATCTAGTAACAACGGAACGACAATTAGAATTAAGAAAAACAGGTAAGTGTTATAAGGTGATCTCCATCCTAGCGGAGATCACCTTATTTTAATGAGAAGGAAAGTACCCCACTTTGCAAAAAACTCCACGATACTTACTATACACCTCACACCATAGATTTTTAAACAAAATTTAAACTTCCACTATACCTTCCTTTAACCTTCATTAGTTAAGCTAGTTTGTGAGGTGATCAGAATGGAATATATTGTTCAAACAACTAATCTTTCCAAAAACTTTGGTAAAGAGCTTGCGGTAAATGGCGTTGATATTCAAATTCCTAAAGGAGAAATATATGGTTTTCTAGGATCGAACGGAGCGGGTAAATCAACAACTATTCGAATGCTACTTGGGTTGATGAAGCCTACTTCAGGTAAAGTAGAAATATTCGGAAAAGACTTGAAGAGGGAACGAATCAACATCCTAAAAAAAGTAGGATCATTAGTAGAGAATCCTTCCTATTATCCGCATTTGACTGCAAAAGAAAACCTGGAAGCTATTAGAAAAATAGTTGGAGTTCCTAAAACTAGGATAGAAGAAGTGTTAAAAATTGTCCGTTTGCAAGATTCGGCAAATAAGAAAGTAAAAGGCTTTTCATTAGGGATGAAGCAACGATTAGGAATTGCTGCAGCTCTTTTAAACAAACCAGAACTGTTAATTTTAGATGAACCAACGAATGGATTAGATCCTTCCGGTATTATCGAAATCCGTGAATTAATTAGAAGTTTACCAGAGGAATATGGCATGACTATATTAATTTCCAGTCATCTACTATCAGAAATCGATCAAATTGCCACAACCGTGGGAATTATTACAAAAGGGAAAATGATTTTTCAAGATTCTATTGAAGAAATGCGTATGTTTGCACAGCAACATATTAAATTGCGAGTAAGCCAACATGAACAGGCATGGCGCGTCTTACTTGCTAATGGAATAAAGGCAGAGTTAGAGGAAGGAAATATTCTTTTATCAGACCGTACCGATCAAAATGTAGCTGACGCTATTCGATTACTCGTTCAAGAGGATATTTCCATATATCGTGTTGAAGATGACAAAAAGTCCTTAGAAGATATCTTCCTACAAATGACGAAGGAGGAGCTTGCTGGATGATGCAGTTGCTACAAGTAGATCTATTGAAAATGAAGCGAAAAGGTATGTGGTTCTTAACGATTTTAGGACCGGTTGGTGTGGTTTCATTACAAATGGTTAACTATGGTGTCAGAAAAGATTATTTATTACAACAAAGTAACGATTATTGGGGATATTACCTGAAGAATATTAGTACTTTTACGCCACTTGCTATTGTTTTAGGAATCGCGATACTAACTTCATTCATGGCAAGTATTGAAAATGAAACAAATGCATGGAAACAGTTAGTAGCATTGCCAATTTCAAAAATGTCTGTATATCTGTCTAAATTTACCGTTCTTTCTATTATGTTCTTGCTATCATCTTGTTTACTGATGATATTTACACTTGCATATGGAATGTTTCTAAACTTTGATCAAGAAATTCCAATGCTAGAAGTACTTAAATATAGCTTCTATCCATTGCTTGCAGCATTACCAGTTCTAGCTTTACAGTTATGGGTTGCTACAGTAAGTAAAAATCAGGGAATTCCCATTACTCTTGGAGTGTTAGGTGTTATATTTGCCTATTCCGCTTTCGTTTTACCAGATTGGATGATTTGGAAATGGCCATCATTAATGAACGAATGGGATGCACCGATAATCAATGTATGGTTAGGACTAAGTTTTGGGAGTTTGCTATATATTGTTGGAATGTTTGATTTTACCAGAAGGGATGTCAAATAATATGTTAGCAATTTTACAATCAGAATGGTTTAAGCTACGTAAATCAAAAATTATTGCTATTCTTTTTGTTGGACCACTCGTTGGCCTGTTTAGTGGATTAACAGGGAATATAGATGTTGGCGAGCAAATGAATCAGTGGTACACCCCCTTATTTTTAATGAATTTCACTTATGCTATATTGTTTTTGCCTTTGATAACAGGAGTATTAGCAAGTGTTATATGTCGATATGAGCACCAAGAGGGTGGTTGGAAACAATTATTAGCCTTACCGGTAACGAGAGGGAAAGTGTTTCTCACAAAATATGTACTGCTTCTTCTATTAATCTTATTTATTCAACTACTCTACTTAGGGGCGATTTATATAGCTGGGATGATTGAAGGTTATACAGATCCATTTCCATTTACAATCGTGTGGAAGAGTATCATAGGCGGCTGGGTAGCGACAATGCCGTTAGTAGCTTTACAGTTATGGCTATCCATCTTATTTAGAAGTTTTGCCGCTCCTTTTGCTGTGAATGTTATTTTTACATTACCGACTATATTAGTGGTGAATTCAGAGCGTTTCGGACCGTATTACCCATGGGCACAACCATTTTCAATGATGTATGTTGGTGGAAGTACAGACGATGTCTTCTTCATTCCGTGGGATCAATTATTAACAGTAGTGGGCGGAAGTTTTCTTGTCTTTTTTCTGTGTGGCTACATTTATTTTCAGAGAAAACCAATTTAATAATTAAGTGAGGTTAAATAATGCGATTATGTAATAAAAAATATCTACTGCTTGCTTTTATTCTCATTTTCTTATCAGCTTGCAGTAAGGGTGAGCCATTAGAACAAGCATCACAATACATTGAGTCTGTGAAACATATAGAAGTACCAGATGATGTGCAAATAATCGGGTTAGGCGAGGCAACACATGGTAATGTTGAATTTCAAGAAATGAAGCAAGATGTATTGGAAGCGTTGATGCAAAATAATAATGTTCGTATCTTTGTACTTGAAGCGGATTTTGGTGGTGGCCAGCAAATTAATCAATTCATATTAGAAAGTAGTGGCACCGCCAAAGAAGCAGTCCATGCACTTGATTATGATATTTATAAAACAGATCAGATGGTTGAATTTGTTCAATGGATGCATGACTATAATGCATCCGCGAGTGAAGATGAGAAGATATTTTTCTACGGAAATGATATGCAGAGGTATGATTATAGTAAGGAAGGCTTGCTAGATTATTATGAGATAGTAGATGCGGGGCTGGGAGAGAAATATAGAAAGCTACTGGAACAAGCGTCTAATGATAAGATGCGTGAATTATCAGAGCAAGAACTGATAGAGATAAGCGAACATATCGACCAAATTATAGTGAATTTACAAAAGAATGAGACACAATATGTCAACTTATCCTCTGATGAAGAGTATGCATTTGCTTTACAATATGCACAAGTGATAAAGCAACGAACGGAACTCTTTTTAAACGAAGACCAATATCTTGACCTTCGTGATCAGTATCTAGCAGAAAACCTTGAATGGATTGTCAATTTTGAAGATGCTCGAGGACATGATAAAGTGCTTATATCTGGACATAATGGTCATATAGAGAAAACATCTGCTTCATCAGCTGGCTACCGGTCGATGGGAAGCTATCTGGACAAACAGTATGGTTCACAATATTACGCAATTGGAACAGACTTTATCACCAGCGAATTTCAGTCAAAAAAAGGGAATGCAAAGGAACGTGAAGTATTTAAAGTTACTAATCACAATGAATTAGTAGATGCATTTAGCGAAGTAAATCAGAATATGTTCTTTGTCGATTTTGAACAAGCAAGTCAGTCAGAAGAATTACAGACCATATTATCAACTGAGCAACGAATGGCTAATATTGGCGACCAATTTAACTTTTGGTATAAATTTGCTAGTATGTTCTATACGATTAAAATGACTCCAAACGAAGCATATGATGGCATTATTATCGTAAAAGAGGCAACACCAACCGAAGTCAAAGAATGATAAAATATGCAGATTCAATCATCCCGTAGGAGTTGAAGTGGGCAGCCGGAGTGGTTTTTTAGCAGTAAAGACATGTCAATATTACCACTTGATAAAAAATCAGTTCATACACATTATTCACCTCTTATGCATGAATGAAAAAACCAAACGATATCGAACACTATTCGATTAATCGTTTGGTTTTTACTAATTATAAAACACTTTTGTCCCAGTCTCTAAAATCGTATTATGATTTATCCTCATTTTCAGCTAACAATGATAAAAATTCGGGAGGAAAGATAACTGGTTTTTCCTCATTACCATGAAGGTGATCGGCTTCTTTGAGTTGATTTACTTCCTTGTGGATTCTCTCCATTCGTTCATCTAATTCATTTGCAGTTTCAGCAGCATCTGTTAAATCATCTCGCAATTCTTTTGGGATCGATTTATTATACTTATAGTAGATTTTGTGCTCTAAGCTTGCCCAGAAGTCCATTGCGATCGTTCTAATTTGGATTTCAGCATAAACGTTTTCTACCCGGTCTGACATAAAAATGGGTATCTGTACGATAAGGTGAAGACTTTTGTAGCCATTTGGCTTCGGATTCTTTATATAATCCTTTTTTTCAATTAATGTAATATCTTTCTGTTCAGTCAGCATATCAGCAACTCTGTATATATCTGTTACAAATGAACAATTTATCCGAATTCCGGCAATGTCACGGATCTTCTCTCGGATTACCGGAAGGTTTAAAGGTAAATCTTTTTTTTGAACTTTTTTGAAGATACTTTCAGGTGATTTGACACGTGATTTCACATGTTCAATTGGGTTGTAATCATGAATTTGTTGAAATTCTTGTTGTAATATACTAATCTTTGTACTTACCTCTTCTACTGCGAACTTATAGGCCATCATAAATCGTACCATTTCAGTTTTCCAATGCATGACATTTTTTAGCTCTATTGAAGTGTGTTCCAAGTTGTGAAATCTCCCTTCTGATTCACCAACATATCTATTTAAAGTATTATTAATAGTTTAACTAAATCTATTTCTATTATCATCAAGTATTCAGTTCAAGTCAAAGAAAAGAATGAGGAAAAAGTGTGAAAAAACTGTGGTGTGGATAGTTGGGGGGCGGTATTAAAATCACAGTTATAAATTGTCCTTAATCCCCAGTTGAGGGGTCCTTACTGGTAACATTCCCCACAACTAATGAATCAATAGCTACTGAATTTGAAGCATGTATTATAAAATAACCTCTATTTTCACGCAGACCATATAGAATGCATTATTTCAAAATAATGGCTGATAGAGGGTCGAATGTTGTGATTGTTCATTTTACATACAAGAAATAATAGTTTCTCTCGAATTCTTTTATGTAAAGAAAAAACGGGGAGGATTATTTTATGTTAAAAAGAATGAGAAACATGTTTCTAGTTTTTGTAGTAGGAGTCTTAATGATGATTATAGCTCCTACATTTACAGAAGCTGCGATGGGGGATCGTACACTAGCTAATGGATTATCAGGATCAGATGTTTCCGAATTACAAGATTACTTGATGACAAAAGGAGTGTTTCCGTACCATACGTCGACAGGATACTATGGTGACATTACGGAAGAAGCAGTCAGGGATTTTCAGCGTAAACGCAATTTGAAAGTTGATGGGATTGCTGGTCCGCAAACGAATCATGCAGTCCAAGTGTTACGGTATGGCAACATAGGGAAACAAGTTATTCATATTCAATACCAGTTGAAGGAGACAGGTCACTACAATTCAAGTATAGATGGTATTTATGGTTCTGGCACAGTGAGTGCAGTCAAGAGTTTTCAAAAACAACAAGGTCTAGCAGTCGACGGAATTGCAGGGCCGAATACAAGATCAGCGTTGGACAGTTTAAGTAAGCGTGGTTCAGCTGCTGGAAAGACATTAACTGTGGAAAGCACAGCTTATACGGCAGATTGTGATGGTTGTTCAGGCGTGACAAAGATGGGGCTTGATTTAACGAAATATCCTGATGCGAAGGTGATCGCTGTTGACCCTAGTGTCATTCCTCTAGGATCTATTGTTAAAGTAGAAGGTTATGGAGTCGCCATTGCAGCGGATATAGGCGGTGGTATCAATGGAAATTCAATCGATGTTTTCATTCCTAACCGTAACGATGCCCTCCAATGGGGACGTAAAAACGTACGTGTAGAAATAATTGAATAGTTTGCAACAGCTGACCCACTCCATTTTTTTGTACTGGGTCAGCTTTTTTTATAAATGGAATCCTTAGCTAGGTTAAGCGGCGTTTTTAGAAGCTTTAAAAAATCAAAATAAAAGGAATACGTATTTTGCATATTCCTTTGCGGTAATAGACTTTAAACGCATTATTGGGCGACCTCCCGAGAGTCTATAAACAAAGAATGAGTGTTTAAAACTAGGAGTCTCCTTTGTTTACCATTGTGGTTAGCTTATTTAATGTTTTCCAGTTACGTACTGTTACAGGGACTCCTAATTTCTGAAGGTTATTTGCTAACTTGGAACTTCGAATACTACGATGGAATAAAAGATAGATGTCTCGACCTTTAACTTGGAAGTTTTCATGCTCGGTTTTGTAACCATTTAAACGTTCAATGTCTTTTTGAGAAGGAATTTTTGGCAATAAAGCCACGTATAGACTTTCGACTTCTGATGAAGCTTCTGCATCCGACACGGGTTTCTCTGTGAACGGGCAATTTCCAGTAATCTGATTCAACTCTGTAGATGTTCTCAAAATAACACTGACCGAAAAGCCGAATTCCTCTTCAATCTTTTTCTCTATTTGTTCCTTCAATAGTTCTTCACTTTGATTCGATTCAAACAAGACATTTCCACTTTGAATGTAAGTTTGCACTTTGTTAAGGCCCATTGTTTCAAGAGCGTTCCTCAATTCGGCCATTTTGATCTTATTCTTTCCGCCTACGTTAATACCTCGCAACAGTGCAATATAAATCGTCATGTAACCATCTCCTATATTCCAAATTATACAATTTTAATTAACGGATTGGAAGGTATATCGATGTTATGATTTTTGATAATTTTTTATTGATAAACGATAAAATATGTATTAAACTAAATAAAAAGTAAACCAAGTGAGGTGTTCTTGTGAACCGGAGAGCTTTTCTTTTTTTGAAGATAACTGTATTTCTTATCGGAATAAGCGTTTTATTCCTACTATTTTTTATTTTACCTCGGTTAGCAAATGAAACTGCTCAAAGATTTACAGAGTTTGCTTATTTGCAATATCCTGTTTTAATTGGTTTGTACGTTTCGGCGATACGTTTTTACTTTGCTCTATATCAGTCATTTAGGCTCTTAATTTATATTGAAAATAAAATTGCCTTCTCAGATTTTTCTGTAAGAGCAATAAAGTATATAAAATACTGTGCAATTTCCATTGGAATACTATATGTGTTAGGTATGATGTTTCTTTTCTCCCAAGATGCTTTACACCCAGGTATATTGATAATGGGGGTTATCATTATGACTGCATCCTTTGTTTTTGCACTGTTTACAGATGTACTCAAAGTACTACTTCAAAGTATTTTGGAGATCAAAACAGAAAATGATTTAACAGTCTAGATGAAAATGAGGTTAGCATAGAGGGAGAGGTAGATCAGGTTGTATAAGTTGAGATTTTTATTTTTATTCTTTCTAATTTTTTTAGTAGGTTGTGACCTAACCTCTAAAGAAATGACGGAATTCTATGATCAAACACCAAGTGTTGATTTAGCTGAAGAAGCTATTAAATCTGTGTCCATAAATTCAGACGAAAATAAGGTCATTGAAGTATTCGGCAAGCCAAACTTTATAGAAACGATTCAAAGGCCAAAGTCCCGCTATTACATATACGGAAAAGATAAGACAGAATATCATGTGGGGTTCCGCTTAGCAAATGGAGAAGTTAAAAGATATTCTATATTAAGTAGTGAGTTTACTACAAGTAAGGGGATTGGAAAAGGCGATAGTAAACAGGACGTGCTTCAAGCATACGGAAAGAATTATTATGAAAGAGAAGAAACTGGAGCAAATATAATTGGTTATATCGATAAAGTACATAAGATTAATATTGAATTCGGAATGAGTGGAGATCAAGTCAACGGAATCATTGTACTAGAGAACAATTAAAGCAAATGTGTGTCTTTTAGCTGGATGGAGGGGAAGTAAAAATGAAAAAAATATGTTTGATAATATCGTTTATTTTTTGTAGTTTTACGATAATTGGTTGTCAATCACCAAAAGAAAAAATGTCCCCATTGGATAATATAACCGAAATTTCAATTTCAAATTCTGAGGGGTATGGAGGATTAAATGAAAATTACTTTGCCATTTTACATAAGAGAAAAGTAATATCCATTTTTGAAGAAGTTATGAGATCAACAAAAAGAGAGGTTAACGGAGTCAACGCGGAAAACCCAGATTATGATATATTAGTTCGATATGAAGATGGTAGTACGCAGGGGCTTCATCTCATTCTGGGAGAAGAAGATGATGAAAGTAAACTTTTGTATATTGGTCATGAAAAACTGACTTTCTCTGTCAGTTCAGAGGGAACACAAAAATTAAGGAAAATTATAAATACAGCAGGTTAAAATCAAGTTTTTATGATGGTTTTATCAATGACTATGATTTAGACTGATACATAGTAGGCTGTATTAGGAATATTATTTGAGGATTTCCGCCTATATCTAAATTAAAGAAACCGAGTATTCGAGAATGTGACGTGAATTGCTGAATAAACACTGAAATATTAGCTTCGTGTCTTGGCTAACCGTCGAACAGGACAAACGCTTTCGTTATTATGAAGTGTTAGATACAGCGGCAGTAAATGATGATTATGACCCTTTTATGATTTTGTGAAAAATTATGAACACATTGAATATAAAAAACACTTAAAATTAATTAAAAGGAAACAGGATTTAGATGGGCCTGAATTATACCAAATAGGAAGGTTGAAAACATTGCCTTCCTATTTGGTATACCTTTCACAAATTTTTAAAGCAACTAATAGTTATTTTTCGAAAAGGCAGCTTTAACAGATAGAATAATTTCTTGATAACAAATTAAAAACTATGTCGAAATACTCTATTTAAAATACATACATGTTATAATAGGCTTATCGATAGATCGACTTCATATGAGGGGTGGCGTACCGATTTCCCTTTCTTGAATGCTTAGTCAAGAAAGGAGGTGACGCCTATGGATATCGAGAACGTATTAACACTAATGATCTCTTTTGGGATGTTAGTTGCGTTTATCATGTCCGATAAAAACAATAAAAAATAACCCCTCATATGCTTTGCCAGGCTCTGAGGGATTATTATTCTCTTGAGTGCCGCCCCTCTTATCGGGGATCGGTCTATTGTAACCGTAGACGTTGCACCGTCTACGGTTTTTAATATGCTATGTCAATTCTATTTATATTATACCACATTTTTTTAAAAACCACACATTAAATCAGAAAATTCCCCTAATAAGATACATTAAGCTTTTGTCCTTTTGCTCTTTTTTCCTTAAATTGTTTGTATTGTAAGGTTCCTTCAAACTTGAAAAAACTCAAATTGTGGGGATGTGCGAAACGAAAAATAGTCATAATAGCAAAAGGAATAAAAAACCAATATTAGCGTAATTTCTTTCTATTACTATCTTTCTAAACTCTTAATAATTTTAAATTAAACATACCGAGTCAGGAAAAATAACCCATTATTCTAGAATTGCTGTCAGGTAAGTGATTTATTTAACAATTAGTAGGTAATAGGTTTAGTTTTTTGTAATAACTATTGTAAAAGGGAGGCTATTGTTGGCAAAATATGTTGTAGTATGTTGCAACATGTCACTCTAAAGAAAGGGGATTCTGTTCTTGGAAACATTTCTTTTTATTCTGTTCTACATTTGTATATTTTTTCCAATACTTCATCTACTCCATTGTTTACCTTGGTTTCGTGTACAGGGAGAGAATGATAGAAGAAACCCCAAGTCAGAGAAAGGATTAAGTATATTAATTCCTTGTTACAATGAAGCAGGAATTATCAAAACGTCGGTAAATAGCATGAAATCACTCGACTATCAAAACTTTGAGGTGATTTATGTTAATGATGGATCGTCAGATGATACATATACACTTTTACATGAAGATTTAGAGCTGGAACAGTGCTGGAAGACACCACTTAATCGTTTGCCACATCAGGAAATTAAAAGTGTCTATCAGTCTAAATTATGTCCTAATATCTTTGTGGTGAATAAAGTGAATGGCGGCAAAGCAGATGCATTGAATGCTGGCATCGAATATTCGTCAAATGAATTAGTCGTAACATTGGATGCGGATACCATATTAACAGAATCAGCACTCCATTCTATCAATAATAAATTTGATGATGAGGATGTCGTTGCTGCAGGTGGTATGGTACATGTCTTGCAAACAAAGACGTCAAATCCATTGAACAAGCTTACGCTAGCTAAAACTAATTTCCTCCTTGGTGTGCAGATGCTTGATTTTCTTAAAGCTTTTTATGTGACGAAGATATCACTGGCACGTTTTCAAGGATTGGCAATCATATCGGGTGCTTTCGGTATTTTCAAAAAAGATTTACTGGTCAAGGTTGGCGGATACAGGTCGTCTGTAGGGGAAGATATTGATATAACTCTCAAAATTCAGCGATATATCTCGAAAAAGAAAAATAACATGAAAAACAAAAAAATTGCACTAATTACTGATGCTATAAGTTATACGGAATTACCTGAAACATGGAGAGATTTATTTAAGCAGCGAATACGCTGGCAAAAGGGGTATGTTGATTGTCTAGTTCATTTTATACCTTTTCTATTAAAAACCGTATTGACAAGATCTGTTTCCTTTTTCTACGTTGTGGAATCACTTATTGTTGCAATTCTAGCTGCCTATGTAACAGTAGGGGTCTTCATGTATAATGCAATCGTTAATTTTTCTCTGTCATTAGCTAGTTTTGTATTGCTTTATTTAGTATATATTATTGTATTTAATTTAGTATATGACATTTTGGCGATATTACAGGTAAGACGTTATGGCTTTACTTTTCAGAAAAAGCAAGGTTTACGACTATTCAGCACGATTCTTTATGATGTTTTTATTCATCGGTTCATTATCATGTATTTTATTTTGTATGGAAGTATCGCTTATTTCTTTAATAGAGACTGGAAAAAGGTTAAACGAACTGGAAGAAATTACGAAACAGATATGGCTTCATAGCTTATAAACGCATGATCATTTAAGGATATAGGTGAGGACAATATGAACAAAGACAAATTTAAAAAGATAATTCTAATAATCATAACTGCTTTCGGTGTGCTCCTCATTACTACAGGCGGTTATGCATGGCATACATTTACATCAACCATTACGACTATTCAGGAAGAGATTGATGATAAGAAAAGTCAAATACGTCTGGAAAAACTTGATTTAGAGGCAGGTGAACCTATAAGTCTTTTATTAATTGGAGTGGATAAACCTGGGTCAAACGGTGACTCCAATCAACGTTCAGACACACTCATTTATGTTACTTTAAATCCAAAGACAGAAACAACTCACATGGTGAGTATTCCGCGTGATACTTACACAGAAATGGTTGGAAATATTAGAAATGACAAGATTCCAGATTCTGCTGCTTTAGAAGGCGCAAAAGATAAAATCACCCATTCTTATGCTTTTGGTGGTACTAATATGACTGTCCAATCGGTGGAAAATTTCCTTGATGCGAGAGTGGATTATTTTGTGAAAGTGGATTTGGGAGGGCTTGAAGATATTGTAGACGCAGTTGATGGCGTTGAAGTAAACAACAGTTTTGCATTTAAGTATCATGGAAATAATTTTAAAAAAGGTCCTATTCACTTAAATGGAGAACAAGCAAAAGAATATGTACGTATGAGAAAAGGTGATCCACGAGGGGACTTTGGCCGTCAGGAGAGGCAACGGTTGGTCATTAAGGCAATCCTTGAGAAAGGAACATCAATGACAGGTTTAACTTCATCTATTTCTAATTTTAGAGAAATACTAACTGCAATAGAAGATAATTTCCGAACCAACATGGATCTGGAATCTATGTGGGATATACAGAATAACTATCGTAACGCATTAAACAATATAGTAGAACACGAGATACCTGGAAAAGATGGAGAAATTAATGAGACATATTACTATATGCCGGATGAAGAAAAGGTTCAGGAACTTTCTAAGAAATTAAATAAACAGTTAGAAGAATAGCAATACGAACGTTTAAGAGATCTTAGATTAAGATGTAAAGGGAAATAAGAGTACTAGCTATAGGTGCTCTTATTTCCCCTTTTCTATAATTATTCTGAAATTCAGTAATATAATCCTGTCCTTTTTGAAATTAATAGGTAAATATGATTGATTTTTAACATGAAAGCTTAGATACTTATGATTTTGGGTAATCTATTCATATGAAGAAGAGGAATTTTATAGCAATTATCCTGCAGGGAAAAAGGAGGATTTCCATGAATCACAGATCAATTTCTCGACTTATAATTATTTTTTTATTATTGTTTCTTTCATTCACTTTCTTACAACCGGTACAAGCTAGTAATCTAGGGACCTATGAAGTTAGTTCATCGATTCTTAATGTTCGAAGTGAGGCTTCTTCTGATAGTGAAATAGTTGCGCAACTCGGGAAAGGGGACGAGTTAGTGATTTTTCAGGAAAAATACGGATGGGTTCAAACTTACTACGGTGGAGAAGAAGTATGGGTAGCCAAACATCATTTAATTCAAAAAGATTCTTCTAATACAGAAATGAGTAGTAATCATAAAATGGTTACCATTACATCTGACAGCATTTTTGTTCGTTCTGGTCCAGGTACTAATTATGAAACGGTTAGTTCTGCTGTATCTGGAGATAGTTTTGAAGTGACAGATGAGTCTGGTGACTGGTATCAAGTAAAATTAAATGGAGCGGAGACAGGCTGGATAGCATCTTGGTTAACTGACCTAACTTCTCAAGTCTCGCAAACCTCTCAAACTAATTCTGTTCCCTCTAACTTAAACAGCTTAGAAGGATATAATATTGTGGTCGACCCGGGGCATGGTGGTAAAGATCCTGGAGCAATTGGTCTCAATGGAATACAAGAAAAAGATATTATATTACCCACTTCTGCGAAAGTTATTGAACATTTACGTGATGCCGGAGCTAATGTCATTGTTACTAGATCGGGAGATTATTATGTGTATTTAAATGATCGTGCCAGAATCAGTAATAGCTATTATACCGATGCTTTTATTAGTCTGCATTATAATGCTAACTTAAATATGTCAGCAAATGGGGTTACTACATATATTGCTGGTATAGGTGACAAAAAATTAGGTCAATCAATACATTCATCCATATTATCTCAAGTTAATCTTAATGATCGAGGAGTAAAACAAGCTAATTATAAAGTGCTAGTAAATACATTAGCTCCTTCTGTTTTACTAGAGTTAGGTTTTCTATCAAATCCTTATGACATGTCTATCATACAAGCAGAAAGCTACCAAAACAAAGTGGCAACCGGAATTACAAATGGATTAATCAATTATTTCGAATAAGTTTACAGTTTAATAAAATCAGGAGAAATGGGTTGAATAGGTATTCAACCCATTTTTTCTTTATAAGACAAGAAAACATTTCTGTAATAAAGCAAAATGGGGATTGAATAACCTAGAATAAACGACAAATCCAATAAGGAAGAGCAAAGATTTGTAGAATAAACCAGGATAATCGACAAAACCCATAAGGAAGAGAAAAGATTTGTAGAATAAACTAGGATAAACGACAAATCCCATAAGGAAGAGCAAAGATTTGTAGAATAAACCACGATAAACGACAAAACTAATAAGGAAGACTAAAGATTTGTAGAATAATCTACAAAAACAACAAGGAAGAACAAATCTATTACTCTCTATAGCTATATCTATCAATTTAGGATAAGCAGAACGAGCGGGCTTTTCTGGTTTTTCTTGAAGAATATAATATTCACCATAAAGTACTTCTCACTTCTCCTGCTACAAATATTTATTTTTCAGTACCAAGTAATTGCTAAGACATTTAATGCCAATAAAGGGTTGTATTTAGAAAGAGATTAGTATATACTCATTAATTGATAATGATTATCAGTATTAATTAATATGAGTTTGGAGGAAAAACTGTGAATAAACGAAATAATTTCGGTCTTGTAAGCTTTTTCCTGTTAATGCTTATTACCCTTTTAGGTGCATGTAGTACGAATGCTGCAAATTCCTCGCAAGCCGAAGCAGAGAATGGAAGTGTTAGATCTTACGAAAGTGAAAAGGGAACAGTTGAATTACCAGTAGAGCCATCAAGGGTTGTAGTGGCGGTCAGAGACTATGTTGGCGATGTATTGGCTACGGGGGTCCAACCTGTTGGAGTATCGGAAACAATGGTTTTTGATGCGCCTTATTATCAGGATCAGTTAGAAGGTGTAGAGAGTGTGGGAGCAGATACGGCAATATCTTTAGAAAAGATAACAACTCTAAATCCTGATCTGATTGTTACATATGCAGAAGATTCATACGAACAATTGTCCAAAATCGCTCCAACAGTTTTGATTCCATATGGATCCCTCGATTATGAAGAACGTCTACTTGAATTCGGTAAAATATTGAATAAGGAACAAGAAGCCCAGCAACGATTAGAGCAATTTCAAGAGAAAGTAAAGGATCAGAAAGAAAAGCTATCAGAGACATTGGATCAAGATGCGAAGGTAGCGATCATTGAAGTGACAGATAAAGATTTATATGTATTTGGAAAAACATACGGTCGCGGTGGGGAAATTTTATATAACCAACTAGGTTTAGAAGCACCGCAGAAGGTAGAAGAAGTGACAGAAGCTGAGGGTTGGGCAAGTATCTCTTTAGAAACCATACCAGAATATTTAGGAGAAGCGGATTATATTTTGATGGGTGTGCGAGAAAAGGGATCAGACAGAAAAGCTGAAATCCAATCTAGCAAATTGTGGACAGAATTACCTGCTGTTAAGGAAGGAAAGGTTTATGAATATGACCTTGAATCTTTTTACTTTCAAGATGTGATAGCGCTTGACTATCAATTAGATTTACTTGTGGATTTCTTTCAATCTAGCGAAAAGTGATAAAGACGGACGATGTGTAAAGGGAGGAGATTTAAAATGGATGCTTTAGATGTTAACAACATAAGTGTAGGTTACTCAAATGACCTCATTATTAAAGACTTAAGTGTCTCTATACCAAAACATAAAATCACCACTATTGTCGGACCGAATGGATGTGGGAAATCTACCCTGTTAAAAACAATTGTGCGTGTCTTGCAAGCTAAAGAGGGAGCCGTTTTCCTAGAGGGAAAAGCGATCCATTCATTGGATACAAAAGAGGTTGCCAAACGCATGGCTGTTCTACCTCAAACCGCACAAGCACCTAGCGGATTAACCGTATTTGAATTAGTGTCTTATGGCCGTTTTCCTCATCGTAAGCGGATGGGTAGATTATCGAAGCAAGACTATGAATATATTCATTGGGCACTTGATGTAACCGGTTTGAATGATTTGCGAGATCAACCTGCTAATGCACTATCGGGAGGTCAAAGACAAAGAGTGTGGATAGCAATGGCGTTGGCCCAAGGGACAGACATTCTTGTGCTTGATGAACCGACCA
The DNA here is from genome assembly GCF_052246695.1 of Gracilibacillus sp. D59. Classification (NCBI taxonomy): domain Bacteria; kingdom Bacillati; phylum Bacillota; class Bacilli; order Caryophanales; family Bacillaceae; genus Gracilibacillus; species Gracilibacillus sp. D59. The sequence goes on along the minus strand of NZ_JBQQCK010000004.1, from coordinate 289,838 downwards.
CTTATTTAGATTTGGCTCATCAATTAGATATTTTATTATTACTGCAACGCCTAAATAAAGAGGAAGGGCGTACCATTATAATGGTTCTGCACGATTTAAATCATGCATCCCGTTTTTCTGATTATATGATTGCTATGCGAGATGGAGCGATCGTAACAAAAGGAAAACCAAACGAAGTCATGACCTGTAATTATTTAAGAAGAGTTTTTCAGATTGATGCGGAATTAATTTCATGCCCGCACAGTGCAAATCCAGTCTGCTTATCTTATCAGTTATGTGAGCATAGTGCTGGGTGTAAAGTTACGTAGCAACATTAATTTCTCTTTGTAGTAAAGAAAGGAACTATCTATAAATGGAATGGTCGAAGGAACAAATGGATGAAAAAGAACAATTAAGGAAAGTGAAAGAATCGGCGCGCCCGACCATAGGAATATTGATACTAGCTGGTGGCACTTTGCTACTCTTGTTTTCCTTAGCGCTGTCTATATCTCTTGGAGCAGCAGATATCGATTTAAAAACAGTATGGGGGACAATATTTCATTTCAATCCTGACTTAGTAGACCATCAAATAATCTGGGAACTAAGAATACCTCGTGTGATTGGAGCAGCTATTGTGGGCTGTTGCTTTGCGGTATCAGGTGCACTAATGCAAGGGATGACACGAAATCCTTTAGCTGACTCCGGTTTGCTTGGACTAAATGCAGGAGCAGCTTTTATGTTGGCATTATGTTTCGCCTTTTTCCCCGGCTTATCCTATACATATGTCATCTTATTCTCCTTTATAGGTGCGGCCTTGGGAGCAGGGATTGTATATGGTGTTGGCTCTTTATCAGAAAATGGCTTAACACCGATACGTTTAGTGCTGGCAGGAGCAGCCGTTAGTGCTTTATTAGGTGCGTTAAGTGAAGGGATTGCTCTTTATTATGAAATTGGGCAGGATTTAGCCTTCTGGTATGCCGGTGGTGTTTCAGGTACGACCTGGGGACAATTGAAAATAGTGACACCTTGGTTATGTATAGCTATTCTAGGTGCGATCGCCTTGTCACGGTCGATTACGATATTGAGTCTAGGTGAAGAGGTAGCAATCGGACTTGGTGAGAAAATGGGTCGAGTGAAATTATTAAGTGCCATTATCATCCTTATTTTAGCAGGAGCGGCTGTTTCGGTGGTCGGGGCCGTTAGTTTTGTCGGCTTGATTGTGCCACACCTAGCTCGTCGATTAGTAGGGCATGATTACCGGTGGATTATACCGGCTTCTGCAATGCTTGGAGCATTACTAGTTGTTCTAGCTGATTTAGCAGCACGTATTATTAATCCTCCTTATGAAACACCAATCGGAGCGTTAATCGCGCTGTTAGGTGTACCCTTCTTCTTGTATTTAGCGAGAAAAGGGGGAGGCCAAGTATGACAAGTAAACAATGGAAAACAAACAGTCAGTTGAAAAAGGAAAGACAGGTGAAATTAAGTGGATTAATCGTCTTTCTGTTGATAACTGTATGTTTCTTTATTAGTTTAAATACCGGTCATATCCGATTAACACCACAAGAAACACTTATGACTTTATTTGGTCAAGGAACAGAACAGCAATCGTTAATCTTATTCGACTTTCGCTTGCCACGGATGGTCATAGCCATATTAGTAGGGATAGGTTTGGCGGTGTCTGGGACGGTATTACAAGGGATTGTTCGCAATCCACTAGCAGAGCCCGGCATCATTGGGATTAATGCAGGAGCAGGTCTTGCGGTAATGCTATTCATCTCCTTTTTTGCGTCTGTATCAGATGCTCCAGTATTTTTGATGCCGATTATTGCATTTATTGGTGCTGGAGGTGCAGCCCTCTTGATTTATGTGTTGTCCTATAAACGTCATGAAGGAATTTCTCCGATTCGCCTTGTGCTAACCGGTATCGCGATTGCGGCTGGGATTGACGCATTAATGATTGTACTGACATTAAAGCTTGATCCCGAAAATTATCAATTTCTAGCTACATGGATAGCCGGTAGTATTTGGGGATCAAATTGGAAGTTTGTACTTGCGTTACTGCCATGGTTACTTGTGTTTATTCCATTCATCTACTCCAAATCATCTGTCCTTAATATATTAAACCTTGGTGATGAAACAGCTGTCGGTTTAGGAGCTCACATGGAGAAGGAGAGAAGGATTTTATTAGCATTAGCAGTTGTTGTCGCAGCGGCTTGTGTTTCGGTAAGTGGTGGGATAGGTTTTGTTGGTCTAATAGCTCCCCACTTAACACGACGGTTAGTAGGAGATAAACATGAATATATTATCCCGATTTCTGCCATGGTGGGTGCATTACTACTTCTTACTGCTGATACTATGGGGCGGTGGATGATGCAGCCTTCTGAAATTCCAGCAGGTATTATTGTTGCTGTAATTGGTGCACCATATTTCTTATATTTGCTGGCGAAAACGAAAGATTAGTTTCCATTAAATCAATTAAAAGGAGAGGTGTAATCAGTGGAGGAAAATAATAAAGAGTTATATGACGTGACGATCATAGGGGGAGGACCTGCTGGATTATTCGCAGCTTTTTATGCTGGATTACGTGAGATGAAGGTGAAAGTGATTGAAGCACAGAATCGGTTAGGGGGAAAAGTCCATGTTTATCCGCAGAAAATGATTTGGGATGTCGGAGGTATGACACCAGTTACTGGTTCAGAGTTAATTGAACAAATGATAGAACAAGGACTTACTTTTAATCCAACCATTGAGCTTCAACAAACCATAACGAAAATGAATAAATTAGATTCCGACATATTTGAAATAGAAACCGATCAACAAAAGAAACATTATTCCAAAACAGTCATAATGGCAGTCGGTGGAGGAGTTATTGACCCAATTAAGCTAGATGTCGACAACGCAACTCAATTTGAACATAGCAATTTGTTTTATAGTGTACAATCCATTAAAGAATTTAAAAATAAGACGGTACTAATATCAGGTGGGGGACCATCTGCTGTTGATTGGGCTAATGAATTAGCTCCGATTGCGAAGCGCGTCATCTTAACTTATCGAAAAGATGAATTGAAGGCACATGAAGCAGACATTTCTAAATTAGCCAGAAATAAAGTGGAATATCGTACACACACAGAGATAACGGCATTACTAGGAGATGCTCGGATTAATGAAGTGGAACTACTTCAAAATCAATTAAATAAGAAGGAATGTATTGCTGTGGATGCCGTTCTTGTGAACCATGGCTACAATCGGAATCATCAATTAATGAAGGAAAGCAGCTTACAAATTGATTTGAAAGATAATTATTTTATTAAAGGAAATGTCTTTGGAGAATCAAATGTTCCGGGACTATATGGTGCTGGCGATATTTTGACGTACGACGGCAAGTTACACCTTATTGCCGGTGCTTTTCAAGATGCCGCAAATGCTGTGAATGCTGCGAAACGATATTTAGATCCGGAAGCACAAAAAGTGGCAATGGTGTCTTCTCACAATGCCCGTTTTAAAGAAAAAAATAAAGAATATATATATGCGAAATAGAAAGAGAACTGACCAATTTTTCTAAAGAAAGGAATATAATATATGAAAATCAAACATTATTTCTTAATGATCGTTTTTATCTCTCTTGTCCTTGTCATTAGTGCTTGTGGAAGTGAGTCTAGTAACAAATCGGAATCTTCTCAAGAAGACAATACAGCAGAGGCTTCAGATACTGTTACATATGAATCAGAAACTGGTCCAGTAGAAATTCCTGCTAACCCACAACGAATTGTTGCGTTGACTAATGCACCTAACGTACATGCGCTAGACGGAAAGCTAGTCGGTGTTGATCAGTGGACAAAATCTAATCCGCTTTTTGCAGATGATCTAGAAGAGGTAGCTGTCGTATCGGAAAATGAGCCCGAAACTATTATGGCACAAGATCCAGACTTAATTATTGCTGGATCACACATGGAGAACCTTGAAGAACTGAAGAAAATTGCCCCAACAGTCATATATACATGGGGAAAACTTGATTATTTATCCCAGCAAGTAGAAATAGGAAAGTTGTTGAATAAAGAGGAAGAGGCACAAGAGTGGGTAGATGATTTCAAACAGCGTACAGCAAAGATTGGTGAAGAGATTAAAGCCAAATATGGTGAAGATGTCACGGTGACAGTGTTTGAAGTGGATGCGAAAAATTTTTATGTGTTCGGTGATAATTGGGCACGAGGTACAGAAATCTTATATCAAGCTATGGATTTAAACATGCCTGAAAAAGTAAGTCAGGATGCGCTAGAAGAAGGATACCATACGTTATCATTAGAAGCACTTCCGGAATATGCGGGAGATTTTATTGTGATCAGCAAAAAATCGTCTGAGGATAATGAATTTATGCAGAGTGATACTTGGAACAATATTCCGGCTGTTAAGAACAACCGTGTTATCGAAATTGATCAAGAAGCATCCACGTACAGTGACCCGATCACACTTGAGTATTTAACGAACATTTTTGAAGAAGCTTTTCTAGGAGAATAGTAATTAATCGCACTGCATCTTAAAAAGGAATAAGACTTTTTAAGGTGCAGTTTTTTATTACAACAAATGAATTGTACTTCCTATTTAGCAGAGATAGAAGTTTCTTTTCTAAGCAACACGTGTTTTGCATAGTCTTCTAAAATATGAGAGTATCTGATTATTCTACATAGAAATACTATAAAAGAGGTGTGTAATGATGAAGATATTTGGATTCCCTGTTGATTCTGCAGGGAGATGTAAACATTATCACGGAGAAAATGATATTGTATCGATAAAGTTTAAGTGCTGTAATAGATATTATCCTTGTTACAAATGCCATGATGAAAGCACTGACCATAAGAGACAGACGTGGGAACAAGAAGAGTTTAATGAAAAAGCGATACTTTGTGGTAATTGCTTCCATGAATTAACAATAGATGATTATATACATCATCAACAATGTAATAACTGTAATGCAAAATTTAATCCAAATTGTGCGAATCATTACAGTAAATACTTTGAAATGTGAAATACTTATATTCAATCTTCTTAATGATGAAGCTAGTTGTAAAAAATCCCATGATTGGGTATACTAAAACTAGAAAAGGCATAACATAATAAAAACCGTAGACGGTGCAACGTCTACGGTTACAATAGACCGAACCCCGATAAGAGGGGCGGCACTTACGAGAGATAATCCCTCAGCGCCTAGTCAAAGCATATGAGGGGTTATCTTTTATTATTTTTATCGGACATGATAAACGCTATTAACATGCCGAATGAAATCATCAGCGTTAATACGTTTTCGATATCCATAAGCGCCACCTCCCTTCTTGAAAATCATTCAAAGAAGGTCATACAGGTGCGCCACCCCTCATATGAAGTCGATCTATTGATTACTCTTTTATAGCATGAATGGTAAGTCTAATAGAGGTATTCGACAAGCTTTTTAATGAATAAAGAAGTGTTATTCTAAAGATAAATGAAAAAGCCACCATTTCGAATTTTTCGGAATGGTGGCTTTTTGTCTTATTGAATTTAATGAAGCAAATGGACAAATAACATCTATTTAGACTCTTTCATTAATCTCTAATAAATCCACCCTCAGAGTTTATAACCTGTCCCGTTATCCATGCAGCCTCATCACTTGCAAGAAACCGGATGGTGCGTGCTACATCTTCAGGTCTACCAATTCGTCCCATTGGAAATTTAGGTAAAAGTGCTTTTCTTACATCATCTGTCATCCAAGTTGAGTCAGTTGGCCCTGGATTTACGGCATTAACCGTAATTCCTAATGGGGCAAGTTCTTGTGACAATGATCTGGTAAAGCTTACGATAGCCCCTTTTGTTGCTGCATAGGCTAACTCTCCGGTCATAGGGCCGAGATCTTGCCCTGAGGTCATATTGATTATTCTTCCTGCGTTTAAATTAGATTTTTCAAAAAGTCGAGCAAATCGAGTACAAAGGAGAAAAGTTGACCTCATATTGACCACATAATGATCATCAAGCGTCTGGGCATCTAACTCTACATATCCATCTCTCGTCGAATGCGCTGCATTATTGACCAATATGGATGGTAAGCCAAACTTCTTGGTAACTGTATCAAGTATTTCAAAGGCCGCATCAGACTGAGATAGATCTATTTGCAAGTTTTCACAACGAACTCCCATTTTTCTAATCTCTTGTTGAAATTTTTCAATCCAAACAGCATTTGATTTCCAGTGTGTAAAGAAAATATCAATACCTTCGGCTGCTAGCTTGCGACAGATAGCTGTACCGATATCTCTGTCGCTACTAGCTCCTGTAATTAATCCAATTTTATTTTGACAATGATTCATTATTCATACCCCCGTTTTAGGGATACTCGATAAAGGGGTAATAGAGATGTATCTTCTCATTAAAACAAAAGCAGACCCAAATAGGATCTGCCTAGTCAATGGGTATTTATACCTCCATACCACGCATCCCTGTAATGATAATTATTCAAACAAATAGACATACTTATCCCGTTTACATTCTGGGTAAGAAGCTATTTATTTTGGTAAATTATACATTACAGGATTGGACACATGTAGTAGAATTCCCCTTTCGATACATCTCTATATTAATCTTACTTATTTTACGGTTAAGAAACAATACTTATCTTCTAATTCGTAAAATGTTTTGGATAATGCTTACAAAGATTTAGAAAATTTTCAAAAAAGTGCAACTTTAAAGTCTGAATATCCGTTTGTTTAAATGAAAGGGGGAGAAGCATTGGATATTCAACAACTTTATAAACTATACATTCATGATGTATATAGATTCCTTTTCTCCCTTTGTAAGGATAAGAGTTTAGCAGAAGACCTAACACAAGATACATTTATGAAAGCGTACCAAGCATTAGATAGAAGTCCACCAAAGGCTCTTAAATCCTGGTTAATTAAAATTGCTTATCATACATTTGTTGATTATACGAGACGAATTAAAAAAGTGAGCTTCGAATCACCAACTTATTTTACGAATTTTCCATCTGATGATTCAGTAGAAAAGGAATTACAAAAATATGCTGACAAAGAGGAACTCTATAAGAAGTTAGAGCAATTAAAACCAATGCAGAAAAAAGCGATTGTTTTGTGTGACTTACAAGGTTTTTCTTATAAAGAAGCAGCATCAATGCTTTCGATAAAAGAAAACACATTAAAAACCCATATTTTCCGTGGAAAAGGGAAACTAAGGCAACTCTACAGGAAGGGTGTGTCAGAGAATGAGCGATGATTGGAAGGAACAGTTACAAAAATACTATAAAGGTAATCTCCCAGAGGAAGAAGCGGAAGAAGTCGAAAAAGATTTAGAAAAATTAAGTGCTTATCAGGAAGTTATTTCTGAGGAGTTAGAGGCAGAGACTGAAAGCTCGAATGAGGATCTGCCACCCGAAAAGATTAAGAGAATTCTCGATGATGGAATACGAAATGCAAGATTTTCATTAGCAGCATATGTCATTATGATTCTCTTACTCATTTATCCGATATTGACAGTGACTAGTTATATTTACTATGGATGGCATCAAAAGGCGGAAGATCTTATTCAAGTGCCAATTCAAACGATATATATTACAGAACCGAATGTCAGTTTAGAAGAAATGGATATCGAAAGAACGTTTGGGTTATTTACTTTTGAAGTTACAATGGATTTGTATAAACGGGTAGGAAAAAGTGATATCAAACAAGGTGATTGGGAAGTAATTTATCAGTATGATGATGCAGAGTTTCCTAAAAGAAATTATATTTCAGAAAACCCACCACAAGATATTCCTTATTTTGATACAAAAAAACTCTATCATCCAGAAGCAAGGATAACCAATCGAGATATGGATGCATGGGATACGTTAGATAGACTCCCGGAAGGAACGGTAGCAGAAGTATATGTTTCATTGAATGATTTAATACAACCTGGAAATGCCAAGGAAATCATCGAAGGACTTGATGTGGAATGGAGATGGTATGCGATTGACACCGGGTTGGAGGCTTCAGGAAAAAGTCTTGAAGGAGGGTATTTAGCACCAATTGGATATCCTGCTCAGCCGGATCCAGATGCATGGTCACCATACAACAATAGAGAGCCAAATGAGGAACAATTTATGGAGAGTCTTGTGTTTCTGAAAGATTATGAAGAACAGGCAACAAATATTGCTCATGCCAAATGGTTAGATCTGGAACATCGAATTGATTATATCAAAAATAATGGACTGAATACCTACGGTGGCGTAATAACTGGTCCTGCCAAGGAAATTTTAAAACTAAAAGATAACGAATCCATTCGAACAATATCTATTGGGGAGGTTCGGTTATGGAATTGGTAAAAGGGGTTAATAGAAAGGAACCAAAGCTACGTGAGACAAGATTAAGTATATTCTCATTTATTTGCGCATTATTGACCTTGGCCTATTTCAATATTTTTTTGATGACATCAAATGGTTTGCCATTATTTTCGAATCTATTCTTACAAATAGTTCCCGGAATGGGGGTTGTTTCAGCACTATTGAGTTTCACCCGATTAAACTATAAAAAAAGATTTGCATTGTGGGCGCTTGGTTTATTTTTATTTATGCTGATATGTGTATTTATTGTTGGTTTTATTGAATTTGCTACTTATACGAAGCCATAAATCAATAAAATAACAAGCATTCATTTTGAATTAATTAATTCAAAATGAATGCTACTCTAACAAGTGTTAACAAAATCAATTTTTACTTAATTCGCATTATCTGTATCGAAATCTGGTAAAGTCTCAAAATTCTCCGGTAAATCCACTAAATATAAATTTCCGTAGCCATTTTTGTCACTGGTAAATAATAATTTGCTACCGTCAGGGCTGAATCTGGGATGGGCGTGTACTTTTTGAACATGAAAACTGCAACGGTGTTCACACAATATTTTAGGGTTTGAAAACTCCCCATTAACCTGATCCCAGACAATTAATTTATCAAGTGGAGCTCTCCCGTCAATAACTACTTTTGAAAATCCGTGAGAATGGGCATGCCAATTGCGAAAAGAAAACTCTACCTCCTCCATATTTTTATTCTCGTAGTGGATTTTCCCGAAAAAGGCTGTTCCATTCGCTCGAAAACCATGATATCCAATGTTTTCTCCATCTGGATACCAGTATTCATGCCCTACCATTTCATAAGGCTCTTTACGCTCACGAATTTTCCATGCTTCTCCGGTCTTCAGGTTGAGCCCCCATATTCGGTGGTCAACAAGTTGCCACGGCCCTTCATGACAGAATGTGATCAGGTCTTTGTGTTTTGGAGAAGTGTTGATGTGAGTGATAAAATTATGATCCTCGTAAACTACTGTTGCGTCTCCATCTTCAATGGTTATTTTAAGAATTTGAGAGTAAGGTTTTGCTTCCATTAATTCACGGTGACCTACATAGCCATTTTTTAAATCAATTGGAAATTTGTTTTTAAAATCCTCATGTAAGCAAGTAATAATAGATTTTCCATCCGAAGTACAGTTAATATTCCCTCCAACAAGGGATTTATCTCCTTCATAGATTACTCTTTCTTCCAATGTTACTAAATCAATTTCGATAATTTGGTGTTCCTTTCTGAAATAAGCCATTTGTTCAGTTGGATGTAGGCATGCAGATAAACTCCCATATGTCGTATCATGATCAGTCAACTGTACGATTTCTCCGGAGGAAATATTAATACTGAATAAATTTGTTTTATTTTCCCTATCGGAGCAAAACAATATCTTATTACCATTATCATACCAACCATTTTCTGTAAAATAGAGATGGTGACTGTGCCCTGTATAATCTGTCAATTGTGTTATAGACACTCCTGAAAATCGATCACTGTAAGTTTTCCATTCTGCCGGCCATACTGTACCTTTGGACATAATATTCCAACCCTTTCTTTTTTGCATATTTTCCTGCATAGAATTAATTCACTGCCTAAATGTAATCGTATTCATTTTGTTGTTCAAAAAGAAGTGTTTGTAGTAACTTTATTGTAGACTATTCTGTTGTTTAATCAAAGCAAATAGTATACAACTTACGTATTTCTGATGATAGGTTCCTTTGAGGACGACCTAAATTATTAGTTTTCTAGGTATTAAGAAGAAAGTGGCTTTCTATATATTGGATTTGTTGTTTCGTTTCTGGCTAGGGTAATAAGTCTTTTCTAATGATGATAAATGGAGGGATAATATGAATAGGATAGAATTCATTCGTAATGAAGAAAAGAAGTACCATGACTATTGTTATGATAATTATCAATTATTCGAAAAGGGTTCCTGGTTATACAAGCCTGTTAAGACGGTAATGGAATTAATACCTTTATTAGATGGTAAAGGTCAGCTTAATGTTTTGGATTTGGGTGCTGGTGTTGGGAGAAATAGTATTCCTATCGCTGAAAAAATTAAAGATAAAGATGGAAAAGTTGTCTGTGTTGATTTACTGGATTCAGCTATTAATAAATTAATCGAATACAGTAAAAAATTTGAAGTGGCAGACATAATTGAAACAGAAAAGGCTGATATAGGAAAGTATCCAATAAAAGAAGATACATATGATTTGATTGTTGCAGTATCGAGTTTGGAACATGTTAATTCAGAAAATGCCCTTGAAGACACAATTAAACGGATGGTTAAAGGCACCAAAAAAAGTGGTATTAACTGCCTAATCATAAATTCGGAAATAGAAGAAATCGAAATGGAAACAAATAAGCAGTTGGAAGCACTCATGGAGGTCAATATTTCAACAGAGGAAATGATAAATAAATTAAATAACATTTATCAAGACTGGAAAGTAATCAAACAAGTAGTCAAACCATTAGAGTACCAGATTGTGCGTAATGAGAAATCCATTTTATTAAAAACTAAGGCGATAACATTTGTGGTGAAGAATGGTTAGCAGCTCTCACCTATATGTTTTTTTGAAGTAAGATACTGCTTTTTTTGATGTTAAGCACATTTTGAGAGTGATCAATTCATTTTTAGTTCTTGTGCAAAATTATATGTAATTTCTGTTTTACAGATATCCAGTCGCTGTCGATGATGCTGTAAAATACTGAATTACGAAAAGTTCCATCTTTACTTACGAATCATATGATTTCTCAAAATACCTTCTCGCACTCCGCCTATACGTTCTATTGCTTTTTGTGACCTAACATTTAGTTCATCCGTTTTAAATTGAACTCGAATAACCTTCATTACTTCAAAACAATAACATAATAATAAGTACTTACATTCTGTATTAATATGTGTACCCCAAACGGATGGGGTTAGCCAAGTCCAACCTATTTCTAAGCTCTTGTTTACATTAGAAATGTCAAGGAATCTTGTTGTACCAATTATTTTGTTTGATGGATGGAATATAATAAAGGGAAATTCAGTTTCAGCTTCTTTTTTGTCTAAGGCTTCTTCTACAAAAGATTCCATATCATTAATTGTTTGTATGGATTTTGGTAGATGAGTCCAAATTCTGATATCGGTACCAATCTCATATAAGTCTTGTATATGGTTACGAGTCATAGGGACAATTTGGACATATTCTCCAATTAATTTGTTTATTGAAATATTCATTTTATCAACTCTCCTACTCTATTTATAATATTCTATCACTAACTAATACATAATTTTACAAAAAACTGAAATGTTATCACAAAAAATGACCACTACTATCTTAGGTGCTTCAGTTGATTTTATGTGGTACTGCATTCATAATAAAATTCCGACTATTATAATCAAATAGTTTAATATAGAAATGGAAAAGTTAGCCTAAGAGGTGTTTAAATGAACAGTAAAGATTATCAATTTGAGAGTGTTATAAAAACAGAAGAACAACTTCGATCAATCATTGGCTTTCCAAGTGAATTAGTAAATAATAAAGTGATTCCCACTCTTGACCAGAATTGTTCTGATTTTATAGCCAATTCCCCATTTTTGGTTATATCTACTTCAGATAAGGCAGGCTTTTGTGATGCTTCTCCAAGAGGTGATAAGGCAGGATTTGTTGAGGTGTTAAGTGAAAATAAATTAATAATACCTGAACGACCAGGAAATAAGAGGGGCGATACAATGCGAAATATTTTAGCAAACCCCAAGGTAGGTCTTATCTTTTTTATACCAGGATTGGGTGAAACACTTAGAGTGAATGGAAAAGCAATATTGGTAACAGATGACGAACTACTTGAAAAAATGGCAGTTAGAGGAAAAAAGCCTCTTTTAGGTATTGGAGTAGAGGTCGAAGAATGTTTTATTCATTGTGCAAAAGCATTCAAGCGTTCTGGGTTATGGGATCCAGATTCTTGGACGGATAAAAACTTGTTACCAACTGCTGCTAAAATGATATTTGAACATGCTAATCTTCCTAATACTAGTGTAGAGTCCATCCAGGGAAGGCTTGATAAAAGTTATTCTCAAAGGTTGTACTAAAGTGTATTTCAGGAGGGCAATGGAATGATTTTAAAGTGCTTAAAAAAGTATTTTCTATTAAATATTAAATCGCTTCTCCTATTTACGGTAGTTTCAATTGTTATAAGCTTTGTTGTATATATTTAACATGGACATTAAACGAAAAAAATCAAATTATCCAGTTAGTATTTTATTTAACAATAATTTTATATGTGATCGGAGGGTCACTAATAGACATATACAAAAAATGGTATTATAACTTTTTATCAGTTTCTCTTATTGTTATTTTCAATCTACTTATTTATTTTACATTTACTTATAGTAAAAGTGTGCAAGAAGAGTCATTAATGTATTACTTTTACTTTTTGATAAATTCACCATTTTTAAATGTATTAGGTTTTTCAAACAAGGTTAATCTACCTTTCATACCTATAATTGCACCATCTATACTATTATTAGCTGGCTCATATTTAAAATATTTTATTTTTTCGAAGAAGTACTGATGTCATACAACCTCTGATTGCCCCATTAATATGGAGGACCATATATGATTAGTCTAAAAATTTTAAAAAAACCTTTACAATCCAGAGATATCATCTCATTGTAACAATTAGTATTTTCGGAGGTATATAAAGTGAATTACATACAATGGATTAGAAGTAAAGTAGGTAGAGAAAAGATTTTCTTAAACTTTGCAGGGGGATGTGTAGTGAATGAGGAAGGTCATATATTACTTCAAAAGCGCCATGACAAACAAATGTGGGGTTTTCCTGGTGGGGCTCTAGAATTGGGTGAATCAATAGAAGAAGCAGTCAAAAGAGAAATACTAGAGGAAACCGGGCTAGTCGTAGAACTTAAAAAACTTATAGGTATTTATTCCAAATACTTTGATAGCTATCCTAATGGGGATAAAGCCCAAACCATTGTTCATTTCTTTGAACTTGAAGTTGTTGGCGGCGAACTTTCAACATTTGATGAAGAAACATTAGAATTAAAATTTTTTGACCCAAATGAACCACCTGAATTGGTAAATAAACAACATGAGGATGCATTAGCGGATTACTTATCAGGTGGAAATTGCATCATTAGATAAGTGTTTTACCTACTTCATCTCTTATATTTTAAATTGATTCTTTATCATCCTGGCGACTTTTTCAGCACTTAGTTCACTATTATTAATTCTTAGATAATTATTTCGTTTAATTTCTCCTTGATAAGAATTCAACCGGTACGTATCCAAGGACGAAGTAGTTCTTTTTCGGATTGTTTAATATTCCTTTTGGTGGGCTTCTGTTCAAGACAACAAACGTTAATAACCTGCTATCTCAACATTGAATTGACTGGTTATTGGTTAAAAGGGAAATGAGAGGAGGCATTCCATTGCAAAGGCGCTATTGGTCCATAGTTATGGGAATCGTTTGGACAGTTCTTTTTGCTGGTATGAGCTTTTATTGGGCAATGGGTGGTTTAAAGGGTGTTCGATCCTTGGGAGGATCCATTTATGAGATGTCGTTAAACCCTGAACCCTCGTTTATTGTAATAGTATGGCTAACCGGCGTAATTAAACTTCTTGGCTTGATTTTATTGTTGATGCTGCTGATCAAGTGGAATAATAATACAATAATTAAAACACTTTACTACATGACAAAAATTGCTGGAATAGCCTTATTTCTCTATGGCTTACTAAATTTTATCACGATTACATTAAGCGCGATTAATGTACTAGATTTTGATCTAGATTCATACGCAACTTTCTGGAGATTAGTTTTTTGGGAGCCATTCTGGATGCTTGGAGGAATTTTTTACTTTTTTTCAGTCAGAAAATGATAAGTCTTCCTTCCACTCAATCAGTAGGTTGTAAAACTAATGCAATTTACGTCTTGCTATAATTTAAACTTCTTTTTTATTATACTTGCAACATCTTTAGCATTTAACTCAGTATTATTGATTCTAAGATAATGTTGCTGTTTAATTTCTCCTGGCTCAGAATTTAATCGGTAGGCGTCTAAAGAACTTAATAACTCTTCTTCAGATTGTTTAGTATTTCTTTTCGTTGGCTTTTGTTCAAGTCTATTAGGGGTTTTGTTACGCATTATCCTCTGATCCAGATCAGCTTCCAACTCAACGAAGTATATTTCGGCATCTTCAGATTCAAATATCTTACAAATACCAGTCACAAATTCCCAATCCTCGTCCTCATTAAATGCCCATACATATGTGAAGATCATGCCATAGTTATCGCTTTTAGCAAAGGATTTCATGATTTCCTCACGAAACAAGGTGGATAATCTCCACGTCTCCGTTTCAAAGCCGAAAAAAGGCTCTAGCAAATCAATTGTCATATGATTATGTAATAGTTTTAGGCCTGTTATTTTGGAAAGTTCTTGCCCAACAGTCATTTTTCCAACTGCTTGGGGTCCGAAAATTAAGACAAACTTCATTGTTCTCCTCCTTGATAATTTCTAAGAGTACTTCAATTAAACAAATATTACAAAAAGATTTTGTTATGATAGGTGACAAGCAATTTGTTTCACGACTTGTTGTAAATATTCTTTCCGATGCGGAACAACCTTGTCTAAACTTAGGTTTTTGTTAACGATGATTTTCTCCCTAAGTTCATTGATTTCAAATCCTTCTACCTTGATTTCACTCTTCTTGTCAAAGCACAAGTCAGAAAAATCATTAAACGTTGCCTTGAAAACCCCGGAAACCTCCTCTTGCTGCAAGTTGAATTCATCATGCTCTTTTACGTGGTATAGATATACATTTGCCCATTCTCTATCCAAGAAGCTATTTGTTTCGATAGGGTCTTCTATTACTCCTATAGGTATTAACTCATCAAAATGTACATCGATCCCTAGTTCTTCTTGTATTTCTCTAACACCATCGGCAACAGTTTCAGTTGACAACAAATGACCAGCTGCAGTTATGTCAAAAAGATTAGGAAAATCTTTTTTGTCATTGCTCCGTTTTTGTAAATAAATGTAATCGATACCATCTTTTTTATCCACGAACCAGCATTGGAATGTTTCATGCCAATATCCATGTTTATGCACTTCATCCCTGTCGGCTACACCTATTTCATTTCGATTCTTATCGAAAATTTTAAGTTCTTCGCTCATTTTTCTCACCTCTACATAAAAAGCTATCTTATATTTTGTTGTCTGAATACTTTTTTATAATAGTAACATAGGATATCCTGAGATTGAGCATTAGAATTAAATAAAAAAAAAGAGGAGTGGAAAAAGTGACTACAAAGGAACTTATCTTGAAACAATTTCAAGCGTGCCATAACAGAGACACTTGGTTTGTGTCATTGAAGACAGCATTAAAAGGAATTAGTGCTGAACAAGCTTCCTACAAAAGTGAAGATTCTACACACTCCATAATTGAGATTGTTCACCACTTATATTTCTATAATTTACTGGAATTAAATCGATTTAAAGAAATACCTGATCATGTTAGTGTGACGGATAATAAGACGACATTTCAAAATCCAAAAGAAATGAATTGGGACTCGTTGGTGTACAAAATTTTTACAGCGATGGCAGATTGGGAAGATGAAATTAGCAGATGTGATCAAGAATATTTAGAAAAATATTTAGAAAGCCTTACTTATATAAACTTACATAACGCATACCACATCGGGCAGATTTTGCAGATTCGGAAAAGTCTTGGCATATGGGAAGGAAATAATGGAATTAATTATACTTTCTAAAAAGTAGCAATGTTTCACTTTTAGACTTATTAGTTGCTCTCCTTCTGGCCGGTTTAATTTGTGTATAATAAAAATGCGTTATGTTGTATAATTATACAAAGGAGGAGTGAGGATAATTATGCAAATTAAACCTGAGTCAAATGATTTGAAGGAGTATCTTAAAGAGTCAGAGGTAATTGATTATTCGAATCCAGTCATTCAAGATAAACTCACCGAACTTTTCCAACCTCAGCATACGGAAATTGAAAAGGTGAAAAAGGCTTTTGAATTTGTTAGGGATAGAGTATCGCATTCCTGGGATATTCAAGGTGTGATTGTAACATGTAAAGCTTCAGACGTTCTAACAAATAAAGAAGGGATTTGTTATGCCAAATCTAATTTACTAGCTGCTTTATTAAGAGCAGAAGGTATACCTACAGGTTTCTGTTACCAGAGACTACTACTTTTTGATACACCTGAAAAAGGTTATTCCCTTCATGCATTAAATGGAGTGTATCTTGATTCATTAAAACGGTGGATAAGATTAGATGCTCGTGGAAATAAGCCGGGAGTACAAGCGGAATTTTCCATAGATGAAGAAAAGTTAGCATTTCCCATTCAAGAGAAGCAAGGAGAAATAGATTTTCCTATTATCTTTTCTAATCCAAATGCCAAAACTATCAAAACTTTACAATCGAATACAAATGTAATAGACATGTATAAACGCCATCTCCCTGAACATTTGTAAAATCTTATCGATATATCACCACTCGCTCAGCTATTGTCTGGGCTTTTTGTTTTTGCATAATCGGGAAAATCTAACAAATTTTCTCGTAATCTTACACTTATCTATCAATTTCCATGAAAAAAAGTTATAATACCTTTAAGCGAATTTAAAATAAAGTCATATTGTTTAGTAAAAAGTCCTACGCTTTTTCAATCGAATGGTGCTTTGATTGAACTTTATTTTAAATCATACTTTAAACTATCAATATTAATTAATAGGAGGATATGGAAATTGGCAAATAAAAAAGTGGTAATGTCGGTTACATTAGGTGCAGCAATCGCAGCAGCAACGGTAGGTGCAGATGAAGCAGAAGCGGCATCATATAAAGTCCAGAGTGGTGATTCTTTATGGAAGATTGCGCAAAAGTATAATACAAGTGTTCAGTCATTAGTCGATGTCAATAAACTTACCTCAAATGTCATTTATCCTAATCAAGTACTAGAAACTGATAAAACTCCTTCCAATAGTAATGTAAAAAATAACGATAAGAACAGCAGTCAAACAAAACAAACGAGTACTACTAAATATACAGTGAAGAGCGGAGATACTTTAAGCGGCATTGCATCCCATCACAATATTTCTCTTAGTAATCTCATGAAATGGAATGATTTAGATACTACATTAATCTATCCTGGCAATGTTTTAGTAGTTAAGAATTCTACCACTAGTAGCAGTTCTAACAAAGATAACACTTCCGCTTCAACATCTAAGCCTAAAGAACAAAGTGTTGCGTCTTCAACCGTATACACTGTAAAATCCGGTGATACGCTCTCCGGTATTGGGGCAGAGTATCATGTTACGGTCGCTAACTTGAAGAAGTGGAATAAACTAAGCTCAGATAGAATCTATATTGGTCAAAAATTAAACATTGGAGAGGCTCCAAATGCTGGATCCGCTTCGAAAGATAACAGTTCTAGTAATGAATCAAACGTGGATGTGGATTATAATGTTGACAAACTTATTGATGTAGCAAAAAGTTTGGAAGGCACTGGTTATGCATGGGCTGGAACAACACCAAGTGGGTTTGATTGCAGTGGATACATATATTATGTCTATAACCAAGCTGGGATGGATCTTCGTCGTCTCTCTAGTTCTGATTACTACGACCGTTCCTATTATGTAAACAATCCTAAAGTAGGAGATTTAGTATTCTTTGAGGGAACCTATAAATCTGGTATCTCTCATATGGGCATTTATTTAGGAGATAATAAGTTTATCCATGCAGGTTCCAGTGGGGTTGTTATCACGAGCTTGGATCATACTTATTGGAAGAAACATTTCGCAAGTTATAAACGATTTTATTAAAAATGAAAGAAAAGATATAGCTTATTCTGAGAAAAGCTGCCACCAGTATATATTGGGGCAGTTTTTTTGTTGAGAAAATTACCTTGTATTATTAAGTAATATGCTATATACTAAAAATTACTTAATAATATTAAGTAATAAGGTGGGGGGCAGATCATTGAATAAAGAAATGCTGAAAGGTACTATTGATCTTCTTATACTTTCACTTCTGCAGGAGAAGGATGGATATGGATATGAGATCTCAAAACGGATTAAAGGTAAGTCTGACGGATCATTTAATATACAAGAACCCACTCTTTATTTGTCGTTAAAGCGTTTAGAGAAAAACGGTGCCATTACTTCTTATTGGGGGAAAGAAAGTCAGGGAGGTAAGAGAAAATATTATTCAATAACAGAATTGGGACAGGAACAGTATAACCAGTATAAAAAAGACTGGGAGGTTATGGCTCAGTTAGTAGAACGCTTTTTATAGAAGAGGTTGTTCACAAAGAGAGTACATATGAAGGTTTTGACATGAACCTAAAGAAAAGTAAAATTGAGGAGGATTTAGGAATGGAAGGTTTTTCAGAATTATGGACAGTTATAAAATATTTAGTATTAGGTTTGACGCAAGGGATCACGGAGCCTATTCCGATTTCTTCAAGTGGACACCTTATCATTTTAAGGGAGCTTTTTGGCATTGAAGCTACTGGTCTTTCGTTTGAGATATTTGTTAATTTTGCTTCTCTTTTAGCGGTTCTCGTAGTCTATAGAACGGATATCATCCGGCTAGCAAAAAATGGTGTGCAATTTGTTGTTACCCGTGAGCATGAGCAAAAGAGTGATTTTCATTTTATCATTTACTTAATTATTGCTACCATTCCTGTCGGTGTCATTGGTGTATTGTTTGGAGATGTAATTAGTGAATGGCTTAGTAATACTAAAGTGGTAGGTGTTACATTACTCATTACTGCAGCGGCATTGTGGATGATTCGTAACCTTAAAGGTAGAAAGTACGATGGAGATTTATCTGTAAAAGATTCGGTTATTGTAGGGGCTGCTCAGGCTATAGCTGTAACACCAGGTATCAGTCGTTCAGGAGCTTCGATTGTAGGATCTATGCTTGTAGGAATGAAACAGGAAACAGCGTTAAGATTTTCATTCTTACTCTATATTCCGGTAAGCCTCGGAACAGGCATTTTAGAAATTCCCGAAATTGTAAATGATCCAAACTTTTCAGAATTAGTCATTCCGTATGTGCTTGCATTTGTAGCTACTTTTATTGCAACGTTATTTTCTTTGAAGTGGTTTATTAATATTATGACAAGAGGTAATTTGGGATACTTCTCCTATTATTGTCTGATTGTCGGCGTTCTTGTCATTCTATTCTTGTAGGTAGCATGAACGACTTACTGTTAATCGTTTAATAACTTGGAGGAATTTAATATGAAACATTTCTTTAAAAAACTACTTCATCTAAAGGACATAACTTATAGTTGGTTACTAGTTATATCGATATTAATATTCACTATTACTATTTATATTGATCTAGCGTATCATCCATCTGGATCACCAAAGATTGCATTAGCCATATACGCAATAGCTCTTTTGATTGCCTTTATCTGGTCGGTGTTTAATTATATTGGTCATATTCGGCTGAATACCATGTACAAAAGAAATAACAATATTCAAGTATTTGTTGATAATCTCGTTTTATCTAATGATGAAAGATTAGAGTTACAAGCATATCTAGAAGACTATTCTCAAGATCTCATAGAGCAAGGAAAAACAAAAGAAGAAGCAGTCATAACGGCTATAAACGAATTTAAAGTGAATGAGTTTTCTTCTATATCCAAGAACACTCAACTTTTCAATATGCATGCTCATTACTATTTAGGTGGATATGCGTTGATTGGAATAACGGCATCGATCATATTGCTAGTGATATCAAATGTGCTTACTGATCCGCCGTTAATTTGTATCGTACTTGAGGTAACGTTCTTGCTATATGGTACCGGCTTTTTCGTCCTGTTCTTTGTGTATAAACTGATGGATGTCTTCATTCATAAAAAGATAACAATATAAATATAGAAAACCTGAAGAGAATCTCACTGTATTCTTCTTCAGGTTTTCTTTTTATTTGGGTTGGATGTTTACCCTTTTAGTTAACATGCGAATCAAGGAAAAATCAAAGATTACTGGGTATCTTCTGATGGTGTTGACTTAATGGTACAGCTGGGGTTATTTTAGATGATTACGAGAGTGAACCAAAAACAACGGCAAAAAGTGCCGTTGTTTATTCGTGATAAGGTAATTAATATTTATAGGATTGTCCACCATCAATAGGGATAACCGCTCCGTTGATAAAGTCAGCTTGATTGGATAATAGAAATGTAACCAGGTAACCCACTTCTTCCGGTTTACCGAATCGCTTCATTGGGTTGACACTGACAAACTCTTTTCCGGCTTCTTCCCAATCATCCCCAGCCATTTGTTTTAATGATTCCTCTACCATATTGGTCATGATTGCGCCAGGAGCGATAGCTTTAATGCTGATACCGTATTGACCATACTCAACACCTGAGTTTCGGGTTAAACCGACTACTCCATGTTTACTGGCGGCATAACCAGATTGATTACCGACACCTCTGATCCCGCCAACAGATGCTGTATTAACTATGGAGCCATGCCCCTGTTCTTTCATTACTTTTAACACATGTTTCATTCCATAGAATACACCATTTAAGTTAATATCCAATACACGTTGGAATTCCTCAATGCCATAGTCTTCTGTTAAGTTTTGTTTTCCCTCAATACCGGCATTATTGAAGAAACCATCAATTCTGCCAAATGTATCAATCGTAAATTGAACATAACGGGAAACATCTTCTTCTTTTGCAACATTAGCTTCGGCAAGTTCTACTTTTGTTTGAGGAACTACCTTTTTAATTTCATCTTTACTTTCTTCAAGGCCTTCTTTGTTCACATCAACGAGTACTAATTTTCCGCCTTCCTTTGCTACCTCTATAGCGGTAGCCCTACCGAGTCCAGCACCACCACCTGTGATGACAACCACTTTGTCTTCAAAACGATTCATTAGCCATACACTCCTTCTTACGTTGTTTCGATATTCATCTGGATTGAGGATAGGCAATTCAATGTAATTTTCACCGTTTCCATCAATATTATTCCTTTTCGTTGAAAGAAAAAACATAATAAAGACAACTAGTGTTATTCATCTGATTTGCTGTTAAACGTCTTATTAAAATAGTCTCCCCAATCAGGCTTTGTTCCGTCGATGTCTGTAAAATCATATTCTTTAGCTAATTCCCAAGAACTTAATATTTGCCCTGTTTTTCGAAAAATGTTCTTATCGGATGATAAAGCAGCAATACCTTTTGCAAGATAGAAAGGTGTTTCAGATGCAATAAAATGAGGTTCGATGTTAGTTGCCTCTTTCCAATTTTCTTCTGATACACCAAAGTGATCAAGCATTGCCTCTGATCTGATAAAGCCTGGTGTAACAGCAACAGAGGTAATATGATATTTTTTTAAATCATGTGCCATAGCTTCTGCAAGGTGGATAGCGGATATTTTGGCAAGACTGTAATATAGATTCCCTCGATAGTCATAATTGACTCCATCTGTAATTTCTACAACCAATCCTTCTCTCTGTTTTATCATTAGGGGGATAGCATAGTGACTCGTAATGATATGGGAATGGACAGCCTGTGTTTGGATTTTTAAACCATTGTGCAGATTATGTTCCCAGAACGGTTGGTCCCAATTGGTTAATGGGTCACCGCCCCAAACGTCATTAACAAGAATATCAAGCTTTCCTTGTTCCATTGCAACCCTTTCAAAAAGTACTTTAACCTCTTGTTCCAAAGTATGATCCACTTTGACAGCTATTCCCTTTCCACCTTGTTGGTTAACGAGTTCTGCCGTTTCTTCAATCGTTTCGGGTCGCTTCATTTCTGAAGGCATACCTCTAACACTTCTACCGGTTACATATACAGTAGCACCGGCTTTACCAAGCATGACTGCGATGGCGCGTCCAGCACCACGTGTAGCTCCAGCTACTACAGCAATTTTCCCTCTTAAAGATTTCATATTGTTTCGTCTCCTTTCTTTACATTGATCTAAAGTATATACTACAAATACGACATCCTATGTCATGATTAAAAATATATATTTTACGAAAAGGATGAGTTAGATGCGAGCAGATCGATTAATCAATATTATGGTTTTGTTGCAGAACAGAGGGAAAATAACTACGAGGGAATTGGCTAATGAATTAGAAGTCTCAAACAGGACTATTCTTAGAGACATGGATGCATTAAGTACAGCAGGAATTCCAGTGGTTGCAGAGAGAGGCAAATGGGGTGGCTGGCGCTTATTAGATAACTTTCAAAGTAAATTGAGTACATTAACATTAGAGGATATGAAAGCTTTATTTGTGTTTCCTTCAACAGAGTTACTTCAAGATTTGGGATTAACTGATTCGATAGATCCTAGACACAAGTTGCTTGCTTCGCTCCCTATTCATTATCAAGCTGATGCTCGAGCATTGTGGGATCGAATTCATATTGATGTAAGTTCTTGGAGGCAATCTAAAGAAAAAGTGGCTACCTTTAAAACAATTCAACAAGCAGTTTGGGAGGATAAAAAGCTGAAGATTTTCTACGAGAAGGCGGATGGTAACAAAGTAGAAAGATTAATTGAACCGTTAGGCTTAGTTGCAAAAGGTAACAGGTGGTATCTTGTTGCATCAAGAGATGGAGAATTGCGAAATTATCGAGCATCAAGAATTCATTCCGCAAAAATGGAAATGGGACGATTTGAACGTCCGGCTAATTTTCATTTAGCCACGTATTGGGAGCAATCAAAAGACAATTTTATTCGTAATTTGCCCGCCTATGATGTCGATGTAGAAATTGCACCGTCCATCATAAACAGAATCACTTTCACTAGTAAATTTGTGCAAGTGATGAATAAGGAGAGTGCAAATGAACAAGGTTGGCTCCCTGCAATTTTGCGTTTCAATGATCGACAGGAAGCCATAGAGTATATCTTAGGATTTGGAGATCAAATCAAAATAGTTTCGCCTGTGCACCTTATAGATGAAGTTGTGTCGTTGGCTAAGAGAGCTATTAATTTTCACCAAAGTAAGTGATACTAGATTCTACTCTGTGAGCTGTGCCCGACTTATTTGACCATCTTTGTCACCATTGTTACTAATTCACTTTTATATGTTTCTAGGTTGAAATTCTCCTGATTCATTAGCATGCTTTCACCAATAGCGCCTTGAATGATGATGGAAACATTTTTAATATCAAATCTACTAAATTCCTTCGCTTCCTGCCCAGATCGTAATATTTCCTGCAATAGGTTATATAATGGATCTTCATCATCATCCGATAATTTATAGTATGGAATATTATCTGGTGTACGGGCATTAAAGATAATTTCAATTAATGCTACGTTGTGAACGTAATGGGTAGCTTGATATGCCAATGATGCATCTATGAAAGTAATGAGTTGATCATTCGCAGATTTACTTTCATCAATTTTCTCTTTAATATATTCATATTGGTTTTTTAATAAATAGACTAGTGTGTTGTTTAATACATCCTCTTTATCTGAGAAATGATAAGAGATTAGTCCTGTACTAACTTTTGCTTTTTTTGCTATTTTGGCCAAGCTGATATTTTTATAGCCAATTTCGTCTAATGTATCAATTGTTGCCTTGATGATTTGTTCTCTTCTTGCTTGAGTGATAAAAGACGGTTGCTTCTCCATTCTTGTTCCTCCTGCATATATATTACTTTTTAGGCTTTTTTAGTTGATCGATTATCCACATAACACCAATTATAAAAAGCACGCCTAATATGATTATATCGAATTTACTTGGGTAGTTCTCGATAAACATTTTAATCGGCTCGGGGATACTTCCTTGAAAAATGAACTGTAAAACTATTCGGATCACTTGTAAAATAAGCAAGAAAAGCTGCAGCATTAAAAGCACGGGAAGTAACGTTAATCCTCCAATGAACAACTTCCAAGCTTCCTCTTTATGGAAGGCAAAGATAATAGTAGAAACTAGTAATACGACACCTATTATAGAAAATATAATGATTCGTAGCCAATGTACAATTTCTAAATTACCTTGTGTGTAGCGATAGAAAACATAAGAAAAAGCTAGTAACGACAATACAATACTTGCAAAGGGGAGAATACGTTGAAGCCAACTTGGAAGGTTTTTATACACTTCGACATTATCCATCAGATCACTCCTTATTTTGGTTGTTCAATATTTATTTTGATTAATCAATCAAATTTTATCACCCAAACAAACAATTTACAAGACAAAAAAGAAAATATCCTTGTCTAGATACCCTTCACAGCGATTAATAGCTATAGCCGTAACGACTTTGTTTAAAATAAAGAGAATGTAGGAAAGGATACAAAATTGTAACATTAATTTAATATGGATAAATGAAACTAATCACGTGGTGAAATCGTCTCCTTTATTAAGGATTAATAGAATGAAGGGACTGGAAAAATCCCTGGTTTATAAAGTGAGACTGTGATCAGTGGGTTTTACCCCACTGATCATTAGCGAAACTTATTAGGGTCTTAGCGTCTGTTATCCCCCGCTTAGCACCGTGATAATCTATTAAAGGAAGGAGCAATTAAACGTTGAGGAAGGTATCAGTTATCCTAGTTGTTCTTTTATGTCTAGTATGTGCGTGTAATACCGATGTAAAAACGGTTCAAATAGAAAATAAAGATTTTGCAAAGATATTATTTGTGCAAAAAATTGAAAATAATTTCACTTCAGAAAAATTATCGAAGCCAATAGAAGATAAAGAAAAGATAAAGAAAGTGTTATCAATGGTAGAGGGTCTTGAAGCAGAAGAAATTAATACCGATGAATTAATCAGGATCCTAGAGGATCAAGATAATTACTATATGTTTGGCTTTTATAAAGACGATAGGACAAGTCTTGGCAGAGGAGATTATGGATTTCAATTTTTGGAAAATGGAACTATTCTATTCAGCTATGATCAGCCAAGCACCCCTAGCCATCCTCTTATCACCGTAAACAGCCATCAAGATCTTTTAGAAGAAATGAAAGAAATACTAGGCATTACCTTCTGACTTAAGGTTTAAAAAATTGCTCTTTCTAATAGAAGGAATAAGTTTTTGTATATAGAAATATAGTAATAGCGGAATAAATTTATGATAAATGAGTGAGGTAAAATCAATGAAAAGGTTAGCAGTATATTGTGGATCTAGTACGGGAACTGATCCGATTTATGTAAAAGAGGCAAAAAAGCTAGGCCAACTATTAGTAGCGAATGGTATTGATCTTGTATATGGAGGTTCTAATGTAGGTTGTATGGGGGCTGTCGCCGATGGTGTGTTAGAAGCTGGTGGTAATGTGATTGGTGTCATCCCGGAAAAGTTAAAAAATGTGGAGATTGCCCATGAAAAATTGACTGAACTGCATGTAGTTCAAACCATGCATGAACGGAAAGCAATGATGGCAGATTATGCGGATGGCTTTATTGCATTGCCGGGAGGTACTGGGACATTAGAAGAATGGTTTGAAGTATTTACTTGGGCCCAAATTGGGTATCACAAGAAACCGTGTGCACTTCTTAGTATCAATAATTACTATGATCCGATTATGACGCTTTTTGATCATATGATAGAGCAAGGCTTTGTGAAACCAGCATATAAGGAATTAATTTTAATTGAAAATGATGCAAAGAAATTAATCGATTGCTTGTTAAATTATGAAGGTACTTATATACATAAATGGGGATGAAAAATGGAACCACTAACTACTTTTTTCCCTGTATAGAGTTTAAATGAAAAAGTTGAAGCAAGGGAAAAATAGGGAGGTAAGTAAGTGTGGTTAATTTAACTTACGATATCATAATCGAAAGGTTTCTGTCATTTGCGGGTCGAGAACAAAATATTCGGGCAGTGATCATAGTGGGATCAAGAGCAAGACAGGATAAACCAGCCGATAAATATTCAGATCTCGATCTAGTGATATTCGCAGAAAATCCTAATTTGTTACTTTATCATACAAAATGGTTAGAGCAAATAGGTGAATCGCATATTACCTTCCTGGAAAATACAGCAGTTGGCGGAGGTTTAGAACGAAGGGTTTTGTTTGAAGGGGGACTTGACGTCGACTTTGCCTGTTTCCCTATATCAGCAATTTCAGACATGCAATCTCATTATCAAGTATTAAGTGTTCTTGCAAAAGGAATTGACGTTCTAATAGATAAGGATAGAATCATACCTGCTTTTAAAGAGAGAATAAAGGCAGATCTTAGCAAAAAAGAAATGTCGGAAGAAATAGAAAATATGATGCAGGATTTTTGGTATCATGCAGTTCTTGCCGCAAAAAAACTATGTAGGGGTGAGTTATTAGAAGGTAAATCAATATGTGATACTTATATGAAGAACCTACTTATCTCGTTAATTAGAACGCAAGCAAAATTAAAGAACGGAATAGCGTATAACACATGGCATGGGTTTCGTTTTTTTGAAGAATGGGCTGACATTTCGATTGTAACGAAATTCAAGGATATATATGCACATTATGATAAAGAAGATGTTTGGCAAGCGCTAAAGCTTACGATGAATCTATTTGATGAACTTTCTATAGAAGTTTGTAAGTTAAAGAATCTTCCCTATCCTGCTGAAAGCATTCAATACGCAACACATTTAGTAGAATCATATAACCTTCAAGGGAGACAAAAGGTGAATGAGTAATCATCTCGATATTCAGAAAATAGAAGAATTATCGATGAATGCTTTTCCCTCACTGCAAACACAGCTTATCAATGGTTGGATCCTTCGCTTTTCAAATGGATATGCAAAAAGAGCCAACTCTGTTAATCCTATATATGATTCTCAAGAGGATATCCAACAGAAGATAGAAGAATGCGAAAAAATTTACCGAGAAAAAGGTCTAAGAGTAATCTACAAACTTACGAAACAAGTTTTCCCCAAACAATTAGACCAGATTCTTGAACAAAAAGGGTATGATGTTACCGGAGAGACAAGCGTTCAAGTGTTATCACTAAAGCAAAGGAAAATAAAAATGTCAGATAAGGCTGTTATTTCGAATCAATTTGCTGAAACATGGTTTACTGATTTTTGTGAATTAAATCATATAGCGGATACGGACCAGCATACGTTTAAACAGATGTTAAAAAATATCAGTGCAGAGGTCTGTTATATATGTTTGATTAATAATAAGGAAACTCTCGCTTGTGGAATGGGTGTGTTAGAAGATGGATGGTTGGGATTATATGATATCGTAGTAAGTGAAAAGTATAGAAATAAAGGCTATGGTGTGGAAATCGTTTCTTCTATTCTCCATTGGGGAGAAAGTCTTGGAGCAAAGAATGCTTATCTTCAAGTGATGTTAAATAATAAACAGGCAATAAACCTTTATGCAAAATTAGGATTCACTGAAGCGTATCAATATTGGTATCGAATAACAAGATGAATCAATTAGTAGATACTCATAGTTTTAAATAGAAAACAGTTGAGGTGAGGTCATTGTTTACCATCGTCGCATATTCCTCATTGATTGTAGCGCTTGTATCCTTGATTTTAGCTGTTAGCGGGAAACGTCATTTTTACTGGCTATCTGCCGTAGGTATTTATATTTTTAGTTTTATAGCGGGTTTTTCAATTGGACAATTAACAGTGGGGTTAACGTTCATACCACTATTGTTAGCTATTGCATATACTTTCAGTTGGATTAAGACTAAAGTACACATTTTACTTTTTGTTAGCTTAGGTGTAACCATTGGTTTTATCATGGTATTTTTTGTAGATGATAAATGGGTGTTTTTACCTTTCTGGATTTTTATGTAAGAAACGTTCATATTGAAGGTGATGTTGTGAAGACAGCTTTGAAATGGAGCTTCGTCGTACTTTTGGTTGTGGTAGTAATAATTGGAGCGACATATTTATGGAAGACTGAGGAAGAGGTGGGAAATGTTAATAGTGTTCCACCCGTCTCTTTATCTTCTGATAAAATTTTAAATATAGCCCATCGTGGAGCATCCGGCTATGCACCAGAACATACGTTAATTGCTTATGAGTCTGCTCAACAGATGAATGCAGATTATTTAGAGATTGACTTACACATGACAGCTGATGGAGAGTTAGTTGCGCTGCATGATGAGGATGTTTCCCGTACAACTAACGGAAGTGGTTTAGTCGAAGATATGTCTCTTAATGAGTTGAAAAATTTGGATGCCGGTTCTTGGTTCAATATAGCTTATCCTGAAAAAGCAAACGATTATTATGTTGGAATAGAAGTGCCTACTTTAGAAGAGATTCTCGATTCTTTCGGTTTACACAGTAATTATTATATCGAGATAAAAGACCCGGATTCTGTGATGACTGACAAATTTCTTAGCATGTTAGAAGACTATCACCTAATCGAAGAAAATAAAGTCATCATTCAATCCTTTAGTGAAGAGACTTTGGAACAAATTCATGCAAAATATGAGTCGATTCCGCTTATTCAACTATTGTATAAAGATGAAGCAAAGTCCGTTAATTACAATCAGATTCGACAATATGCAACAGGAGTAGGTGTTTCATACCAAGAGCTAGATCAAGAGCTTGTTCAAGAGATTCATAATGAAGATTTACATGTTCATACTTATACAGTCAATACGGAAGAGGATATGGAACAAATGATAAGGTGGGGAGTTGACGGCATTTTTACAGATTATCCTGATCGGTTGGCAGAAATACTTGCAAATAATATTTAATATAATCGATAATGACCTCCGTTCACATGTGAAAAGTGAACGGAGTTTTTTGCTTATGAAATTCAACAGAAGCGTAGCAAATAATAAGAAATGTATTGTGTGAGTCTTTGTTATACTCTCACTAACGTTTGATTGATTGAATAACTAAAACAGGGAGAAAAGGAGGAAGTACATGACAATATTTGATCAATATAAGTTGACGAGAGATTTATTTACCGATTCCATTTCATCTGTATCTAAGGATTTGATTGATCTGCACCCCCCTGGATTTCGTAATACGATTCATTGGCAGATTGGTCATGTATTAGTCATAGCAGAAGAAATTGCTAATTTCCCGCATCGAAGTAAGAGTAGTTTACCAGATGATTATAAGAAGTTGTTTGGAAGAGGTACCAAACCTAATGAGTGGCCTCAAAATGTACCAAGCATGGAACAATTGATAATAGATTTACAAGATCAAGTAAATCGAATTGGGAAGATATCACCTGAAGAGGCGCAAGAACGTTTAACAGAACCATTTGATGGGATCGACCGTTTTGAAGAGTTTGCTAGTCTTGGATTATTTTATGAGGCGATGCATTTGGGTCAGATTCTCGCAATGCAGCGAATATTGAAGCAAGATCATTCGAGTTATCATGATCTATAGTGCTGGAGGTGTAATAGGTGAAAAAGCAAATACTTTTTATCCATAGTGCAGGGCCACAGGGTCCTCAGCAAGGAAGTAGTGATTTAATCGAATATCTACAAGATCAACTTGGTGATACGTATCATTTGATATCTCCTAAAATGCCTAATCCGGAAAATCCTGAGTATGCCAGATGGAAAGATGCATTAACTAATATATTCGCTAACTTGGATAATGAAGTAATACTTATTGGCCATTCGCTGGGTGGGTCGGTTCTATTAAAATATATTACGGAAATGGATGTACATCCTGACATTGCTAGTTTGTTTCTAATTGCATCACCATACTGGGGAAAAGATGAGGACTGGCAGGCTGAGGAGTTTACCCTAACAGAGAATTTTACATCAAATCTTCCACACATATCCAACATATATTTGTATCATGGCACGGATGATCAGGTAGTGCCGGTTACGCACATCCATCACTACACAAACAAAATTCCTCAAGCTATTACTAGAGTATTTGAAAGAGAAGATCATTACTTTTCTAATGGTATACCCGATCTCATAACTGATATAAGATTCTCTTAGCTAGTTCTAGCATCTATTTAGGAACCGGAGTTGAAGATGCTATTGTACAGGCACAAGAAGCAGCAAAATAAAGTTAGAATCTCAAGAAGTCACAGATGGTTCAAATGTTACACACTTAAAGTATAAGCTGTTGTATTAGAATTTTGGTTTTGTTACGGACAGTTTAGAGTCCATATGCAAAATTGTGTCCGTAAAAACAGATCTTATGGACAGTATGAGGGAAATGCGAGCAATTTTGTCCATAAGAATGCGTCTTACAGACAGTTTATAGTAAACAAGTCAAAATGTGTCCATAAGATAGATTCTTATGGACACAAAATCGTGAAAACCTGTAATCGTGTCCGTAATAACCTCCTATCCTCCATCTCTTTTATAAAATCTTCCGAATAATGCTTAGAAATAATCAGGAACTATTAGTAAAATGAGTATCATAACGGAATTATCCATTAGAAGGTTGGGTTAGAAAACTATGAATCTTGATAGGAAAACGAAACTAGTAGTTTTACACGCGCACCATAGTAACATTGATTATACGGAGACAGCACTTAAAAGTACCAACGTAGAACAAATTCACCACGTTGATCCTGGTCTTATTGATGCGATTAAAAATAAATCAACGCAACAGATCGAAAAAAGAGTAAAGACTCAATTAGAATGGTTGGCATCTGCTAAGCCAGATGCTATTTTAATCACGTGTACCAATTATAGTCTATATATAAAGGAATCTGAGATAAACGATATTCCCATACTAAAAATAGACGATTTATTTTTCCGGTCTCTCATTGATTTCCCAGCTGCAACTTTATGTTTTACCAATCCTGCTACAGTGGAAGGTACTATTAATCGACTTAAACAGCAACCAAACGTAAAAGCTGATTTCCAGGTGGAGATCATTGATCATGCTTTTGAGCTACTAATGTCTAATAAGCAAGACGCATATAGTGAAGTGATTATTGACTATATCGAAAATAATCCGCCTCAGGGGTTTATAGTATTTACTCAGCTTTCCATGCATCAGGCAGCCACACACTTGAAAAATAAAGGGTTTAGTGTTATTTCCCCGGTTGATGCCTTGAAAGAGTTAGAAATATAAATGAGTTAAATAAAAAAATTGCCGAAAGAGTACATGTAGTACTTTT
Organism: Gracilibacillus sp. D59; assembly: GCF_052246695.1. NCBI lineage: Bacteria > Bacillati > Bacillota > Bacilli > Caryophanales > Bacillaceae > Gracilibacillus > Gracilibacillus sp. D59. The sequence continues at coordinate 258,510 of NZ_JBQQCK010000004.1, read as the reverse complement.
TCGGTTTTTTTACAATTGGCCTTCAAAAACTGATTGACTTTATATACTGAGTAAGTATATACTCAATATATATTTACTCAGTATATAAAAAAGGGTGGGAAGATTGAATTTTATCGTTCATTACCAATGGGAAATCTTTATTGCCGCTGAAATACTATCACTGGTCTGCTTATTGTTATTTGGCGGAGTGCGTTATTTGTTTGGAAAGAGGAAACAAAGTTTATTCTTTCTGTTTTTGTTTCTCTTCTTACTAATTCTAGAAGTTGGATTAGCCTTCCTGATCTATAACGAAACAGGTGAAATCTCCACATTCCAAATAGTTATTACTATATTTGTTATTTATGCATGCACGTTCGGTATTAACGATTTTAAAAAGCTTGATCGATGGATGCGGATAAAAATAGGAAAGTGGAGAGGTATCGATTTACTAACAGAAAAAGATAAGGCGATTATGAAAAAGCAACAGGATCCAAAGTATTTTGCGAAAATAAATCGATATAGTGCAATAGCTCATTTATTTATATTTGTTATCGTACAAACGGGTTTCTGGCTATATGGATTGGGAGATTTCGGACACTTCAGAGAATATATTACCGATTTTTCCTGGGTTGGAACGGAGGACTTAGCGAAAACGCCATATCCAAATGAGACACTCTATCGTATTTCGATGTTATGGGGGTTAATATTTATCGTTGATTTTATCTGGTCGATGTCTTATACCATTTTTCCGGCGAAAGGATGAAAAAGTTGATTAAAACAATAGGTTTAACAAAGGATTTTAAGGCAGGAAAAGAGATGGTTTCCGTATTAAAAGGAGTAGAGTTCACCGTCAAAGAAGGGGAGTTTGTAGGGATTATAGGACCAAGTGGATCTGGAAAGACGACACTGTTGCATTTATTGGCAGGGTTGGATACCCCAACAGATGGGTCTATTCAGTTAAATGGAAAGGAATTATCATCCCAATCTGAAAAGCAGCGTACTATTCTTCGGCGTCAGAAGATAGGATTGGTTTTTCAAAATTATCAATTATTGCCTACTTTAACTGTGTTCGAGAATATTGCTTTTTCACTGCATGCAGATGGGAAAAGGACTTCCGCAAAAGACGTGAGCGAGCTTCTAGAAGCAGTCGACCTGAAGGGGTATGAGAAGCGTTTTCCCCATGAGCTTAGTGGAGGGCAACAGCAAAGAGTAGCAATCGCAAGAGCGTTAATCCATAAACCAGCTATTTTATTAGCAGATGAGCCGACCGGAAATTTAGATCGAGAACGCTCCAGTGAAATTCTCGACTTATTAGCTAAACTTCATCAGGAACGAAATCAAACGATTGTGATGGTGACACATGATATGTTTGCGGCAGGTTATTCAGATCGAATTGTGTTATTTAAAGATGGGGTGATTGAAGCAGAAGTACAAAGAGAGGATGAAGAATATGCGTTTTTCCTTTCTCGTTTCATGGCGTAACCTGACCCGGCATAAAACACGCTTTTTCCTAACGCTTATTGCCATGATTTTAAGTGTTACCGTAATGACCAGTATGCTGATAGCGAAAGAAACCACGATTAAAATCATGGATGAACAAGAGCAGTTATATGCAGGAGATGCTGATTTTTGGATAAAGAGCAATCAGCGTTTTTTTTCAGAGAGTGAAGTGGAGTGGGTAAAAGATCGTGAGGAAGTCACAAATGGTGTTGCAGCGTTACTTAAACAAGGATTTATAAATATAGAGACGGAGAACCTTGCACAAGCTTCCGTTAGGGTTTCGGGTGTTTCGAGTTATGATCATGAACTAATTGAATTACCTGTTAAAGAAGGGGATGTCACTAAAGAAGGTTTAATCATTACGGAAAATGCTGCTGCTCTATGGGAAAAAGGAGTCGGGGATACAGTAACATTTCAGAACATGGGGCAGATCGAAGTGACGGCAGTTGTTTATGAAGGAGCAATGCTGAGCAGTCCCGAAACATTAGAAGGATCGACTTTCCGTGATGCACGCGTCATGGTGCCTTTAGATACTTTACAAGAATGGACTGGGATGGAAGGGCAAATCTCTAATTACCGTTTTTCAGTAAAAGGGGAAGAACAAACAGAATTCTTGGAAGCCTATCAAGCGCACCTAGAAGGCTCACAATTATTTGTGCAGCCGGTAGTTGTTGACAGTCAACAGAATAATGATGTAGCAGGTCTATATTTCATGTTTGATATTATTGCTATTCTTTCTATATTCATCAGTGCATTTATTGTTTTTAATATGCTTTATACAACTATTGTTGAAAGAAGGAAAGAATTTGCTGTAATGAAAAGTCTGGGTTATACAAATGAAAGCATTAGACGACTGATAATAAACGAAATCGGGGTTCTTGCCGTCATAGGTTCAGTACTTGGATTACCACTAGGTGTGTGGTTAGGTTCTTTTCTTCAGGAGATGTTTATGTCTGCCATTGCTACCCAAACGATTACCTATGAATTAGAACTGGTTAAACCTTTAGTAATTTCAGGAATGGTTAGTCTTGCTTTTCCTTATCTTGCCGTCATATTTCCCATTTATCAAGCTGGAAAAACGTCTGTTATGGAGGCATTATCAGAGAGCCCAATTAATAATCGTCATAGAAGTGGAAAGGGGTCGCTTATACGTATCCTAGCGGGTGTTATCTGCACAGGAATTGGATTGATTGATAATACTTGGGCATTCTTACTCTTATTCGTCGGTTTAGTACTGTTGTATCCAATTTGGATGAAGCTATTTCAGTGGTTATTACAACCTCTATATAAACTGTTTTTCCGATATGCAGGAGAGCAAGCTATCCGATCTGTGAAGCAATTCGAAAATCGAAATGTAAATACATCTGCCATGCTAGCGATAGGTGTGAGTTTAGCCTTATTTATGAGTGCTGCTTTAGAATCTTTGCCTGATGGAATAGAAGACGATATTCAGTCCACTTTTGGTGGGGATATACATGTGGAGAAAGAAACACCGTGGGTAGATACAGAATTGGAAAAAGTTAACAAGATAAAAGGTGTAAGTGATACTATCCCTTATGCGGAAATTCCCAACATAACATGGCAAACAAAAACAGGTGGATTACGAGAGTTTTCGATTATTAGTTATACTGGTGAACCACATAATGCGGAGCTGTTTGACATTTCGCAAATAACGGAAGAGCAGGGAGAGAATCCGGCAATTTTTATTGGGGAAAGAGCATTAGCAGAATGGGGAGGTGAGCTTGGTGAAGATATAACATTGAATACCCCTTCTGGTCTAGTAACCTTTTTTGTCAAAGGAACTGTTCAAACTTCTCATTATATGAACTATGTTGCATTTGTAGAAGACAGTGTATTGACGACTAACTTAAATTGGCCAGAGAAGTTTCATCTGATTATTGATACAACTGATGAAGGAACGATTCCGCTCGTTTTTACACAACTTTGGCATTCCTTTGAGGATTCGCTAGTAAAGGTCAACCTAATTACAGTTAGTATTGAACAGGGGAAGCAAGCTTTAACAGGAATGCAGGAATTAATGCAAGGCTTGTTATTGTTGATTATTGCCTTATCTGCTATCGGTATTAGTAATACATTATTGATGAATACGATGGAACGGATAAAAGAGCTGGGTACAATGCGAGCGATTGGTTTTACAAGAACACAGGTAAAGGTTATGATAATGGCCGAGGGTCTTATGATCGGTATTACCGGAATTATTATAGGCACGTTATATGGTATACTAGTCATTTACCTTAATGCCCATTCTGCTCAAGGTCAAGCCTTACTGAGCTTTACAGTTCCCGGGATGAGCTTGTTTTTAGCAATTGCAGGAGGATTATTGTTTACACTTCTTGCTTCATGGTTTCCGAGCAGAACAGCATCACATTTACCAGTGAAAGAAGCGATAAACTATGAATAAGCGGGGATTACCATGTCAGTAAAACATTCTATGCTTGCATTATTATATGAAAAACCGAGACACGGCTATGAATTGAAAACAGGCTTCGAAGAACTTGTTCAAGGAATGTGGCCACTCAATGCCGGCCAAGTATATACCACTCTTGATCGGTTGGAGCGTGATGCTTTAGTAGAATCTCCGGGAAACGACCAAAAGGATCGTAAGCTCTATACGATAACACAAGCAGGTAAAGAAGAACTGTGGAATTGGTTAGAAAAGCCGGTCGGACGGTCATTATTAAAAGACGAATTTTATTTTAAGTTTCTCTGTGCTGATCATGTAGCATACGATGAGAAACAAAAAATGATCAAGAAACAAAAAGAAACGATGATAAAGGACGTACTTCATTTAACCCATTTAAAAAAGCAAATGACACAATCAGGAAATAATACGATGAAAATGCTTATCGAAGGCGCCTTATTACACTTAGAAGCGGATATAAAATGGCTGGATATGCTTGCAGGATCGTAGTAAAGAAAAAAAGGAAATTTTGCAAGAAATGGACCGAGATACGTATTACATATTCGTATCTCGGTTATTAGGTGAGGAAACGGGCATAAGAAATGGTCGTTTCCTAACGGTCTTATAAAGGGTACTTATCACAAAGCTAAGCTGTATTATCACTATTGTTTTGCTTCATCATATCTCTATTTTTGAAATCATTGTTATGTAACAGTGTGTAATTGACTTTATTCTGGACTATATTATACTGTTATCAAAATGTAATGGATTACATTTCGAAAGATAAAAATAGACGCAGATATGATGAAGTTTCATTTTTTTATATTAATAATGGGAAAAATTTAATGATGCTAGAAAGAAGGTATTACCATGCCAACTATTCAAGATGTAGCAAAAAAAGCAGGAGTTTCAGTTGCGACCGTTTCCCGTGTTTTGAACAATCCCTCTGCAGTTACCGAAAAAACGAGGGAAAAAGTTCAGCATGCGATGCAAGAATTAGATTACTCGCCAAGCATTTTAGGTAGAAATCTCAGGAATTCTGAAAGTAGGATGTTGCTTGTCTTGATACCAAAAATATCAAACCCTTTCTATTTGCGAATTGTTGAAGGAATTGAAGAGACTGCACTAGAGAACGGGTATAATATATTAGTCTGTCAAACTCATTCCAAAACTGAAAGGGAAAGTGTCTATTTTGATCTATTAAGAAACCGATTAGCGGATGGTGCTATAACAATGGATCCCACGATAGATAAAGAGAAACTTGTTCAACTGGCTAGGCAATTTCCGATTGTACAATGTAGTGAGTATGACAAAGATAAAAGCTTGTCTTATATAACAATTGATAGTGAATTGGCAGCCTATCAAATGACAAAATTTCTCTTAAAACAAGGGCATAAGCGAATTGTCTTAATCAATAGTGATGAAAAATTTCTATACGCTCGCGAACGAAAAAAAGGTTTTCTTAGAGCATTAAAAGAATTTGATATAGAATTTGAAGATGATTGGATTTATAAAACAAATTATGTGTCGTTTGAAGCTGGTCAACATGCAATGAGGTCAATATTGAGTAGCAAGGAAGGGAAGTTTACTGCAGTTTTTGCTGTATCAGATGTATTAGCTATAGGTGCGTTAAAGGAGTTAAATACACTAGGCATCCATGTTCCTGATGAGATGGCGATCGTTGGTTTCGACAAAATTGACTTTACCAACATGACATTCCCAAGATTAACAACGGTTGCACAACCAATGTATCAAATGGGCAGTATGGCAGTAGATATGTTAATAAAAAAAATCCGTGGCGAGAAAATAGAAGATGTCATATTAGATCATGAATTAATTATAAGAGAGTCTACTTAAAGATTGCGGCGCACCTTTTTCCACTGATTAAATTAAGATAATTTATTTTCAAAAATCATTGACTTGTATATACAGTTGATATAGAATCAAAAATGTAATCGATTTCAAACAGTTGAATGAAATCGAAAATCTGTAATAGGGGGTTCTGTTATGGAACAGATGAAAAGATTTTTACTAGTAGGTATTATCTTAGTATTGGCTATTTTTGTTGCAGCGTGTAATAGTGATAGTACATCAGAAACAGATAATGCAGAAGGTACATCTGATGAAGAAACAAACAGTGAAGGAAATGAAAGCGCTTCAGAAGAAGAGGAAGTAACTATTGTTTATGCTCGTGGTGTAGATACTACCGGAGCAATTGATTTAGTGATTGAAGCTTTTGAGGAACAAAACCCTAATATCAATGTTGAATTTAGAGAGATGCCAGCTGATACCGGTCAATCACATGATCAATATGTAACCATGTTCAGTTCGATGAGTGATGAAGTCGATGTATTCGATGCTGATGTTATTTGGCCGGCAGAATTTGCGCAAGCAAACTATGCATTAGAGTTAGATCGATTTATCGAACGCGATGGTATCGACATGGATGCTTATTTTCCAGGTACTGTAGCAGCGGCTAACTTTAACGGTAAACAATGGGCAATGCCGAAGTTTACAGATGCAGGTATGCTTTACTACAGAACAGATATTGTGGATAAAGCACCTGAGACATGGGATGAATTAATTGCTCAAGCAAGTGAGTTGCAAGGTGAAGAAGGTACAAAATTTGGATACTTAATGCAAGCAGCACAATACGAAGGTTTAGTATGTAACTTTATCGAATTTATCGCCTCATATGGTGGGCAAGTTATTGACGAAGATAACAATGTTGTCGTAAACAGCCCAGAAACGGTAAAAGGTCTTGAAAAATTAGCCGAAGTCGTTAACTCTGACTTCGTACCAGATAATATCCTAAACTTTATGGAGACAGAAACAGAAAATGCGTGGATTGCTGGTGAATCTGTATTTGCACGTAACTGGCCATATTTACAAGCGTCTTCACAAGATGAAGAGCGTTCTTCTGTAGTAGATAATGTGGATATTGCACCACTTCCTGCAGGGGATGCAGGTCATGCAGCAACTTTAGGTGGTTGGATGGGAATGATAAACCGCTATTCTAAGCATCCAGAAGAAGCTTGGGAGTTCTTAAAATTCATGACAGGTGAAGAAGGTCAAAAAATAATCGCTGTAAATGGTGGTCGTGCACCAACTATAGAAGCGCTTTATGATGATCCGGAAGTACAAGAGGCAGGTCCTTTATTCTCAAATCCTGAATTTGTTAGCGTATTGAAATCTGCTGTACCGCGTCCAGTATCGCCGATTTATCCAGAAATTTCTGATATTATGCAAATCGAGATTTCTAAAGTGTTAACAGGCGATCAATCAGCCGAGACCGCTGCAGAAAATATGCAAATAAAAATAGAGGAAGCAATGGCAGAATAAAGGTATTTTAAAAAAAGAAAAAAGCAAGATGGACAACAATATTTGCATCTTGCTTTTTCTTTCAAGTACATCTTGACCTAAGTGCATAGGTGTATTTGATAGAAAAGGAGGTTAGTTAAATGATGAGAAAATTTCAATTAAATGAAAAGCAACTCGGTTATGCCATGATATTACCGTCATTAATATTAGTCTGTATCGTGACATTATGGCCTGTTGCACAATCCTTCTATAATAGTTTATTTGATTATCGATTAAATGACCCAACTCGTTCACAAAAAATGTTAAATGCAAATATTGATCTAGAACGCTATGTAGATAATTACTTTTATATAGACAGTCAATTAAGTAATTTAGAAAGTAACGCGGAAGGAGAACAGTTGGAGGCGGTGCAAAAAGCAAGGGAAACCGTAGATACTTATCATAGTGAATTAACTGATGATGCCGCAATTAATGCTAAAATCAAGCAAATTGATGAGATGTTAATGAATTTTCAGCCAGTATCCGATTCAGAATTAAAATATACCGAAGTAGACAATGATTTTGCTGAAGAGTATCGGGCGGCTTTGCAAGAATCAGCTAGTGAATTCAGCTCAATTGCTTCCTCTCTAGAGAATGAAGAATTAGCTCAAAGCTTTCAACAAGCGGGGGAATTGCTTTCTTCTACTAGTGACAACATATTAGCATCTAATTTTATTGGCTTATCAAATTACGTTAAATACTTTAAAGATCAACGAATGTGGCAGTCATTATGGAATACTATCTATTTCACGGTAGTTTCGGTCGGTTTTGAACTTGTATTAGGTCTAGGTATTGCATTATTAATCAATCGCTCATTCAAAGGACGTGGATTAGTCCGTGCTTCTGTATTAATCCCATGGGCAATTCCGACAGCTGTTGCTGCCATGATGTGGGGCTTTTTATATGATGGGCAAACCGGGATTATTGGACATTACTTCGAACAATTAGGCTTCATATCAGATGCGTCATGGTTACTCTCGACCTCTGATGGTGGAATGTTTTCTGTTATCTTTGCAGATGTGTGGAAAACAACTCCATATATGGCATTACTATTACTTGCAGGCTTACAAACGATTCCTAGTTCGTTGTATGAAGCGAGTGATGTGGATGGTGCCAATAAATTTCAACAATTTTTCAAAATTACTTTACCACTACTAAAGTCATCGATTCTTGTGGCTTTATTATTCAGAACATTAGACGCCTTCCGCGTGTTTGACTTAATTTACGTATTAACTGGTGGAGGACCAGCAAATGCCACTGAATCTATTTCCATCTATGCTTATATTACATTATTCTCACAACAGAATTTTGGCGAGGGCTCCGTATTATCAGTAATTGTGTTCTTATGTGTGGCATTAATAAGTTTCATTTACGTACGTCTAATTGGTTCGGACTTATTCACAGGACGTACGAAATAGAGAGGGGAGTAATAATATGAAGAAACGGGCTGGTATTAGCTTTTATATCTTTCTTGCGTTATTTGTATTTTTAGTTATGTTTCCATTTATATGGGTGTTTTTAACATCGATTAAACCAGTTGGGGAAATCTTTACATCATTTAAATGGTTTACAACAAATCCAACGTTATCTTCTTATGAAGCAGCACTTACGAACCGACCATTAATGCGTTATATGTTGAATAGTTTTGTTGTTTCCACCTTAACGACATTATTAGCAGTTGGTTGTGCTTCATTTGCAGCATATGCCGTTACAAGGTTACCGATCAAAGGGAAAGGCTGGTTTTTAGGAATCGTCCTGGCAGCATCTATGTTCCCACAAATTGCGATTATTTCGCCAATGTTTAATTTGATTACATCTTTGGGCTTACGTAATAGCTATTTCGGTTTAGTAATCCCATATATTACGATCAGTTTGCCATTATCGATATGGATTCTTTCCACCTTCTTTCAAAAGATTCCGTTTGAATTAGAGGAGTCTGCAAAATTAGATGGTGCTAGTCCATTTCAAACGTTTCGTAAAATTATCTTCCCTCTAGCAACGCCAGGTATTTTTACTACAGCGATCTTAGTTTTTATCGCCGCTTGGAATGAGTATCTATTTGCCTTAACCATTAATAGTGATGATAAATGGAGAACTGTTCCAGTAGGGATATCCATGTATCAAAGTGAATTTTCTATTCCGTGGGGCGATATTTCCGCGGCAACAGTTATCGTAACAGTTCCGATCGTTATTTTAGTATTGTTATTCCAAAAACGGATTGTTTCAGGTTTAACTTCTGGTTCAGTTAAGGAGTAAAGATGGGGGAGGTTGATTGCCGCCCTCCCTCATTATAAGTTGTTGCTAATATTTTGATAGTAATGAAACCATGGTTTTTCTTTTTCTATCTGGGAAGCGAGTTGGAATAACAGCTCATCCTCTCCTAGCCTGCCAAAGAAGTGAGTGCCGATGGGGAGTCCATCATTTGTCCAATGGGTTGGAACACTCATTGCCGGTTGCCCCGTCGCATTTGCGATCGGCATAAATGGATTATAATCTAACATGTTATCCAACATTTGTTGATACGCATCAGTTTTTGGTTCTGCTAGTTCTCCTATTTTTGCTGGTAATTTGTTTAAGGTCGGTGTCATCCATACATCCACATCATGAAAAAATGCTAAGATTTTTTGTGCTTCTTTCTGGATGTATACCCGCGATTCTTCATACTCTAAAGCAGACAAATCTCTACCGTATTTTAAAATATCAAAGGTTAACGACTCTAAGTTGTTGCAAGTAGGTTTTTGACCTGACATCAGTCCAGAATGCTTGATAATAGCGGATCCACTTCCCATCCAAATATTAATAAAATGTTTGGCAAGTTCTTGAAAATCGATTTTTGGCATTCTCTCCACTACTTCATGTCCTAAGTCCTTGATGAGTTGTACAGTGTTCTCCATGTTAATTCTTGTCTCCGAATCAAAATGAATAGTCTCATCTTCTTGATATTGAACAGCAATTTTCAGTTTTCTTGGAGTTTTATTGCTGCGTTCTAAAAAGTTGTTCTGTGTAGCAAAACTGGGGTACAGCTGGTGATCGCCAGCTCCGTTTAAAACATCCAATAATGCCGCGCTATCTCTGACAGAACGAGTAAGTGCGTGATTAATAGAAAAGTGATTCATATAAGAAGGATATGGCATTCTTCCTCTGCTTGGCTTTAAACCAAATAGTCCACAAGCAGAAGCCGGGATCCGAATCGATCCACCACCATCATTAGCATGAGCAAAAGGAATTAAACCAGCCGCAACTGCAGCAGCAGAACCCCCGCTTGATCCGCCTGGTGAACGGTCTATATTCCACGGATTTTTAGTCGGTCCGAATAGTTCTGGTTCTGTGTTGGGTAGAAATCCAAACTCAGGTGTATTGGTCTTTCCTAGAAAGATAAGTCCAGCATGTTCAAATCGATGAACGATTTCGTCATTTTCAGGAGCGATAAAATCCTTCAACATTGCAGAACCACTGGTTTGTCTTACTCCTTTAACCGCGTTTAGATCTTTTATTAAAAAAGGAAGTCCAGTAACTTTACCTTCATGACCTTTCATTTTTTTTGCTTTTTCTCGCCCTAGTTCAAAACTTTTTGTTACTACCGCATTTAATATAGGATTGTATTGCTCGATTTGATGGATATAAAAGTCAGTTAGTTCTAATACAGATATCTCCTTTTGATCCAATAACTCTTTTTGACCTAGAGCATCTAGTTGAAGTAATTGATTAAAGTGTTTCATTTAAATGTATGCCTCCTTTTTCAGCAGTGATTGATCTTCTTTTAAGAAAAAAGAAGTAATGTAAATATTGTATAACCAAAAGGAGGAGAATGCATCCTCTTGCATTTACAAAAGGCGATTATATGCAAAGTGTCAGTGTTAGTAATTGATATAATCATTTTACATACATACGGTACGTATGTTAAAATAATTATATCTTATAAAGAGGAGTGAGTATGATGAAGCTAAGGAGTTTTTATCCAGTATTGATGACAGATAAAGTGAAGGAAACAGGTGAGTTTTATCAAAAGCATTTTGGATTCTCTGTCGTATTTGATGCCGAATGGTACATGAGCTTGAAACAGGATGAGACTGGAGATGAATTAGCGATCCTTCAAGCTAGTCATGAAACAGTGCCATCTCCGTTTGGAAAGTCTGTGCAGGGATTAATTCTTAATTTTGAGGTAGACAATGTTGACCAAGTGTATCAACAGTTGATTAAGAAAAAACAACTTCCTTTACATCTTGCATTGCGTGACGAGGCATTTGGCCAAAGACATTTTATTACTAGTGATCCTAATGGGGTTTTAATTGATGTGATTACCGTCATCCCACCTGATGAGTCCTTTCAAAATCAGTATAACGAAGAAGTATGGAAGGACGAGGCATAATGAGCGATTATGTACCTTTAAAATATTTCTTTGATCAAGCGTTAGCCATTCGATTAGCAGATTCCATACATCCTTATTATCATTCTTTCAACAGAAAAGCTTTTATAGAAACTGTAACAAGAGAAGTTGAAAATAAAGAGCTGAAGGCGAGAGTTGAGGTAATTACGGATGCATTAGAACAACACCTTCCATCAGACTATGAAGCAGCTTTAGCTATCTTGTTAAAAATACTAGGTCCGGAAAATAAGAGAGAAGTGGGGATGTTTACCAACGGGTATTTCCTCATGCCTGTAGCCTTTTTTGTTGAAAAATATGGGCAGGATCACTTGGATCTTTCTTTTCAGGCGATGTATGAAATAACGAAACGCCATACATCAGAATATGCAATCCGTCCCTATTTAATAGCAAATGCAGATCATTGCATGATTTATTTGCGAGATTGGGTAACAGATCCAAATCCACATGTTAGACGGTTAGTGAGCGAAGGAACACGGCCAAGGCTTCCATGGGCCAAAAAAATGCCTCCGTTAAAAAATAATATACAAACCAATTTACGTTTACTTAAAAACTTGCTTCATGACAGCTCTCCATATGTTCAAAAATCTGTAGCTAATCACCTCAACGATTTAACGAAAGAAAATCCGGAAAAAGTTTTGTTATGGGTACATCAAACTATGGAAAATAACCTTGATGTAAATCCTAAAATTATTAAAAATGGATTAAGAACTTTGGTAAAATTAAAGAATGAACAAGCATTAGAATTATTGCGACAAGTAAAATGAGGAGTGTAACCGCATGAAAAAGAATAAAATAGAAACAGAACAGACGATACAAAATATAATCAAAATCGCACGTTATCATTTTACAGAGCACGGATACACCAAGGCTGCACTTGAAGACATAGTGAAAGAAGCCAATTTAACAAGAGGAGCATTATACCACCACTTTCAAAATAAAAAAGGACTTTTTCTGGCTGTATTTGAGACTGTTCAACAGGAAGTGGGAGAATATGTTGAAGCAGAAGCGGCAAAAAGCAATGATATCTGGGTGCAATTAATCCGTGGGTGTCGAGCTTTTTTGGAAGGGGCAGTACAATCACACAATCAACGTATCCTATTGATTGATGGCCCGGCTGTTCTAGGATGGGATATGTTCCGAAAAATGGATGAGAAATATTCAATGAACTCCTTAAAAGAACAATTACAGTTGATGCAGGAGAAAGGGTTACTTAAGCCGATTTCCATTGAGGCGATGACACATTGCCTGTCGGGAGCAATGAATGAAGCGGTGCTATGGATTGCTGATCGTCGTGATCATAAAGAGGTAATAGATGAGGCGATGGTTGTTCTGGAGCATTTGTTGGAAGGATTAAGAAAATAACCAGGAAAGTTATACCATGCATGGTATAATAATAATTATCAACCAGAGGATCACACTACGCAAATTCTAAAAATGGTGGAGGTTTATACTGTTGAATATTCTTGAATTGAAACGAGATGCTTCTGTAAAAGGAAAGAACGGAATTGCTTTTATTATGGCAGCAACGCTTATTTGGCTTGCGATTACGGTCGTCTATTTGCAAACGATACCACTTCAAACGAAGAATATCATCTTGCTGTTTCTCACCGCTTTCTTTTTTCCGCTTGCATTAGCTGTTTCCGCTATAGTAAAGGCCGATTGGAAATTAGCAGATAATCCATTAGGCATGTTAGGATTATTCTTGAATTTAGCTCAGTTTATGTATTTTCCAATAATGTTTTGGGCGTTTATTCAAAGTCCGAAACAAATGATTATCTTTTTTGCTATCATTACAGGTGCGCACTTTTTCCCTTATGGCTGGTTCTATGATGCAAAGCCTTATTATATAGTCGCTCCGATTATTTCGGTATCAATTATGGTAGTAGGCTGGGCGATAGAAGAAAGTCGATTATGGATCATATCGCTTATGATGATCACTTTCTTTATCATTCTAACTATCTTATTATATGGAGACTATAAACGAAAGTTGAAAAGTAACTAGAATTGGGACGGAGGGACAAACAATATGGCCCCCAACCCATATCTTGCTACAATAGCAATATTTCTCGAATATCTTCTTCCGTTAGTGTAGACGATGATTTTTCTTTCGAATCGATGATCTCTTCTATGAGGGATCTTTTTTGTTCTTGTAAATCATTCATTTTTTCTTCTATTGTACCGCGGGCAACAAGCTTGATAACCTGTACGGCACTCGTCTGACCGATACGATGGGCACGGTCAGCTGCTTGTTCTTCCACAGCAGGGTTCCACCAAGTGTCATATAAAATAACCGTATCTGCACCTGTCAGATTAAGACCTGTTCCGCCTGCTTTCATTGAAATGAGAAACAAATCGCATTCACCAGCATTGAATTGATTACATCGTTCGACACGTTCTTCTGATGGAGTTTGCCCATCCAAATACAAAAACGGCCTTCCTTGAATCGCTAGGTCTCTACCTATCAACTCAAGCATTTTCGTGAACTGTGAGAAAATCAATACTCTTCTTCCAGCAAGCCTGGATTCCTCTAGAATCTGTTTTAACTGTTCAAATTTAGCAGAACTCCCTTTATACCCATCTACAAATAAGGCAGGATGACAACAGATCTGTCGTAACCGTGTGAGGCCAGCAAGGATTTTGATCCGATTTTTCCGTAATGTGTCCTTGTCTAGATGTTTTAACGTGTCGTGACGAAGTTTTGCCAAATAAGCGGCATAAATCTTTTTTTGATCTGGTAGCAGTTCGATAGATTCTCTCGATTCAATTTTTTCTGGAAGCTCCGAGAGCACATCCTCTTTTACCCTGCGAAGTAAAAACGGCTTAATCCTCCGAGCAATCTGTCTCCTCGTGAGATTACTGTATTCCTTCAACCCTTGAAATAGCTCAGGAAAGACGACATGAAAAATCGACCATAGTTCCTCTTGATTATTCTCTACTGGTGTACCAGTTAGGGCGAAGCGATTATTAGCCTGTATCTTCTTTACGGTCTGTGCGGTTTGTGTAACTGGATTTTTAAAGGCTTGTGCCTCATCAAAGAAGACAGTGTGAAAGGTTTGTTTCTTATACCAGTCTATATCCATTCGTAACAACTGGTAGGAAGTAATGACAACGTCCATTTCCAATGCACTTGCCTGTCTTTTGGCCCGTTTCGTTCTATTTCCATCAACAATAGCCACTTGAATGTCTGGTGCGAATTTCCTGATCTCACTTTGCCAGTTATACACTAAAGAAGATGGACAAACAATCAGAGTGGGGAGTTTCTTCTTACGCATAGTAGGAAGCTCAGACAAAATAAATGCGATGCTTTGTAATGTTTTGCCAAGCCCCATATCATCTGCAAGAATTCCGCCAAATCCGTGACTAGCAAGCGTCTTTAGCCATTTATAGCCGTGTGTCTGATAATCTCGTAATATCGCCTTTAGACTATTTGGGACTGTAAATGTCTGATTTTCAGGATTTTCGATAGTGTGTAGGAACTGCCGAAACGACTGTTCGAAAGTGAATACCTGATCATCAGCGGAGTCTAGTAGCTGCACGCCTCTAATGACTGGTACGTGTAATCCACTTACCACGTCTTCTTGATCCTGGATCGGAGCAGCACTTCTTAAAAAACGTTGAAGCTCTTCGAATTCCTTTGTTTCCAATGACAATAGTGATCCGTCCCGCAGACGATAGTACTTTTGCTTTTCCTCCAAAGCCGATAAAATTTCACGTATCTGTTGGTCAGGAATGCCATCCAATTCAAACTTGAATTCCAACCAATTGGTTCGTTCCTTTTGAACTTTTACTTTAATCTTTGGCCGCGGATTTTCTTTGAATATCCTGTTTCGCACAGCGGTTGTAGCATATACTTGTACTAATTTTTGCAGCTTCGGAAGCATATGGTATAAGAAGTCATATTCCAGAGCTTCGTTATGCAAGAAGTATCCACTATCTGTCTTTGTGAACTGACTGTCATCCATCATTTGCAGTATGGCATTTTCCTTCTCCTCATCTCTTACTAAAATCGATGTCGTCTCGATTTGCTCATCATCTAATGGATTGATCAAAATATTTCCATAATGAAATTCCAAACCTGCAAGAAGTCGGTTTCTCACTCGATCTAAGTATAATTTTATTATTAAAGGAGTTTGCTTCAGTTGATTGGTGACAGCATCATGTAAATGGACTTTACCTAACCTTTTCAATATGGGTAGTCCTTTTTCAATGAAAAATTCTGTTTGTCTTGATGGAATCGGAATTTGATTGGTTTTAGAAGTATCTAGTATATGGATGAGTTCAGATAGGTACTGAAAGTCCTCCTCTTTTATCTGTATTAAATGGTCATCAAACAGTAGAGATCTATATGCATCTAACACAATGATCTTATCTCGTCCTTTAACGGTGAGTAGATGATCTTGATTGTCAGTTTTGGTAAAGGAAAACGATAATGGCAATGTGACATGATCAGAAAAGTAGAGTTTCTCTATTATTTCGTTCCCGTTTGTTAATTTCACAACTGGTGCTTTAGTGAGTAAGGGCACCAGTCGTTCCCAGGGAGAAGGCGGAATAACTAATAGCTGATCGCTAAGGTTATATGCAAATTTATTTATTAACTGATCATAGCCATATGCCTTCTCGTCATTAATCACCTGGATCAGATGTTGGATAATGGTGTCTGTTTCCGTTGAGAAACAATGTAATTCAGGATCATAAGTGAATGAATCAGCTAGAACATAGCTATTACTTTCTTTCACTTGCTTAAGAAAGGTACGGATATTTTTAACTTTTGTACTGCCGACCTCAACTTCTATTCCAAGTTTGTTATTGCTAATAAGCTTGCACGTGAAAGCTAATGGAAGCACATTCCGGCTTTCAAATCGTGGCTGTTGGGCACTTGGACGGATCGGGCGATTATCAAATAGGTTCATTAGGCCTTTAGACGAAGAGTGTAATTCGCTTAGAGAATGTTCAGATATCGCCAGTAAAACAGCAGCTACATGCTGACAGTCATTTTTTATAGAAGCTAATGTAGGGCAGCTACATGTTGTACTTATACGACCACTTTCATCCTTTTCAACTGTGACATGGAAATTTTCTTTTCCTGCTACGATTGCTTCGCAACGATGAGCAGTGAAAGTCTCAAGATATACCTTATTTGAATGATAAAAGGAAAGTCCTTTTTTGAAGGAAGTTTTACCACAGGCTTCTTCTATTTTTTTATGATTCCATTCTAATTTCATATATGCGTACTCGCCTTCTATCAAGACACATGTAATGTGCATTTGGTATTTGTCCACTATTTATCACGGTGCTAATCGTCCTGGAACCTTGTTTAAGGATAGTCACAATATTCGATAATGGTTCCTTCTGTATCGGCAGGGTTTAAGTAAATTAATCGTCTGCCGTGTTTGTTGACTCGTCTAGTGTGTTCCATCACACGAATACCTTCTTTCTTTAGATCCTCAATTGCTATATCTAAGTTATCCACGCGATAAGCGATATGATGAACACCTTTGCCTTTTTGTTTGATAAACCGGGCAATGGGAGAGGTAGTATTATTGGTAGGCATCAATAATTCTGTACGAGCACCCTCTATATCGATGATCGCAATTTCGCTTTCGACACCAGCAGCTTCACTACGATAGCGATCGAATAATTCTCCACCTAAGACATTTATATAAAAATCGATACTGCCTTCCAGATCTCTAACTGCAATCCCGATATGATCTAACACTTTTTTCATTAAAATCACCTTTCACATCTATTTAAACACTATTGTAACATGGTTATAAGCCTTCATCTTCTAAATAGGTTTGTGCAACTTCTCGTGCACTTTTTCCCCCGACTGCTACTTGGTAATTCATTTCGCGCATTTGATCATCTGTAATTTTTCCAGCAAGTTGGTTAAGTATTTCCTCTAGTTCAGGATAACGATCCAGTGTTTCTTTTCTTAGTAGTGGTGCACCTTGATAAGGTGGAAAAAGCCCTTTATCATCCTCTAACACTTGTAATTGGTATCTCCTTAATTCACTGTCCGTAGAATAAGCATCAATTAGATTGACATCGCCTTCTTCGATAGCTGCATATCGAAGTTGAGGTTCCATCGTGGTAACGTTCGGGAAATTTAGTCCATATAATTCCTGAATTCCTAAATAGCCATCTTGCCGATCAGAGAATTCGAGCGTGAACCCTGCCTGAACCTCATTTTCTATTCTTTGCAAATCAGAAATAGTCTCTAAATGATGTTGTTCGGCAAATTCTTCTGGTACTGCTAATGTGTATGTATTGTTAAATTGCATAGGCTGTAAGAATTTCATGTCATATTTTTCTAATAATCCATCATGTGCTTGCTGATATACCTCTTCTTCATCATTACTTGAGGCAGTCTCATTTAAAAATTGCGATAATGCTGTTCCGGTAAATTCCGGATAGATATCAATGCTTCCTGATTGTAATGCATTAAACAAAAAGGATGTCTTACCTAGTCCAGGTTCTAATTCTACCTGCAGATCTGTTTCTTCTTCGATTAATATTTTGTACATGTTGATTAAAATTTCCGGCTCAGTGCCTAATTTTCCACCAATAACAATGGTGTCTTCATCATTTTCTATGATATTTGGTACAAGAATAAACAATAAAGAAATAATCGCTATGAGTATGATCGTCACCATCGATTGCTTGAAAGAGAATTTCTCCATCTTTCTTAACAATAGATCAAAGACGATTGCTAAAAGTGCAGCGGGTATTGCCCCTAATATTATAAGTGACGAGTTATTCCGATCGATTCCTAGCAAAATGATATCCCCTAAACCGCCGGCACCAATCAAGGCGGCAAGCGTTGCTGTCCCGACAATTAAGACCATGGCTGTTCTGATCCCCGCCATAATTACTGGCATTGCTAGTGGAAGTTCTACTTTCATCAGTTTTTTTGATGTATTCATCCCCATCGCTGTTGCGGCTTCAATTAATGAATGATCAACTTCTTTGATGCCTGTATACGTGTTTCGCAAGATTGGTAACAGTGCATAAATGATTAACGCGATGATTGCCGGTACTTTACCGATTCCGAATAAAGGGATGAACAGGCCTAGTAAAGCTAAGGAAGGAATAGTTTGTAAAACTGCGGTCACACCGATAATAGCTTCTGCAATTTTTTCCTGTTTCGTCAGGTAGATTCCAAGTGGGATGGAAATTATTACGGCAAATAATAAGGCAATGAAAGATATCTGTATATGTTCCAATAATGCCTGCCATAATTGATTATGTCTGCTTTGAAACACATCATATAAATTAGACATATTCTCCCCGCCCTTCTTTTAAGGAGGAAGAAAAGTAATGAACGATTATCTGTCTATTCACTTGCCCAATTGTCTTACCTTCTGAAGTAACATGTAGCGTTTCTTCTTTGGATAACAGCTCTAATACCTCTTCCAGAGTAGCAGATGCATCAATCGTAAATGCTGGTTTTGGTTCCTGTGTATCTAAAGGTTGTACAATATCTTCTAAGTGAAAAGCGGTGCCTATTTTGTTAGAAGAACCTAAAAAGTCTCGGACAAAGTTATTGACAGGGTTCGTTAGAATATCGTTAGGAGTGCCTAACTGAACGATGCTGCTCTCTTTCATGATGCAAATTCTGTCCGCCAGTTTCAGTGCTTCTTGAATATCATGGGTAACAAATACAATCGTTTTATTAATTTTCTTTTGCAAGTCTATCATGTCGTCCTGCAATTTTTCTCGGCTAATCGGATCTAATGCACTAAATGGTTCGTCCATTAGGATAATATCCGGGTCTGCCGCTAATGCACGGATAACACCGACTCGTTGTTGCTCGCCACCTGAAAGTTCGCTCGGCTTACGCTTGCGATATGTATCGGGATCAAGGCCTACCATATGTAATAATTCGTAGGTGCGTTGTTTGATCTGATCGTTGTTCCATTTTTTCATTTCTGGAACGATTGCAATATTTTCTTCGATGTTCATGTGTGGAAAAAGCGCAATTTGCTGCAAAACATAACCAATATTCCACCTTAGTTCATGGATGTTGTAATCACTGATTCTTTTATTATCAATTAGAATGGTTCCAGTGGATAGTGGGATGAGACGATTCATCATTTTAAGTGTAGTGGTTTTTCCACAGCCACTCGGTCCAATCAGCACAAAAAATTCCCCATTTTCAATAGAGAAGCTCATCCTGTCTACAGCAGTCGTACCATCAGCAAATTGCTTGGTAACATCTTTAAAAGTGATCATACGAATAAAACCCCTTCTTTAATCTTTGGTAATAGTAGTTGTTTTCCCTTTATGACGGTGCTAATCGTTTGTAAAACCCCGTTGATTAAGTCTCACAATGTTGAACTAGACACATAATGATTGGGGTAATGGACTTTAATGAAGGGATAGGCATCTTGTCTTGACAATATTATGGGTTTCTTCTGTAGCGGTCATTCAAATTCCCGTCCATGATAGTCCTTTTTCTTAAATTTGTCTCAGTATAACATACAATAAAAGCTGCTTTTAATAAAGAAAAGTGCGAGGAATTCCAATAGCAGCTAGGCGAACAGAAACATTAATTTCGGTGTGGATATCTGGGCAAGTATCTTATAGAATAGGGTTGAATATAATTCTTGTTTTTCTATATATTGTAAGATAACTGACTTTTTGGTAGATTGCTATGTTACCCGCTATTTTCCACGGCTGTTACGGTGAAGGACAAAACCGTTACATCATAAAAATCGTAAGAGGAAAGGTGCTGAGTTGGATGGATGAGCTTTTGAAACAGTTACAATTTGCAAGACAAAGTACCATTGATTATGTTAAACAGTTGGATGAAAGACGGTTAGAGGGCATGCCTAAAGGATTTAATAATCATATTAAGTGGAACTTGGGTCATATCTATGTTGCTTTTGAAAACATTGTTTTTCGATTGACTGGCGAAAATGCGAAGTTTCCGGTAAATTTCCCAGAATTATTTAGCCCTGGCACTTCACCAAAACAATGGACAATGGAAGTACCGGAAACAACAGAGTTAATTACTTTATTGGAAGATCAGTTGGAAAGGCTTGCTTCTTTACAATCAAAAAGTTTAGATGATGCCATTCCGGAAGTGTATACCACTTCAACAGGTGCAAAATTTTTAACGGTTGGGGATTGTGTAAGTTTTATCATTTATCATGAAGGTATGCATTTTGGAATTATTAAAAGCATTAATCAAGTATTACAAGAAGGCGAATAAAAATAGTTGAATGATAGAGTTTGCGTGATATTTATACGTAACTCTTTTGTTCATTGTACAAGAAAGTATAAAATTTGCGCGGATGTCTAGCTCCGAGCGCCCAAAAACTAGGAGACTTCACGAATCGCCCTACGATAAGTCATCATCGGTTCGCAAGCTCACCGTGATTCCTTTATCTCAGTTAATTAGCTCCAGTCGCTACGTTTCTAAGCGGGCGCTCTGCGCTTTTCTTATAAGTAAAGAAAATTTGCGTATTGGTCTAGCTACGAGCGTTCAGAAACTCGTGGATGATTAGTGAATCATCGTGAATAGTTCAAATGGAGGTGAATAATAAATTAAATTCATTAAGAGAGAGCAAAAGATTTGTAGAATAAACCAAGATAAACGACAAATCCAATAAGGAAGAGCAAAGATTTGTAGAATAAACTAGGATAATCTCCAAAACCAACAGGATGAACAAATCTATTACTATCAATAGCTTTATCTACCAATAATCAGAAAGGAAGTATGATACTCTCTGTGATATAGTAAACTCATCACTTCCGTATAAGAAGTGAAATAATCTGTAAAAAAACAATCAGTTACTTTGGGGGATAATATGAAACAGTTACTATGGATTGCTTGCTTTACCTATTTGTTAATAGGATTAACACATATTATTATAGGTTCTTTGTTAACGGAAATTTTGGATTATTATAACCGAAATTATACAGATGGTGGTGTCTTGATAGCCTGTCAATCAGTTGGCTTTCTGACAGGTGTTATTTGCTCGTCTTATATATCGAAATTTCTAGGACGAAGACGTGCTGTCATATTCGCCATTCTATCGATTGGAATCGCACAAATGGCATTTGTATTATTGATACCATGGACTTGGTGGTTGGTCATCGCTGTATTTTGTGGATTAGGATTTGGAATTATCGAGCCTTTGGTAGGATCACTTATTATTGATGCGATTAAAGATAAACCAGCAGTGGCATTTAGTAGATTAGAAGTTTTCTTTGGGATAGGATCACTGATTATGCCTATTATATCTGGTTGGTTAGCATCAACAGACTTATGGCGTTATTCCTTCTTGGTGCTAGGTTTATATGCGCTTCTTATGTGTCTGGTATGGATGAAGGTATCCTTTGGCTCACTAGATAATTTGATGACAAAATCAATCGAGCCAGAAAAACATAAGCAGACAGAATCAACTGCATTTTTAGGAGGCAAATATGTCCTATTTATTGGATTTATTCTGTTTTTCCTTATTTATGTTGGAACAGAAGTCAGTATCATGAATTTTTTACCATCCATTCTTATTAGCAAATTAAACACAGAAACCTTTGCGGCAACGCTAGCCGTCACCATTTTTTGGGGAGCGATGGTTGTAGGACGCTTGGCAGCAGGTTACTTAGCCGAAAAAATGAACTATGCTCGGTATTTAATGGTTTGTTGCTTTGGAACCGTCGTTTTTGTTGCGAGTCTAGGTTTTATTACAAACTTGTGGCTAGGATATGTCTTAATTGTCCTGATCGGGTTGATGATGGCTGGTATATTTGGCATTGCCCTTGTATATGCTAACCAAATGCTTCCCGGTAGTACCGAACGAAATACTAGTATATTGATAGCGTCTGGGGGAGTAGGAGGTATTGTTCTTCCACTAGTTACTGGTAGTATGATGGATCAGTTTCCCACAATGATCGTTTCATTAGTACTTGCAGGGTTATCTCTGTTTATGTTTGGCTTTATTATGTTTGTGAAGGGTCAACGATCTGAACAAGCTAGTGAACAGATAGAAGGTTAAAATCAATAAGAAGATTTGCGTTGTAAAAAGTAATAAATTTACATAACTATTACACTGTTCCCTTTTTGTGCAAAAAATTGGGAACTTTTTTGTTTCTGGTTCGTATATACTAATAAGAAATCATCAGGAGGTGTACATATTGGAGTACTAGATATTTATTGGTGGTTATTGTGGGGAAGTCTAGGATTTGCGATTATTTCCCTTTTACTAGGCAATGTATTGGACGGTCTCTTAGATAGTCTTTTTGATAGTTTAGGAGAATTTTTTAATCCATTACTAGTTTTTGGTACGTTATCTGTTGTGGGAGGATCAGGTGTCTTACTGACTAAGTATTCTTCCTTAAGTGAGATCTATGTCTTACTAATTAGTTTATTAATAGGAATAGGGGCATACGTACTTATATACTATTTTCTCGTGATTCCGATGTCGAATGCCGAGTCTTCTACCTCCATATCGGTTCATGACCTAGAGGGTAAAGTTGGCGAGGTGATTACCACAATCCCTGCTCAAGGCATGGGGGAAGTATTTATTTCCTCAACTAGTGGAAGCCGAAATGAAACCGCAGTAAGTTTTGATCAAAAGGTAATTAAGCAAGGACAGCAGGTTGTGGTAGTCAAGGTGGAAGACCATGTGTTACAAGTTTCTGAGCTCGATGAAATTTAATATAGGAGGCTAAGAATGGATTTTTTGATTGTTATTGGTGTCGTCGTTGCGGTTATCCTAGCATTTGCGATTCTATTTGCAGCCCGCTATAAAACAGTTGGCGCAGACGATGCTATGATCGTAACAGGTAGTTTTTTAGGGAGCAAGAATGTACACAGAACGGATGATGGAGGTGGCATTAAGATCGTCCGTGGTGGCGGTGCTTTTATCCTACCAGTTTTCCAACAGAAAGAAAACATCAGTTTGCGCTCTCATAGTTTAGATATTTCTACACCGAATGTTTACACCGAGAATGGTGTACCAGTAATGGCTGATGGGACAGCGATTATCAAAGTGCAAAGCACAACAGAAGGTATTGCAACAGCAGGGGAACAATTCTTGGGAAAAGACGATTCCGAACTTCGAAAAGAAGCACAAGAAGTATTGGAAGGTCATTTGCGAGCAATTTTAGGTACGATGACAGTAGAGGAGATCTACAAAAATCGTGAACGATTCGCCCAAGAAGTACAAACTCAAGCTGCTGTTGATTTAAAGAAAATGGGGCTGCAAATTGTTTCGTTTACTATCAAAGATGTGCAAGACGAAAATGGCTATTTGGAAGCGCTAGGGAAGCCTCGTATTGCAGAAGTAAAAAGAGATGCCCAAATTGCCGAAGCGAACGCAATGAGAGATGCCCGCATTCAAAAAGCGCAAGCAGAGCGTGAAAGTCAAAGTGCAGAATTGTTAAGTGAGACACAAATTGCTGAGTCAACGAAAGAGAAAGAATTGAAAGTAGCGGCATATAAACGTGATCAAGATACTGCCAAGGCAGAAGCAGATATGGCGTACAAATTACAAGGAGCAAAATCAGAACAACAAGTTAAACAAGAAGAAATGCAAATCCAGCTTGTAGAGAAAAATAAACAAATTGAAATTGACGAAAAAGAAGTACTTCGTAAGCAACGTCAATATGAAGCGGAAATCTCTAAAAAGGCAGAGGCAGAACGTTATGCAACGGAGCAAAAAGCGGAGGCAGATAAAGTTACTCGTGTTAAAAAGGCAGAGGCAGAAGCTGCACAAATTCGTTTAGACGGGGAAGCAGAAGCAGATGCTATTCGTCAAAAAGGTTTAGCAGACGCAGAAGCAAAAGAAAAACTTGCCGAAGCAATGGAGAAATATGGAGAAGCAGCGATACTCGAAATGATTATCAATATGCTTCCTGAATTCGCTGGCAAAATTGCTGAACCAGTTCGTTCGATTGATAAGGTTACCGTTGTTGATAGTGGCAAAGGTGATGGCGATGGAGCTACTCGTATGAGTAATTATGTAACTAAATTAATGAGCCATTTACCAGAAACATTAAAGGATGTATCTGGCGTTGACTTAAAAGGGATGTTAGATAATGTGGCATCCAATAATGAATCAAAAATTAAGAATAGTTTAGCAGGGGCAAAAACAGAAAAGCCAGAAGTAACGAATGGAGAATAATGATAGAGGGTAGGTTTAAGCCTACCCTCTTATATTTATGGACAAAATAAGCAGAGGAATTAGGAATGTGTCCGTAAGAATCGTTCTTACGGACAAAAAAATGTTATTTGCGATTTAACTGTCCATAAGAATGTTTCTTGCGGACAAAATAATGTTATATCAAAATAAGTTGTCCATAAGATTTAATCTTATGGACAAAAATTAACAAAACCCGATCAAACTGTCCGTAAGATTGGAGAGTCCTAGATTTGCTTTCTCCACCTAATTAAAACACTATGTTAAAATAGAAAGAAAATAAGGAGGAACGTTTATGTCAGAAGCGATGATTCAAACATATTTAAAAGATAAAGAAGAAAAGTGGCACGAACCTTTTACAAAACTTTATCATACGATCAATCAGAACATTCCAGATGGTTTTACACTTGAAATGCAGTACGGAATGCCTTCGTTTGTTGTTCCATTGTCCATATTTCCGGAAGGTTATCATGTTCAAGAAGGCACACCACTTCCATTTATCAGTATCGCGGCACAAAAGAAACACATCGCTGTTTATCATATGGGAATCTATGCTGATCAGGAATTGTTAGATTGGTTTCAGAAGGAATACCCCAATCACATGTCAACCAAGTTGAACATGGGTAAAAGCTGTATCCGATTTACAAATCCTAAAAAGATTCCATTTGATCTACTTGGCGAATTGGCTTCTAAAATAACAGTAAATGAATGGATCAAGATGTATAAAGGAAGTGTGTCATAGTTACATTACTGGGCTACAGGCGGGTCAATTTCCTTTTTGGTGTGAACGTATGTTCTTGATTGGTTAAAAATGATATGATAGTATAAATACTTCATCTCGTAATCTATTTGCATCATGAAGAGGAGACATACATATGACTGGAAAAACACATATCATGGGTGGGATTGCCGCAACAACCGCTTTAACCACTTCTACAGGTTATGACCCTGCCTGGTTTATCTTTGCTGGAGCAATTGGTGGCATCATACCAGATATATGTCACGGAGGAAGTAAGATTGGACGGAAGTTCCCGCTTCTATCAAAATTAATCAATACATTATTCGGTCACCGGACTTTTACACATAGTCTATTATTTCTACTTTTAATTGGATTTTTATTATCAATGATGACTAGTAATGCATCTTTAATCGCAGGAATTATTGTTGGTATCATCAGCCATTTGTTATTAGATGCTGCGACGAAACAAGGTATCAAATTGCTCTATCCAGTTAATATAACCGTTCGTTTCCCATTCACGACTAAGACTGGTGGGACTGTCGAAAACATTGTGTTATTAGGTCTTACATTGGTGACAATCTATTATGGGAAGGATATCGTTTTTTCCTCTTCTTTTTTCACTCAATGATCATGGTGATGTGATATTTTTCTTGCAATAGATTCCAATATATAAACAACCGGTACTTGCGTCGTAACATTGGAATCTTGAAACCATTCTTCCGTAACATAGTAGGCAAGATTAATATCTGATATTTTGGCTATTGTTGAAAGTTTATTATTGGTAATGCTAATAATTTTACTGCCTTCTTGTTTGAGCTGATTAACCTGAGTCACAGTAAACGGGTTCTCTCCGGACACTGATAGCACAATTGTTACACTATTATAGCGAAACTTAGCGTGAATCGGATAATGAGGATCTTTGATATAAACCGAAAATTTCCCCATACTGGAAAAATATCTTGCTCCATATTCTGCTAGAATACCTGAGCTTCCGATCCCTGTGAAAATTACACTTTCTGCTTCTGCTATTAATTTGGCCGCATCATTCATATTTCCTTCCAGATCTCCAGTTAGTGTACGCTCAAAGAATTCTGTAATGGAATGCTGAGGATTTTTGATAACCGTCCGCTTGTTTTCCTCTAAATCGATTTTTAATTTTACTTTAAATTCTGAAAAGCCATCACAATTTACTTTGCGACAAAAGCGTAAAATCGTAGCTGTCGATACATGTGTTTCCTCCGCTAATTCACGAATTCTCATGTAAGCTACTTTTTCACTGTTTTTCGATATATAGTTATACAGCGCTAACTCTAATTCATTAAAGGAAGCAATCATTTCATGGGTAAACATGTCTGTGGAATCCCTTCTTCCAAAAGTCTTTCTTCCATTTTAACATAATGTTACATAGTGAATCACTGATGAAACATGTCACGAAAGCTGTTATATACAACAGAAAGTTGGATTTATATTTACCATACTTATGATCCACACTATAATGCAAATAGAATATGTAACAGGAGGTCATGTCATGTCGACAAAAACATATCATTTTCCGGAAAATTTCCTATGGGGTGGAGCTACTGCAGCCAATCAGATTGAAGGTGGATTCCATGAGGAAAATAAAGGTTTAAACATAGCGGACGTATTACCAGGTGGAAAAGGTCGGCTAGATATACTAAAAGAACCTGGCTTTAATTTTGAAGTAAACACGGAGAAACATACATACCCCAATCATGAGGCGATAGATTTTTATCATCGTTATAAAGAAGATATCGCTTTGTTTGCTGAGATGGGCTTTAAAGTATTTCGAATGTCGATTGCCTGGACGAGAATCTTTCCAAATGGTAATGAGACTGAACCTAATGAAGAAGGATTAGCATTTTATGATCGGGTATTTGATGAACTGCATAAACATAATATTGAACCAGTCGTAACTATTTCTCATTATGAAATGCCGGTTAATTTAGTGAAGAATTATGGTGGCTGGAGAAGCAGAGAAGTGGTAACATTCTTTGAGCGTTATGTTAAAGCGATTTTCGAACGTTATCAAAACAAAGTCAAGTACTGGATGACATTTAATGAAATTAACAGTGGACTAATCATGCCAATTATGGGGTTAGGCTTCTCTATTCAAAGGGAAGAGGATAAATATACCCCGACATTCCAAGCTTTCCACCATCAATTTGTCGCAAGCAGCTTAGCGGTGAAAGCTTGTCATGAAATTATTCCTGATGCACAAATTGGCTGTATGATTCTATATGCACCAGTTTATTCATATGATTCTAATCCGGAAAATGTAATGCATGCACTACAAGAAGAACGTCTGTTTAACTATTATTGTGCAGATGTGCAAGTGCGCGGTGAATATCCTGCGTTCATGAATCGTTACTTCAAAGAACATAATATTGAGTTGGATATAAGAGAAGGCGATTTAGACCTGATTAAAGAACATACGGTTGATTATATTGGGTTTAGCTACTACATGTCCCGTACAGAGAAGAAACAAAAAGCGGGTGAAACACAAGCAGAGGGTAATATTTTAGCTGGTGTTAGAAATCCATTCTTAAAAGCAAGTGATTGGGGTTGGGAAATTGACCCTACCGGTTTAAGAATTGCTTTAAACCAGTTACATGACCGTTATCGTGTACCTCTTTTCGTTGTCGAAAATGGTCTGGGCGCGAAGGACAAAGTAGAAGAAGATGGCTCAGTAAATGACGATTATCGAATTGATTATTTACGTGATCATATTATCGCCATGGGAGAAGCGGTTGAGGATGGCGTTGATTTAATGGGCTATACCGCTTGGGGTTGTATTGACTTAGTGAGTGCATCTACAGGTGAAATGTCCAAGCGTTACGGATTCATTTACGTAGATAAAGAAGACGATGGCAGCGGAACACTTGAACGTAGCAAAAAGAAATCATTTTTCTGGTATCAAAATGTGATACAAACAAATGGGGAAGAACTTTAATTAAATAAATTTAAGAAAAAGTACAGGTAGAGTATATTTCTACCTGTATTTTAATTTCTTTAAATTCTCCTTTCATTAAATGATCGCAATCGCACACTCTGAAAATGTTCAATGACAATTGGTTTTATCTTTTCAAATTGATCAGAAACAATCGCAGTATAGATTTTTTCGTTAAGTGCATTTGCAGAATAGTGTTTTTGATGAGGATTGATTTTGTAGTTCATTAACGAAACAATCAACAGACGATCATAATTATGCTCCAATGTCTGAACCATTACCTGGTTATGCGTAGCACTCAGTATACACTTAACGAACATAAGTGAATTCTTGACATACTCAATATAATTATTGTCATCACGTGCCCGCAGTTGCTTATCTAAATGCATTTTCAATTCTCCAAGGTCCAGTGCAAGATTTTCAGGAGTCCGAGTTTCAAATATATATATCATAAATGAATTCAGTATCTCTAAAGTATCTTGTAGATCTTTTGCGGATATTTCCTTGATAAGAATCCCTTTATTTTTAAATGACGTAACAATACCTTGTGATTCTAATCTTGCAATAGCAGATCGAATGGGTGTCCTGCTCATACCTAGTTCTTTTGCTAATTGATTTTCTGATAACATATCTCCTGGCAAGTAAGTGCCTTCTAGCATTTTTTCTTTTATTTTACTATAAGCTTCCTCTGCTAATGGCTTCATCCATTTTACTCCTTTAACTGAATAGAACTTACGATAATAGTACAACGGTTCAGTACCTACAGCAAGTAATTTTTGGTAGAAACATCCTTTACAGATTTTTAACAATCCATTTATATAACATTAATAATTAATCATTATAATACAAGTTGTATACAAGTTGAATACAAATGGAGGGATTACGATGTTTGTTCGTAAGTTAAAGTTTGGAATGATGTTTGTCGGTGTACTTTTTCTGATAGCTGGTTGTAGTGGAACAGAGGAAGCACAAGGAAAAGAAAAGGGTGAATGGCCAGACGTATTAAGAATGGCCAAACTTGCTACGGAAGATGACAATGCGTTAGCACGTACAAGTACGGCGTTTGCGGAAGATCTTTCGGCAGAATTAGGAATTGAGATTGAATTTTTTGAGAGTCAGGATTATACGATGATGATTGAAGCCATGAGAGCGGAAAAGGTTGATCTAACGAATTTTGGTCCTTTTGGTTATATTATTGCAGCAGAAAGAAGTGGGGCAGTTCCGATTGCGATCATGGGACAAAGTGAGGAATCTGCGTTTTATACAAGTGCAATTGTCGTACCAGCTGATTCAGATATCGAATCGCTTGAAGAACTGAAGGGCACGTCTTTTCTATTTGTAGATCCGGCATCTACATCTGGAAATCTATTCCCTCGCGCTCTTTTATTAGACGAGTTAGGTCTTGAAAATGAGGATCTTGAAGGCTTTTTTGGGAGTGTTGCTTATTCAGGTGGTCATGATAAATCGTTATTAGCTTTGGCAAATGGTGATGCAGATGCTGCAGCAGTGGCACCAATGACAATCGATATGTTTGCAAAGTCTGGCATGATTAATAAAGATGATTACAAGGTAATTGCGACGACTGATCCTATACCAAGTGCACCTCTGACGTATAGAGAGGGTTTACCGGAGGATTTAGTAGAAAAAATAAAAGAATTTGCCCTTCATTATCATGAGCAAAATCCGGAATATTTTGAGCTTCAAGGAGCAAACGCTTATTATCCAGTAGATGACTCAGATTATGATGCCATAAGAGATGTTGCCGAACGCTTAAATATGTCGCCGGAAGAAATGTTGGATTAATTGGAGGTACTAAAGATGAGTTTATTAGAAGTAAACAATGTTAAAAAGTCCTATAATGATGGAACAATGGCGTTAAAAGGAATTGATTTTAAAGTCGAAGAAGGAGAATTTATCGTTGTAATTGGTCCAAGTGGTGCCGGAAAAAGTACATTACTTCGTTGTGTGAATCGCTTGGTAGAAGCTTCTGAGGGGAACATTATTTTTAAAGGTGAGGACATTACAAGTGCTAATCGTAGAAAGTTAAAAAAGATAAGAAGAGAGATTGGTATGATCTTTCAAAGCTTTCATCTAATCGAAAGGTCTTCTGTACTTAACAACGTATTACACGGTCGATTAGGTTATATGAGTGATTTACGTGGGATGTTCTATCTGTTCTCTTCTGAGGAGAAAAAAGCAGCCTATACTCTTTTGGATCGAGTTGGATTAAAGGATCAAGTTTATAAAAGAGCGGATGAATTAAGTGGTGGTCAGCAGCAACGCGTCGGAATAGCGAGAGCATTAGCTCAAAATCCATCTTTAATGTTAGCGGATGAACCAATAGCAAGTTTAGATCCCATCTCTTCAGAAATGATTATGAATTACTTATACACCATTTGTCGGGAAGAGAAGATTACGTGTTTATGTAACCTTCATCAGGTTGACGTAGCGAAGAAATATGCAACACGTATTATCGGAATTAATAGTGGAAAGAAGGTGTTTGAAGGAACGCCTGATGAGTTAACAGATGAAGAAATTGATCGAATTTATAATCAAACAAAAAAGGAGTCAGCATAATATGAATCAGAAACATTTGGATGATATTCGCAAGCAGAAAAGATTACAAATAGTTCTTTTTCTAGTTGGCTTATTGGCTATATCAGTTTGGTCTGGTGCAAGTACGGGTTTTTCTTTTGGAAGATTAATAGAGGGTACGGCTACCTCTGCAGAATTTATTGTTTTCGATTTATTACCACCTGATTTAACGATGTTAGCAGGTCTTATAAAACCGGCACTGGAAACGATTTATATGAGTTTTGTCGCAATGGTAGTTGGAGCTGCTATTGCTTTGTGCTTATCCATTTTTGCCTCTGCTACGACATCACCACATCCAATAGTTCAAGTATCTATACGGGCCTTTTCATCACTATTTCGTAATATTCCTGTGTTAATTTGGACGATATTATTGGCAGCGGCATATGGCATTGGAACATTAGTTGGAACGATTGCTCTCATAATGGTATCTACAGGTGCGTTAACAAGAGCTTTTGCAGAGGTATTGGAAGAAATCAATATGGGACAGGTTGAAGCAGTTCGTGCAACCGGAGCAAGTTATTGGCAGGTGTTAGCACAAGGTGTATTTCCGCAATTTTTACCTGGATTTTTTGGCTGGTCATTATATATGCTCGAGATCAATGTACGGGCATCTACCATCATCGGTATGGTTGGTGGTGGTGGACTCGGATTTGTGATTCAATCACAAATTAAGCTATTTCAGTATGAACAAGTTAGTATGGCTGTATTGTTAACTCTAGTGATTGTTTTATTAACTGAGTTCATAACAAATCAGGTCAGGGAGAGAATTATATGAGTTTAAATACTAGTTCTTATCAATTGAAAATGGAAGAAATCAACATGCCAAAGAAGCCTAAAGGAAATACCTTTATAAAAGTCTATTTAATCATAGGAACGCTATTTTTCTTTTTTTCTCTATATCAATTAAACTTTGATTACACACGATTATTAACAGGGACGATAGAGTTTGTTCAAACACTCACTGTAATGGTTCCTCCTGACTTTTCACAATGGCAACCGGTATTAGCGGCAGCGCTGGAATCTTTTCAAGTCGCGGTTCTTGGAACAGTACTTGGGATCCTCAGTGCATTAGTGCTTGCTTTTCCAGCTGCAGATAATCTATCCATACATCCAATAGTGTCATGGCTGATCAAAAGTATTGCATCGTTATTGCGTGCAATACCAACCCTGATATGGGCGTTGATCTTTATTGTAGCGGTTGGATTAGGCCCCTTTCCAGGGATACTAGCAATCACAGTGGGTGCAGCTGGTATGCTGGTTAAGGTGTTTACTCAATCCATTGAGGAAATTGATGAAGGAATTATCGAAGCAATGAAAGCGACTGGTGCTGGGTGGTTTTCGATCATAGCCCATGGTGTATTCCCGAGTGTATTAACAGCTTTTATTGCATGGTGTGTCTTGCGGTTTGAAGGTGATATGGCTGAATCTACTATTTTAGGAGCGGTAGGTGCAGGTGGTATCGGTTGGGAGCTGACACACGCTATGCGCTCATACAAGTTTGACCAAGCTTTTTTTGTATCACTGGTAATTTTCGCGATGGTATTTAGTGTGGAAATCATAAGTAATCAACTCAAGATGAGAATTAAAAATTAATAGAAGGGGTGTTGTAATTTTGCCAAATGTGGAATTAACTAGTCAGGAAATGGAAGGATCAATTAATCTAAGAGATTTCGGTGGTTACCCGAGTTTAGACGGACGCAAAGTGAAAAAAGGTGTATTATTTCGATCAGGTGAATTGTCCAAGCTTAGTGAAAGCGGCAAAGAAGGGTTTCGGCAATTAGGAATTCGACAGATTGTTGATTTTAGAAGTTCAATAGAACGGGAACAAAATCCAGACCCTGAATTTGATAGGATTAAGAATATTGCACTACCGTTGATTACTGAAGAAGAACAACTATTAGATCCCCGACAACGTTGGGAATTGATGAAACAACAGTTCGATCAAAATAAGCCGGAACAGCTTTTGATTGGTATGAATCGTAAAATGGCTCATGAAACATTGTACTTGCAGCAATTGATAGAGATAGCATGTGACACGGAAAATTCACCATTATTGATTCACTGTGCTGCAGGTAAGGACCGTACCGGAGTAGGAAGTGCAGTTATTTTACTAGCACTTGGTGTACCTAAAGATATTATTATAGAAGATTATTTAAAAACAAATTTATATTTGGAGCAGCTGCAACAATTGGAGAATACACAGCCTTTAACTGAGGAATATAAAGATTCGATTAAAGAGTTAATGTCAGCAAAACAAGTGTATTTAGAGTCTTTCCTTGATGAAATAGAGCGTACATATTTAACCGTTGATCTGTTTTTAGAAAAAGGATTAGGTCTAAACTCAGAACAGTTGGAACATATGAGAAATTTTTATTTAGAATAACAATTGCGATCCCCCAATTAACAAGCTGGGGGATTTTTTCTATTATGTATGCATAAGGAATTTAAGTGATTAATTTCGAAATGATAACCCGTATTCCTCTAAAGCAGCTCTTAATTTAGGTATAGAAGCTGGACCCATACCGTGAAGCTTCAAAATCTCTTTTTCGCTATATGTCGATAGCTGTTCCAAAGTAGTTATCCCGTTGTTTTCCAAAGCTCGCCTTGCTGGTGCCGAAAGTAAAGAAAGAAATCCGCTTCCTGGCTTGCGTTCTTGTTCACAAATTGGGCAAACAGGGCAATCACTGCTTTTATAGTACTTGTGGCCATTATCACAAATTCTAATATTTGAGGTTGGCATTTATCTTTCTCCTTTCCTTCACTTAAAGTTTATTGTCTCATACTGTGTACATAATGCCCAGATTCAGTCAACACTTCTATTGTTTTTTTCAGATTTTCTTCTTTGATCAGAATATAATCTGTATTAAAAGTCGAAAGAGCGAAGATGCTTATATCATGATTAGCAAGAGTGGTCGCTATGTTGGCTAATATTCCTGTAAGCGAAAAATCAAGCATCCCCTGAATTTTTAAGCAACGCCATCCATCTTCCTTGTCGACAATAATATGATTATCAAACGTTATGTTACTATTACAAACAATGGAGCATTCCTCTACTGTATAAGATACAGAAAAAAGCTCATCGCTTTGCAACAGGTGAGCTGGAATGCTTTCTTGCGGTGCTAATTTTATGACGGAATAATGGTTGTTTAGTAGTGAAAAGTTCATCGATTAGTCTCCTTTTGTGTAAAAAAAGTTATTATCTACTATTATAAGATAAAATTAACGAAAACTTTATTCATTCGAAATGTTAATTTGTAGTAGAATGGTTGTAAGCTAAAAAAAGGCGGTGTACTGTGAATAAACTATTGTTACATGTAGAAGGTGCTGCTGTTTTTGCGTTAAGTCTTTATGCATATTTTTATTTCTCTTTTGGTTGGCTAATGCTAGTCTTATTATTATTGGCTCCAGATCTTGCAATGCTAGGATATTGGATTAATAACAAGGTCGGATCTATTATCTATAACATTTTTCATACATATGTTCTTTCACTTTGTGGAGTTGTTATTGGTTTTCTTGTTAATGATTTGTTATTGGCGGTTAGTTTAATCTGGACAGCACATATTGGAATGGATCGAATGGTGGGCTTTGGATTAAAATATTCCACCGATTTTAAACAGACACATTTCGATCGGGTATAACTAGAAGATATTTTGCCGCAATTACGTTATAATTAAATGAAAACGCTTCAAAAGGAGATGGATAATATGCCTAAAGTAGTGATGACTTTCCCAGAAGGAAAATTCAAAGTATTAACGATGAGCTATGACGATGGGAGAGCGGCGGACAGACGTTTAGTCGATATCTTTAATCGATATGGAATTAAGGGATCTTTTCACTTGAATTCAGGCTTACTCGGAGAAGGAGATAGAATACCAGCAGAAGAAATAGCGTCGTTATATCAAGAACATGAGTTGTCAGCACATACTGTCACACACCCTACCATTGCACGTTCCCCGAAAGAACAGCTAATAGAAGAAGTAATGGAAGATCGAAAAAAGCTGGAAGAACTGGCAGGTTACCCAGTAAGAGGACTATCCTATCCGAATGGTTCTTATAATTCTTTGGTGAAAGAGTTGTTACCTTATTTAGGGATCGAATATGCAAGAACAGTAAATAGTACAGGCAACTTTAGCATGCCGGATAATTTTATCGAATGGAATCCAACTTGTCATCATAATCGAAACCTTTTCCAACTGGCAGAGGAGTTTGTTTCTTTACATAAAAAACAATATTTATACATGTTCTATGTATGGGGCCATAGCTATGAATTTGACCATGATAATAATTGGGACTTAATCGAGCAATTTTCTGAATTTATTGGTGGTAGAGAAGGTATTTGGTATGCAACTAATATTGAAATTGTTAATTATATCAAGGCATTTAGGAGACTGCATTTTTCAGCAAATAGTCAGTTTGTCTATAACCCGTCAGCGCAATCTGTTTGGCTAAGTGTTGATGAACAGGTTATGGAAGTGCCTAGTGGTAAACAAGTGGATTTGGTAAGGGAAGAGACCTGGAAATAATAAGTCGTCTGGTTACGATTTTATTCAAGTTTATTAATTTTACTATCAAGAAAAAGGCTGACCAAAGTGTGTGAGATACCTCTGGTCAGCCTTCTTATATTAGTTATTATCATTTTCACTGTTTTTCTGATTGCCTTTTGCATATTTTCCTTGGCGGCCATATTCTTTGTTGATTTTATTTGTTCTTTCTTCGCCGCTTTTTCCTTGATTGTTGGCCATAAAGTATCATCTCCTTTCTCTATGTTGTACTAATGTGATACCCGATGCTAAAACGATTAAACTATATTATTCTGAGAAAGTTACGTTTTCTTGAATGGAACCGTCCTTTTTATGGATTATAGCAGCGGTTCCTTTATTAGCGGCAATTTCTTTTGCTCTGTCAATAGCTTCATGTTTATTGTCGAAAACATAAGAAGCTTGTTTGGCGTCTTGTACTTTTACTGCCCAGCCATTTTCATGTGGAATGACGTGCTCGCCTTTTTCCAATAATTCGGGTCTACTATTCTGTGCATCGTCATCACGGCTACGCAAGTCTTCGTCACTCATTTGTTTTACTTGTTGAATCTCTTCATCAGAGGCATTTTCATACCATTCCTTTGCCTGTTCGGTTGCAATTGGAATAGCTTGTCCTTCCTTGTACCCTTCATCGACCATGGCATTGGCGATATCAATGGCTTTTTTTCTTACGGGAGTTTCTAAATTTTTTAATGAACTTGGATAATCATTTGCATCCCAAGGCATTGTATCTCTCCTCTCCTATTATCATTTAGGCAACATCGTTACAAACTTTTGCACATTGGAAGCAAGCATTTGCACAACTCTGACAATGATCATGATGATGTTTGTTACATTCTTCCCCACATGATTGGCAAATTTCAGCGCAAACAGCAGCCAGTTGCTTGATAAAGGGTGAATTTTTTGTAATAGCTGATTCTAAATAACTACAAATATCCGCACATTCCCGGTCAAGCCGAATGCATTCAGTCATCATCTCTACATTTTCTTCTTTTAGACACGCATCAAAACAATGGTTGCATTTTGTCATACAAATGTGTAAATGGTCTAATAATTTTTGGTATTTTGGATTAATCATCATTATAACCTCCATTCTAGAATTGTTATTTCATAATGTACGATTCCCATATATAGGATGAATAAACATAAGAGTAGTTAGTTTTCGTTTCAAAATCGGTGTGCTATCATAATTCGTATCCATCATGGAAGAACAGGAGGATGACATGA
This sequence comes from Gracilibacillus sp. D59, assembly GCF_052246695.1. Classification (NCBI taxonomy): domain Bacteria; kingdom Bacillati; phylum Bacillota; class Bacilli; order Caryophanales; family Bacillaceae; genus Gracilibacillus; species Gracilibacillus sp. D59. Next base: position 221,647 of record NZ_JBQQCK010000004.1, on the reverse strand, counting down.
GAAGTAGTAAGTTATTACATATCATACTTATTTCTTGCTTTGCTATAGCTGTGAGTTTTTCGATATATTTTTATATGCAATCTAAAGGCTATCAATCCAAAATAACGGATGCCACATCAAAAGAAGAGGTACCGACATATCACTTTGCTTTAATCGGAGAAGAAATGGATCATGATTACTGGCGGTTAGTAGGTGAAGGTGCAAAAGATATGGAGAAAAAATACGATGTGTTTGTTGAATATGAGGGGCCAAGGCGTTCAAATCCAGAGGAACAATTGAAGCTTCTCGACATTGCGATGAAATCCAAAGTCGACGGCATAATTGTACAAGCGTTGAATGACAAATTTTTGCCAGTGATTAATCAAGCAGTAGAGCAAGGTATTCCTGTGATAACGATTGATACCGATGCTCCAGATAGCAAACGATCTGCTTACATTGGAACAGATAATTATGAAGCTGGTAAACTCGCTGGTAAGACATTGGTAGAAGATACTGGTGGTAAAGCTACAGTCGGAATCATCACAGGTAGCTATGACAACGCTCATCATCAGCTGCGTGTGGAAGGATTCAGAGATGTTGTCGAAAAAGAACCTGGAATTGATATTGTAGCGATCGAGGAGTCGAATATTACGAGAGTGATTGCGGAAGAAAAAACGCACAATATGTTAAGTGATCACCCTGAAATTACTGCTTTATACGGTACGAGTGCATTAGACGGAATTGGTATGGTTGCTGCTGCTGAATCATTAGGAGTAGAAGAGTCCCTATATATGATCGCCTTTGATACATTACCATCGAATATTGCACTGCTAGAAAAAGGAAAAATTGATGTATTGATTGGTCAAAAACCATATGAAATGGGCTTTCGTAGTGTAGAATTAATGTTGGACTTGATGAACAATCGTGAAATAAAGGATGTTTATCACACTAATGCATCTGTGGTAAGGAAAGAGGATATAGGTGATTCTGATGATTAGGATTAGAACGAAACTACTTATTTATTTTGCTGCTATCCTGTTATTAGTGATTATATTATTTTTCATTCGTGAACAAAGTGCACAAAGAATCGTAGAATTACATAATGAACGTTCCGATCGTTATTTTTTGTTAAACGAAATAACGAATAATACAGACCAAACTTATCAATCACTGCAAATTTATGTTCATGAACCATCAGATGAAAACCTCCAATATTATAAGGAAGACAAGCAACGATTAAAAGAGTTACAACAACAGTTTGCGATGGCTACAGAAGATAGTATAGACAAGAAAAACTATGTCCATTTATTAACAAGCTTTCTCGAATTTACAGATCTAACGGCAAAAGGTGTAGCGCAAGATAACATTGAAGAGTATTCCTATTATTTGAATGAAGCAGATAATAGTGCAACCTATATTCATGAGAAAACATTAGAGTTAATAAATTCAGAGCTTACCGTGTATCAAAATTTAATAGAGCTAGAAGACCAACGAGTGCAATCTTCCAAAAATATGGGGACCGCTATTTTTATATCTGTGATAATCCTAAGTATTTTGTTTGCCTTATGGTTTTCTAATGGGATTACAAGGGCGATTGAACGTCTGACTGGTGCTGCTAAAGAAATTTCGCAGGGGAATTACACCGTGGAAGATGTCGTTGTGCCTCAAAAAGATGAACTAAAAATTTTAACGGACACGTTTAATCAAATGAAATGGAATATTGTTGAAGCAATTCGGGAAATGAAAGAAAAAGCTCGGATGTCTCAATTATTAAAGGAAATGGAACTAAAAAGCTTACAAAATCAAATTAATCCTCATTTTTTGTTTAACACATTAAATACGATTTCGAAAACATCCTATATTGAGGGAGCAGAGCGAACTAGTGATTTAATTTCTTCTGTTTCTACCTTGTTACGTTACAATATCGGTAGTTTGGACAGGGAAACTTATTTGAAAGATGAAGTAGAGATCGTAAAGGAATACTTTTTTATTCAAAAAACAAGATTCGGTGACCGGGTAAGATTCCATCAAGAAATTGAGGAAGAGTGTTTACAAACACCAATACCTTGTTTGACATTACAGCCTATCATGGAGAATGCCTTTATGCACGGTATTGAGGAAATGGCGGATGGTGCAGAGATTACACTTGCCATTTATCAAAAGGAAGAAAAAGTCTGGATCGACATAACAGATAACGGTGTGGGGATGGATCAGGAAACGGTAGATCGCTTATTAGCAGCTGAGGAGCATACCGAAACGAACAGAAAAGGTCATTCCACAGGTATCGGAATGCGAAATGTAATCGATCGCCTGAAGTTATTTGATAAAAAAAGTGATGTAACAATTCAATCAGAGGTTGGCAAAGGAACAAGAGTTACCATTAAGCTACGGAAGGAGTGACAAAATGGTAAAAGTTATGCTTGTAGATGATGAGGCAATTGAACGGGAAGGAATTCGGATGATGCTAAGTCGTAACAGATCTAATGCCGAAATCGTTGTAGAAGCGAAAAACGGCAAAGAAGCGGTTGAACTTGCAACGATTCATCGGCCAGACATTATTTTTATGGATATTAAAATGCCGGAATTTGATGGTTTGGTTGCGATTGAAAACATTCTTGATCGCTTACCTGATACAAAGTGTGTAATGGTATCTGCATTTGATACCTTTCAATATGCTAAACGGGCAATGAAATTCGGCATAAAAGAATATCTATTGAAGCCAAGTAAAGTATCTGAGGTACTGGAAGCCTTCGATCGTATGGTTGCGGAACTAAATGAAAAAAATGATGTAAACGAACGATTAGAACAAGCGAGTGCATTGGTGGAAATGGAATTTATTTTAACACTGATGATGGATCATGTGCATGAGTTTAATACCGAAGATTGGTTGAAATGGCTGGATGTCGAGAATACAAAAGGGTTTGCGGCTGTCTTTTCTTTTCAGTCGGAGTCACTTCGACCTGAACGTGAACAAAAGAGTAACTGGTATCGCACTTTAAAGGACGGATTATCAAAGCTGCCTTATCATACTTTCGTGGGACCACTGACTGGCTATCAAGTTCCGGTTTTAGTGAAATATGAGGAGTATACCCTTGATCAATTTGCTAGAGATGTTATTCAGGATATTCAACGTGATTTACACGATTGCCAACTCTATGTCGGAATAGGCGCGATTATTACGGATTTACAGGACTTTTCTAGGTCTTACCAAGAAGCACTGTATGCTTTGGAACAGGTGCAAAACCACTCCCGTGCTAAATATCAGGTCTTTAATGAGCAGATCGCTGAAAAAAGAAATGATCGGATCCATTTTGAAGAAGAGAAAGCATTACTTCATGCCATTAAGAAAGGAGATCATCAGCAAGGGACGTATTTATTTGATAGGTATTTTCAATCGGTACAACAAAATGAAAATTATCAAGTACCTATCATTCAAAAAACAGTCGAAAATTTTTTTATAGTATTATCGAGAATGACAAAAGAACTCGGTCTTGATCAGAATATCCAAATGAGCTTTGATCAGTTCGAAACAGCGACACAAATAAAAGAAGCAGCCAAGGCCCATGTACAAGATGTCATTAAACAGATACGCGAATGGCGTTCGACTGGAGTCCATGGCGTGTTATTGCAGGCAAAGGATTATATTGAAGCATATTATCAGAAAAATATAACACTGGAAGAAGTAGCAGAGGCAGTAGGGCTAAGTTCGTATTATTTGAGTAAGCTGTTTAAAGAACATTTTCAAATTACTTTTGTTGAATATCTAACGCAAACTAGGCTGATAAAGGCAAAAGACTTATTATTAGATGATCGAAAATCTCTGAAAGAAATTGCTTTAACGATCGGATACAAAGATCCCAACTATTTCAGTCGAGTATTTAAAAAAGAAACCGGACTAAGTCCAAGTGAGTATCGGAAGCAGTATTCTTAACAGCGGTTAGAGGATCACTTTTCTCCTGAGAACATAATTTTGACAGGGGGGAGGTCGTTGGTTCGAGCCCAATCGGAATCATCCTATGTAAAGAACCTGAAACCTTGTTCTATCAAGCGGTTTAGGCTCTTTCTCTTTTTTGTGTTATTCGTTCTATGTTTGGGCACTTTTTAAAATTGCACTAAACTTGTACCTTTTACCAATTAAATATGAAGGAAAAGAACCTAAAGGGTTTTTCTCGTTCTGTGCAATATGGTACCCAGAAGATATGCAAGATGAGATTGTAACATTACAAACATTCTTGATAACACAAACACTAATCATGATTTCGATATGTTTTCATAAAATGTCTCGGATAAATTGAAACAAAAGCTTGCGTGAAACCGCATACAACTTTAGTCTTTTTTTAGATGAAACCTCATCTAATCGCTGGACGATTTAAACATATTTCTTTGTTTTTTGCGATAGCTTGAAGGAGTAGTCCCTATAAATTTTTTGAACGTGCGATAAAAATGAGGTGTACTATCAAATCCACTTAGCTCGGCAATATGAGCAACAGGGTAGTCCGTTTTCCACAATAGCTCTTTAGCTTTAAAGGTTCTTTTTTTGTTCATATATACAGTAAGTCCAATGCCCGTTGCTTCTTTGAAGACTCTACTGAAATGAGCTGGACTAACATGCGCTTTCTCAGCTAATAGGCTCAGAGATATATTATCTTGGAGGTTACGGTCAATATACGCGAATATTTCGTTCATCCAAAAGCGGTTAAAGTTTTCTTCCTTAAACGCTTGATCTATTTGCTCAATACTTAAGCGAGATAAATAAAGTAATATTTGATGGGTAATTAAGATAGCGGCATGAATAGAGCCCATTTGTTTTTCTTGTAATTCCTGATCTATATCATTGAGATACTTTTCAAAAGTCATTTGTTTCGTTTCTGACAGAGATATTTTATAGTGTTTGTGTTTTTTAATTTTTTCAACAATAAATGTATAGGAAAAGTTTTCATCAATCGGTATGGTTTGAATTAATGCAGGGCTAAAAAAAACGACAGATGAAGTCACTAAATCATCTTGATTGGGTACAGCATGGTGAATAGTGTCGTTGGGGACCAAGAATACATCCCCTTGGTTCATATCATAAAGCGTGTTATTAATAAAAAATGTACCTGTACCTTTATGAACATAAATAATCTCATGAAAATCATGCATATGGGTTGGTAATTCATTTTGAGGTTCCTTACTGCCTTTATAAACAAAGGAAAAAGGAAATAAGGAATTAGCATTTTTTTTAATAGCTTTCATAAATATCACCTATCCTTACTTTATATCAAAAAACAGTATAAATAAAGCAATAAATGCAATTTTTATTTCAATTTATTTTTGTTAACCTATATTTATACAGTATATTTATTTCATTATGAACACTCATAGGAGGCATATATAATTGAAGGCTATTGTTTGTGAAGAACCTAGAGTATTTAAGCCGATTAACAAGGAAATCCCTCAACTTGAAAAGGGTAAAGCTCTTGTTAACGTAAAGCGAATAGGAGTATGTGGAACAGATTTGCATGCGTTTACAGGGAATCAACCATTTTTTGAGTATCCTAGAGTATTAGGGCATGAGCTTGCGGGGGTTATCGAATCAGTAGGAAAAAATCCTTATAGTTTAGAGCAAGGTGATCAAGTATCTGTTATTCCTTATATGGAATGTGGTGAATGTATTGCCTGTAAAAAAGGATTAACAAATTGTTGTACAAAGATGCAGGTGATGGGGGTCCACTTTGATGGGGGGATGACGGAACAAATCTCTGTTCCATGTGATCACCTGATTAATACCAATACATTAACGTTGGATCAAAGTGCTATACTAGAGCCTTTAAGTATTGGTGCACATGCGGTGAGACGGTCTGATTTGCAAAAAGGTGACGTTATTCTTGTGATTGGTGCAGGACCGATAGGGTTAGGAGTTATGCAGGCTGCTAAGCAAAAAGGTGCTAAAGTAATTGCGATGGATATGAACGAAGAACGATTAGCTTTTTCTGAACAATGGGCAAATGTAGACGATTCTATAAATGTATTAAACGGACCTGTTGAGCAACTGATGAGTATTACGAATGGCGATATGCCAAGCATTGTTTTCGATGCCACCGGAAATAGTAAATCCATGATGGATGCTTTCCAATATCCAGCCAATGGAGGGAAATTAATATATGTAGGATTAGTTAAATCAGATATTACCTTTTCCGATCCCTTATTTCATTCAAAAGAACTTTCGCTAATGGCAAGCAGAAACGCGACAAAAGAAGATTTTGATTTTGTTATACAATCTATTGAAAGTGGTTTCATTGATGAAAAGAGTTTTATCACGCACCGATCGACATTTGATGACCTTACAAATGAATTCGAAAATTGGTTGAAGCCAGAGAATGGTGTAGTGAAAGCGATGATTAAGATATAATCATCAATTAATCATTTTGAAATCTATATTAATTGAAAAAGTGGTAAGGTGGTGAAGAGATGCGAATTGATGCACATCAGCATTATTGGAAGGTAAGCAGAGATGATTATGGTTGGATTACTCCAGATATTCCTACACTATATCGTGATTTTCTCGAAGAGGATTTAATTGAACAACTGAAGAAGTCAGGAATAGACAAAACAATTGTTGTGCAAGCTGCTCCGACGATTGAGGAAACTGAATTCATTCTCTCACTAAGTGATCATGCAACATCGGTAATTGGTGTAGTGGGATGGATTGATATTGATCACCCCTCCTATAAGGAGCAACTAGAGACTTTTCGAAAACATCCTAAGTTTGTTGGAATTCGCATTATGATTCAAGATATGCCTGATGAGAATATTATTTTAAGTAAAAAATTCTTGGATGCATTCTCATATTTTGAAAAAATAGATCTCCCGGTAGATCTATTAGTTACTTCTAGTCAGCTTCCGGCCGTATGTGAATTGTTAAAGCGTGTGAAGATAAGAGGAGTAATCGATCATATTGCTAAACCAGATATTGAAAAGGGAAAGTTAGCACCCTGGAAAACACAAATGGCTGAAATCGCCAGTTACCCGAATATCTATTGTAAACTATCTGGAATGGTTACCGAAGCAAATCATGATAACTGGATTACTAAGGATATGATTCCTTATGTGCATCATATTGTAGAGGTATTTGGACTTCATCGCATTATGTATGGTAGTGATTGGCCTGTCTGTTTATTAGCAGCTAGTTATGATCAGGTTTACCAATTACTGAACGATGCTCTCCCTCAAGAAGTTACCAAAGTAGATAAGGAATTGATTTTTGGCCAAAATGCAATCGACTTTTACAAATTAAATAGTTAATAGAGGAGGAGTCATTTTGAAATATAGGAAACTAGGACATACCGGATTAGATGTTTCAGTACTTAGCTATGGAGCATCATCATTAGGATCTGTTTTTAGGGAAATCAATGAAACGGAAGGCATTAAGACTGTACACGCAGCCATTGATCAAGGTATAAATTTGATTGATGTTTCACCATATTATGGTTTAACAAAGGCGGAAACGGTTTTAGGTAAGGCATTAACTGATGTTCCTCGTGATAAATATTTTCTTTCTACAAAAGCAGGCAGATTTGGTGCAAATGATTTTGACTTCTCTAAGAAAGCAATAACTAAAAGTGTAGATAAGAGTTTACAAAGACTAGGGACGGATTATGTAGATATCTTATATTTGCATGATATCGAATTTGGTTCATATAACCAGGTAATAGAGGAAGGTATACCTGCTTTGGAAGAATTAAAAAAGCAAGGGAAAATTCGTTTTTTGGGTGTATCTGGTTTACCACTTATTATTTTTGAAAAAGTGCTAAAGCAGGTAGATTTAGATGTTATCCTTTCCTATTGTCATTATTCTTTAAATGATACATCTCTGCTTTCGTTATTACCTTTATTAGAAGACAAGCAGGTGGGGTTAGTGAATGCATCCCCATTATCGATGGGATTATTAAATTCGCGAGACGTAGCTAGCTGGCACCCGGCTGATAAGGAAATTCAGCAGCTGTGTATGAAAGCAGCCGAATTTTGTGAAGCACAAGGTGAAGACCTTGCTAAATTGGCCATTCAATATGCAACACAAAATGAGTCGATTCCCACTACACTAGTCAGCACAGCTAGTGTGAAAAACATAACGAAAAATATTAAGTGGACCGAAGAACCGATCAATCAGGATATATTAGGGGAAGTTCTAGATATTCTTGAGCCTATTCATAATAAGACCTGGCAAAGTGGGAATGCAGAGTGGAATGAAAGGTGATAGTTATTTTTATCACGGTGTAAGCCTCACTTTATACATTTAATCTAACTCATTTTAGAAAGTGGTGTTAGCATGTTTGCCAACTTTAACTTGGATGAAGTAACATTGAACGACAAATACTTCGCTTTCCGAAGAGATCTCGTAAAAAAATATATTATGGATTTTGAAATAGATCGTCTTATGCATACATTTAAAATCAACGCAGGTATCCCCTCAATTGCAAAACCGCTTGGTGGGTGGGAAGACACTGAATGTGGCTTGAGAGGACATTTTGTAGGTCATTATCTATCCGCTTGTTCCAAATTCGCATTTGCTGATCATGATGAACGTTTGCAAGAGAAAGCATATAAAATTGTTGATATAATGGAAAGTTGCGCGCAACCAAATGGTTTTCTGAGCGCTTTTGAAGAAGATCAGCTGGGTATACTTGAATTGGAAGAGAATAGGAATGTCTGGGCACCATATTACACATTGCATAAAATTATCCAAGGATTGGTCGATTGTTATCTCTTCCTTGGTAACGAGAAATCTCTGAAACTAGCATTAAATCTGGTGTATTATATTAGGAGTCGTTTTAAAAAACTCTCCTTTTGGAAGATAGACGGTATCCTTCGTTGTACAAAGGTGAATCCTGTGAATGAGTTTGGAGGGATCGGTGATTCCCTTTACACGTTGTATGAGATTACTAAGGATTCAAACATACTTGAGCTTGCCAAGATTTTTGATAGAGATTACTTTATAGATCATTTAGATAAAGGAGACGATGTGTTGGAAAATCTGCACGCCAACACGCATCTTCCAATGATTATTGCAGCTATACACAGATATAACATTATGGGGGAGCATCAATATAAGTCAGCGGCTGAAAATTTTTATAATTTTGTACGAGGCAGAACCTTTGCAAATGGAAATAATAGTTCAAAAGCCACTGCCTTCATTAAAGATGGGGTTTCCGAAAAATCAGAACATTGGGGAAGATATGGTGATTTGAAAGATTCTCTTATAGGTGGTGAAAGCGAGAGTTGTTGTGCACATAATACAGAGCGCATCTTAGAGAAATTGGTGGAAAGTTCTTCTGCTTCTGTGACGCATTTTAATCATCTGGAAAATTTAAAATATAATGCGGTATTAAATAGTGCAAGCAATAAAACAGGGCTTTCTCAGTATCATCAGCCGATGGGAAGAAACGCCATCAAAAAATTCAGTGGATTATACGATTCGTTCTGGTGTTGTACGGCGTCTGGAGTTGAGGCAATGAGTGAAATCCAGAAGAACATTTGGTTTAAAAGTGAAGACGCCATCCTGCTCAATGCATTTATCGCTTCAGAAGTTGTGTGGAATGAAAAGGATGCTAAGATTACGCAAATCACGGAATATCCTGATCGTCTCGTTTCTACGCTTATCATTGAGGTCACGAAACCAACACCGTTTAAATTAATGCTGAAAGAAGAAGCAGTAAAGTCTATAAAAATTAATTCTCAACCTGCTAACCTTGTCAAGGAAAACGGTTACATTATAATCGATCGCATTTATGAAGAAAAGGATGAAATTGAAATTGATATTAATGCTGCTTTGCATGTAATTCCGCTTCAAGGTGACAAAGATCGACTTGCGGTCATGTTTGGAAATGTCTTACTCGCGCAAATAGGGCCTAGTCGGAATTTGAAGGGAATTTCGAACGACAATATCAATCAATTTTTTATTGAATCAGGGAAAGAGCAATTAGAATATACGGTTTATGACAAGCAAGGAAGTGAATCTAAATTTATTCCTTTATTTAGAGTGGAGGAAGAACAATATACCGTATATATCGATCGGACCGAAGATTCTTTGCGGGAAAATAATTTTTCATTTGCTAAAGATGGTAGAACAGCATACACATCGGCATGAAAGTCCGTATTTGATAGTTGACACTGCTACTAATGGAAGTCTCACGATATACGAAATGGTATAGAGATTTGTTTTTAACTAAATATTTTGAAAGTGGAAAGGAGAAACACTATGAATTCAAATGATCGCCTCTGGTACAAACAGCCAGCGAACGATTGGAATGAAGCTTTACCAATCGGAAACGGAAGATTAGGTGGAATGGTTTTCGGTCGTGTTCATAAGGAACGAGTGCAATTAAATGAGGATTCTGTTTGGTACGGGGGACCAAGAGATCGAAACAATCCTGATGCATTGGAGCATTTACCTCAAATTAGAAAGTTATTAGCTGATGGAAGATTAAAAGAAGCAGAGGATTTGGCAGCACTCACCATTACAGGAACACCCGAAACACAGCGCCATTATGAACCATTGGGTGATCTTTTTATAAATATGAAACATGATGATTCCGATATATCTAATTATTCTAGAGAGTTAGATTTGGATCATGCCATTACGAGAGTACAATATTCGATAGGAAACATCGGGTTCAAACGAGAGATATTTACTAGCTATCCAGATCAAGTAATGGTGATCCGGTTAACGTCTACTAAAGCGAATGCTATCTCGTTTCAAACATTGTTAGATCGGGGAGAGGCAAGAAACTACGATGAACTTGATGCCTTATCAAACAATTCATTGGTCATGCGAGGAGAAACAGGAGGGAAAGACGGTATTGTCTTTCGATGTGCAGTAAAAGCAATAGCAGAAAATGGCTCAGTTAAAACACTTGGAAATCATTTGATTGTTGACAAAGCGGATGCAGTAACATTGATTCTCTCAGCAGCTACTTCATATCGCTATGATGATCCGGAGCAGCAATGTTTAAAAATGATTGAAAAAGCATCAGTAAACACTTACCAAGAGTTGCTGCAAAATCATATAGAAGATTACCAGAAGCTATTTAAGAGAGTAACCTTAAATTTAGGTGAAGATCACAACGAGAACGCCGATTTGGCGACAAATCACCGTTTAGATTTAGTGAAAGAAGGTAAGGAAGACCAATCCTTAATCAGCACCTACTTTCAATTTGGACGTTATTTACTGATATCTTCTAGTCGACCCAATTCACTACCAGCAACATTACAGGGGATTTGGAATGAAAAAATGCTGCCGCCTTGGGACAGTAAATTCACTATTAATATTAACGCGCAGATGAATTATTGGCCAGCAGAAATCTGTAATTTATCTGAATTGCATCATCCACTATTTGAACATATCGAGAAAATAAAAACGAATGGTAAAAAAACTGCTGAAAGTATGTATGGATGTCGTGGTTTTACTGCCCATCACAATACGGACATTTGGGGAGACACCGCCCCACAAGATATTTACATGCCAGCGACGATTTGGCCAATGGGTGCCGCCTGGCTTTGTTTACACTTGTGGGAGCATTTTGAGTTTACACGTAATGTGAAATTCTTGGATGATTCATATGATACGTTAAAAGAAGCTGCTTTATTTTTTGTTGATTTTTTAATTGAAAATGAAGAGGGATTGTTAATAACTACCCCGTCTGTTTCACCTGAGAATACGTACATTTTATCAAATGGTGAAAAAGGAACATTATGTGAAGGTCCGTCAATGGATAGTCAGATTATATTTGCTCTTTTTACTAGTTGTATAGAAGCTAGTGAGATTTTAGACGTGGATCAGACATTTCGAGATCAATTGCTCGAATTAAGAGATAAATTACCAAAACCGAAAATCGGCAAACATGGTCAAATTCAAGAATGGCTAGAAGATTATGATGAAGAAGAACCTGGTCATCGTCATATTTCACACTTGTTTGCTTTGTATCCCGGAAAACAAATGTCACCAAACTATACACCGGACCTGGCTGAAGCAGCAAAAGTAACATTAGAAAGAAGGTTACAATCTGGTGGAGGACATACAGGATGGAGTCGTGCCTGGATTATCAACATGTGGGCCCGTTTACAAGAGGGAGAAGTAGCTTATCAACATATTCTTGAATTGCTTAAGTCCTCTACTCTGCCAAACTTATTTGATAATCACCCACCATTTCAAATCGATGGGAATTTTGGAGGAACAGCAGGTATTGCAGAATTGTTGCTTCAAAGTCATACCGGCGAGTTACACCTTCTTCCAGCCCTTCCTAATGAATGGACAACAGGGAAAGTCAGTGGTCTAAAAGCAAGAGGAGGATTCGAAGTAGACTTATCTTGGGATAAAGGTGAATTGAAAGAAGCTGTTATTCATTCCTTAGAAGGAGAAAAATGTGTAGTCTTATTTAATAATCAAAGAACAGAGTTTGAAACGACGGCAGGTCACAGCTATCCGGTAGTATTTAATAAAGAATAATAATGAGTGAACGGGTTATTAAAAAATAGAATAGAAATGAGGAATTAAGATGCATTCACTGAAAAAACAAGCAGTAAATCCATATCTACCTTCATGGGAGTATATACCAGATGCAGAACCTTACGTTTTCAATGATAGAGTCTACATTTATGGATCACATGATTGTTTTAACGGTCATGCTTATTGCTTAAAGGATTATGTATGCTGGTCCGCACCGATAAATGATTTAGCAGACTGGCGTTATGAAGGTGTTATTTACCAAAAAACCGACGATCCGTTGAATAAGGAAGCAAATATGTGTCTTTATGCACCAGATGTTACAGTGGGTCCTGATGGGCGGTATTATTTGTACTATGTACTGGATAAAGTCTCCGTAGTATCTGTGGCAGTATGTGATACTCCTGCTGGGAAATACGAATTTTATGGTTATGTTCAGGATAAAGATGGCGGTCGTTTAGGAGAAAGAGATGGGGACGAGCCGCAATTTGATCCTGGTGTTTTGACTGAAGGAGATAAAACATATCTTTACACCGGTTTTTGTGCTATTGGTGATACATCAAGAAGTGGTACTATGGCGACAGTATTGGGAGCAGATATGCTTACCATTATGGAAGAGACGGTAACAGTTACACCGAGTGAACCATTTAGTAAAGGTAGTAGTTTTGAAGGTCATGAATTTTTTGAGGCACCTTCCATAAGGAAAATAGGAGATACTTATTATCTAATCTATTCTTCTATTGTCATGCATGAGCTGTGTTACGCCACTAGCAAACATCCAACAAAAGGTTTTGAATATGGAGGAGTTATTGTAAGTAATAACGATATGCATATTGATTCTTATAAACCTGTTAACAAGCCTATGTACTATGGAGGGAATAATCATGGTAGCATAATTGAAATCGAGAATCAGTGGTATATTTTTTATCATCGCCATACCAATGGTTCCAATTTCAGTCGCCAAGGTTGTATCGAACCAATCGAAATTCTAGCAGATGGTACGATTCCTCAGGTAGAGATGACATCATGTGGTGCTAACGGCAAGCCGCTTATCGGACGTGGAGAGTATCCTGCCTATCTGGCATGCAATCTCTTTTGCGATGACGAGGCAATGTATACAGGAGATCTTTGGATGGACACTCAATTTCCTAAAATTACACAGGATGGAAAAGATGGGGATGAGGAAATAGGGTATATTGCCAATATGACTGAGTCTGCAACAGCTGGCTTTAAATACTTTGACTGCAAAGGAATAACAAAAGTAAAAATCAAGGTGAGAGGATATTGTAATGGTGCTTTTGAAGTGAAAACATTTTGGGACGGGCCAGCATTAGCAAAGCTACCAGTTAAGTTTACAAATGTGTGGACCGAATATTCTGCAGATATTGCTATTCCAGATGGTATTCATCCATTGTATATTTCGTACACAGGCAATGGTAGAGCCAATCTAGCTTCTTTTACTTTAGAATAACTTCGGATTTCATCGGTATTTCATGAGGCTATTTAATTAAAAATCTAAAAGGATAAATATAGCATGATAAAATCTATTATTTTATCACGGTACTAACCGTCTGTAAGACCCCTACTTCAAGCTTCAAGTGACACAATGAAGCTAAATGGGGGTAAACAGAAGCTAACACCCTGATACGTTTCGCTAATGATCAGTGGGGTCAAAATCTCACCCGGTTCATAGTCTCGCTTTATTAATCATGAAGGGTAGGTAAGTGTGATGGAAGTAGTAAAGAGTACACGGCAAAAAGATCAGTTGCTCATAGAATGCAGAAATGGTCTCATGAAAATTATTCCTTATACGGAGTCTATCATTCGTATACGTTATACATTGGAGAAACAATTTGATGAAAAGGAAAGCCTTTTTGTAGAGCCAAATGCTCAACAGAATCTTCCTTATTCCATAGAGGAAAAAGAGGATATAATTGTATTTTCGACAAGGAAGGTACACATTCATATTGATAAACATACTGCTGCATTTACTTATAAGGATGTTTCAGGAAAAGTTTTAACCAAGGAACCAAAGCATGGAGGCAAAACGCTTGTTCCAACCGAAGTAATCAAACCGGTTTATGATCAGCATACAGAGATTGAGAATTCACACAATGTAGATGGGGCGCGTGCGAAAGCTGAGGCCACGAAACACGTGGTAGATCGCATGGCTTATCATACCAAACTGGAATTCGAATGGGTCGAGGAAGAAGCCCTTTATGGGTTAGGTTCACACGAAGAAGGTGTGCTCAACCTGAGAGGAACCCATCAATATCTGTATCAACAAAATATGAAAGCGGTTGTGCCTGTATTGGTGTCGACAAAAGGATATGGCATCGTCGTCGATAGTTATTCGACGATGACGTTCCGTGATGACATACATGGCTCCTATATTTGGACCGATATGGATAGTGAAATGGACTATTATTTCGTATATGGCCCAGATTTTGATCAAATTGTAAAAAGTTATCGCTATTTGACCGGAAAAGCGCCTCTTTTACCGAAATGGGCGTTTGGATATGTCCAATCGAAAGAACGGTATAAATCGCAAGCGGAACTGATCTCGGTCATCCAAGAGTATCGACAACGGCAGATTCCTCTCGATTTAATTGTGCTGGATTGGCGGTCTTGGACCGGAGACCTTTGGGGACAAAAATCGTTTGATCCGGAACGCTTTCCCAATCCTACTGAAATGATGGAGGAGATTCATCAGCTGAATGCAAAATTAATGGTCTCCATTTGGCCGATTATGAGTAATGATGGTCCCAACCATGTAGAAATGAAACAAAAAGGGTATTTACTGGGAAATCAAGCAACGTATGATGCGTTCAATGAAGAAGCACGCAACCTGTATTGGAAGCAAGCAAATGAAGGGATATTTTCACATGGTACGGATGCGTGGTGGTGTGATTGTACGGAACCCTTTGAAGCGGATTGGGTGGGAGAAGTCAAACCGGAGCCGGAAGAGCGCCTTTTCATCAATACGCAAGAAGCAAAAAAATATTTAGACCCGGCTTATATTAATGCCTATTCGCTTCTTCATTCCAAGGGTCTCTATGAAAATCAACGGCAAACTACTGAAAGTAAGCGTGTGGTTAATTTAACACGGTCTTCCTATGCTGGACAACAAAAATACAGCACCATTACATGGTCTGGAGATATTGCTGCTAATTGGGAGACGATGCGCAATCAAATTGCAGCTGGTTTAAATATGTGTGTTACTGGTATACCATACTGGACCTTGGATATTGGTGCTTTTT
This sequence comes from Gracilibacillus sp. D59, assembly GCF_052246695.1. Classification (NCBI taxonomy): domain Bacteria; kingdom Bacillati; phylum Bacillota; class Bacilli; order Caryophanales; family Bacillaceae; genus Gracilibacillus; species Gracilibacillus sp. D59. Next base: position 205,927 of record NZ_JBQQCK010000004.1, on the reverse strand, counting down.
TTGTGGCAGACCGGGAGCAGTGGTTCTGGAATGGTGATTACCAAGAGGGATGTGAGGATTTAGGCTATCGTGAGCTTTATGTTCGATGGTTACAATACGGGGTATTTTTACCTGTGTTCCGCTCTCATGGTGCAGATACGCCAAGAGAGGTATGGCGATTTGGTGAATCGGGCACTCCATTCTACGATACATTGGTGAAATATATTAAGCTGAGGTATCGTCTCATGCCTTATATTTATTCAGTTGCTGGTTGGGTCACGCACGAAGATTATACAATGATGCGTACATTAGCTTTTGATTTTAGAAATGACCCGAACACCTATGATGTAAAAGATCAATATATGTTCGGTCCATCATTTCTTGTTAACCCTGTCACAGATCCGATGTATTATGAAAGTGGTTCTGTAGAGTTGGAAGGGGTACCTAAAAAAAGATCGGTCTATCTCCCGGCTGGTACTGATTGGTATAATTTTTGGACGAATCAACGCCTCCTTGGTGGACAAACCATCGAAGCAGATGCTGATCTTGAAACCATGCCACTATATGTTCGGGCTGGCTCTATTGTACCAATTGGTCCTACTATTCAGTATACATCTGAAGAAACAAATCTCCCTATAGAAATACATGTTTATAAAGGGAATAATGGGAGCTTCTTGTGGTACGATGATGAAGGAGATAGCTATAATTATGAAAAGGGGGCATATGCCACAATACCGATTCGTTGGGAGGATCAAAACAATCTTCTTGTCATAGAAGATCGCCAAGGTACTTATCCTGGTATGAAAACGTCGACGGAATTAGTATTGACTACTATTAATGGTGAGGGAGAGAATGTCGATCAAAGGAAGATATCGTATACAGGAGAGAAGACAATCATTAATTTTTAATGGGACAGCAAATAGAGTTTCCAGGGTAATAAATTTCAGTTGCCTGCACATGAAGGCAATTGAGATTTATTGCATTGGATTTAAATGGAGGGAATTATATGTTAAGAGTGTCAATATTACTGGTATTGGATAATGAATGAGGTTATAGAATCGTTTAATAGATATACTAAGGAATTATTAAGGCTAGATCATGCAATTTGTATTTTTACTGCAAATTAATGAAATCGCTTCCAATTATATACCTAGAAAGCAAATTTTTTATATTTATCGCCAAAGAAAATTTGCACTAATTTTAAAAATATAAGATTTTAAAATGGAAAGTCTTTATGAAAACGTTAATTAAATTATCGATAAACACCTATTGTTTGCTCAGGGTAAAGTGTTTATAATAAATAAGATTAAGTTACACAACAGAAGTATGTTAGAAGCTCGGCAATACTTACTTTGAATTTCTTTGAGGAGGTCCATTATGAAACGTATAGAATCCTCCAAAATCTTTAGGAGATTTTTAATTTCTTATCTTGTGATTTTAATTATTCCGTTGGTGGCTGGTTTTATATCATATCAGGTTTCTTTAGATACGGCTGAAAAATACTCAATTATTAATAGTAGACAAGTTCTCAATCAAAGCAAAAAAATACTTGAGCAAAACTTAGACGAAATCGATCGTTTTGTACAACAGTTGTCGTTAGACAGGGACTTAAATGTTGTACTGAACAAAAATGCTTCTGAAAAATATAGGATTGTATCTACACTTAGGCAATTGGATGAAAAAATTTCACCATATGCGACAACCAATGAATTCTTAGAGAATTATTATATATATATCAAAAACTCCGATCTCATTATTACACCAGGCTCAGTGTATTATCGCCCTTATCATTTTTATGAAAATTATAACTATACGGATATGACGATATCGGAATGGAAAGAAGCTATACTGAATAATGAGAGACAAATTATTCCGAGTAAACCTTATTTGCAAGGCGAGAAATCTACAAATGTTATCACATATATCCAACCTCTACCAATGAGTGATCTGTCAGATCATAAAGGTTCCATTATTATACCAATACAAAATCAATTACTTAATAATTTAATTGAAGGAGTAAAGCAACAGTTTAATGGATGGGCATTCATTTTAGATGAAAATCATCAACTCATCACAGCGAATGGCATTGATAAGGAAAAAATTAATCCACTCAAAGAAAAAGTTATGAACAAAGAAGGTCCAATTTATTTAGAAAATAAGACAATGCTGATTACGGAGAAATCTGAGAAAAATGATTGGTTATATGTTGCGGGAATTCCACAAAAAGCATTAATTCAAGAAGCAGCCCCAATAAAGTATATTACCTGGATAGTTACTGGTATTACTTTTATTATCGGCTTGTTTATAGCCTTATTTTTTGCTTATAGAAACAGTCGTCCGATAAACAATGTCATTAAAACATTAAAAGAATATGCAGATCCAGATGTTAAAAATGAATACGATTTCTTACATGGTAATATTTCGAAGTTAATTTCTACAAATACAGATTTGCAAATGCAATTAACAGAGCAAAAACCACTCTTGAAGGATGCCTTTCTTAAACAGTTGTTGTCTGGAGAGATTACTGAAAGAAATAGTAATCTACATGAATTTGCGAAACAAGCAGATGTAAATTTATCTTGTAATCATGGTTATGTTTCTATCCTTAAAGTAGAAGGTTATGAAGATATGTCGAGTAGTGAAGTTTATCAAGAGTTAAATGCAATCCGCATAGTTATAAAGCAGGAATCAATGAAAATATTTGATCATTTTTATGTGGTCACTATTCATTCTGATAAGCTAGTTTATATTTTGTTGGATAAAGAAGGCGATAAAATCTTAAAAGAAGAGATCGAAAAAATGTTTACATCCTTACAAAATCTATTTCAGGAGGAGTATCAGGTTTTATTAAAAATTGGTCTTGGACACCCATTTCAATCATTATCAGATATTAGTCGATCTTATAATGAGGCAAAGCATGCGATAGATTTTGCTAGTTTTTCTAATGAAAAACAAGGGATGTATTGGTATGATGCGGTGATGAAAGAAACCACTGTCTTCCATTATCCGTTAGAATATGAATTTCGATTATTAAAAAGTTTGAAAGAAGGAGAAACATTAGAGGCTGAACAGATTGTACATGACCTTTTAGAAGAGAATGTGGACAACAGAAGTTTATCAGCTGATATGCACGAACAGCTTATCTCTGAGTTAAAAGGTACCTTTTTTAAAGCGTTGGATCAATATGCTTTTAGGAATGATAAAACCGCTGAAATTTTGCGCCAGAAAATAAGGGCTATATCTTTCGAGGAAGGCATGAAGGAAACGGAAGGACGGTTAATAGAAGTTCTACAGCTTTATTGTGAATTTGTTAATAGAAACCGAAGAGAATCAAACCATTCTATTGTGAATGCTATAAAAGACTATGTGCACGAGCATTTTTCTTGTACAGATTTAACCGTTTATATGATATCAGAGCACTTATCACGGCCAGAAAAGTATATTTCTCAAATATTTAAAGAAGAAACCGGAGAATACTTGTATGAATATTTAGAAAAAATAAGAATGGAAGAAGCGATGACATTGCTAACTAATTCATCGAAAACGATCAATGATATAGCAGAGCTAGTAGGTTACAATAGTGCTCATTCGTTTAGGCGAGCTTTTAAACGAATTCACAATATGACACCCAATCAATTTAGAAAAACAAGTGAATAAATAGAAAGAAAAAGTATCTGTTCATACGTATGAACAGATACTTTTTCTTTCAAAATGATATAGGATAGAAGGTTGTTAAAAATAATCTCACTCAAAAAGTACTGTTTTGAGCGTTGTTAGTAGCGTTTCGCAGTATGTACCCTCCGTCTGAATATGTACTTTTTAGTCAAAAAGCTAAATAATCGGTATTGTACCCTTTAAATTCATTTGTCTGTTTGCTGGTTTATCAAATCATGATAAATTTTTTGTAAGCGTTTCCTATTAAGAAAAATTTAAAGAAGGGGGTAAAATTGAAATGGATCAATCACTTGATCAACCAAAAGAAATAAAAAAAGTAACACAACGGCACCTCGCTAAAAGAAGTTTTCAGAGGCATTGGCAGTTATATATTCTTATGATATTGCCAGTACTGTATTTTATTATTTTTAAATATGTACCTATGTTGGGCGCGGTAATTGCATTTAAAGATTATAATGTGGTCCAAGGTATCATAGAAAGTCCGTGGGTTGGTTGGAAGCATTTTGAGAACTTTTTTAACAACCCAGTTGCATGGGACCTGATAAAAAATACGTTGTTTCTAAGTCTTTATCAGTTAGCTGTAACGTTCCCGCTTCCAATACTGTTAGCATTAGCATTGAATGAAATAAGAGATGGTATCTTCAAACGCTCTGTACAAATGTTTACATATGCACCGTATTTTATTTCAACAGTCGTTATTGTCTCTATGATTATATTAATGCTATCACCAAGAACAGGAATAGTGAACAATTTAATGGAAGCTGTAGGACTTGATGCAGTTAATTTCCTAGGACAAGCAGAAATGTTTCGATCAATATTTGTCTGGTCAGATGCTTGGCAAATCACAGGTTATTCAGCCATTATTTATTTGGCAGCACTTGCTGGAGTGGATAAACAGCAATATGAGGCAGCAAAAATTGACGGAGCTTCTAGGTTACAAAAGATTTGGAATGTTGATATACCGGCAATTATGCCAACTATCGTAATCATTTTAATCTTAAGTGTAGGTAACTTAATGGCAATAGGATTTGAAAAAGTATATTTATTACAAAATCCTTTAAATTTAGGAACTTCGGAGATTTTACAAACCTATGTTTATAAGATGGGGATTATCAATGCTGATTTTAGTTTTGCTACAGCTGTAGGATTGTTCAACTCAATCATCAATTTAATTTTATTAATTATAGTTAACGCAATAGCAAAGAAAGTATCAGGTAATGGATTATGGTAGAAAGGAGTAAAACACTATGAGCAGTAAAAATAGATCAATAAAAGAATCCTATAATGACCGATTATTTTTAACATTAATTTATATTTTTCTTGGTGTATTGATGATCGTAATACTTTATCCTCTGGTTTATATTGTGAGCGCTTCAATTAGTAGTCCTGAAGCTGTAACTTCTGGGCAAGTTTGGTTATGGCCAGTCGATTTTTCACTTGAGGGATATATAGAAGTATTTAATAATTCAGATGTTATTAGAGGGTTTAGAAATTCTATCCTTTATACGATTGGTTATACATTAATTGCGGTGTTTTTAACAGTAATCTTTGCTTATCCACTTTCTAGAAAGAATTTTTATGGAAAAACCTTCTTTATGATTTTTATCTTAATTACAATGCTTTTTTATGGTGGATTAATTCCAGAATATTTAGTTGTCCAGCAATTAGGGATGTTAGATACTCCTTGGGCAATTCTTATACCGAAGGCGATGGCAGTTTGGCAAATTATTATTGCAAGAACATTTTTCTATACAAGTATTCCAGAAGAGTTGGTGGAAGCTAGTGAAATGGATGGATGTAGTAGCATACGATTCCTTTGGCACGTAGTAATACCATTATCGAAGCCGATTATAGCAGTGCTTGCTCTAATGTATGCTGTATTTCAATGGAACAGCTATTTTGATGCAATGATTTTTTTAAGAACAGAAGATTTGTTCCCATTACAGTTAGAATTAAGAGAAATTTTGATCACTCAAACCGAATCAGGCGCCAATCAAGACATTGCTGAGCAACAAAAAAGACAACAGTTGGCAAATTTAATGCAGTACTCATTAATTGTTGTCTCAAGTATTCCTGTGTTGATTATTTATCCTTTTGCACAAAAGTACTTCGTTAAAGGGATGTTACTCGGCTCAGTTAAGGGGTAATACGCACTTTAGATATTAAAGGAGGTGATGAAAGAGTAGATTTTTAGTTATAATAATATTTTTTTACTATTAAGGGAGGAAATTAGAATGAAATGGAAAGGCTTTCGTACGTGGGTAATTTTTGTATCGCTAATGTTAGTTCTAATTGCTTGTAATTCTGATGATGAGGCAAGTGAGGAAGAAAATACTGACGGTGCGACAAACATGTCTGTTTTTATTGCTGAAAATGGTGAAATGGACTTAGAGACGAACTCATTTACCAAATTTGCAGAAGATAAATTTGATATCAATTTTGACTTTCAAAAAACTGGTTATGATTCTTCAGCTGCAAAGGAGAAAAGACAAATTTCTTTAGCAAGTGGAGATTATCCAGAAGTTTTCTTTTTAGTTGATTGGGTAGATAAATTCGCACCTAGTGAAGTTATAAAATATGGTGAACAAGGTGCTTTAATTCCTCTAAATGATTTAATTGAAGAGCACGCACCAAATATATCTAAAGTCCTAGAAGAACGTGAGTCATTTAGAAAAATTGCAACATCTCCAGATGGGAATATTTATAGTATGCCTGGGTTAGAAGAGTGTTTTCATTGTACTTGGCCTAATAAATTGTGGTTAAACACAGATTGGCTAAATGAGTTAGGTTTAGAGGCACCTAAGACACATGAGGAACTAAGAGAAGTATTAACAGCATTTAAAGAACAAGATCCTAATGGGAATGGTGAACAGGATGAAATTCCACTAAGTGGTTCCGCGGCATCGCCTAATCATTCCGTCATTCCTATATTAATGAATGGTTTTGTATATGATGATGCACAAACTAGATTACTTGTAAATAATGGAGAAGTTAGTTTTGCTGCAAATACACCAGAGTGGAGAGAAGGATTAGAATATATTCATTCTTTATATGAGGATGGTCTGATTGATCCGGGAGCTTTCACACAAAATCGAGATGCTTTTATTCAGTTAGGTAATAATGCAGATGCTGTTATTCTAGGTGCGGCCGCAGCACAGCATCCATGGGAATTTATCGATAATGAGAATCATCCTGCTTTTGATGCAATTGAACCTTTGCAAGGCCCAAATCATCAATATGCAACATATAATTACCCAGTAACGAATGGCGGCACTTTTGCCATTACTAATAAAGCAAGTGAAGAAGTCCAGATTAAAGCAATTAAACTATTAGATTATATGTTCACTATAGACGGCATGATCCGTTCTCACATCGGTGTAGAAGGAGAAGATTGGGTTGCTCCTGAGGAAGGAGACGTAGCAATAAATGAAGAAATTGAACCAAATTTGAAGTTGTTACACCCTGAAGAACCAACAAACAATAACTGGTCAGCCGCAGCTCAATATTTCCAACCAAGAGAGTTCCGTGATGGTCAAGTACAATCAGAGGATATCTATACAGATGAAGGGTACGAAAGACGTCTTCAAGAAGCAACCTACTTATATGAAGGAAAAGAACCTGAAGAAAAATTCCCTTTCTGGGCAGCGTGGTATCCTGAAGAAGTCCAAGACGAATACTCAACTTTAAAAACAAATATTCTGGATAATGTTGAGCAAAGCGCTGTTCAATTTATTACAGGAGAGTTAAGTTTAGAAAATGACTGGGATGACTATGTGGAAGGTTTAGAATCTCTCGGTGTTGATAGATATGTTGAAATTAATCAAGAAGCATACGATAATTATTCAAGTGAAAATTAATGAATAAAGAAGTTGGCTATTGTTGCCAGCTTCTTTATTCATAAAGATCTAAAATAGCATAAAGGGAGGTATTTCGATTATGTTTAACAAAAAAAAGCTAAAATATAAACCACCAGTAAACGGTTATCCTGAATGGAATAACAATCCAGAAATATTTAAGCTGAATCGCATGCCCCAACACGCTTTAGCGATTCCATATCAAAATCATGAGCAAGCTTTGAGTTTTCAAAAAGATAAATCACCATTTGTTAAAGATCTAAATGGGAAATGGAAATTTCATTTCTCAAAGAATCCGGATCAACGAATAAAGGATTTTTATTTGGATGATTTTAATGTCTCTCAATGGAAACAAATTAATGTACCCGCTCATTGGCAATTAGAAGGTTATGATTATCCACAATATGTAAATGAAAGATATCCATGGATCGAACATGACGACATAGATCATCCATTTGCACCCACAAATTATAACCCTGTTGGACAATATGTAAAATTTTTTGAACTTCCCGAAAGCTGGAATGAAGCGCCAGTTATTTTTTGCATTTTACAGGAGTGGAAGCAGCATTTTATGTATGGCTAAATGGCGAATTAGTTGGATATAGTGAGGATACATTTACACCGGCAGAATTTAACCTTACTCCTTATTTAAAAAATGGAGAAAATAAAATAGCGGTGGAAGTCTATCGGTGGGCTGATGCTAGTTGGCTGTAAGATCAGGATTTTTGGAGGATGAGTGGAATTTTTAGAGACGTCTATCTATATGCATTAGCTGATCTTCACCTTTATGACCACCGTATACGTACAACGTTTGATGATAACTATCAAGATTCAACACTGCAAGTAGAGGCACAAGTACTCAATTATTTTCAACAATCTTTAACAACTAGTAAACTTGAAATCGAATTAAAAGCAGCAGATAACCACACAGTAACAAAACAAACCATTAATTTAGATATGAATCAAACGGAGATTTCTACTGTCACAATCGACTCTAATATATCACAACCACGGCAATGGAGTTCAGAAGATCCATATTTGTATACAGTGATATTCACATTATTCGGTGATAATGATCAAATAATTGAAGTATTTGCTACTAAAATAGGTTTTCGTCAATTTGAAAAAATTAATGATATTATGCATATTAATGGTAAGCGAATTGTATTTAAGGGTGTAAATCGTCATGAGTTTTCTCCTGATCGAGGTCGTGCAGTAACAGAACAAGATATGGTCAATGATATAGTTCTAATGAAACAATATAATATAAATGCGGTCCGTACTTCGCATTATCCTAATCATCCTAAATGGTATGATTTATGCGATCAATATGGTTTATATGTTATTGATGAAACAAATCTTGAAACACACGGAACATGGCGTTATGGTCAAAAAACATTAGAAAATACAATACCTGGTAGTAAACCAGAATGGACGGAAAATGTTCTAGATCGTTGCCAATCAATGTTTCAACGTGATAAGAATCACCCTTCTATAATCATGTGGTCGTTAGGAAACGAATCGTTTGGTGGAGATAATTTCTTGAAGATGTATGATTACTTAAAAAGGAAGATCCGACTCGATTAGTTCATTATGAGGGAGGCTTCCATTACCCTCCCACTAAGGATGCTTCTGATCTTAAAACAGAGATGTATCTTAGTCCTCAGCAGTTGGAGCTTTATGCAAAACAATTAGGTGATAAGGAACCTTACATATTGTGTGAATATGCTCATTCTATTGGTAATTCAACAGATAACCTATATAAATACACAAAACTATTTGATCAATATCCGTGTTTACAAGGTGGATTTATTTGGGATTGGAAGGATCAAGCATTACGTCATCAGACAGAAGATGGTATCGAATTTTTAGCTTATGGCGGGGATTTTGGTGACTCACCAAATGATGGAAAATTTTCTGGTGATGGTATTATTTTTGCAGATGGTACTATTTCCCCGAAATTGATAGAAGTGAAAACTTGTTATCGAAATATCGATTTTGAAGAAGTAAATTTTGTTAAAGGCGAGGTAAAAATCATTAACAAGTTTTTATTTCAGTCACTAAAAGATTTTAAGTTAGTTTGGACTGTTGAAGAAGAGGGAGAAATACTAGAATCTGGTTTTCAACTGTTAGATGTTGAACCTGAATCAGAACAATTAATCACATTGCCTTATCATACAAGCTCCTTTGATTCATCAAAAGAACAAGTGATTAATTTACAAGTAGTCTATAAAAATGAACCATAGGTAGTCTTACGTCTTATATTGTAAATGGCAAAGAACTAATGAAAAGTCCGATGCTACCAAATTATTGGAGGGCAATGACTGATAATGATATAGGTGCACACTTTGATAGAACAAGTAATGAGTGGCGTAAGGCTAGTTTAAATAGATCATTAATAGATCTATTTGTAGCAATCGATGTAAGTTATGTGTTAGTAGAAGCACATTATCAACTGGCTACAACAACACCTTCTATCGCAACTATTCGTTACATTATTCATGGATCAAATAAAGTTGAAATAGAACATCTTCTACAACCAGGAAAGGAGTCCCCAGATATTCCTGAAATTGGTATGAGATTTGAGTTACCGAATTCATTTGATAAGATGGAATGGTTTGGCAAAGGACCGCATGAAACGTATTGGGATCGACAAAAAAAGTGGAAAAGTCACTAAACATAAAGGAAAAGTATCAGAACAACTTCAGCCCTATTTAAACCCTCAAGAAAGTGGTAATAAATGTGATGTTCGCTGGATGAAAATTGAAGACCAGTATGGGAATGGTATCAAAATAACAGGGGATCCAACTGTGGAAATAAATGCAATACCATATACACCTTTTGAGTTGGAAGAAGCAAGTCACCACTATAAGTTACCTGTTTCCGATAAAGTATCTGTTAGGGTTAATGGATGGCAAACCGGAGTTGGTGGAGATGATAGCTGGGGACAACACGCCCATACTGAATATCGATTAGCTGCAAATCAAAATTATTCGTATCGTTTTACAATAGAAGGCTTATCAAAATAATTTTTATGTCTTTTTGGAAGCAGTCTCCAACTTCCAACGTGTTAGGGGCTAATCTCAAAGGTAAAGGGAAGAGGAAGTTTAGCTGACGATAGCTAAACTTCCATTATTAATAGATTAAAAACAATTAATAGACTTTCATGCCAAAATGAAAGGAACGAGTGGAATGAATAGAGAAGAAGAAAAAAACATGCAACTCCATTATGATAAACCAGCTTCCTGTTGGACAGAAGCACTTCCTTTAGGAAATGGAAGTCTTGGTGCGATGGTTTTTGGTGGAATCGAAACTGAGCGCTTACAATTAAATGAGGATACTTTATGGTCGGGTTTTCCACGAGATGGGAATAATCCAACAGCCAAGGTATTATTGCCTAGTATAAGGAAGTGTGTCGCTGAAAATAACTTTGAAGAGGCAGATCGGTTAGCCAAACAAATGATGGGGTCCTATACTCAATCCTATATGCCCTTTGCTGATTTGTATTTTCATTTTGAACATGGTGGTGTTGCAAAAGATTTTCATCGTAACTTGGATCTGAGGACAGGTGTGAGCACTGTCACTTATAAGGTAGAAAGTGTGGAGTATTCACGGGAGACGTTTATTTCCTATCCAGATCAGGTTATGGTAGTGCGTTTGCAAGCAAGTAAAGAAGGCAGTTTAAATCTTCAAGCATCCTTTTCTAGTCAGCTAAGATACAAAACGACTTGTTCTGGTGAGCAATTCATCATAAATGGCTACGCTCCAGAATATGTAGCACCTAATTATCATACAATCGATTATCCAATTGAATATGGAGACAGTAAGGAGACTAAAGCTATCCGTTTTCAAGGTAGGCTTGGAATAGAGTATGATGAAGGAACCTTAGAACTAAATCAGGAAGGAATCCACCTTTTAAAGGGAACATCTGCTACGTTTTATTTTGCTGCAGCAACAAGTTTCCAAGGTTATAATCAAATGCCGCACAACGATGTATCAAAGCTGAACCAGCAAACAGAATTAATTGTAAAGAAAGCAATGGATCATAGCTATGATCCATTGCTTCAAAAGCATCTCGAGGATTATAAAGCATTATTTGACAGGGTAAAGTTTAAAATAGAAGGATCAGCTGTTAATCAATCCAAACCGACTGATCAGCGAATTATCGAAGATGGAGCTTCAGATCTAGGATTAGTAGAATTGCTTTTTCAATATGGTCGCTACCTAATGATCGCAAGCTCAAGAAAAGGTAGTCAGCCAGCCAATTTGCAAGGCATTTGGAATGATGAAACAAGACCTCCTTGGAGCAGTAATTATACGTTAAATATTAATGCAGAGATGAATTATTGGCCAGTTGAGACAACGAATTTAACAGAATGCCATGAACCATTGTTAAAGTATATAGAAAATTTGGCGCAAAATGGTAAAGAAACAGCAAAGATTAATTATGGTGTTAGCGGTTGGGTAGCGCATCATAATTCTGATATATGGTGCTCAACAAACCCAGTCGGAGATTTTGGAAAAGGCGATCCGGTCTGGGCGATGTGGCCAATGGGTGGTGTATGGCTCTGTCAGCATTTATGGGAGCATTTCAGCTTCATTCAGAATAAGGAATATTTGGAGCAGAAAGCATATCCAATTATGAAAGAAGCAGCTTTATTTTGTTTGGACTGGCTTGAAAAGAATGAAGATGGGTACTATGTGACCTCTCCGTCGACATCGCCAGAACATAAATTTTTAGTAGAGGGAAAAGTATATGCGGTAAGTCAAGCAACAACAATGGATATGGCATTAATATGGGATCTATTTACAAATTGCATGGAAGCTGCCCAGATTTTAAATATAGATGAAAAATTTTCTAATCGGTTAGGTAAAGTAAAGGAAGATCTCTTTCCCATGCAAATTGGCAAAGATAATCAGCTACAGGAATGGTTTCAGGATTTCGATGATGAAGACCGCCATCATCGTCATGTCTCACATTTATTTGGTGTATATCCTGGAAGGCAGTTAACCGAGAGTATAGAAAGTAAATATTACCAAGCAGCTAGAAAATCCTTAGAAAGACGTGGAAATGGGGGGACTGGATGGAGCCTTGGTTGGAAAGTTGGTCTCTGGGCGCGATTTAAGGATGGGAAGCAGGCTTTTCAATTAATTGATAATCTATTACAAATAGTAAAAGAAAATGATTCAGAAAATTATCATAGGGGAGGTGTTTATACCAATTTGTTTGATGCACATCCTCCGTTTCAAATTGATGGAAATTTCGGTGTGACAGCGGGGATTGCCGAAATGTTACTACAATCGCATGAAGGGGTGTTGACCTTCATACCAGCCTTGCCAGAAGAGTGGTCAACAGGTTCTGTAGCAGGCTTACGGGCTAGAGGTGGTTTTGAGGTAGCTATTCAATGGAAAGACAGAAAAGTAACAGTTGTAGAAATAACTTCTATGGAAGGTAATAACTGTGTTTTATCAAAAGAATGGAAGGTAACAGAACAGAATAGGAATACTAAATTAGAATGGATTGAAGTGGATTACTCTTTCTATAAGTTTGCTACGCAGAAAGCAAAGACTTATATAATAACTCCGATGAACTGAATTGTTTAACTTTTTTATGGTGAGCTTACGGAGGAGATGGATGGAAATATTTATGGTGTTTCTGAGTTAGAAGAATGTTTTCATTGTACTTGGTCCAATAAATTATGGTTAAAAACGGATTGGCTAGATAAGTTGGGATTAGAGACACCTACAACACATGAGGAATTTAGAGAAGTGTTGACTGCCTTTAAGAAACAGGATCCTAATGGAAATGGCAAGCAAGATGAACTTCCACTAAGTGGTGCTACTTTTGCCATCACTAATAAAGCCAGTTAAAGCTATTAAGCTGACTTCAGAATGTAGAAATTCAACATTTAGTTCTATTTCTTCATTAATTGCCACATCGCCTTCTTCAGGAGCAATGCAATCCTCACCCTCAACTCCAAGGTGAGCACGAATTTTCCCATCTATAGTATACATATAATCTAATTCTGGATAATGTTGAGCAGAGGGCTGTTCAATTTATTACAGGAGAGTTAAGTTTAGAAAATGACTGGGATGATTATGTGGCAGGTTTAGAATCTCTCGGTGTGGATAGATATGTTGAAATTAATCAAGAAGCATATGATAATCATTTAAATGAAGATTAATTACTGGAGAAGCTGGCTTAGTTGTCAGCTTCTACTTGTATAAAACAGATTCCGAACTTTCTATGGATATTTACTTTATTGGTATGAAGAGAAATGGATTTACCATCAGCCTAAATTCCACCCCCTATAACAAAATAATCTAGCAAATGACAAAAAAGTGAAGATAATGATACTCCCATGAAAGTGTATACATGATAAGTTTAATATATCTTAAAGTTATAAACCTTTGTAACAGAATGAAAGCGGATCAAAAAAAGGTTATGACTTAGCTAAAAAGAAAACGATATCAAATTTATCATAATGGGGGATTTATCATGGAAAAGAAACATTCGCTTTGGTATGTAATTTTAATTGCAGCATCTGCCGGAATGGCTGGTCTTTTATACGGTTTTGATACCGCTGTTATTTCAGGTGCAATCGGATATTTGCAGGAATTATATGATTTAAGTCCGGCAATGGAAGGCTGGGTTATCTCTTGTGTCATGATTGGTGGTGTCACAGGAGTTGCGTTATCCGGATTTTTAAGTGATCGATGGGGTCGTAAGAAGTTATTGATGGTATCTGCTATCTTTTTCATCATTTCAGCATTAGGTTCAGCTTTTGCGATTGATGTAACAACATTAGTACTAGCACGAATTTTAGGCGGTCTTGGGATCGGTTTTGCATCCGCTTTATCTGTTACCTATATCAGTGAGTGTGCTCCACCAGCAATTCGAGGACGTTTAGGCTCGCTATATCAGTTATTCACGATCTTCGGTATTTGTGCTACTTTTTACATTAATTATTTTGTAGCAAATAGTGGTACCCATGAATGGGGACTAGAGCTTGGCTGGCGCTGGATGTTAGGTTATGGAACAATACCGGGAATTATTTTCTTGTTCCTCTTATTCTTTATTCCAGAGAGTCCAAGATTTCTCATACAAAAAGGTAAAGACAAAGAAGCACTTCATATTTTGAAACGAATTAATGGTGAAGAAATTGCACATAAAGAAGCAAAAGAAATTAAAGCTTCTATCGAAGTGGAACAAAGTAGCTCCGTAAAAGAGCTAGTAAAACCCGGCTTAAGAATGGCAATGGGTGTGGGGATTTTCCTTGCACTATTTAACCAAGTCATCGGTATGAACGCAGTAACCTACTATGGTCCGGATATTTTCCGAAGTGTAGGTTTTGAGAACAACACCGAATTTCTAGCGACAAGTATTATTGGTAGTGTACAAGTTGTCTTTACAATTTTAGCGATCTTTTTAATTGATAAACTAGGTAGAAAGAAATTGATGGCAATTGGCTCCAGTTTAATGGCACTTTTTATGCTCTTAATCGGAAGTGTATTCTTTTTTGAACCAGCAAATGCAGGTGTATTATTGATTATTTTAATCGCAGGGTTCACAGCTTCCTTCTGTGTATCAATGGGACCTATTCCTTGGATTATGATTCCGGAAATTTTCCCGAACCACTTACGTGCAAAAGCAGTAGGAATCGCGACAATCTTCTTATGGGGAGCTAACTGGGCAATTGGTCAATTCACGCCGGTACTCATCAACAACATGGGCAGCTCGTTCACTTTCTGGATGTTCGCTGTTATCAACGTTATCTGTTTCATCTTCGTTATGACAATCGTTCCAGAAACTAAGAACAAAACACTGGAAGAGATCGGTCAACTATGGAAAGAAGACAAACAAGTGGAAAAAGAAGAAAAAGTACAAGAAGAAATGGCATAGTCTTTCAAAGAGAATAGGAGAAAAAAGCTGACCGGAGGGTGTAAAGTGTCCTAGGTCAGCTTTTTTAGAAAGAATAAAAGATACACAAAATACTTAAACTGCGCAGTAACTTTTCATTGGTTTAGCTTTCTATCATCCTTCCAAAAATAAGTGGAAGATAATTGCTTCGGCAAAATACAGCCCTTTCCGAAGACAAAATTTAAGCCTCTTTAAAAAGCAATGCCCACTACACTAGTTGTAGCTTTCTGATGGTTAAAAAACAAAAATTCGTGAAAAAGTCTCACAAGTTTCTTTTCATTCGATTACGTCTGCTGATTATGACTAAAGATGGGTGATTGACTGGGATCATGTCAATCTAGGAATACTTTCTTAGCTTCCGTTTTCAAAGCTACGCAAGTTCGGGTTTCTTTATACCATTGCGAGCAAAGTATAAAAATGATAATCAAATCAACAAGATCTCCTCCGTAATACATTAACATACTTCCAATTTCTGCTTGGTAGGAAGGAACACCTATTGGCGGATTTGCGTACATATATTTAGCAAGAATACCATGGCCAGCTAAAGCTAGCACCATTATTATAGAACGATATAGATAGCTCTTTCGATGTGCTGTCGGTTCGATATAAATAATCGATATGGTGAATAGATAGCCAGCTAAGAACACATGAAGATGAATGACTACATAAAGTATCATGTTTTCATGCATGGCTGTGAATAAATCGGTTGTATATAAAAGCCATAGTCCACCAATATTGAGAATCGAAGCAACGATAGAATCGGAAATGATGTGAACAAATCTACTTCTTAGCCATTTAGTCAGAAGCTTTGCATGTTGGACAGGTAACGCTCGAACAATAAGCGTTATTGGCGCTGCCAGCACCATAAGCAAAGGAGCCAGCATTCCGAGCAATAAGTGAACCAACATATGGATGGTGAAATCTAAATGCGCACGTTCTGCTAATGGTCCAGCAACTGCTATCATTGCGAAGGTACTACCAGTAACCCAAAATAAAGTCCGATAGACAGGCCATGTCCTTTGTTTCTGGTGAGATATTACGATTGCCAGAAAGTAAATAATAAATCCAATTAGAAAAGGGAAGAGTAGAATGAGTTGTGGAATCAAGCCGATCGATTCATGATGGACTTGTTCATGCATGTTTATTTCCTCTTTTTCTAACCAAAATAATCCCGATTATAGTCATCAGAAGTGCAATAATATTCCATATCACATCATAGACCATCACATTGTCCACATACCTGATTTGGTGTATGCGCATTATTTTGTGTTGAATAATCCCGTCGTATAATTGGAATGCCCCGCAACCTAGTAAAACACCACCCCACCATTTAGTAACCATCAATTCGTTACGACGGCGGAGGTCTGCAAACAAAAATAAACCAGCAATGGTCGCAAACCAACTAAAAGCGTGGAATAACCCGTCAGATATTAATCCAATTTTTGTAGAGGAATTATCATAAAAATGATGCCAATGTAACAGCTGGTGAAAGAGCATTTCATCAAGAAAAGCAACAAGACCAAGTCCAAAGAATATGCCAGAGAATAAATTGCGCCTCAAATTGTTAGCTTCGTTACTTGAATAGGACTTTGCACTATCCATAGGAGAGCTCCTTTCATCAGTACTTACTTCTTTGTTTATCAGCTTATCCTGAATCAACATAATATAATCAATTTAACCTGTAAATATGTAATACCCTAATTGGTTTGAGAATTAAGCTTTATATTTTTTGGAGGAAGATAACTGTGGCAATTCATTCATTTCAAAGATAAAAATTTGTTCTTGACTGAAAACAACAAATGTTATACTGTATATATAGATATAAACACTTTAACGATTTGAGGTGAAAAAATGGAATTCATGGAATTAATTTGGGCTTATCTTCTTGTCTTTTTACTGGCAGCAATACCATTTGTCGAAGCTATTTACCTTACACCAATAGCAGTAGTGGCAGGTTTATCCCCTGCTCCGACCTTTTTATTAGCGGTGCTAGGAAATCTTTTGACAGTTTACTTTGTCATTTTATTTATAGAAAAAATGAAACAGTGGAGAAAGAAAAAGAAAGAGGAATTAGGAAAAGCAGAGAAAAGGCAAGAAAGAGCTCAACGTATTTGGAAAAAGTATGGACTGCCAGGGTTAACCATCATCGGTCCATTCTTCATCGGTAGTCATCTAGTCGCATTCTTAAGTTTAATTTTTGGTGGTACTAAGAGAAAGGTAACACTTTGGATGACGATAAGTATCGTTGGCTGGAGTTTGCTATTGACTATACTGGCAGCATTAGGATTTGAGATTTTTGAAGTGGAAAATCCATTTATCGAACAATTCTTCACCAAAAAATAATGAAAGGAAGAAAATGATATGTGGAAAGAATCTTGGTGGCTAACGAAAAGAGAACTTAAGATGCAGTTTCCTGGTATTATAGTGACCTTACTCGTAACGATTTTTATAGGTGGTTTAGCCGTCCCAACCCTATATTCCTTTGTATTGAATATATTTGATGATCCAACTTTATATTCGAATCGTATCATATTTGATGAAGAAGTTTTATATATAGACAGCTTCATAATAGATGTTATTTTTTTGGGTATCACACCTTCATTTTCAGCATTGTTTATGTGGGGACCTTATTTAAGTTTCCGTACTATTAAAGATGATCCATTTGGTAAAAGGTTAGCGGTCTATCGTTCATTGCCGATATCAACTAATGTACTGACAGTTAGTCGAATCCTATTTATGCTATCTATATTTTTGTTATTGTCGGCTGCTTTTTATTTAACCATTTTTCTAAGTTTACCAGATGCATTTTTTAATTTTATAGGATATACCGATTTTCTATCCTTCATGTTATTTTGGATCGGTTATGCGTTAACATTAGGTAGTGTAAATACGTATATTGAATCTGGTACAAATGGAAAAGTGTTATATATTTTTCTGTTTGTAATAACATTATGTTTGCTCATTGTTCTCTTTCTTGTCTATCGGATCTGGGAAGTCGGTATTGTGGAATCAACTATTTTGCTTATTTCGAAATCCCCGGTTATTCCTGTGATAGCTTCGGTCATTTGTGGTATATTGGGACTTATTACAATGACGAAATTATTAAAAAAGCGACTCCTTGAGAGAGATTATCTGTAGATGGAAGGTGAGAATGAATGAAGCTACCTATCGTAGTATCAGATGATAGTAAAGAACCCATTTATTATCAAATTGAACTGCAAATCAAAACACTAATTGTTAGTGGTCAGCTGCAAGCAGGTACAGCACTGCCTTCCATTCGGGCTTTATCGCATGATCTATCTTGTAGTGTCATTACAACAAGAAGAGCTTATCAAAACCTTGAAAATAAAGGCTTTATAGAAACGGTTCAGGGAAAAGGAACCTTTGTAAAGGCATTAGAGTTGAATACCCAGATACAAATCAAAGAAGAGGTTGTCTATTCAAATTTCAAAAAAGCGATAGAAGAAAGCAAATTGATGGGTTATTCACTCAAACAGTTAAAAGAGATAAGTGATAAAGCGTTTGATGATCTAAAGAAAGGAGAGAATCTTGAATGAGCCAAGTCATAGAGATTCAATCACTCGTAAAGCAATATAAGAATTTTAAACTTGGTCATCTCGATCTTGCAATAGAGACAGGTACGGTTGTAGCATTGTTAGGATCGAATGGATCAGGAAAAAGCACACTATTGCAAATGCTTATGAATTTAAGAAAACCTAACAATGGCAACATCAAATTATTTGGTATAGATATCAATGAGCATGAAGTTAAAGTTAAAGAACGTATAGGGTATGCAGGTGGTGCGCTGTACGAGGCTTTTAAGCAACTAACTGTTGATGGGCTTGCTGAACTTGTTAGACATTGGCATACCAACTGGGATCATGCATACTATGAGAAGTTGATTACTAGATATGACATTAATCGGAAAGAGAAACTTGCTCATTGTTCAATGGGTACGAAGAAAAAAGTAGAATTTGTTTTAGCAATGGCTCATCATCCCAAACTTTTATTATTAGATGAACCGACAGCTAATGTAGATTTAATATCCCAACAACGAATGCGAGAGGATTTATCGCAGTTTATGGAGGATGACCAAAATACAATTGTAATGGCTACTCATCAACAGGAGGAAGTTAAGCAATTATGTGATTATATCTGCTTGTTAGACGATGGCCAAATCAAAGATATGTTTGAAAAGGATGAGGTACAACATCGTTGGGCAAGACTATGGCTATCTCATTTGCCTGATCATTTAAATGATGATGTAAGAGTGTGGCAAATAGAAGATAGTCCAGTTCAAATCGTAACCAATCAACTGTTAGAAATAGAAGAAGAGTTGAAACAACAACATATTGAGATAACCCATGTAAAACGGTTAGAACTCCATGAGATCATGGAATATATCCTACAATCGTAATCGATCTCCTGAGTTATTCTCGGGAGATTTTATTTGTTAAGGAAGTAAAAACATTTATACAATATAACTATATTATATAACAAGATTCTATAGGTTGATCATGTTCGGTGTCGGCTTCTATATGTTATGTATGTTTTTTAGAAGAAAAGCTTAAAGAAGATAAAAAAACACCTAGAGATGAAAACTCTAGGTGTTATAAGTTTATTTTCCTATAAATTGTTGTGTCCAATGATTTCCTTGTTCTACATATCCAACACCAATATGTGTAAAGTTTTCATTCAGAATATTTGCTCTGTGGCCTTCGCTATTCATCCAGGCATTTACTACTTCTTCTGGTGATCGCTGACCCTTAGCAATATTTTCACCTGCAGTACGGTAACTGATTCCTGCTTGTTGGATCATGTCAAAAGGAGACCCGTATGTCGGGCTGTTATGACTAAAGTAACCATTTGCAGCCATATCCTCTGATTTTTGTCTAGCAACTTTGCTTAACTCAGCATCGATTTCTAATGCTGGCAATCCGTGTTTTTGACGTTCCTGGTTTGTTAAAGCAACAACTTGTTCTTCGAATTGACTTATATCAGAGGTTTGATTAGACTCTTCAGTTTGTTCCTTTGTTTGCTCTTCTGTATTTTCTTGTGCATTATCTGTATTAGAAGGCTCCTCTGGTTGTGCTTCTTTCTGTTCAACCGGAACTTCTACTGGTTCTTCATTATTATTTCCTTCTGGTTGTTCCGATTTTTTATCGGTTTGAGTTTCTTCAGGTTGCGGTTTAGGTGTTGTTTGTTCTTTTTCTGGCTGTTCCGCTTCTTTTTCGTTTGCTTCTTTCTGTTTTTCTACTTCAACGGATATATCTCCAAACCATTTATTAAGTAGCTCTTGAATAGTAGATTCAGAGATTTTTTCTGTTGATAATTGAAAGCTATTACTTTGTGCATGGTTTTGGGCAGATAATGTTGTATTAGATGAAAAACCTGTTGTCATTACTAACGCTCCAATTAATAAAAGCGTCATTGATAGTTTCTTTATCATAAAGTAATCCACTCCTTGTCCTTTTGTTTGTACGCATTTATCATAGCATGCTATTTTTGTAATAATTATGGATTATTTTACTAATTAATTTAAAAAGAATTTGAATCTTTTAGTCATGCCCTATCATGAAGAAAGGAAAAAGAAAAAATTAGCAATAATAGAAAAAAATAATCGAAATGTGCTCTTGACAAGTTTTTGGAATACGAAAATTATGACATTTTGTTACTGGTTTGTTGCATATATGACAAACTTCGAAAAAGTGAATTACCCATCACTTACAACCTATCTTTTTTGTTAAAAAAAACCGGATGGACATGTTATCCATTACCGGTTTGATAGTTACATTCCTAATTATTGCAATACGTGTTCGGCTTTTACTCTTTCTGTTTTCTGATAAGGATTGCCATCGCCACCATTTTCGTAGTCATAAAATTCCATCAAAAAAACAAATTTATTGTCTGATTCATTGAAATAGCTTACATGAATACTAGATACTTTATCCTCATCGATGGCTAAAGAAATGTGCAACATAGATGTACCTTCATATAGTTTCAAAAAATCGCTCTTGTTTGAAGAATCTGGGGGTAAAATTTCCTGATTAAATCCGAGGGAATAATTTATCGTAGGGTCTCCGGATAAATCTTCAAACCCTTCTTCGTACGTATTTCCAAGTAAAGTTGTCGCTTCTTTTTTAGGCATGCCGAGCTCTAATTTTTCATAATAGAAGTCTGCTAGTTCTTTTGGAGATTTTGGTTTGTCTTCAGGGGTAGTTGTTGGTGTATCTTCCTCTGTTGAATCGTTACTTTCCTTTTCTGCCGTAGGTGTTTCTTTCTCTGCGTCTGATTCATCTTTTGGTTTCTCTGTTTTGTCTGTTTCTTTCTCTGTATTTTCTTCTGTAGTTGTTTCCGTTGTATCTTCTTCTGTTGAATCAGATTGTTCTTTAGGGGTTTCGTCTGATTCTGGAGCTGGTTCCTCCGTTTGAGTAGTCTTTTCTTCTGTACAAGCGGTTAATAAAGCCATGGAACAAAGAATTGCAACTAAAAATAATTTTATATGCATGAGATACTTCCTTTCATTGAAAAAAGTGAAACTATTCTATACTATACAGTTATTTCCAATAAAATGTGAAGAAATACTAAAAAAGAATAAATAAACTAATGAACAGATTACTATCCTTTTTATTATATATTTTCTTTAAAATACCTTTTTAAATTATGAATAATTGGAAGCGCATCCTAACATACATTCTACCACTTCCGTTATTTCCTCTCTTGTTTCACAAGACCTTTCCATGTTTTTTGCATAATCTTGAACATCTTTCCACATATCGGATGTTAGTTGTATCGATGGGCATAGTTTTGAGTCGTTTAAAGGTGATTCGTCATATTTTTTTAGAGTATTTCTCAAATCGTTCAGATTGTTAGAGTGAATGGCTTGAATGGTTATTACTATCTAATTTCATTGTTATATCAATCCTTAGGCTTTTAACAATGAAAAAGCCAAAAGAAAAAGCGTTTGGGCTTACACCCACCGAATTTCATCTCCAACTTACCGTTGGGCTACTCCCTTCACACGCTTGAAAAGGGAGACTTCTTTCGGAAAAACGTTAAAAAAGTGGCATATATGTGAGTGGATTTTAAAAGAAAGGAAAACTTCAATCAAAATTCGTTTACATACTATACATATTTCTTGTATAATAAAAGTAGAATATGGAGTGAGTGCGAGGAATAATCCTCACACTCGTGTGGCTTTTAATCGGATCGTCGCTTGGCAGAGCGGTGATCCTTTTTCTTATGCCTTTTAAAATTCATTATCGCAGTTGTTAAATTTACACAAGCAACCACGATACTAACAGCTAATGCAATAATTGTTAGCGCCACTTCCATATATTCCACACCCCCTTTCTGTGGAGAGGGTTGTCTATAGTATACCACAAAATCGAACACTTGTTCTAGTTTTAACGAAAAAAATTGGACTTTTCATAGAGAAAAGTCCTTTTGTCCTATAAATTGTTGATAAATAATCGAACAATATCCGTACCTGCAATAATTGTGCCCAGTGTACTGCCAAGGTTGGCGAAGACAACAATCAGCAGTATTCTAGTAACTTTATTGTGCCAAAAGCCTTTTACCGTATGAACATCATCTGATAAAGACTCAAAGTCGGACACATGAGGTTTTTTAACTAGAGCTTGAACAAATCCGGCAAACCAACCTGCAGCTATTAATGGATTTAGCGATGTGATCGGTGCTGCTATTAATGCAGTTAAAATTGTTAAAGGATGACCTAATGCTAATACCACACCCAAAGCGGAGAAGCCGCCATTCCACACTAGCCAGCTGATTACTTGCTGCCAGCCAGCTACAGGATTAGACCAGAACGTAAATGCGATTAACGCAACAATAATTAAGGGAATGGACCAGCCAATAATCTTTGGTACTTTCGATTTTGGTGGTAGGTTAGTCAATTTTTTAAGGTCGTGGTCTTTTTGAATTTCCTTTGTTATCCCTGGAACATGAGCAGCACCTAAAACTGCTACGATTTTCTTACCTGGTGCCTTTTTAATTTTCTGTGCCAAATATTGATCACGTTCATCAATCAATGGTTTTTTTAGCCTTGGAAATGCTTCCGAAAATTCGTTCAATACACTGTCAATCGAGTCTTGTGTTTTCATTTTTTCCAATTCTTCTTCTGAGATAGATTCTCTAGAAAAAACACCACCTAACACTTGCGTCAGTAACAGCATTTTCCCTTTTAAACCAATACTTCGCCATATGCGTGCAAACGTGATTTGGATATTACGATCTGCTAGCACTAACTTTGCACCTATTTCATTGGCAGATTCAATTCCTTGAATCATCTCTTGGCCGGGCTTAATACCGAATTGTTTTGCCATTCGCTTTTGGAAAGAGGATATAGCCAAATTCATCAGTAATAAAGTTGCCTTTTTCTCTTTGATTACTTGGAATATATCCATATCTCGCCAACTATCACCTTTGGCTATTGATTCATAACGTTGTTTATCCAATTCCACACATACTGAATCAGGCTGCTCCTGCTCGATTACTTGTTTAACTTGCTCTGCACTTTGTTTAGAAACGTGAGCAGTTCCAATCAATATGTATTCTTTCCCATCTAGATCTATTCTTGTAATATTTTCATTTTGATCCGACATGCACGATTCCTACCTTTTATATAATAACTACTTAATGACTATTACTAGTATAGCGGATTATGATCGAAAAAAATACTAGCAGTGCTGATAATTTAACAAATGGTCTTTATCACGGTGCTAATCGCCTGTAAAACCCCCACTGATGGAAGTCTCGCTTTATAATATATCTTCAAGTGTTTGTTCTATTGTTGGGAAACGGAAGGAATAGCCTGCATCTAATAATCTTTTAGGAATTACCCATCTGCTTTTTAAAATTAACTCGGTTTCTGTTCGTAAGAAAATCGCACCTAATTCTAATAATGGAGCAGGTGCGGGTAAACCAAGGGGCCGGTTTAACTGCTCGCGTAAGGCCTTCATCAAATGATGATTTGGAATTGGGTTAGGGGAGGAGCAATTAAATACTCCTTCCATGTCTTTATTATCGTTTATAAATAAAATTATTTTAAATAGATCTTCGACATGGATCCAGCTAAACATTTGCTTTCCATTACCTTGAACTCCACCCAGTCCAAATTTCACTAGGTTTTTATACGGTGTGATGACCCCACCATCAGGTCCAAGTACAATCGCGATACGTAATGCCACTTGGCGGGTCTTTGGTACAGTACATTGAAAAAAAGTATTTTCCCATTTAGTTGCGACATCAACAGAGAAGCCTTTTCCGATCTCGCCATCTGCCTCTGTCATCGGACGATCCTCAGCATGGCGATAAATGGTTGCTGTACTGGCATTTACCCAAAGTTTTGGTGGGTTTTCACAAGCTGCAACAGCATCTCCTAATAACTTCGTTGTCCCTGTTCGAGATTGAACTATTTCTTGTTTATTTTGTTCGTGATAGCGGCAATTGACAGATTTCCCTACTAAATTAATTACCATTTCAGCATTTTCTAATGCATGTACCATTCTTTCATGATCATTCCAAGTAATCGCCGGAGCCCTTCTTGCGATCACGATAACTTCATAACCGAGTGCTTCGAATTTTTGTTGAAAATAATTGCCGATAAATCCTGTCCCGCCCGCAAGTACCACTTTTTTTGTCATCCAAATCCTCCTATATATCATTTCCTTTATCATATCAAATAGATCATTATTGTTAAATTTTTCTGACAATTGTTCATCATTTTGTTATAATTAACTGTTAATTAGGTATTGTTATAGAGTTTTTTTGTGCGATAGTGTAGATCGGTAAAAAGAATATGATATGTATATGATAGGGTTATATTTGAGTATTCTCTTTTACAGGAGAGGTTTTAAAGATTAAACTATGGATAGAGGAAAAATGTGCCCATTAAATTGAAAACTTCACGTTATACACCATTTTGCATATAAGAGTGAATGATTGAACATACTTTGGGAGCAATAGTAACAGAATTTGGAGGAGAACAACGATGACGTATGAAGACGATAGCTTGATGTTACACACCGACCTATATCAAGTTAATATGGCGGAAACCTATTGGCGTGACGGGACAGCAAACAAAAAGGCGGTATTCGAATTATATTTTCGCAAGCTTCCTTTTGATAACGGCTATGCTGTTTTTGCCGGATTAGATCGTGTATTAGATTTTATTGAGAATTTTGGTTTTACTGAAAGTGATCTAACCTATTTAAAAGAAATTGGTGGGTATGAAGATGATTTTCTCGATTATTTACGAAATCTGAAATTTTCAGGAACGATTAGTTCGATGAAAGAAGGAGAAGTTGTTTTTGCCAATGAGCCATTGATGCGGATTGAAGCACCACTTGCAGAGGCCCAATTAATTGAAACGCCTTTACTTAACATTGTGAATTACCAAACATTAATAGCTACAAAGGCTGCCCGTATTAAATATGTGGTTGGCGATAGTACCGTGATGGAATTTGGAACGAGACGTGCCCATGAGATGGACGCAGCGATTTGGGGAACAAGGGCTGCGTATATCGGTGGGTTTTCTGCCACAAGTAACGTTCGAGCCGGGAAACTTTTTGGAATACCGATCGCTGGAACTCATGCGCATGCGATGGTGCAGGCTTATCGAGATGATTATACCGCCTTTAAAAAATATGCTAGCACACATAAAAACTGTGTCTTTCTGGTTGATACGTATGATACATTACGATCTGGTGTCCCGAATGCCATTCGTGTGGCAAAGGAATTTGGAGACGAAATAAATTTCCAAGGTATTCGTTTAGATAGTGGTGATATGGCCTATTTATCAAAAAAAGCGAGAAAAATGTTAGACGATGCAGGATTTCCTGATGCAAAAATTATAGCTTCCAATGATTTAGACGAATATACGATATTGAACCTGCAGGCTCAGGGAGCCGAAATCGATATTTATGGGATTGGTACGAAGTTGATCACAGCCTATGATCAAGCAGCATTAGGCGGTGTGTATAAACTAGTAGCGATAGAAGAAGATGGAAAAATGATTGATACAATTAAGATTTCAGCTAACCCCGAAAAAGTAACAACACCAGGAAGCAAAAAGGTTTATCGAATCATTAATAATGAGAATCGTCACTCAGAAGGGGACTATATTGCATTAGAGGGTGAGGATCCACAAGCAGAAGAACGTTTGAAAATGTTCCATCCGGTGCATACCTATATTAGTAAGTTTGTTACGAATTTTACCGCCGTAAATCTACTTGAAGATGTGGTGGTAGATGGCGAAATCAATTATCAAAGTCCTTCGTTGGAAGAGATTCAAAATTATACAATTAGCAATATGAAACTGTTATGGGAAGAGTACAAGCGGACGATGAAACCAGAAGAATATCCGGTCGATTTAAGTGAAGCATGCTGGGAGAATAAAATGAATTTAATCCGTGATATAAAAGCAAAAGTAAAGCAGAAGGTTGAATAATGGAAAGGGGACATTTGGGGTGCGTTCATTACAAAAGGAAATTATTGAAACATTAAAAGTACAGCCAGAGGTTGATCCACAAGAAGAATTTCGTCGTAGTGTAGATTTTGTCAAAGCTTATTTGAAAAAGCATTCTTTTTTGAAAAGTGCTGTATTAGGGATTTCTGGTGGTCAAGATTCAACGTTAGCAGGATACATCTGTCAGACAGCAATTAATGAGTTAAACGAAGAACTAGGTGAAGGAAAATACCAGTTTATAGCAGTCCGTTTACCATACGGAGAACAAGCGGATGAAGATGATTGTTTGGTTGCGCTTGATTTTATTAAGCCGAGTAGAATTGTCCGAGTGAATATCAAGGCTGCTGTTGATGCTAGTGAAGCAGCTGTAGAGAAGGAAATCGGTGATATTAGTGAGTTTGTAAAAGGAAATACCAAAGCTCGTGAACGTATGAAGGTACAATATGATATTGCTGCTGCATGTAATGGTGTTGTTGTTGGTACAGATCATGCTGCAGAGGCGGTTACTGGTTTCTTTACAAAATATGGTGATGGAGCGGCAGATATTTTGCCGTTATATCGTTTGAATAAACGCCAAGGGAAATCAATTCTTAAGTTGCTCGGTTCCCCGGAGCGTCTCTATGAGAAAGCACCTACAGCAGATCTAGAGAGTGATCGTCCACAATTACCAGATGAGGAAGCTTTAGGTGTGACGTATGATGCAATTGATGACTATTTAGAAGGCAAACAAGTTTCAGATAAAGATGCGGAAACAATTGAACAATGGTTTATGAAAACACGTCATAAGCGGGAAGAACCTGTTACAGTGTTTGACGACTGGTGGAAAAGATAAACAGTGAACCTGGTAATTGAGAGGGAGGAGTGGACTTCTGTTCCTTTATTTGTGACAAAACTGCTATTTTAAGTGGGTTCGCGGACATTTATTCCGTTATTAGGCAACATTAACTTCAATTCTAATGTTTTTTGCCTACATAGCGGAACAGATGTCCACTCTATAAATAAAATGTGAGGCACTTTTAATTGATTTTCCCTATTTATTCTGTTATATTTATCTCGAATTCGAAATAAATTACTTCGATTATAGGAGATGATTATATGAACGGCTTAAAAGGAATTCATCACGTAACAGCTATTACAAGCAGTGCGGAAGAGAATTATAAGTTTTTCACCTATGTATTAGGTATGAGATTAGTAAAGAAAACTGTTAATCAGGACGATATTCAAACATACCATCTGTTCTTTGCTGATGATAAAGGCAGCCCAGGAACAGATATGACCTTCTTTGACTTCCCTGGTATCCCGAAAGGCTCTCATGGTACGAATGAAATTTACCGTACTGGCTTTCGTATACCGTCAGATGCTGCTCTTGAATACTGGGTAAAACGGTTTGATAAGCTAGACGTAAAACATGACGGAATTAAAGAGCAATTCGGTAAGAAAGTATTAAATTTTGTTGACTTTGATGATCAGCAATATCAATTAATCTCTGATGAAGGTAATGAAGGAGTTGCCTCTGGTACCCCGTGGCAGGACGGTCCTATTCCATTAGAATATGCAATCACAGGGTTAGGTCCGATTTTTGTACGTATCCAGGACTATAAATATTTCAAACAAGTTATGGAAAAAGTATTGCTATTTACAGAAATTGACCATGATGGTTCGTATCACTTATTTGAAGTTGGTGAAGGTGGGAATGGTGCACAAGTAATTGTGGAAGAAAATGGTGTCTTACCTATGGCCCGTCAAGGTTATGGTACCGTACACCATGCCGCTTTCCGGATTGATGATCTCGAGACATTGCATCAATGGGATGAACATTATCGTCGCTTCGGTTTACAGACTTCTGGATATGTCGATCGCTTTTTCTTTAAATCATTATATACAAGAGTTGCACCACAGATACTATTTGAATTAGCTACTGACGGTCCAGGGTTTATGGGTGATGAACCATATGAAACCTTAGGTGAAAAGCTATCATTACCACCATTTTTAGAAGATAAACGAAAAGAAATTGAAGGAATGGTTCGCCATATTGACACGGTGAGAAGTTCAAAGAAATTTGAGAAAGAATATTAGGATTAAATATATATAACATGAATTGATAAGTCATCCCGAGTCCAGTTTAACCGGGCTCTTTTTTTCGGTATTCACTTAGTAATAAGAGTGTGTGAATCCCAATTATATGCATATATAAGGGATTCGCTTAGCAAAAAGAGAGTGCGAGTCCCGATTAAATGCGTATTTAAGGGATTCACCTAGCAAAAAAGTATGTGACTCCCGATTATATGCATATATAAGGGATTCACCTAGCAAAAAGAGAGTGCGAGTCCCGATTAAATGCGTATTTAAGGGATTCGCCTAGCAAAAAGAGTGTGTGACTCCCGATTATATGCATATATAAGGTATTCACCTAGCAAAAAAGTATGCGACTCCCGATTATATGCATATATAAGGGGTTCACCTAGCAAAAGAGTGTGTGACTCCCGATTATATGCATATATAAGGTATTCACCTAGCAAAAAGAGTGTGACTCCCGATTAAATGCGTATTTAAGGGATTCACCTAGCAAAAAAGTATGTGACTCCCGATTATATGCATATATAAGGGACTCACCTAGTAAAAAGAGTATGCGACTCCCGATTATATGCTTCACCTGCTTTTTAATGCAAGAAACTTCATTATTTCGCCTCGAATAGTACGTCCTTTTTTTGTTTCTACTTCAGATCAAGTGTCCTATCCTAACTTCTTTGCTTTTGCTGCTATGTCTACTTTGTAAATATTCGTGTTTTATAAAAAATTAACCATATTTTAACAGCGTTCTAACACTGACATAACATTAGTTTGCTATATTTAATATTAATGGAAGGTAATGGTTGATGCAGGTTTTGTTTTGTGGAGTGACAATACAAAATAGGAGGGCTAACGATGTATAGAAAATGGTCATACTTGTTAATTGCGTTTATGTGTCTATTTACTGTGTTTGTACCAACTGTTGATGCTGAGGGACCATCAGATCCAGCCCCAGCAATAGCTCCTAGTGGTTCAACAAATGGTTTATCTGTCTTGTTTGATAACACACATGCACAGACTGCAGGTGCAGCAGATTGGGTAATTGACGGAGCATTTTCCGATTTTGCTGAAGCAATTGCAGAAGAGGGATATTATGTGAAAGAGTTGCGAAAAGAAGGGCGATTTACCTTAAGTGATTTAGAATATTATGATGTGTTTGTCATACCAGAAGCAAATATTCCTTTCTCCAATCAAGAACAAGAGACTTTGGTAGATTATGTAGATCAAGGTGGAAGTATTTTTTTCATTGCAGACCATTATAATGCTGATCGTAATAAGAACAGATGGGATTCTTCAGAGGTGTTTAATGGATATCGACGTGGCGCATGGTCAGATCCGGCATTGGGCATGAGTCAAGCGGAAGAGGATTCTTTTTATATGCAAAACGTTTCAAGTTCCGATTGGTTAAGTGATCATTTTGGGATGCGGATACGCTACAATGCATTAGGTAATGTTCATTCAGACGTTATCGTGTCACCATCCCAGTCATTTAATATTACGGATAATGTTAATACGATCACTATGCATGCTGGATCGACAATTGCTATTACGGATTCCGATAAAGCGAAGGGAATTGTATATATAGAGGAAACAAATGAGGCGTGGTCCCATGCAGTAGATCAAGGTGTGTATGAAGGCGGTGGAATAGACGAAGGAGCCTATGTAGCGATAGGCAAATACAACTTAGGAAAAGTAGCAGTGATAGGTGATTCTTCACCAGTTGAAGATATTACTCCAAAATATAAAAGGGAAGAAACTGGTGGTACAAAAACAACATATGATGGCTTCTATGATCAAGATAATCATGTCTTACTTGTTAATTTAATTAATTGGTTAGCTGAACAAAAAGATTATGCATCATTTGATCAGGTAGCAGGTATAAACTTAGATGAGGAAACCTCTTTATTAAGTATGGAAACCCCAATAAACTCGACTGAACCGGAATCAGAGCCCTGGAGTGAGCCAGCACATGATTATAAGTGGTGGGATCGTTCAACTTTTAAAGAAGGTTCCTATGGATATGTGGATAGTGATGAACCAAATGAACCAGTGGATGGAGTCATAGAAAGCTTTGACAATGGTAGTAAAGCGGCTTATGCAGCAGATGATGTAACATTAGCATCAGGTTCATGGCATTTTGATAATGCATTGTTAGGGTCTTTATCCTCAGATAAGAAAAACGGCACACAATCTAGTCGTATTCGTGCTAATGGAACAATTTCGATGAATTTTGATGTGAATGGAGCCGAAAGTGTGAAGGTGGAGCATGCTAACTTTGGTAATGACAGTGGAGCAAATTGGAGTTTAGAGAAGTCTACAAATGGAGGCGCAACTTGGACAAGTGTCGCTGGTCCCTATAGTAGTAGAAGTACACTGTCGTCAGAAACGATCGAAGTAAATGAAACAAATACGGTTAGATTCCGAATTGTTGTAGGTGGAACATCAGGAGAACGTATTAATATCGATGATTTTACTATTATTGAGAATGAGTAAGGCATGGAATAGCTGCTAGCCTATTTAGGTTAGCAGCTATTATTCAATTTTTGCAAAAACTATACATTTTTTTACATTAAATTAATGCCATCTCAATGTTTATTTTTTACCATTATAAATGATTAGAATCTTCTAAATATTAGAGAGGGGAAAATGATGTTGAAAAAGCTATGGTGTTTATTAGTTCTTGCATTGATTGCTTTTTTAGTAGCGTGTGGGAGCGGTGAAGAAGAGGATACTACGAATGAAGCAGAAGCAAGTGAAACAGAAAATAATACAGAGTCTGAAAGCGGAGAAGCAGAGGAAGAGTCAACTAAATCTATCGATACATTATCTATAGGATTTGTACCTTCACGTGATCCAGAGGAAATTGTAACAGCGACAGAACCTTTGAAAGATTTATTAAAGGAAGAAATGGCAACTTTGGGTTATGACATAGGGGAAGTGAAGATTGATGTTGGTACCAATTATGAAGCGGTAGGTGAAGCACTTTCTGCAGGTACAACAGATATTGGTTTTATTCCTGGCGGTACATATGTACTGTATGATGATGGTGCAGAGGTTATTTTGACAGCAACTCGAGCAGGATTGAATAATGACTCAGATGATCCGAGCGACTGGAATGAAAATAAACCGACAGAACCGAGTGATGAACAAGTCACTTACTATCGCGCATTAATGATTGCTGGTCCTTCCGAAAAAGGACAAGAATTAGCGGATAAAGTAAACAAAGGCGAAGAGCTTACAGCTGAAGACATAAAAAGTGCTAACTGGGCAGTCATGTCATCATCATCTCCAGCAGGTTATATTTATCCATCATTATGGTTGAAAGATAACTTTGATCTTACGATTGCAGATCTGCCCAATAAAGTACAAGTAGATTCATATGGTAGTGCTTTTGCAAGACTAGCAGAAGAACAAATAGATGTAATGGTAACATATGCAGATGCTAGACGAGATAATGAAAAAGCGTGGGAATCTAGAGAAGGAACCATCTGGGATGAAACAAATGTCATTGGTGTAACTCCTGGTATATACAATGACACAATCAGTGTGAGTAAAAATTCCGAAAAGATGGATGATGACTTAAAAGCTGCTATTCAACAAGCATTTATGAATATTGCAGAAACAGAAGAAGGAAAAGAAGTTATCTCTATTTACAATCATGAAGGCTATCAAAAAGCCAAAGATTCAGATTATGACAAAGAACGTGAAGCACAAGAAATGGTGCAGTCATTAGACTAAATGTTCTACCTTTTTATAATAATATTGAAGGTGAAATGAGGACATCATTCTTTGGTGTTCTCATTTTTCACAAGGAAGGCGATAGAAATGATTGAATTTACGAATGTTGATAAAGTATATCCAAATAAAGTGAAAGCTCTGGAAAATATTAATCTAAAAATAGAAAAAGGTGAATTTGTAGCAGTAATCGGTTTATCTGGTGCTGGTAAGTCTACGCTTATTCGATGTATTAATAGAATGCATGATATTACGAAAGGTTCTCTTATCGTGGACGGCACGAATGTTGAAGAATTAAAAGGAAAACAAATTCGTAATTTCCGCAAGAAGATAGGTATGATTTTTCAATCTTTTAATTTAATCACACGTACAACTGTAATTAAAAATGTATTAGTTTCTTTTGTGCCAGAGCTATCTTTTTGGCGAAAAGTGACTGGGATATTTAGTAAAGACCATAAACTACAAGCATTGACTGCCTTAGATCAGGTAGGCATTTTAGATAAGGCGTATGTTCGTGTTGATCAGTTATCCGGGGGACAGCAGCAACGTGTGGCGTTGGCGAGAACGTTAGCACAAGATCCAGCTATCCTTCTTGCTGATGAACCGATTGCATCATTAGATCCGGTCACATCTAAGCAAGTAATGGATGACTTCAGGCGAATCAATCAAGAGATGGATATGACCGTAATTTTGAATATTCACCATGTAGAAGTGGCACTGGAGTATGCAGATCGAATTATCGGTGTAAGGGAAGGACAAATTGTCTACGATGGCTCTACTAATGAGGTAACAGATGAAGTATTAGACTATATTTATAAAGGGAAAGCCGACGAAGTGAAACAGGAACTTTATGAGGAAGGTGCCTATGTTTGATAAAATTTTTCCTCCAAAGCAAGTAGTATTACCTAATGGTAAGAAAGTTTTGGAAAAAAGATCTCGTACACCTTTGATATTGGTTATGGTTCTTATTGCAGTCTATTTATCGATAAGGTTTACTAACTTTCAGTTTAGTGTGTTAGTAACACGAGGAGATGAGTTTTTCGTTATTATAAATGAAATGATTCCTCCTAAGTGGGAATACCTTCCGCATTTATGGCAGTCCTTATTGGACACCATTATGATGTCGATCCTTGGTTCTGCATTAGGTTCACTTGTTGCTGTTCCAGTTGCTTACCTAGCAGCTTCTAACATTATAAAAAGTAAGTTAGTAGTCATGATTGCACGACTATTTTTAAGTATATTAAGGACAATGCCTACTTTAGTCTCAGCTTTAATTGCAACTTTTATTTTCGGTTTAGGGACATTAGCCGGTACAGTAGCTATATTTCTCTTTACGGTAGCATATGTAGGGAAGTTATTGTATGAGCAAATTGAGAATGCTAGTATGGGTGCCTTTGAAGCGATGGAATCGATCGGAATTACGAGAATGCAAGCATTTCGTTATGCGATTTTCCCTCAAGTATTGCCTAACTACTTATCTACTTCCATGTTTTGTTTTGAAGGAAATGTTCGTTATGCTGCAATCTTAGGTTATGTAGGTGCTGGCGGAATCGGGATACTTTTGAATGAGGGGCTAGGCTGGCGTGATTATGCAAGTGTCGGAATGATATTACTTATGCTAGCTATTACAGTGTTTTTGATTGAGACGGTTAGTGAATATTTCAGGAAAAAGTTGATATGAAAGGCTTGACTTAAGATGAATGCTATCGAAAAACAATTATATGCAAAACCAAGAAACAACAGTTATATTTATGTTATTTCCATAGTTTTACTAGGTTTAATGATTTGGTCACTATTTGTTATTGATTTTGGAAGTATGGAGGAAAGTGGTTGGGCGATTGCTAAAAGTATTCTTTTGGGAATTGCCACGCCAGATTTAGACTTTTTGTTGGATTTTACCACGCAGGGTGTCATGTATTTACTAGTGGAAACGATTGCGATAGCTTTTTTAGGAACAATTCTTGGTGCAATCTTAGCAATTCCGCTTGCTTTTTTATCTGCATCAAATGTGGTTCCAAAGCCTGTGGCATTTTTAACAAGGTTATTGTTGATTTTTATTCGTACAATTCCTTCATTGGTTTATGGTTTAATGTTTGTTCGAGTATCAGGTCAAGGTCCCTTTACTGGTGTATTGACAATTGCGCTAATTTCAATTGGTATGCTTGCAAAGCTTTTTGTCGATGCAGTAGAAGACTTGGATACGAGTATCTTTGAATCAATGACATCGATAGGCTGTACCACTTTTGAGAAAATCAGATTTGGTATCGTTCCGCAGCTAACGGCGATGTTTTTATCAATTGGGGTGTATCGATTTGATATGAACTTGCGTGAAGCATCCATTCTCGGACTTGTTGGAGCAGGTGGTATAGGTGCACCGTTAATTTTTGCTATGAATGCGTATAGATGGAATGAAGTAGGTTCGATATTAATCGGTTTGGTCGTCCTAATTCTAATTGTAGAAATGTGGTCTAACTATACACGGAATAAATTAGTTCGTGGATGAATTTGCAATCGATGACTACTCAAGATATGATAAAGTGAGACTATGATCAGTGTGGGCGATCTCCACCTGGTCATTCGCAAAACTTATCAGGGTGTTAGCGTTTGTTATCCCCGCTTAGCGCCGTGATAAAAGAAAAACTGGAGTACGATTATGAAGAAAATTGAGCAAGCAGCACAACTGATAGAGCAAAATAAATCTCTTTTCATTTGCCCGATCTGCAGGGGGGAGATGAGAGTTGAGAACACCTCTGTTATTTGCACCTCAAATCATCAGTTTGATTTGGCGAAAAAAGGATATATCAATTTCTATGCAAAATCATCTCCAAAGGATTATGATAAAAAGTTGTTCGAAGCTAGATATAATGTTATTCAAAAAGGTATGTACGATCGGTTACATCAAAAAATTGCCGATATTATTGATGCGCTGGATCATCGGTCTGCAACTATCTTTGATCTCGGCTGTGGTGAAGGCTCTCATCTCCAAAAAATCACCAATAAATTGAACCGTTCTTCGGTTGGAATTGGTATGGATATTGCCAAAGATGGGATTTTAACAGCAGCTAAATATCATCAAGGGCAGATATGGACAGTTGCTGATTTAGCTAAAAGTCCATTTCAGTCAGGGAAAACTGATATCTTATTAAATATTTTATCTCCTGCAAATTATCAGGAATTTAAGAGACTGTTACATACAGATGGACACTTAATTAAAGTAATACCTAGAAGCAATTATTTACAAGAGATAAGGGAACAGGTAATGGATGAGAAGCAGCAATCCTATACAAATACTGAAGTACTGGAGCATATTAAACAGCATTTTGAGAACTTGGAGGTTCAAACGATCCACTATCAATGGCAAGTTCCACCTGATGTACGCGAAGACCTATGGAATATGACTCCTTTAACCTGGGGAAAAGAAATAAAACAGCCTATAGAAAAAGTTACAATTGATCTCGAAATAATTATAGCGCAAAAATAAAGTTACACAAACCAGTGTAGCTTTTTAAATGGGAAAAATTAATATTGAAGAATATACTTAATTCCTATACAATTTTAGTACAATCGATATAGGAAATAAAAATCATATATACTATTTTTCCATTAACAGGATAGAAATACCCTCTATTTTGATTTGAAAGGGGTTACAAAAATGAGAAAGCTTTTGATTGTTTATATTGTCTTAATTGGATTATTTGTTTTATATGTATATCAATATCAAACAAGTGAAACGACGAATAATGAATGGTCTGAACAGGAGTTGCGGGGTACCATTGATGAAACATATGTGATGGTAACATTTCAAACTGGTATTGATTATTGGAAGAGACCGTTAAAAGGTTTCGAGGATGCAGCTGAGGCTCTTAATGTTTCTGTAGAATACAGAGGTGCAACACAATATGACGTAAATGAAGAAATTACAGTGTTGGAACAAGTCATCGCGAAAAACCCTTCTGGAATTGCAATTTCCACTTTGGATCCCGAGGCATTAAATCCAGTTATTAATAAAGCTGTAGATTCTGGTATTCCTGTTGTAATGTTTGACGCCGATGCACCAGATAGTAAAGCATATGCTTTTTTAGGAACGAATAATCATTATGCTGGTGTTACTGCTGCACACAAAATGGCGGAATTATTAAACGAATCTGGTGAAGTGGGTGTTGTAACACATCCGAATCAACTTAATCATCAAGAGCGGACGCAAGGTTTCCGCGAGACAATCGAAAAGGAGTACCCGGGTATGACTGTGGTTGATGTCAAAGATGGTCGTGGAGATCAGATGATATCTAAAGAAGTTTCCGAAGAATTAATGAGAGAACATCCAAATATAAAAGGTATTTTTGCTTCAGAGGCTAATGGCGGAGTTGGAGTAGGTAAAGCAGTATTAGAGCAACAGAAAAAAGGAGAACTTCATATTATTAGCTTTGATACAGATAAAGGAACGCTAGATATGATTGATGAGGGTGTTATTTCAGCAACCCTAGCACAAGGTACCTGGGAAATGGGATATTGGTCATTACAGTTTCTCTTTCATCTTCAACATGATCTAGCAGGAGATTTGGAAGGTGAAACGAACCTACCACGTTATGTTGATACAGGTATTAAGGTTGTGACAAAAGAAAATGTTAACGATTACTATCCTGTTGATTAAAGAATGGATGGATGAATAGTGAAGCGCTGGACACAAATAAATAATATTCCAATTCGATATAAATTAATTTCACACTTTTTATTGATTAGTATATTGCCCATTTTTTGTTTGGCTCTATTGATCAGTTGGACGGTTGAGCGTGTCATGGAAGAACAGGTAAATGATAATACACTTCAACTTATTGATAAAGTGAATGAATCTTTTGAGTTCTATACTAGTAATCTGCAAAGTTATACTTATATGATTTCGAATAATCAAGATGTGGAACAATTCTTGGCAGGAAATGAAAGTGGTCCAAATGCTGTATCCGATAATAAATATGACATCCAACGGTATTTGCGAAATTTCACAACTGTATCACCAGAAGTGGCCGGTATAATGGTAGTAAATGATAAAGGTGATTATGTAAGTAATGAATTGTATGCTCCGTCCATTATTGATTTAACAGAGACTTCCTGGTATCAAGAAGCTATTGAGAATAATGGCATTTTTAAGATCATTGGCCGACCTGATGGAAGAAGATTGCATTCTATCGTGGATTATACTAACGATGATGTGGTGACTGTTGTAAGAGCGGTGATAGACCCTTTTACAGAGCAAGTTCACGGTGTAGTAATGATTGATTTGAAATTAAGAGTCATCGCTGAAACGGTAAAAGATATCACATTGGGAAAAAGTGGATACTTAATGGTGATTGATGATAGTGGTCAAAATATTTATCAACCTAATCAACCGATTGTGAGTAAAATACCGTTGAATTGGATTAGTAAACAACAATCAGGTGATTTTTCCAAAACAATTAAAGGGGAGAAGATTCAATTTATTTATCAACGGTCACCTTTTGCCAACTGGGTAACGGTCGGTGTATTTCCGGCGGAAGAAACGATTTTTGGCTTGCGTGAAATAAATTTTTACTTAGTGATGTTTATTTTTATCATTATGTTCTTTGGTATTCCAGTCTCTTACTTCCTATCGCATTCGATTTCCAAACCGATAGTCCAATTGGTATCATTTATGAAGAAAGCTGAAGGCGGCGATTTCAACGTTAGATACGAGGAGAAAAGATTTGATGAGATAGGACTATTAGGGAGAAGTTTTAATACGATGTTAACGAAGCTTAATGATTTATTGCACCTCACAGAAAGGCAGGAAAGACAGAAAAGAGATGCTGAATTTCGTAGTTTACAAGCGAATATTAATCCCCATTTTCTTTATAACACACTTGATACCATACAGTGGATGGCAAGGAAACAGAAGGCAAATGACGTAGCAGAAGTAGTAGAATCACTGGCAAAGCTTTTTCGAATTGGTTTGAGTAAGGGGCGAGATGTTATTTCTTTGTCTGAAGAAATTGATCATATCGAAAGCTATTTAAAAATACAAAAAACGAGATATCGTGAAAAGCTACATTATCAAATTAAAGTGGATGCGTCTATTAAACAAAATGCCATTCTAAAGTTTATCCTGCAACCGATTATCGAAAATGCCATCTATCACGGAATTAAAGAGCGACGAGGAGCAGGACATATAAATATAGAAGCTAAACCGTGGGGTCAAGATTTACTTATTCAAGTCAGTGACGATGGAAAAGGAATGACACCACAACAATTGAGTGACATGAAAGAAGCATTGGCAGAATCCGTGACTCTAACAGAAAACTCAGAGGAAACAAGGAATAAAAAGGGTTATGGCATGTTGAATGTTCAAGCGAGAATTCGCTTAACACATGGATCAGGTTATGGTATGACAATAGATAGTCAGGAAAATATCGGAACGACTGTGACGATATTATTACCAGGTATGAATGAAAGTGATGAGGAAAGGGAGAAGTGATGCAGATGGATTCTTGGAAAGTGTTAATTGCAGATGATGAATTTATCATACGTGATGGAATAAGGTCTTCTGTTAATTGGGAAGATTTTAATATGGAAGTTGTAGCGGAAGCGGAAGACGGTGAAGAAGCATTAGAACAGGCTATTCAACATAAAATCGATGTGTTATTAATAGATTTAAATATGCCCATTATGAATGGTATTACAGCAATGAAGAAAATTAAGGATCAGTTACAGGATTGTCGTATGGTAGTGATATCTGGATATGATGATTTTCAATATGCTCAAGAAGCAATCCGATTGCAAGTAGAGGATTATTTATTAAAGCCGGTAAACCCAAATCAGCTAACTGCTATTTTAAATGAAGTGAAACAGCAATTAGATCAAAAAAAGCAAGAGGCAAACTTTTTACAACAGGCTTCTACGCAGGTGAAGAGGAATCATAAACAGTTAAGAAATCGTTTTTTTCTGGATTGGATGACAGGTAGTCTAGGGGAAGAAGAAATAAAAGATCAATTACAATTTTTAGAACTCCCCCAAACTAATCCTCAATCGTTGATTATTATGAAATGGCTCGATGGTGAGAGAGAGCATTATTTGCTTAATGAACAAGACCGAAAGTTACAATTGGAAAGCATGCAGCAGTTACTAGAAAAAGAAATGCAACAGTACGTAAGTGCCATATTTGTGGAAGATTCACAGTGGATATCTATTTTTATTTGGGATCAAGCTTCTGCGGACTTAGCGTTGCATTTAGAAGAATTGATAAGAGTAGAATTAGAGCAGCAGGTTTATTCAAAGCAAATAGAAGTTGAAGCTGCAAGTATTCCATCTATCTATTCTGAAGCTAAACAAGACTTAAATAAATATATGCAACTTTCCCCTCTTGTTAAACAATCGATCCAGTATATTCGCAAACATTATCAGGATTCTCATTTAACATTGGAAAGTATTGCGGAGTCACTTCATGTTTCGACAGTTTACCTTAGTAAAATGATTAAACAAGATCTAGGGGTTTCTTATGTAAAAATAGTAACGCAATTGCGCTTGCAGGCAGCGAAAAATTTATTGAAAACCACAGATCTCAATATCCGCGAAATCGCCGAACACGTAGGCTATGATTCACAACACTATTTCAGCACAGCCTTTAGAAAATCGATAGGAAT
Source organism: Gracilibacillus sp. D59 (assembly GCF_052246695.1). Taxonomy (NCBI): domain Bacteria; kingdom Bacillati; phylum Bacillota; class Bacilli; order Caryophanales; family Bacillaceae; genus Gracilibacillus; species Gracilibacillus sp. D59. The sequence goes on along the minus strand of NZ_JBQQCK010000004.1, from coordinate 165,556 downwards.
GACACCAAAACAGTACAAGCATCAATTATAAACGGAAAAGTAACAAAACGAAGACATGGTAATCTACCAAACGTCTTCGTTTTTTTTTTTAGTAGATATCATGCGAACTAAAAAAATCTGTTTTGTGTGAGCTTTCTTCCATTCTTCTGAATTTGAGTGCTTAGGATCTTCATCTCGCGCTATTCCCCTAGGAGTAATTTATACACTTTCACAGAAATAATAACCCAAGTTACTAGGTCTGACAAATGTTGTAGCACATGATTTAAATGATGGCTCCCACTTCAACTCCTGTGGGACTCGTTTGCTCTGAAGATTCACTTTTTTGAGCGTTTTTGCTCGAAAAAGCTAGCTGAAGGGCAAACCCCACGGAAAGATATATATATTTCATAATGGCTTCGAATAGCAATCGCCACAGACCTACTTAGCATATAGTTAAGGCTGGGCGGGTTGTCTCGTTTTTCTTATAAGACAAGAAAATTTGCGCGGATGTCTAGCTCCGATCGCCCAAAAACTAGGCGACTTCACGGATCGCTCTACGATAAGTCATCATCGGTTCGTAACCTCACCGTGATTCCTTTATCTCAGTTGATCCGCTCCAGTCGCTACGTTTCTAAACGGGCGCTCTGCGCTTTTCTTATGGCATAATGTTTCACTTACATTACATTTTGATTAAATTTTTATAAAAACTGATTAAATTTATGCAAAGGCTTACAGTTTGGTTTGTGATAAATTTATAACCAGGCAAGATAAAATAATATTTGTTGGAAGGGGTTACAAAGATGAAAAAGTTTAGTATTTTAGCAATCTTCTTTAGTCTTATTCTATTTTTAGCTGCCTGTGGAAGTGATGATACTTCAGGTGGAAGTTCAGGTGATGGCGAAGAGTCCACTGATGGTGAACTAATCGGTGTAGCAATGCCGACAAAATCTTCTCAGCGTTGGGTTGATGATGGAAATAATATGGTAAAGCAACTGGAAGAGTTAGGTTATGAGACAGATTTGCAATATGCAGAAGATGATGTAGATAAGCAAATCGCACAAATTGAAAATATGATCGTAAAAGGTGCAAAAGTACTTGTTGTTGCATCGATTGACGGTACAGCACTTACTGATGTATTGAGAAAGGCAAATGAACAAGGTATTGAAGTTATTTCTTATGACCGTTTGATCATGGAATCTCCTCACGTTTCGTATTATGCAACATTTGATAACTTTCAAGTAGGTGTATTACAAGCATCTTACATTGAAGAAGCTCTTGATTTAAAGAACGCAGAAGGCCCATTTAATATTGAATTATTTGGTGGTTCGCCAGATGATAACAATGCATATTTCTTCTGGGATGGTGCAATGAGTATCCTTCAACCATATATCGATGAAGGCAAATTAGTCGTTCAAAGTGAACAAACAGAATTTGAACAAGCAGCAACAATGCGATGGGATGGAAACACAGCGAAATCACGTATGGAGAATATCTTAAGTAGTTCTTACTCAGGTGGAGAAACAGTAGATGCTGTATTATCCCCGTATGATGGTATTAGCCGTGGTGTAATCCAAGCACTTAAAGGTGTAGGTTATGGTTCTAGTGATCTTCCATTACCAGTAATTACTGGTCAAGATGCAGAGCTAGCTTCTATTAAATCAATCATTGCTGGTGAGCAGACACAAACCGTATTTAAAGACACTCGTGATTTAGCTGCCGTAGCAGTAGATATGACAGAAGCGATTCTTAATGGTGAAGAAGCAGAGGTTAATGATACAGAAACATATGACAACAATGAAAAAGTTGTTCCTACTTATCTAGTAGAACCTGTATCAGTTGATATTGATAACTATCAGGAAGTGGTTATTGATAGTGGATACTATTCTGAAGACGAGTTAGAGTAAGCCAGAGCATTTTATGAAATGGATTTAGTGGTGATCTGAGGTCATCACTAAATCCATTGTTATAAAAGAGTTATTGAAGGTGGTGAAGTAATGTCTGATTATATTCTGGAAATGCGAAATATTACGAAAACATTCCCCGGTGTAAAAGCTTTAGATAAAGTTAATTTAAAAGTGAAACAAGGAGAAATCCATGCTTTAGTCGGAGAGAATGGTGCAGGAAAATCAACATTAATGAAAGTTCTAAGTGGTGTTTATCCATATGGAACATACGATGGATCTATTTATTTTGAAGGACAGGAAGGTCAATTCAAAAATATAAAACAAAGTGAGAATTTAGGAATTGTTATTATCCATCAGGAATTAGCATTAAGTCCTTACCTGTCTATTGCAGAGAATATTTTCCTTGGGAATGAACGGCAATCTAATAAAATTATGAAATGGCAGGATACGTTTTCAGAGTCTAAGAAATTGTTAGAACGTGTCGGATTGAAGGATTCACCTGAAACAGCTGTAATGGATATCGGTGTAGGGAAACAACAGCTGGTAGAAATTGCGAAAGCTTTATCGAAAAATGTTAAGTTATTAATCCTTGATGAGCCTACTGCAGCGCTTAATGAAACAGATAGTGAGAATTTATTGAAATTATTACTAGAGTTAAAACAACAGGGAGTATCATCTATATTAATCTCCCATAAATTAAATGAAGTATCCTATGTATCAGATTCGATTACGGTACTTCGGGATGGAAAATCAATAGAAACGTTAGATGCGAAAGAAGCAGTATCAGAAGAAAGAATTATCAAAGGGATGGTGGGGCGAGAGTTAACAAGCAGGTTCCCTAATCGCCATTCGAATATCGGTGAGATTATATTTGAAGTGAAGAACTGGAATGTTTACCATCCGCAACAACAGGATCGTAAAATCCTGGATAATATCAATTTTCATGTTAAAAAAGGTGAAATTGTAGGTATAGCAGGATTAATGGGGGCTGGCCGTACAGAGTTGGCAATGAGTATTTTTGGAAAATCATATGGTAGGAAAATCAGTGGCGAATTATATAAGGATGGAAAACAAATTGAAGCCAATACCGTAAGTAAAGCGATCAAAAGTGGCATTGCCTATGTTTCAGAAGATCGTAAGACATATGGCTTGAATTTAATTGATGATATAAAACGCAATATTACGTTATCCAATTTAAAAAGAATCTCCAAATCTGGTGTAATTAATGAAAATAAAGAAGTAGTCGAATCGCAATATTTAAGGGAACAGTTAAATATCAAGACACCAACACTTGAACAACTGGCAGGTAATTTGAGTGGCGGTAACCAGCAAAAAGTAGTCTTAAGTAAATGGATTTTTACTGAGCCAGATATTTTGATCTTAGATGAACCAACACGGGGTATTGATGTAGGAGCGAAATTTGAAATATATACTCAAATCAATGAGTTAGCTCAGCAAGGATTAGCTGTAATCGTTATTTCTTCTGAATTACCAGAAGTATTGGGATTATCAGACAGAATATATGTAATGAATGAAGGCCGCTTGACAGGTGAATTAAATAAAGATAAAGCAGATCAAGAGAATGTCATGCGCTATATGACTGGAACAGGGGGGACTAGCGATGCAAAGGGTAATTAATTTATTTAAAAATAATATTAGAGAATATGGGATGATCATTGCACTTGTTTTGATCACTGGTCTATTTTGGATTTTGACAGATGGGATCAACTTTAAACCTTTAAACTTAACCAACCTTATTTTACAAAATGGATTTATTCTTGTATTAGCTGTTGGAATGGTACTTGTTATTATTACCGGGAACATTGACTTGTCAGTAGGTTCTGTTGTTGCATTTATTGGAGCTATTGCCGGTGTGCTAATTATTAATATGAATGTTCCTGTTTGGCTTGCGGTTATTATTGCAATTTTTGCGGGTGCATTAATTGGTGTTTGGCAGGGTTTTTGGATTTCTTATATCGGGATACCATCTTTTATTGTAACCTTGGCCGGAATGCTTATTTTCAGAGGTCTAACGTTATGGTTGTTAGATGGGCAATCTTTAGCACCCTTTCCTGACTCGTTTCAAAGTCTAAGTAGTGGTTTTTTACCCGACATATTTAATGGAGCTAATGTACACATTTTTACGATAGTGTTAACCGGAATTTTGTCATTAATATTGGTCTACTTAGAAATTAATAAAAGAAGAACACAACTACAGTACAATTTCGAAGTAGCACCGTTATGGATTACCATTGTAAAATTGGCGTTATTGCTATTTGCGATTAATTGGTTTGCTTATCAATTAGCATTAAACAAAGGGATTCCGACCGTACTTATTATCGTAATTGCACTTATTGTCATCTACACTTTTATCATGAAGAACACAGTAATGGGACGACATGTTTATGCCACAGGTGGTAACAAGAAAGCAGCCGATTTATCTGGTATTAAAACAAAACGTGTTGTATTTTGGGTATTTGTTAACAATGGTGTGCTAGCTGCTTTAGCGGGCTTAATGTTTGCCGCTCGATTAAATTCAGCAACGCCAGCAGCTGGTGATATGCTGGAGCTTGACGCGATTGCTGCCGTATTTATTGGTGGTGCATCCATGGCCGGTGGTGTTGGTACGGTTATCGGTGCGATCGTCGGAGGTCTTGTAATGGGTGTAATGAACAACGGTATGTCACTAATCGGTATCGGTATCGATTGGCAACAATTTATTAAAGGTTTAGTATTATTAATTGCCGTTGGCTTTGACGTGTACAATAAGAATAAAAGTTAATGGCTGATAAGATGCTCACTTATAACAAGTGAGCATCTTTTTTTCGGAAATTAAAGAATAGATGTACAATAAACATAAACTGCGCAGCAACTATTATGTTCCTACCTCCCATCCTTTTGGAGATGAGTGCTACGATATGCTACGGCAAGATACTTCGCTTTCCACGGGCACGGCCTCAGCCAGGGAACTACTTGAATAAACTTCTTTGCTCCCTTGCACTGAGGAAGCCTACAACGAAGCGTTACTAGAAGACGCAGGTGCATAACGGGGTCTTCGGACACGTGCTGGTCCCGTAGGAGTCTGCGTATCTTCCATCCGCTCTGTGTAGTGTTCTGATTTTTGAAAGAGATAATAAACGGGAATGTTTCCGAGTATTTCCTCTTAAAAAGTTAGAATAATGTTATTAGCGTAGGCAGAATACGGAGACTTCTGTGGGACAGCGAGAGCTGAAGATCCACTTTGTGAAGTGCTTTTCTTCACAAAGTTAGCTGAAGCCGAGCCCACGGAAAGCGGAGTATTCTGCCGGAGCGGTATTCCAGTACTCCTTATGGAAAGAATGGAGGAAAGTCTCACTCCACAAACTTTCACAACTTCGCAGTTTGTACCGAGTGCGAATAAGAAAAGGATAGGATGAAAAAATGTAATCTCTTTGTATAAAGTTGGTTTAAAAATGTAATCTATTTATTGGTATAATGGAGACAATTCGTCAATTAAAAGCAATTGATTGACGGATTGTCTCCATTATAAGGTAGAAAAGTATATAACCGTTGGTATCACAGTCTATGCACCTTCATAGGGCAAACCCCACGGAAAAGGGAGTGGGTAGCCGGAGCGGTGGTCAAACGGTCGATATATTTCAAAATGGCTACTAATAGCAATCGCCATAGACTTACTTAGCATATAGTTATAAGGCTGGGCGGGTTGCACAGTTTTTCTTAATCTAATTTTAGAACAAACAATAGCAACATAGCCTAAACGAATTATAGATTATGCCTCTAAATAAGAATTGAATAGTAATTGTGGAAATGGCTAATTGTTTATTTTATAAGGTTCGCGATATGATTTTATTGAAAGAGAAGAAAGGGGGGAGTGCATGGATGAGCTAAAAAATGAACAAGTAATGGTGGAGAAAGATGGATTATGGGACCGGCTTATCCAAAACAATTTGATCAAAAATGTACGAAAACATTGGATGTTATATCTAATGATTTTGCCTGGTATCATCTATTACATTATCTTTAAGTATATTCCACTTATGGGTAGTGTAATTGCCTTTCAGGATTTCCAAATTTTTAAAGGAATATTCGCAAGTCCTTGGGTGGGTCTTGAAAATTTCAAACATTTGTTGCATTATCAAGACTTTCATGAGGTATTGAGGAATACTGCATTAATTGCATTGTATCAATTGGTTTTTCAATTCCCAGCACCCATTATTTTAGCGTTATTATTTAATGAAATAAGATTATTAATTGTAAAGAAAACGGTCCAAAGTTTATTTTATCTGCCACATTTCTTGTCATGGGTTGTAGTTGGTGGTATCGTATTTGAGTTATTAGCAAGTCAGGGATTCGTAAACGCAATTAGAGAAATGCTTGGATATGAGCCAATACTTTTTATGCAAGAGGAAGCGTATTTTAGAACAATTGTTATTATTTCTGGGATTTGGAAAGAAGTAGGATGGGGTACGATTATTTATTTAGCTGCTATAACGGCGATCAATCCAAGTCTTTATGAAGCAGCGGTAATAGATGGAGCTAATCGATTCAAGCAAACTATTTACATTACACTCCCTTTACTGTTACCTACTATTGCTGTGTTGTTCTTATTGAATATTGGTAACTTTTTAGAGTTAGGTTTTGATCAAATATTTAACTTGTTAACTCCGATGACTTACTCTGTTGGAGATATTATTGAAACATATGTATATCGTGCAGGGGTTCTGCAGGGACAATATAGCTTAACTACAGCTATTGGTCTGTTCCAGTCTGTCATTGGTTTTGCTCTATTGTGGATATTTAATAGGCTTGCAAGAAAATCAGAACAGGGGTTGTGGTAAATGAAACAATCAATTGGAGAAAGATTATTTCAAATATTTAACTATACGTTATTAATTTTATTAGCAGTGACAATGATTGCTCCATTATTGCAATTACTGGCAGTTTCGTTTAGTTCTCCGATTGCTGCCGATTCAAAAAAAGTATTTTTAATACCCGTCGAATTTACATTGGCTACCTGGGAGCATATTCTTCAAAATGAAGTGTTATGGAGAGCCTTCGGTGTAACGGTATTTATTACAGTAGTGGGAACAATTCTAAGTATGTTGTTCACAGTTTTGACAGCGTTTCCATTATCGAGGAAAGATTTTCTCTTACGAAAGCCAATCATGTTAATGATGGTCATTACGATGATTTTTAATGCGCCAATGATTCCTTTCTTCCTAACAGTAAGAGAGGTAGGGTTGATGGACTCGATCTGGGCCTTAATTATTCCGGGCTTAATTAGTACGTTTAATATGGTTATTGTCCGAACTTTCTTTTTGGGTATTCCATCTGATCTTGATGATGCTGCGAGAATTGATGGCTGTAATGAATTTCGATTATTGTTTCAGATTTATTTACAGTTATCAAAGCCAGTGTTGGCAACAATTGGTCTATTCTATGCTGTTGGTTATTGGAACACCTTTAAGACAGCAGTGCTTTTTTTAAGAGATCCGAGTCTCTGGCCTTTACAAATGCGCTTGCGAGCTTTTTTTACATCGGAAGAGGAGATGGCTGCAGTTGATTTAATAATGGGTGATTATGACTTTAATACGACCACCTTAAAAGCGGCAACCATTATTTTTGCTACGGTACCAATTGTTTTAGTTTATCCATATTTACAAAAATACTTTGTGAAAGGAGCAGTACTTGGGTCACTGAAAGAATAAATTAAGTTTAAATTAGGGAGGAAAAAATGGATGAGAAGAAATCATAATTTCTATTTTTTAATGTTTTCAGTGTGGACATTGTTTTTGTTGTTATTTACAGCGTGCTCTAATAGTGATGATACAGCTAGTCAAGAAGAGGGAAATGATGAGCCGGCTACGGAAGAAAATGAAGAGACTGCAACTGTTAGTGTATTTAAAAGTCATTTAGGCAAAGGGACAATTCCGGGTAGTGATGATCCACATGTTCAATATGTCAAAGAAAAAACAGGTGTGGAGTATGAGCTCCAGTCAACGCCACCAGGATCAGAACCAGCTGAGTATATTAATCTCATGATTGCTTCAGAAGATTTCCCTGATATCTTGAGACCAATTGGTGGGGTGGAGCAAACGTTGATCGACCAAGGCGGTGCTTTGGCATTAGATGACTTGTTACCCAAATATGCACCGAATGTATGGGAAAGAATTCCTGAGGAAGCATGGAATATTGTTAGATCTGCATCTCCTGACGGGAAAATTTATTACGTACCTAAAGTATATCTAATACCGGAGCGAGCTGCCTTATTAAGGCAAGATTGGTTAGATGCAGTTGGAATGGATATGCCCCAAACATTAGATGAGTATAAAGAAATGTTAATAGCTTTCCGTGACCAAGACCCGAATGGAAATGGTAAACAAGATGAACTTCCAACAACGGGTAGGGAATTTGGAAGATGGATGGACCATTTATTTGCAATGTTTGGTGTAGCAATGTGGGAAGGTTACCCAGAGTGGGACATCTATGATGGCGAAATTAACTATGCAGGTACGTCTGAGAATATGAAAGCAGCTATTTCATTTATAAGAGAGCTTTATGCTGAAAAGTTGTTAGATAATGAAACATTTTTGAATAAAGGAGATGTATGGACGGCTAAGATAAATAATAATTTAGTCGGTAGCTGGTATCACCTTCCTGCCAATTTGCATGAGCGATATCTGGCAATGAAAGAGGGAGCACCAGATGCATATGTTACAGGTATGCCTCTTCCTGAAGTTGATGGTTTTGACGGTTTTATTACTCAAAAAAGTATGGGTGAACCAGAGTGGATGATTCCTGTTGCATCAGAGGATAACGCTGCTAATGCATTGAAACTACTTGATTTCTTCTATGACCCAGCAAATGCTGACTTTGTTCAATATGGTATTGAAGGAGTCCAGCATGAAGTAGTAGACGGAGAAAAGAAATTATTACCTTCTTCAGATGATAAGCCGATTGCCTTGGGAATGCGTAATTTAACAACAGAAGAATCGATGGAAGAAAGAATTAAAAATTCCTTCCCTAAAGATGAACAACAAATGGTAAGGGATATATTTGAAGTAAGTAAAGCAGATGCAAGAAGAATTGCTGGTGACGGAATGCCTAGCACTGTTTATGAAGGATATCCAGATATTCAGTCACATAAGTTATTCCAAGAATATTTAACTAAAATTGTCATAGGTGAATGGTCCATCGACAAATTTGATGAATTTGTTGAAAAATGGCATCAATCTGGAGGCGAGGAAGTAACAAAACGTGTCCAAGAATGGTATGAAACAGCTAAATAAACTCTTATATACTCCTCTTCTATCTATAGAGGAGGAGTAGTCATAAATACGATCATCTTTATACCTCTAACAAAATTATGGTATCAAAATCCATCTTTACAAAAATAATTTGTGAATGGAGCGGTGCTGAGATTACTGAAGAAATGAAGCGTGGGGAGGAAGAAAGGATGATAAGAAATTATTATTTTTATTTCTTACTTTTTTCTATGTGGATGTTGTTTTTGCTGTTACTCACAGCATGTTCTGATAGTGATGATGCGGCTAGTCAAGATGAAAAAGATAATGAATCAGCAACTGTTAGTGTGTTTAAAAGTCATTTAGGAAAGGGTACAATTCCTGACAGTGATGATCCACATGTGAAATACGTAAAAGAAAAAACAGGTGTGGAGTATGAGCTGCAAACAACTCCTCCTGGATCAGACCCTGGGGAATACATTAACTTAATGATTGCTTCAAAGGATTTTCCAGACATATTGAGACCAATTGGTGGTGTCGAGCAAACAATTATCAGTCAAGGCGGCGCTCTGGCATTAGATGATTTATTGCCTAAGTATGCACCAAATGTATGGGAAAGAATTCCTGAAGAGGCATGGGATATAGTTCGTACTGTATCTCCTGATGGGAAAATTTACTATGTACCTCAAGTTTATCTAGTTCCTTCACGAGCAGCATTGTTACGTCAAGATTGGCTCGAAGAATTAGGTATGGAGATGCCGCAGACGTTGGAAGAGTATAAAGAAATGTTAATCGCTTTTCGTGATAAAGATCCGAACGGAAATGGACAGCAAGATGAGTTACCGACAACAGGAAGAGAGTTTGGAAGATGGATGGACCATTTATTTGCGATGTTTGGAGTAGCAATGTGGGAAGGTTATCCGGAATGGGATATTTATAATGGTGAAATCAATTATGCTGGAACGTCGGAAAATATGAAAGCAGCTATTGAGTTTATTCGCGAATTATACGAAGAAGAATTATTAGATAACGAAACATTCCTCAATAAAGGGGACGTCTGGCAAGCGAAAGTTAATAATAATCTAGTAGGAAGCTGGTATCATCTTCCGGCCAAGTTGAATGATAAACTCACTGCAATGAGAGAAGAAGCACCCAACGCCTATGTTAGCGGAATGCAATTACCTGAAGTAGAGGGGTTTGAGGGATTTATCACACAGAAAAGCATGGGACTTCCTGAATGGCTAATTCCTAAAGCATCTGAAGAAAATGCTATTAATGCATTAAAACTACTTGATTTCTTCTATAATCCTGATAATGCAGATTTTATCCAGTATGGCATAGAAGGTGTACAACATGAAGTCGTGGCCGGTGAAAAAGTATTACTTCCAGCAACCGACGAAACACCTTTAGCACTTGGGATGTTAAATTTTCAAACAAAAGAATCCATGGATATTCGTATCGAGAATTCCTTCCCAGAAGAGGACCAACAGATGATTAAGGATATTTTTGAAGTAACTACAGCAGATGCAAGAAGAATTGCTGGTGACGGAATGCCTAGCACTGTTTATGAAGGATATCCAGATATTCAGTCACATAAGTTATTCCAAGAATATTTAACTAAAATTGTCATAGGTGAATGGTCCATCGACAAATTTGATGAATTTGTTGAAAAATGGCATCAATCTGGAGGCAAGGAAGTAACAAAACGCGTCCAGGAATGGTATGAAACAGCTAAGTAGATGATATACTCCTCCTCTTTCTATTGAGGAGGAGTAGAGTTATTTTAAGAATGGAAGTTTCATATAATAAGAAGAGAAATCAGAAAGCGGGTGAGTTCATGTCAAAGTTTCTCCCGGTTAAAATAAAAAAGTTACTTAGAAAAAACCTTTCAGATACACAAATCAGATTACTGCTTATTTTAATGATTCCTATTACATTTATAATACTGACGGTTGGATTTTCTTCTTATTATACTTCTAAGGATATTTTACAACAGGAATTAAATGAACCTCAGCAGCAAATGTTAAAAATAAACATGAACTTTATTGACGAATATGTAATGGAATCCGATCAAATTGCAGTAAAATTAGCATTAGACAATGATGTGTATCGCTATTTAACAAATCAATCGCAATTCTCCTATCAAAATATTAAGAACATATATGACAAGCTAACTACGATCACAAGGAATTCATCTTTTATACAAAGTATTTATATTTATAATGTGAACAGTGATAGCTTTGTTGCCATCCCTCAAGGGTTCAGCTCTAGCAGTACTACGTTTAATGATGCAGAGTGGACTAGTGTGATCGATGAATTTAAAGATACCTCAAGGGTTGTTAAGTATCGTAACCTGCCGGATGGAGCCAAGTATAAAGGATCGAACATTTCCTTGTTTCGCAAGATAAATTTAAACGGGGAAACGAAAGGGATCGTGGCAATTAACCTTAATCAAACAGAATTGTTCTCAAAATTAAAATCATCTAATGAACCACAATCTAATAGCATGCAATATATTTTAGATCAAAATAATACAATCCTACATACGACAAAGAACCACACATTGGATAACGAAACTGTCCAATTTGTGAAGGAAGAAGTAAGTAAAGGAAATCTACGCGACATTACTTACAACGATAAGATATTATTAGCCAATCAAATTGAATCTGAGTATACTGGATGGAAATTTGTTTCCGTTGTCTCTCAAGAGAGTATATTGGCTAAATCAAAAACGATACGTGATGTGGTTTTTAGTGTATCTTTAATTGCACTAATCATTGGCGGAATCGCTATTTTCTTTATTCATTCAATTGAATTAAGACCTATTAGAAGAATGAAGGAATTGTTCTCAGTAGATGGTGATCCACATTATAGAAGAGACTTACTTCATTTGGAAAATATTATTGACGACTTAGTCAGTGACCATGCGCAATTATCCCAATTGATTAAAAAAATGAAGGTTGAAGCTAAATCAAAATTTTTATATGACATATATATCGGCAGATTAATGAATAGAGCCGAGCAAAAGGAAAAGTGGCAAGCCTATTTTAAAGAATGGAAAGATGATAATATTCAACTATTAGTAGTATCGATCGACAATTATCCTGCATGGAAAGAGAGTGTGGCCGGCAATTATCATGCTGTAGTGAAGTCGGGTATGGCAAATATTTTAACTGAAGTATTATCGACCCATTACTCTGTAGAGACAGTAGATATTGGCAGGGATAAAATGATTATCATCATCCAACACTTAGAGGGAAAAATCAATGTTATAAACCATTTGAAGATAGCGCTTTCACACATAAAAAATATTTTAGGATTTTCCGTTTCTTTGGGACTTAATCAAACAGGTGTTCAATTTCTGGATTTAAAAGACGCAATGAATGAAGCGGAGGAGGCCCTTCAATATCGTCTGTTTGAGGGATATGGGAATATTTATACCAAAGCTGATCAACAGGAGGAAGATAAAGAAACGAATATGATTGAAAAAATAGATAGTCTAGTAAAATCTTTTACACTTGAAGACCCTATGCAATCAATTGATGATGTTACTAGATTATTTCAGTTATTTCAAGAGAGTGATATTAGTCCAGAGCTATCTTTTTATTTTATTGAGCAAGTAAGAAAGGTTGTTTTTTTAGGAAATAAAGAGAATGCAAATTCAACTTTCCTTACTGCAGAAGAAATTCAAACAATGAATCTACAAGATATAGCCATTGTATTCAAGGAAAGAATATCAGAAAGAATCGAAAATATAAAAAAGTTGAATGATTCTAAAAGATATGTAATGTGTAGAAAAATGATTCAGTATATGAATGTACATTTAGGTGAGCCTATCGGTATTCCAGAAATAGCAGAATCCGTTGGCGTTAGTGTGAGTCTTGCTAGTCAGTGGTTTAAAGAAGAAATGAACGACACCATTTATGGCTATTTTACAAGGCTAAGAATGGAGCGTGCGCAAGAATTGTTGATTAAAACAGATAAGAAAATAGCTGACATTGCGTTTGAGGTTGGCTATCAACATGAAAATAGTTTTATACGTAAGTTTCGTGAATATAAAGAAATGACACCAGGTAAGTACAGAAGGTTAAATAGAGTAATAGAAAATAAGGAGCACAATGTAAGGGGAGGAAACTGATTTGGACAGAAAAAGTGTTGTACAAAAACATAATCCTAGAATAGATCAAATAGAATCATTAGCACCATTATCGATAGGTAATAGTCAGTTCGGTTTCAGTGTTGATTTTACAGGGTTACAAACCTATCCCGAAATGTATGAAACACCTTTAGGTACCCAATCTAATTGGGGGTGGCATTATAGCAAAGGCAAGCATCTTTACAGTGAAAATGATATAGAATACCAGACCTTTGATCATTATGGCAGCAACATCCCATATCCTATGAAACCAGGAAATAAAGAAGAAGCTTACCATTGGTTGCGACAAAATCCACATCGATTGCAGCTTGGCCAAATTTCATTTCTATTTTTAGCTGAGAATGAGCAGATCATAGACATAAATGAAATAACTAATATTAATCAAGAACTTGATCTTTGGTCCGGTATCATAACTAGTCGATATGAAGTGGATGGTGAAGAAGTTTTAGTAAAAACAGTCTGTGATCCAACCTCTGACGCAATTGGAGTTTACGTATCCTCTACCTTATTACAAACGGGTAGAATACAGATCATACAGTCATTCCCGCTGCCTGATGTTAGCCACAATAGCTGGGATAAGGCGACTACTTTAAACTGGGATCATAAGGAAAGACATCACACTTATGAGTCAGACCATAACGATTATGTCGTGCATTTAAAACGAGTGATGGATGAGGATAGTTATTATGTGCGATGGGAGAAAAATGGTGCAAGTTTTACACATCTAGATACTCATCAATATCAATTTGTTCCTCCGATGAACAAAACCGAGTACAGCTTTACAGTTTCGTTTAGCCCTGAAAAAACAGCAAACGTGAATTCAGTGGCAGATATGATGGAAGCTTCTCAACAATATTGGGAAGATTTTTGGCGAAAAGGTGCCTTTGTCTCCTTCGAGGGAAGTAGTGACTTAAGAGCAAATGAGTTAGAGCGTAGAGTAATTTTATCTCAATATCTAACAGCCGTTCATAGTAGTGGGTCTATTCCACCACAGGAAACGGGATTGATGTACAATAGCTGGTTTGGCAAAGCACACTTAGAAATGCACTGGTGGCATAGTGCTCATTTTCCGCTTTGGGGTAGAGCTGATAAATTAAATAAAAGCCTACAATGGTATGCAACCATTTTACCAATTGCTAAAAAAATTGCTAGCAGGCAAGGGTATCTAGGTGCAAGGTGGCCAAAGATGGTGGGAATCGATGGGGAGCAAAGTCCATCACCTGTAGCCCCCGGACTTATATGGCAGCAGCCACACCCAATTATGTTGGCAGAATTACTTTACCGAGATAATAATTCTCTAGCTATTCTTAATCAATATAAGGAAGTAGTATTTGAGTCGGCTGATTTTATGGCTTCCTTTGCAAATTGGAACGAGGAGGAAGAGGTATATGTTTTAGGTCCGCCGTTAATACCTGCCCAAGAATGCCACAGAATGGAGGATTCTAAAAATCCACCATATGAAATCGAATATTGGAAATATGGTTTAGAAACGGCAGTAAAATGGGCGGAAAGATTAGGGGTTGCTCCTGATGAAAAATGGCTTCATGTCGTCAATCATATAAAGCGACCACGAGAAAAAGACGGTGTTTATTTAGCACATGAAAATGGTGACAATACATTCTCAGAAAAAAATCATGACCATCCTTCTATGGTGGCGGCATTAGGCGTTCTTCCGGGATCATTAATCGATAGAGGAACAATGAAAAACACCTTACTTAAGGTGAATGAAGAATGGCGATGGGATACGGCCTGGGGCTGGGATTTTCCGATGTGTGCGATGACTGCAGCTCGTTTAGGGGAGGCAGAACTTGCTATTGATTTTTTATTAATGGATGCAGTAAAAAACACGTATTTACCTAATGGACATAATTATCAACGGCCAGGGTTGACAGCCTACCTGCCTGGGAATGGCGGTCTGCTAATTGCTATAGCGATGATGATAGCAGGTTGGGATGGTCATGCAAATGAAGAATACCCAGGATTCCCTAAAAACGGGAAATGGAATATTCAGGCGGAAGGTTTTCAAACCTATATTTAGTGCTTTGGTCAAAGGAGGACGATGATTTGTTTGATAATGTCGCCGATCGCAACAAGCTAATCTTGCAATATCCAGCTTCGTGGTGGAGAAATATGTGGCGTGAGGCATTACCAGCAGGAAATGGCGAAATAGGAGCAGCAGTCTATGGTGCGATAAAAAAAGAGACGATACTAATTAATCACTCTGAATTATGGCATATGGGTGTAAAAGGAGAATTACCCGATGTCAGTCAGTCTTTAGATGAGACACGATCATTAATGCATGATGGAAAATTTCAAGAAGCAAATTGGCATTTAACAAATGAAGTAAAAAAACATGGCTATTTTTCTAAGTTAGCTTGTCCACTACCACTTGTTGACTTCGAATTGGAAATGCCCTGTGAGCAGGGGTTTTGCCAGTATAGCAGAGGCATTAATATGGAGACGGGGGAAGTCAGAGTCACATGGTCTGAACAGGATACGACGTTTGCTAGAGACTTATTTGTATCCCGGTCTGATAATCTGATCGTTTATAAAGTTAGCTCGAATAACACAAATGCCATTGATGCAATATTAGATTTTTCCTTACATCCAACGCATTCGCCTAACATGAAGGATAGGCATGATGAGCTATCGGGTACGGTGGATGTTCAAACAGAAGGAAACTTTCTATTCTATAAAGCTACAAACGAAGATAACACAGATTTCGGGGCCGTTGCCAGAGTAATAGCAGAAGAAGGGGAAATACGTTCAGATCACGGAAAATTACGATGTACTAATGCTAATAATCTATTAATACTAGTGAAAGTTTTTGTCAAAGCAAATAGCTCGACACAATGGACAACAATAAAGGAAGAGTTAAGCAAAATCAATACTAGTTATCAGCAATTATTAGAAGAACACCTACAAATTTATCAGCCATTGTATTTTGCATCGACGCTACAATTAACAGATGACCAAGAGCAATGGCCTAATGAAGCACTACTTTTGCAAGCATATAAAGGGAAGGCCCCTATTAGGCTCTTTGAAAAATTATGGTCTTTTGGGCGCTATTTATTTATTTCTGGCACAAAAGCGAGTGGTCAACCTTTCTCTATGTATGGAATATGGCATGGAGACTACCATTTAATGTGGAGTCATCGGATGGCTAATGAAAACATTCAAATGATGTATTGGCATAGTTCTGTAGGTGGTTTGTCGGAATACAATCTTTCCTTAATCAATTATTATGAAAGTTTAATCGATGACTTTCGAGATAATGCAATGAAACTATTTGGATGTCATGGAATCTATATACCTGCAGGGACAACACCCGGTATCGGTAAACCGAATCAATTAGTACCAGTAATTATGAATTGGACTTCAGCTGCTGGATGGTTAGCACAACATTTTTATCAATATTATCAATTTAGCGGAGATGAAAAGTATTTAAAGGAAAAGGCATTACCGTTTATGAAAGAGGTAGCAAGATTTTATCGGGATTTCTTAGTGATAGGGGAGGATGGATTTTATCAGTATTATCCTTCGGTATCACCAGAGAATACACCAGCAAATTTTATGCCGGAAAGTAGTAAGCCTGTTGCCCATCCAATGCCAACTACGATAAACGCTACAATGGACTTTGCAGTGATGAAAGAATTGCTTGCTAATTTAATAGAAGGTAGTTCAATAGTTTCGATGTATCAACGGGAGCTGCCGGTTTGGGAGGAAATGCTGGCAAGAATTCCTGCTTATCAAGTAAATCAAGACGGGGGAATCAGGGAATGGATGAGTGAGGAGTTTGATGAAAATCATGAACACAGGCATCTATCACATATTTATCCGATTTTTCCTGGACAGGAGTTAGTAAAAGAAAAAGAGGGAAGATTATTTGAGTCGTTTCGAAAAGCGGTTCAAAAAAGAAAACTGGGAGCCCAAACTAGCTGGTCCTTTGCTCATATGGCAAGTATTTATGCGAGGCTACAAGATGCGAGTCAGGCACGTACTTGTCTCGATCATCTAGCACGTTCCTGTTTATTAAATAACCTTTATACTGTCCATAATGACTGGCGCAATATGGGGTTAACGATGGAAATTGACTACGCACCAGTGCAAATGGATGCCAATTTGGGAGTAGTAAACGCTATTCAGGAAATGTTGATGTATGTTTCACCGAAGCTGGTTAAGTTACTGCCTGCATTACCATCTGAATGGACGGTAGGGAAGATAAATACCTTTCATTTTTGTACGGGGACAATAAGTTTTCGTTGGGATCTGCAAAAAGGGGCATTTTCGGCTGTAATTGAGGCGGATCGAGATACAAATATCCTTTTATGTTTACCAGTACACTTTAAGGATTATGAGTGGAAAGGAATATCTGAAGTAGTACAATCTGACTTAGGAGAAAAGTATTTTCAAATTAAAATGGAAGCAAAGCAAACATTAGAGATCACTTCTTTCCATTCATTCTGTGAATAGTGCTGCTTGAACACTACTTTGTAGCAACGGATTTCGCGGAAGAATGGGGATGGGAAGGTCTTAACCGTAATAATTTCACTAGTTCGAATAATAGCCTGCCAAGTTTTGTCTGGCAAATAGGAAGGTGATGCATATGTATAGTTCAGGAATAATGGGTAGGTTTTATGTGATCGCAGAGTGGATTTATAAATTTACCTTTGCTAATATCATTTGGATGGTATGTAATATTCCAATAATTTTTATTCTGATTAACCTATTATTAGCAGATGAAATGGCTGTTATATTGGTCTTATTCACTATAACTTTATTGTTATCACCTTTTATTTTCTTTCCATCTACAATCGCATTGTTTTCCGTTGTTAATCGATTTATTAAAAATGAAGAAGTAAAACTCTTCAGTGATTTTTGGAGTTTTTATAGAGAAAATTATAAGAAGAGCATGAAGATAGGAATGATAAGCACAGTTTTCTGGGCAGTTCTTATTATAGATTTTTTCTATGTTATGAAATTAGGAAACGTCAACTTGTCTTATGTTTTTATAGTCCTTGGCTTTTTCGCGTTTGTTTATAATCTACATGTTTGCTCTGGTGCTGTATATATGGATATTAAAATACGCGAACTATTTAAACGTGTAGCAGTTATAATGTTCAGTCATCCTATTTTATCGATGTCACTGGGGCTGATTAGTTTAACCTTTTTGTATGTAACGACACAATGGTTAACTTTCCTCTTCCCATTATTTTTCGGATCTATTTTAGTATTTTTATCTCTACTTGTTTTTATTAAGATCTATTCAGAAATGGAAAAGAAGCACTGAACCGGTTAATGGTCAGTGCTCTTTGCCAACTGTTTCTTTTCCTTTAGCAATTGTTGAAATTCTTTTTCAAGTTCTTCTGTTGGTTCAATACTTAACCTGCTTAATACATCTGTTATTTTAGTCTCTATTATCAGCAATTTCTCTTCTTCGTCATTCTTCGCAGGAGTTTGTTTCCGATTTTTAAATTGCTGGTAGTTTCCATCAAAGTAAGTAATTTGTTGATCTTCGATAGAGATAATTTTTGTAGCTATCTTTTCGACAAACCTTCGATCATGCGAAACGAAAATGACAGTACCTTCGTATTCCATCAGTAATTTTTCCAGTGCTTCCATTGCTTCTAAGTCTAAGAAATTGGTTGGTTCATCTAAGACTAGTGTATTGCTATTACTAAGGAATAACTTTGCAAGTGTTACTTTAACCCGTTCACCACCACTTAGTACGTCAACTTTCTTATAAACCTGATCACGATAAAAATGAAGTCGGGCAAGTACGGTGCGGATCAATGTTTCGTTATGGATTGAGCCTTCTTGCACATTTTCTAGGATGGTGAGTTTTGGATCCAAAAGTGACAGATCTTGTTTAAAATAAGCTATTTTGCAAGCAGAAGAGAGGTGGATACCTGTTTCCCCTTCAACTATTTTACGGATTAATGTTGTTTTGCCACTGCCGTTTTCTCCTATAATAGCAAGATTATCACTACCTTTGATAAGAAAATTCGCTTTTTTCCATAGTTGTTGATCGCCTACTTTTCCCTCTACATTCTCTACTCGTACAAGCACTTTTCCTGATAATGCTTCCTGATTCGGCAAGTCCATTTTTATCGGGGTTTCTTCAAAAGGCTTCTCTACTTTTTCAAGCTTTTCCAATCGTGTTTCAATTGATTTGGCCGTTTGTTGGAGTTTCTTTTGTTTTTTTGCAAAGTATGGCTTCGCCCCCGTTATTTTTGCTTCGGAAGCACTAGTCTTTTTAGGCTTTTTAGTAGCTCTTTCTGCTTTTTCTGATTTTAATGTTAATGCCCTTTCTAATTGTTGCTTTTTGGTTTGATATTTTTCATATTCTTGTTGATGTTGGCGTGCTGTTTGCTCTTTTTGTTCTTTGAACTGTTGGTAATTACCTTTATATTTGTTTAGTTTCCCTTGATCAATTTCCCAAATCTTGCTGCAGGTTGCATCTAAAAATGCTCGATCATGTGACACAATAACATAGGACCCCTGCCAATGTTTTAACGTATTTTCTACCCACTCGATATGGTTGGTGTCTAAGTGTGTAGTTGGTTCATCTGCTAATAGAATACTACTTTGCTTGGAAAATGCTTCCTGAATATAGTCTTGCGTTATTTCACCACCACTTTTATGATCATCAGAAGCTTTCAATTGAGGTAAAAGATCTACTGTTCCAAAGTGATGGACCGTTCCCTTTTCTGGTGGCAATATTCTTGCCAGGGTGTGTAATAAGGTTGTTTTTCCGGTTCCGTTTTTTCCAACAAGACCAATTCGCTCTCCCTCGTATATTTCGATTACATCAATTTCTAATAACGTCCTAGCTTCTACAGAGATAATAAGATCTTTCGCTTGCAATAACATAAGCTTTTTACTCCATTCTTGTTCGGAGACAATAAAAAGCCTCCTTATTCATATTCAGAATAGGAGGCAATACCGTAAGAAAGGCAGATCAGTATAAGGGAAATAATCGAATTATCCCTTATACATAAGCCGGTCAATGAGTATGAATCCTATTCTGAATATTCTGCATAAAGACATACGTATCCCATGTTGGAATAATGATCTTTATGAAAATATTTATGAGAGAATAGGATTATAACTTCATTGGCCCAAGGCTCACCCTTTCGCTTTTATTAAACAAAGTGTACAAAAATGGAAGGAAGAAGTCAATAGGCAATATACAGCATCGATTAAAAAAATAGTCGCAATTAACCAAATGCTTTCATGGGGGATGTCATAAGACACTTTTTCATTTACGCGGACATCTATTCCGTTATTTAGCAAATTTGAGGTTGATTTAGTGGAAATTTAAGTTGTTAACGGAATAGATGTCCACTCACACCCTGAAAATAGCTATTTTAATATAAATAACGAATTAAATGTCCGCCAAACATATCTCTTCATTAATCAAATTGCACCATAAACCGGCAATGGTTATTTCCTTCTGTTTTACATTCCACTCTCTCTACACTCTCTGTAGCTAAGACTTTCTTGAACATACTTGTTTCGCATTGGCAGGCGATATGAAATTCATTTGCCACTGCAAAAATAGGGCAATTATATTCAATAATCTCAAATTGATCTTCACTATGTTGAGATAATTCCGCCATATAGCCTTTTTCGTTTTGGATATTGACGACATCCCTTATTTTTTCGATATTTGAGGATTGATCGACAAGATCGGTATATTGCTTTGTCAGTCGCTCTTCTCTATTTTCAAAAAGTTGATTAATCGATTTTTTCCCGTGAATTGCCTGAATATCTTTTAGAAACTCTACACTTATGGATTCATAGTTATTAGGAAACAGACGTTTTCCCTTTGTCGTTAAAAAGAATTCCTGGATTGGCCGTCCAATTTCCTTTTTCTTATATTGACTGTACACAAGCCCGTCTTTTTCTAGTGTGGTTAAGTGCTTGCGAATGGCCATGTGCGTGATATCTAAATGGTTGATAAGTTCATTGACAGATAATGAGACTTTTTTCTTTAATAACTCTAATATTCTATCTTTAGTCGTTTTCGTTAATTGTGTCATGGGATTCCTCCTGCACTGGCTTCCCTATATTTATGATCTCCATTATACAATATAATTGGTCTATACAGAAATAAATGGAAATTTTGAAGCAAATGTGTTGAATAATTGTTAATTATAGTATAACATATAATTATACTTTTTATACTAAAAGGTATAATAAATATAATGGAGGTTTTACATATGGCTAACTTTACTTTACCTGAATTAGGTTATGCGTTTGACGCACTTGAACCACACATTGATAAAAAAACGATGGAAATTCACCACGGAAAGCATCATCAAACATACGTTACGAAATTAAATGCCGCATTAGAAGGGCAAGACGCTTTAGCTGATAAAACTCTAGAAGCACTTCTAGCTGACTTAGATAGTGTACCGGAAAATATCCGTACTGCAGTGAGAAACAACGGTGGTGGACACTTCAACCATACATTATTCTGGGAAGTGATTGCTCCAGGATCTAAAGCAGATCAACCAGAAGGAGAATTAGCGAAAGCTATTGATGACGCATTTGGAAGCTTTGATCAATTCAAAGAGCAATTCTCCAACGCAGCAGCTACTAGATTTGGTTCCGGTTGGGCTTGGTTAGTCGTAAATGCAGACGGTAAGTTAGAAGTAACTAGTACACCTAATCAAGACAATCCCGTTTCAGATGGAAAAACTGCAATCCTTGGCATTGATGTCTGGGAGCACGCATATTACTTAAACTACCAAAACAGACGTCCTGATTATATTGCTAATTTCTATAATGTCATTAATTGGGATGTTGTTGCAGAAAAATTTCAAGCAGCTGTGAAGTAAATAGTATTTAGTGTTAGATAAGTGGGAGGATGGTTGCTGTCTTTCCACTTATTTTAATGAGGAGGTTTTTAGTGTGGCATTTGTGATAACCGGGCCTTGTGAAACAGAAAAAGCCGGAGAATGTGCAACAGTATGCCCGGTAGACTGTATTGAAGAAGGGAAAGATCAGTTTTATATCGATCCTGATATTTGTATTGATTGTGGAGCTTGTGTAGCAGTTTGTCCTGTTGATGCTATTGTCGAAGAATATGAAATGACTGTTGATCAAGAGCCATATTTGGAGAAGGCAGAAGCATTTTTTGGTAATTAACCAGAAAGCCCTGGAAATATTTTGTTTCTAGGGCTTTTAATTATGAAAATTTATCATATCATTACATACATTTCACTAAATCATTGGTGAGATAACAACTATCGGATATACTTTTGCATTCCTTTTTGATTTTTGTTGCAAACTCGACAATTTCATAGGATGTTTTAAATGTATGGTGTTGATTGGTTACAACAGCGATTGAAATAGATAATAGAGGGATTTTTTCCGGAATCCCCACACGGTTTTTAGTTATGACGTAACCTTGTTCTAAATGTTCTTTGTTATATATGGAAGGGATCATTTGATTAAATCGGTCAATAATTTTCTCACATACGGATTGAAAATTCCAATCATATAAAACAATAATAAAATCATCACCACCGATATGTCCAAGGAAAAGATGATGACCACATTCTTTTAAAATGGTTGCCGTTTGATAGATAACATTATCTCCTTTAGAAAATCCGTAAATATCATTATAAGCTTTAAACTGATCTAGATCGATATATAATACAATATATTTTTCGGTGAAGGGTAGTCGTTCTAGCTGTTCATCGATGAGGAAATTTCCTGGGAGTTGCGTTAGTGGATTCTTAGAAGTGGCAATTTGAGATTGGATTTGTAAAAAGAGCACAAAGATCGACTTAACGCAGACATTTATTCCGTTATATCAAGAGAAAACAATGATATTGCCATGTTAGTGGACATCTGTTCCGCTATTTAGCAAAATAGAGGTTGATTTCTTAGGAGTTTAAGAAAATAACGTACTCGATGTCCACTTACATCTTGAAAATAGCTATTTTAATACAACTAACGAATCAGATGTCCGCCTAATATTGAAACGGATGATTTCAGACATGGTACTACTCACCTCTATTCATCCAATTCCATAATCTTGACTCATCTATTTGTAAAACAGAAATATTATCATTCTCTTGTAATGATAATATTTCTTTTGTCGGTCCGGTAATAACGACGCCGTAATGCTTAATCCCTTCTTTTTCTAAATAGTTGATTTTATGTTCAAGTTCGAGATCTCCGAATATGACTCTAGAGGCAAGATTCTCATGTTCTTGTAAAAACGTTAATGTCTTGAGGAACTGCTGATGCAGTACATCATAATCCCCTTCGCGATACGTTGGGGAACTGTAACCTTCGGAAATGACCGAGCTGCCAAAAAGTCCTTTTTCTTCTTCACGACTTTCTAGGATCATGTCGTCATCATGCCAAATTGGAAAGCTTGGAAAGCCGATTGAATTAAAAATTACTCCTAAGTTCCTTTCATCCGCATTTTCTGCCCCTGAGTCAACTGCTAACCAGAGCAAATCGATTTCTTTTTCTGAAAAAAGCTCATATACTTCCTCTGTATCCAATAAATCGGTAAAAGATACATATGCTGAAGTAACAGTTCCCTCTGGAAGTCTTTCAAGCTTTCTCCAGTCTGATGTCATATCAGAACCTGCACCAGGAAAAACAAAAGATGGAGAAGATTGCGATATCGAACCGAAATGATTTTCTTCGCGCATCCGTAAAAATGAAAATATAAAATGGGATTTATACTCCCCAACTTCGATAATTTCATCTCCGATTTTCTTTTTTTTCGGGGTTGTAAGTTCCATGTTGAAATATAGGTTGCCACTATCCAAACTGGAATGACTAAGATATCCATAAGGGTTAGTAACCGTTAAGGTATGATCGACAACATTTCTTAAAACCTCAGCACGATCAGGATCACCCCAAGCATAATATACGCTTGTTAATATACTAGTTATGATGGTAAACCCAATGAATAACAAAATGACAAAATATGTTGTTTGTATTCTAGCTTTCCATTTACCTTTTTTAATTATTTGTTTTTCCTTTTGATCCAAAGGCATATCATCCATTTCATCATTTTCCAAAAAAGATTGATATGTTTCTAATTTCTCTAATTCTTTCTCAAATTCTTCTAAATCTTTTCCGGATAATTCGCCATTTTCATAAGCTTCTAGTTTCTTTTGGAATGAATCATTCATCATTTTCCTTCCTTTCTCTTAATGTTTGCCTACCACGGAAAAGTAAGACTTTATAATGACTAAGTTTTACATTCATTACTTTTGCGGCTTCCTTGTAAGGTAATCCATGGATATCGTGAAGAATAATCGCGTGTTGTTGTTTCTTGGGCAACTCTTTGATCCATATTAGAATTTGTTTTGTCTCTTCATTTATTAGTAATTGTTCGTGAAGGGGCGATCTTGGATCCTTTATCCTATGAAAGAAGGAACCTTCTTTGGTAACGGCTTTCTTCTGTTTACGATAATGATCGATAAAAGAACGATATGCAACGGTGAATAACCATGTTTTTACATTTTCATTATCATAAAACTCTAAATATAAGTAAGCCCGTAGAAATGTTTCCTGGACAATGTCCTCCGCTGTATAGTGATCATGACAAAGAGAAAGAAGGAAGCGATAAATATCTCGAAAATATTTTTGGTAAATCTTATCTATTGATCCCATTTGCTCCCCCTTTCCTTTCAACTATATCACGCAGCAACATAAAAAAAGTTACAAAAAAAATGAGATTTAAATATATTTATAAAATCTATTTATACTTTTTGGAAAAATGTTATAATTTGTATGATGGAAGAAGGTGTAAATAGGATGTTGAAAAAAATATTTAAAAAATCGGAACCTTCACAAGAAGAATTCCGTCTAGTATATGACATGTTTTATTCGAGAGTATACCGAGATGTCTTTTTCATCACGAAAGATAGTCATTTGGCTCAAGATGCTTTGCAAGAAACATTTGTGAAAGCATATCAACATATGCATCGGTTGGAAGATAAAGAACGGATGGGGGCATGGCTTTCTACCATTGCAACAAGAACTGCCATTGACATCTTAAGAAAGCGAAAAGGTGCACGTGAGGTGTTAACAGAGGACATTGCAATACAAGAAAAAAATATAAATGAAAAAGGCTTTGACACCTTACATATTGTAGAGGCTAATTTAGTGAAAGAGGATTTGCTGGAATCGATTTATGAAATAAATGCAGAATATCGGGAAGTAATACTGTTACGGTATATCCATGACCTTTCAATAAAGGAAATTGCTCACTTGTTAAAAATAAAGGAGTCTACCGTAAAGACTAGACTTCATCGTGCGCGGAATAAGATCAAGGAAAAGGTGCAACATGATCCGAAGCGACAATGGATTGGTGGTGAATGATATTGAGTGAAGAACATATGTGGAAGGATTTGTTTAAAGAGGATTATCACAAAGTAGAAGCTGCTCCACATTCAAAAGAAGAGAACTGGGAGAAAATAATAAGAGAAGTATCCAAGGAGAACCAAGATCAGAAAAAAAAGCCGAAGAAGAGCTTGTTGGTAGCAGCCATGTTAGCTGTTATAGTGATTGGTTCTGCTTTTGCTCAATCTGATCAAATTCAAGCATTTGATTGGTTTGTGAAAATGTTTGTCACAACTGATGGTGATACGACGCAAATTAACCAAACGACAACGGGAGAAAGTGAACCGTCAACAGATTCTCTGCCTGACTTTAATACTATAAAAACAGAAGAAGTTCAAGTGGATAGCAAGGAAATGACGTACGAAGAGGCACAAGCAGAAACAGAATTTTATATTGCTAAACCAACTTACTTACCAGATAATTACCGATTAGAAACAGTAACTGTATTCTATGAAAATTCCTCAGCTAAGGAAAGTCAACTTAATTATGTAAATGACACGAACAATATATTGACATTACATCAAACTTATCAACCGAATGATTTTGCTGACGCTAAAGTAGTTGATAATGAAGATACAGTGGTCAAAACAGTTGCTTTAGATAGTGGAGAAGCAAGTTTGTTAGAATTTAAGGATGGTATGATACAAATTATCTGGAGCACACCACAGATGGATTGGTTACTGGAAGGTAAAGAAAAAGAAGAAAACCTTATAAAAATTGCTGAATCGATAGAGAAATAAAAGGGTTTCGCATCTTTTGCCAGATGCGAAACTCTTTTTAGTTTGCGAAGATTTAGCAATAAGATCCTGGTTCTTACAGGTACCTAAATTAATACCTTAGACTTCCTGTGGTGGCATAGAGGTATTCAGTGTTATCATATCTTGTGGCTGTGTGATAGGTGCGAATACGATATTCATACCCCCTTTGAATTCGAAAGTTGACGCTACCACTAACATATGAACTGTAACTATTAGCAAATCTCCTACTATTACCAGTATTCACCCACTGACCGGTTGATTTATTTTTGACTTGTAAGTAAATGGTACAAGAAATTTGTTGCACGGATGAATAGCTAGAAGTACTACAACTGCTTCCGACTGTTTGTGAATCCACTCTGCGAATCGAGGCATTCCCATCTTTAATATAATTTGTTGATTGGACACTGATGATATCTTTTTTTATTTGAGGCTTATCGTGCTCTGAAGCCTCCACATCTGAAGAATAAAGAAAAAATCCAATAATGAGGACACATGATGTTAGTAAAACTTTTGCTAACATTTGCATAAAACCATTCCTTTCAAGGTTTTTGTTTCAAATGTTAGACGTTAGTAGCAGGAAAAAAGTTTCAGTAAATTAGGAAATATGTTCCCTGATGTTTTTCATTTGTAAAAACGTAAAGGCCATTTTAATGAAAGGGACAGAAAAGAAATAGCGATTGTGAGCCTTCACTAATTTACTGAAGGCTGGGAAAGGTATGCATAAAGTATATCTTTTTTTCGTTTCGAAAGGAAATGGCACCTTTTCTTGACATTTTGTTAAGTGAATAGCATGCTATACGTAAATAGTTGTTCGAAAGGATGCTTGAATTGAAAATCGACGAGAAAGATAATAAAATATTAGAATTATTAGCACAAAATGGACGTATGTCCTATGTTGATATTGGTAAGGAATTAGGTCTATCAAGAGTGGCCGTACGTGAACGTGTGAATCAATTAATTGAGGAAGGGGTTATTGAAGGGTTTAGTGCCGTGATTAATGCTGAAAAAGTAGGTAAACAAGTGTCTGCTTTTTTTGAAGTAGACTGTGAGCCATCTTCGTTAGTACAGGTAGCCCAAAGTCTGGCGGATAATCCGAGTGTGGCCAGCTGCTATCAAATGACAGGTCCGAGTACGTTACATATGCATGTCTTGGTGGAGGATTTCAAAAAGTTGGAGTCGTTTATCAATAAAGAACTATATAGCTTAGAAGGCATTACCAGAGTGGAAAGTCATATTTTATTACGCCGGTTTAAGAGTAGAAAAGGCTTGAAACTATAAGAAAGCGCCCATTTACAAGGCGCTATAATCTGTCACGCTAAGAAAACCGCGCCGTACGCTAATGCACCTATAATGACAAATGCAGGGTGAACTTTTAATTTCACCAAAAACAGCCAACTAATTCCGACTAATAATATGGTTTGCCATGTTCCTTCATTCTCATACGATTGAAAGAAGAATTGAAACGTTAAAATTCCTAGAAGAACCGCAATCGTTGGTCTGATAAACATCGTCATTCTTTTTACCTTAGATGAATTTTTATATTTATATAAGATACTTAGTAAGATAATCATTAAAATCAGGGAAGGTGCTACAGTTGCAAAAATACCAACACCTGCACCTAGTAAACCTGCTTGTTCATACCCGATATAGCCAGCCATCTTCGTTGCTATTGGACCTGGAAGAGCATTGCCGATGGCAAGTACTTCCCCAAATTCAGAAAGACTTAACCATTCATAACGGTTGACTACTTCATTCTGCACTAAAGGAATACTCGCTGGCCCGCCTCCATAACCGACAATACCAGGGATAAAGAATGCGATAAAAATTTCCCAATAAATCATTGTTATCTATCCCTCTCCTTCTTGTTTTGGTGTTGTCGCAAATGCAACGATTAATAAAACAAGTATGATAATGGCCGGATGAATATTAAGTAATTGCAACAACAAAGTACTTCCGACAATTAGGATCAAATTAACCTTCCAGCCTAAGTCTTTTGTTCCTTTTTTAATAAAATCCCAAGTCAGAATGGCAAGCATGACACCTACGACAGGTACTATGGCATGAGTCATACCAATAACCCATGGTAATTCACTAAAGGTACTTAATGAAACAAGTAAAATAATCATAACTGTAATGGAAGGAATTATCGTTGATAAAACGGCATTGATTACACCTAACCACCCAGCGACACGATATCCGATGTAACCAGCCATTTTAGTTGCAATCGGTCCTGGAAGCGTATTACCAATTGCCAGAATGTCGGAAAATTCATTTTCATCCAACCATTTATAATGATCGACAACTTCTTTATGAACAAGTGGAATCGAAGAAGGACCACCACCATAGCCTAACACCCCAACCTTAAAAAACGCCCAAAAAATCTGAAAGTGTTTCATGGAAGCTCTGACTCCCTTTCTATAAGAATGGAATAGTTTTTGTTATTTTAACATATGGATTTTGCGATTGTTAATTATTATATATTATCCAATTAACAAAGGGAATAATTAATGAATTTTAAATTTCTTAAGTTAACAGAGGTGATGGTGTGAAGGCATATCGACCAACGATTATGGCTCCAAAACCGTAGTAATCTCCCACCATTACTTAGCTTCCCAAGCTGGTATGAAAATATTGCAAAAAGGTGGTAACGCCATTCATGCTGTTATTTTGGTTACTGCTACACTAGGTGTTGTCTATCCACATATGAACGGTTCGGGTGGAGGACAACTTTTGGTAATTTTATAATGCGGAGAAACAGGAACTGAAAGGGTTAAATGGCAGCGGACGTACGGGTCAAATAGCTAAAAGAAAATATTGTTATCAGTTAGGTTATGACATTATTCCAGAGCGTGGATATTTAGCCAAGGAGATACAGTTTGGTTTGGTTTTGTAGAAAGGTGGTGAAATGCTGTATCGATGATTCAAAGTATTTATCATGAATATGGTGCTGCAGTGATCCCTCCGGAAACGGGAGTAGTTTTTCGCTGAATGAAGATGAATCGATTAGAACCTAAAAAACGGACTTTTCATACGCTTAATCCTGCGATGTTATGTAAAAATAATCGGCAACACTTAGTTTATGGAACAATGGGAGGAGAAGAATCAAGTGAGGATGACTTATGGCAGGTCGATATCGCGAAGGTTTTTTAAACTTATCTATCACGGTGCTAACCGTCTGTAAGCCCCCACTTCAAGCTTCAAGTAACACAAGAAAGCTAAGTGTGGGAAAATAGACGCTAACACCCTGATAAGTTTCACTAATGATCAGTGGGGGTCAAAACCCCTGATGATCATAGTCTCGCTTTATCTTTTTGATCGATCTAGCGCCTTCAAAAAATAAGCTGCAGGTAACAGGACGCCAATCGCTGCTTGAATTAAAGCAAAGAATCGTGCAGAATTAACGGGGATCATATCTCCATAACCGACAGCAAGGATAGTAACACCACTAAAATATAATAGATTGCTAAAGCTGTGCTCAATAGGAGTGTTGTCCGATAATTCCTGCACAACTACTGTTTCCTGGAAAGACAAAGCATAATATAGTAGAGCGAAGCCAACCGTAACACCAAACATGACAAAAAATAACTTTTTGAAAAGAGCTGTACTGAAATAACTTTTCTGATAGTTTTTATTTCGGAAAAAATATAGCAAATTGGCTATGATGAAAATAATGGCAGCGACTACTAAAACCTGCGACATTACGATCCCTCCTTACTTCCAACATACACTTATGAAATATAAATCAAACATCCTTTTCGGATTACTCCTGCTCTTGTCTCTTTTGTCGATTTCATGAAGAAAAAAATCCATTTATTTGTTACAATTGTGATGAAGGTCTGTAGAAAGGAAGTTTAATAAAATGACGTTTGTGAATGAAGCAAAGCGTCCTATTACACCAGCACATGATCCGTGGGAAGCGTACATGGATGTTGAACAATATGGTGAAATGACGTTAACGAATATAGAATTTACTACCACTCATTTATGTAATATGCGCTGTGCGCACTGTGCAGTGGGATATACGTTGCGAGATAAGGATCCAGATGCATTGCCTTTTTCTTTGTTAAAGCAACGATTAGATGAAATACCACATTTGCGAACATTAAGTATTACTGGTGGAGAACCGATGATGTCTAAGAAGTCGGTGCGAGAATATGTGGTGCCGTTACTTCGTTATGCACATGAACGAGGAGTTCGAACACAGATTAATTCAAATTTAACACTTCCGTACTCCCGCTATGAAGCAATCATTCCGTATTTAGACGTATTACATATCTCACATAATTGGGGAACACCGGAAGAATTCGCAGAGACAGGTTTTGCGAATATGGAGCGAAAACCAAGTGAGGAAAATCGTAAAAAGTATTTTGATCGAATGGTCGAAAATTCACAGCGACTGGCTGCAAAAGGTGTGATGGTATCAGCGGAGACCATGCTGAACAAACGAACATTTCCTTATTTAGAGTCAATTCATGATCACGTGGTGGAGATGGGATGTGTACGTCATGAGATTCATCCCATGTATCCAGTTGATTTCGCCAGTAATATGGAGACGCTCCATCTAGCAGAAATGCAGGAAGGCATTGAACGCCTATTGAATCACCGTGATGAATCGATGTGGATGTTATTTGGAACATTGCCGTTTTATCCATGTAACAAAAGTGAAAAAGAACTAGCTTTGTTAAAAAGGTTATACCAAGAGAAAAATGTAACTGTACGTAATGATCCGGATGGAAGATCTCGTTTAAACGTAAACATCTTTTCAGGAGAAGTGATAGTGACGGACTTTGGTGATGATGAAGAGCCATCACTTGGCAATATTCAGAACACCCCATTACAAACTTCCTATGAACGTTGGATGGAATCCAAAACAGCGAAATCATTGAATTGTCATTGCCCAGCTGTTAAATGCTTAGGACCGAATATCTTGGTGAAAAATACATATTACCAAGATGTTGATTTTACAAAAAGGTCAGCGAATATAACGATATAGCGGTCTGAAAGATATAAGCCCTGTTTCCATAACAAGTGAAACAGGGTTTAATACGGATTGGAGATCATAACTTTTTAGTTGCGCATAAATGACTACTTATACGCAAAAGACTTAGGTAAAGCCTGTTATATTTTCTGTAATGGAAAAATGTTACTCTAAATATGACAAATGTCATCTTGAAATCCTGACAACTGTGTCTTATAAAAATACCGAAATTGGAGTAAACTTTCATATATAGAAAGCTTCGAAAGTAGGGATTATGATGAGTAAACAAAAACAAGCTAAATTAAGAAAAGATGTAATGCCGTATGCAACGTCGAAGACTAAAACAAGCATGATTCAATTATTAAACACAATTCCACCATTCTTTATATTGTGGTTTTTGGCATATCAGAGCTTGTCAGTCTCGATTTTCTTAAGTCTTGCTTTCTCCATTGTAGCTGCAGGATTTATGGTGCGAACATTCATTATTTTTCATGATTGCGCCCACCAATCATTTTTCAAAAACAAGAAATGGAATCGTGTGCTCGGAACTATCACAGGTGTTCTCACACATTTTGCTTTTGAAAAATGGAAAAGAGAGCATTCGATTCATCATGCTACAAGTGGTAATTTAGATCAACGTGGAACAGGCGACATTTGGATTATGACAGTTAACGAATATGAACAGGCTAGTAAGTGGGAAAGATTACAATATCGTCTTTACCGTAATCCTTTTGTTATGTTCGGTTTAGGTCCATTTTCGTTATTCTTATATGACAATCGTTTTAATCGCAAAGATGCTCGTAAGAAAGAGCGATGGAACACCTATTTGATCAACTTTATGCTGGTAACGATTTATACGGTTATTGTATTGACATTAGGATGGCAGGCGATCTTACTTGTCCAACTCCCAATTGCATATGTTGCAGGCGCTCTTGGTATTTGGTTGTTTTATGTTCAGCATCAATTTGAGGATTCTTACTTTGAGAATGAATCGGATTGGGATTATGTGAAGGCTGCAGTGGACGGAAGCTCCTATTATAAGTTACCAAAATGGCTGGAATGGATGACGGGAAATATTGGTTATCACCATGTTCATCATTTAGCACCAAGAGTACCGAACTATCATTTAGAGCAGGCACACCAGCAAACACCACCTTTACAGAAGGCAACTACTATAACACTAAAGACAAGCTTAGAATCGATTCGATTCCGATTATATGATGAAGAGCAGAAGACTTTCATTAGTTTTAAGGAAATGAAAATGCGTAGTAAGAATAAGAAGAAATCAAATATATCGATACCTTCGACGAAAGGTTCTCAAACGATTCGTTCCTAATTTGGGACGACCCCTATCCCCTGTCCCATTACTTTTTGGTACAATGTAGATAGGGGTTATTTTTTTGGAAAGTAAAGTATAAAAGGATACGTCTAGATGAACTAGGCGACATAAACTGCGAAATAACTTGGACTCCCAAGTGAATCTGGGCTGAGCGCGGACATTTGTTCCGCTATTTGTGACAAAAGTGCCGTTTTTAGGGTGGTCGCAGACATCTATTCCGCTATTCATCGAAAATAGTGCTAATTGAAGCCGAGATGAACCAAATAAGGGATTCAATGTCCGCTAACATGAAAAAACAAGTGATTTTCATTCAAATAACGCACTAAATGTCCGGTCAATAAATGTTAGCACCTAGATAAATTTTCTCTAGTTCGCAGTAGTTTTTCGAATATGGATTGGTCTAGTCACTAGGTTTTTCTTAATGAGGTGGTTGTAATGAGGCATTGGTATGATATTTTCCCCCGAAATACAGGGTTGAGTTTGTATATATGGATTATTTTTTGTGTGTTACCATTTTATTTTATTTTTCGTTCCACTTCCTTATGGGAGATTGCCGCTGGAATAGTGGCGACAATGTTGTTTTTTGGTTTGTATTGGATGACGTTTAATTCGCATGGTCCATTGGTATACATAGGATTAAGCATCGAATTTGTGGTTCATATTATGATGACAATTTTGTTTGGATATGTTTATTTTGCATTGTTCACCGCCTTTTATATAGGGAACATTCGAAGTAAAGCTGGTTTTATTACGATGTATGTTATCCATCTCGTTACCACTGTGAGCGCAATTACAGCAGGAGTTTTATTAAATTATTCCTTGTTTTTAACCCAGACACCTTTTTTAATTATGACGATTTTAGGGGTTATATTAATTCCGATAAATCGCTATAATCGATTTAAACAAGAAGTACTAGAAGAACAACTGGAGGATGCGAATCGAAAAATTGCCCAATTAGCAATTATTGAAGAGCGACATCGTATTGCCAGAGATTTACATGATACACTAGGTCAAAAACTATCAATGATAGGCTTAAAAAGTGAATTATCCGCAAAACTTGTGGAGAAAGATCCTGAAGTAGTGAAGAAAGAGTTACAAGATGTACAGGATACGGCTCGCCAAGCATTGAAAGAAGTTCGTGAAATGGTTTCAGATATGAGAAGTATCAGATTAGCAGAAGAAGTGGAACATGCCAAGCAGTTACTGGATGCGGCAGGGATAGAGAGAGAAATTACATTCGATGCAGATTGCGACCATCTCCCGCTTTTTTTAGAAAATGTATTAAGCATGTGTTTAAAAGAGGCAGTAACCAATGTAGTGAAGCATAGTCAAGCTATTTCCTGCTTCATTTATATTACAGAAACGCAACAAGCAATACGGCTAGCCGTGATCGATAATGGTATCGGTAAGAAGGATAACGAGAGTTATGGAAATGGCTTAAAAGGCATGAAAGAGCGACTGGAATTTGTCAATGGAACGCTTGATATTAAGAGGAAAAGCAATGGTTTTGAAGTGTATATATCTGTTCCAAAGGTTTTGAGGCAGATCGAAGAGGAGGAAGAGCTGTGATCCGAATTGTGCTTGCTGAAGATCAACAGTTATTATTAGGTGCACTTGGGGCTTTATTAGATTTAGAGGAAGATATGGAAGTAGTCGGAAAAGCAAATAATGGCGAAGAAGTATTGGAATTAGTAAAAAAAGAAATGCCAGACATTTGCCTAATGGATATTGAAATGCCGGTGATGACAGGACTGGATGCAGCGGAACAGTTGCGCAATCACTCTTGTAAAGTAATTATTCTTACGACTTTTGCAAGACCGGGATATTTTGAAAGGGCCAAAAATGCCGGTATCAGTGGTTATCTGTTAAAGGATAGTCCTAGTGAGGATTTAGCACAATCGATTCGTCAGATCATGAGAGGGAAACGGGTTTATTCTCCGGAATTAATTGATATAGCCTTTTCAGAAGAAAACCCTCTTACGAGAAGAGAAATCGAAGTGATGAAATTATTAGCGGAAGGAAAAACGACAAAAAATATTGCGAAAGAACTATTTTTATCAAATGGTACTGTACGAAATTATATATCGGTTATTCTAGATAAATTAGAGGTAAATAATCGTATTGAAGCGATTGCTAAAGTGAATGAAAAAGGATGGTTAAAATAGAGGCTGTTTTTCAGTTTCTATTTTTTGCTTTTTTTTGTAAAAGGGAATACAATATCCTTCGTGACTAGAAATATTCTGTGAATAAAGGAGTGAGAGAGTGACTACATCCGTTCAAAAGCGAGGAACTATCGTTGCTTTGTTATTAGCTGGTGCTTTTATCGCTATACTTAATCAAACGTTAATGATTACAGCAATTCCTCCAATTATGAATGAAATGGGGATTACTGCTAACTCGGCACAATGGTTAACGACCATTTTTATGCTAGTTAATGGTATTATGATTCCAATCAGTGCCTTTTTAATAGATCGGTTTACAACAAGGCAATTATTTATTACAGCTATGAGCGTATTTGCCTTTGGAACATTAGTTGCAGCGTTAGCTCCTAATTTTGCCATGTTATTAGCTGGACGTGTCATTCAGTCAGCTGGTGCTGGAGTTATGCTACCATTGATGCAAACCGTATTTCTCATGATATTCCCTGTTAATAAACGAGGATCCATTATGGGATTAGTAGGTTTGGTTATTTCTTTTGCTCCGGCAATTGGTCCATCATTATCTGGGTGGATTACTGACCAGTTTTCATGGCGTGTTTTATTCTATATTATTTTGCCTATTGCCCTTATTGATATCGTCATCGCTTATTTTGTTATGAAAAATGTAACCGAGATATCTAAACCGAAGCTGGACATTCCATCGATTATCTTATCATCTTTTGGTTTTGGTGGCTTACTATATGGTTTTACAAGTGCAGGGAATAATGGCTGGGGTTCTCCGATAACTATTGTTGTACTAATTGTAGGAGTTATTTCACTTGTTTGGTTTATTTTAAGACAGTTGAAATTGGAACACCCAATGTTAGAATTTCGTGTCTTTACTTATTCGATTTTCCCATTAACGGTAACACTTGGTATGATTGCTTTTATGGGCTTGATCGCGGTAGAAACTCTCGTTCCATTGTATATGCAGGAATCAAGGGAGTTCTCGGCTGTCCAATCGGGGCTAGTTATTTTACCAGGGGCGATAATCACCGGTTTTATGTCTCCGATAACAGGACGTATATTTGATAAAATTGGTGCAAGATGGCTCGCAATTGTAGGCTTCTCGTTGATGACAATTGGCTCCTTCTTGTTTTCGATTTTAGATGATAAAACATCCATTACTTATTTGACGATCGTATTTGCGATCAGAATGTTAGGTATTTCGATGGTAATGATGCCGGCAGCGACTGCTGGTTTAAATCAATTGCCGAAAAAACTTATTGCGCACGGTGCAGCAATGGATAACACATTGCGTAACGTATCCGCCTCTGTCGGAACTGCAATCATCGTAACGGTACTAACACAGGCAGAGTCAATTGCCGAACAAAGTGGTAAACCGTATCCAGGGATAACAGGCGCAAATACAGCTTTTTTAGTACTTTCGATTATCACCTTAATAGGGTTATTTTTATCCTTTTTTATTAAAAACAGGAAACCATACGACGAGGAAGAAGGAGATTAGTTTTAGTGGCTAATCTCTTTTTTTTAAGAACTTAGTGCAGAGTCAATAAACGACAAATCCAAAAAGGAAGAGCGAAGATTTGTTGAATAAATCGAGATAAACGACAAATCTAAGAAGGGTAAGCAAAGATTTGTTGAATAAACGAGGATAAACGACAAATCCAAAAAGAGAGAGCAAGGATTTGTTGAATAAACGAGGATAAACGAAAAATCCAAAAAGGGAGAGCGAAGATTTGTTGAATAAATCGAGATAAACGACAAATCTAAGAAGGGTAAGCAAAGGTTTGTTGAATAAACGAGGATAATCGACAAAACCAACAAGGAGAACGAAGATTTGTTGAATAAACTAAGTTAAACAACAAATCCAATAAAGCCACCCGATATAAACCGAGTGACTTTATGAGATAATTACCTATCAGTGGCGCTTATGTTTAGGAATAGCTTGTTCGATAAAGTTATCCGCTAGTTTTCTCAGTTCTTTTTTCATTGTCTCGCCTTCCATTGGCAGACCGTGCCCAGCGATGATGATATCAGGATCTAAATCAGCCAATTTTTTAACAGATTCCTCTGCCCCATGCCAATCTTGTGTAAAATAGGCAGGTGGACCGTAAACATGCTGAATAGGGAAAAACACAGCCCATGATGACTCTGGTTTATCTGTTGAAATTGCATCACCTGCAATTAATAATTTATCCTTCTCACGAAACAAACTGATATGTCCGGGTGTATGTCCAAATGTTTCAATGTATTTCCAATCTTTTAGAAAAGGAATAGAGCCATCGGTAGGCAAGGAAGAAACAAGTCCTTCTAAGTGTTCTGGTTTAGTCGGAAAGATCGTCGATAATAAAGAGATCATTCCCCCGCCAACGGTTGGATCACCTGGAGGATATTCTTGTTTTCCTGTGACATAGTCAATCTCATTTTCATGGATATAAATCGGTACCTGCCAGTATTCAGCCAATTTCTTCGCAGCACCAATATGGTCAAAGTGCCCGTGTGTTAATAAAATTGCTTGTGGTGGTTTGGTGCCATAACGATGTTCACAAGCATGAAGAATCCTATCATGATATTTTCGAGTGCCAGTATCTATTAAAACCCAATCTTCATTAGGTGCACCGATCATGACGACATTAACAATAAAAGTTCGGTAATAAGCTATATCTGGAAGTACCTCTTCTGGTATTGCATGATCGAAATCATGTTCAAGTTCTTTCCACTTATCGATATGTTCTTGATCCATTGTTTGTCCCACCTTATTTGAGCATAAGCTATCTTTATTTTGGTGTGAAAAGTGCTGAATTATACTATTGTCGAAAAATTTAAAAAATTACTTGTCGTTTTTGAAGTTGTATGATATGATGTTGTAACAAATTCAAGTAATTCACTTACAATTTAATAAACCGCAAGATTTTCTTATCCAGAGAGGTGGAGGGACTGACCCTAAGAAGCCTCGGCAACCAGCACAGATGTGCCCGGTGCCAATTTCAGAGGATCAAATTTTGATTCAAAGATGAGAAGATTCGACGCCGATTGTTTTTAAGATTCACGTGATGCAATCAATAGTAGAATCCTTCTCTATCTTTAAGAGAAGGATTTTTTTAATGTAGTTAAGTATTTAAAAAATAAAAAAAGTGAGGAGCATGCAAAGATGAGTGATTTATTATTTGCCTATTGGGTACCAAACGTTAGTGGAGGTTTAGTAGTATCAAAGTTACCACAAAAAACAGATTGGAGCTTTGAAGCGAACAAACGTTATGCACAAATTGCTGAAGAAGTTGGATTTGATTATGCGTTGTTACAAACGCGTTTTTTTGCTAGTTATGGAGCGGACAAACAACTAGAAGCAATAACATTAGCGACCGCTTTAGGAGCTGTAACGAAGAATTTAAAATTAATTGCTGCCGTGTTACCTGGACTTTGGCACCCTGCAGTTTACGCTAAGATGTTGTCCACACTGGATCATGTAACAAAAGGACGTGCTGCTGTAAATGTTGTAAGTGGATGGCTGAAGGATGAATTTACTGCCTATGGTGAAGAGTGGATCGATCATGATAAGCGTTATGAGCGTTCGGAAGAATTTATACGTGTATTACGTGCTATGTTTACTGAAGAACCGGCAAACTTTAGTGGGGATTATTACTCCATTCATGATGCACCGATGAAGCCAAAGCCAGAAGCTAATGTTCCAATCTTCCAAGGCGGGAATTCACAAGCAGCTAAAGAAATGGCATCCCGCGTATCTGATTTCTATTTCATGAATGGGAATACATTAGAAGGTTTTGAAAAGCAAATTAACATAGTAAAAGAGTTAGCGGAAAAAGAAGGAAGAGAAGTAAAATTCGCTGTGAACGGTTTTGCCATTGTACGAGATACAGAAGAAGAAGCTGTCCAATTATTACGTGATATCATTTCACATAAAGATGACGATGCAGTGGAAGGCTTCCGACAAGCAGTAAAAGAAGCAGGACAATCGACGAAACAAAAAGAAGGTATGTGGGCCAATTCAACAAAAGAAGATCTTGTCCAATATAATGATGGTTTTAAAACGGGTCTGATCGGTACACCAGAACAAGTGTCGGATCGGATTATTGAACTAAAGAAAATCGGTGTCGACTTGGTGTTGACAGGACACTTCCACTATGAAGAAGATCTAAGACGTTTTGGTGAAGAAGTGATTCCTTTAGTGAAACAAAAAGAAAAAGAATTGAAGGAAGCTGGTGTCTTTTCATGAAAATAGCTGCCATTGCAGGGAGCTTGACACCGTTGTCTAAAACGTTACTGACAGTGAAAGAAGCTGTTGACCATATTCGTTGTCATCATGATCATGTAGAAGTGAATTTGATAAATTTGAAGGAATACCAGCTAGATTTTTGTGATGGTCGCGATCCCTCTGAATACGAGGGTGATTCGAAAAAAATAATTAATGACATAGTTGAAGCAGATGCGCTAATAGTAGGTACTCCCATTTATCGAGGATCTATCCCAGGTGCATTAAAAAATGTATTTGACCTTATTCCCAACACAGCGTTGCGAGGGAAGGTGCTGGCATTTATCGCAACTGGTGGGACGTATCATCATTTTTTGGCAATTGAACATCAATTAAAACCGTTAGCCGGTTATTTTAAAGCATATACATTGCCTGGTAATGTATATGCACACAACGATCATTTTAAGAATAAACAGCTTGCCGATGAAGGTATTAAACAGCGGTTACATGAACTAGGTGATTCGGTCGTAACATTAAGTAAATCTCTTAACAGTGAAGTGATTGGTGCCGAAGAGCCAGAAATTCCACGACAAAGTTTAGCACAGACATAAGTAAAATTTATGTAAAAAATGAAAAAGCCCTTTACATGTATGGACAAATTAGTAAAACGTGATAAAATTTTAGTAAGTCGATGTGAGGGAGTTCGATCGAGATGAAAATGTGGATGAAAAAATTAACCGTTTTATTAGTGACAATCTTAACACTTGGTTTATATGTTCCGCCGATCTATATTGACGCTGATGTAGGTGTAGGTAAAAAGGACATAGAGCCAAGTGAAGACCGGCCAAAAGCTGAAATAGAAGATTCAATAACAGAAAAAAACCTCGTTCTTGAAGACTCTAGTCAACTTTATCTGCAAGAATTAAACAATCTTGCTAAAGAGCAAGTGCAAGCAAAATTAGGCACAAAAATTTCGGCAAAAGTGAATAATGATGTAAATCAAGTAGTCTTACCGAATCTTGAAATGGTATTAGATGGATTGTATGAAAAAATTGGTGAAGAGGAAAGCCAATACTTAATGGTTGCCGAAAAGCCTTCTGCCGGATACGGTGAGCGTATTTTTAATTTATACAATGCAAAAGAAAAAGAAGATGTTGCTAAGTTTCATGTAAATCGGTTAAAAAGACCGCAAGACGGTTATTATTTTCAATTCCACTATCATTTACAAGACGATCAATTTGAAGAACATATTTCAATAGGAGAAGTTTATTGGGGGAAAGATACACCACCAAAATGGATGTCGTAATAGTTAGGATGCCTTAAGTTTAAAAGGCATCCTTTTTTACCATAATAGCAGAAATATAATATGTCAGAATTTTAAAACATTTCCCTTTATTTTAAGTCGAAATATAGGTAAAATAAGTCTTATCGTGAATTTTTTGTATTTAAGTGAATTATAATTAAAAAGGAGTCACAGAAAATGCCTATCAAAGTGCCGGATTTATTACCAGCTAAGAATAAGTTACAAGAAGAAAATATTTTTGTTATGGATGAAAGTCGGGCATTTAAACAAGACATTCGGCCTCTTAAAATATTAATATTAAATTTAATGCCATTGAAGCAACAAACTGAAACACACTTATTACGTTTATTGGGGAACAGCCCATTGCAAATAGAGGTCGGATTATTGCATACAAGCACGCATACATCTAGGAATACCTCAACAGAACATTTGAAGCAGTTTTATAAATCTATTGATGATGTAAAGGCCAATAAATATGATGGATTAATTATCACTGGAGCACCAATAGAAAAATTACCTTATGAAGAAGTGAATTATTGGGAAGAGCTGTCTCAAATTATGGAGTGGAGTAAGACGAACGTAACCTCTACCTTGCACATTTGTTGGGGAGCAATGGCTGGACTGTACTATCACTATGGAGTGGATAAGTATATAATGCCTGAAAAATTATCAGGTATTTATACACATACAATTAATGATCCGCGGGAAAAGTTAGTCAGTGGTTTTGATGAAGAGTTTTTAGTGCCACATTCCCGTCATGCTGATATCCGAAAAGAAGATATTGAAAAAGTCCCGAATCTGAAAATATTAAGTGAATCGGAGCGAGCAAGGGTGTATATGATAGCCTCGAAAGATGGGAAACAAATCTTTGTTACAGGCCATCCCGAATATGATGCTTTAACATTAAAGAAAGAGTATGATCGGGACACGGCTGCTGGCTTGAACCCGATGATACCGGAAAACTATTACCCGGATGATGATCCAAAGCGCAAACCAAAATTACGCTGGCGCACACATTCCAATATATTGATCTCTAATTGGTTGAATTATTATGTTTATCAAGAGACACCCTTTGAACTGTAAAAGACCTGCCTAAAAAAAGCTTAAAACCCTGTGGGTTTTAAGCTTTTCTTTGGAAGTGTATGTTAGCACTTATCCATAATCATAGTCGGAGAAAGTTTCCGCTAATCAACAGCATGAATCCACTCGTTGTCGGGAGACCTTTTTAATGCAATTTTTGCTGATAGTGCGCGTAGGAGTCTGTTGCTAGGGTTACTGCTTGGGCGAAGGCTGCCCCACCACCTAGTGCAGCGCTAACCGCAAGAGTCTCCATTAATTCTTCCTCACTAGCTCCGTTTTCCACAGCACCCTTTGTGTGATAAATGATACAATACTCGTCTTGTGCATAAATGCTGATCGCTAGAGCCATGAGCTGCTTTTCTTTTTTACCAATTGTCCCGGCTTTAAATGCTTCTTCGGTAAAGTGAAAATATCCTCTAGTCATTTCAGGCAAGTACTCTTCCATTCTAGTGGTGCCACGTTTGAAGTCTGCAATTGATTGATCAAAATAATTTATATGTTCATTATTTTCCATTTTTCATCCCGCCTTTCATTTTAATGTGTGAACAAGCATAAGATTTTATACAGAGATGATGGACAGAAGAGAATAAAGTCGGTAAAATTTATAAAGGGGGTAATAAAAGATGAGTGAAGGGAACAACAAAGTACAATTAAAAGTTAGAGACAATGGATCCATTTTAGTAACAGGAGATGTCGAATTAGTGGATGCGGAAGGGAATCCGTTTGAAACAAAGCCAAAGTTTTCACTATGTCGATGTGGCGCATCCAAAAACAAGCCATTCTGTGATGGATCACATAAAGAAATAGGTTTTCAAGATCAAATAAGAGCGAAATAAGTGTAACAAGCACACAAGATTTTTGTGTGCTAATACTTTTTTCCTAATTTCAAAGCAGATTGTTTCACATTCTCTCTCAGTGGTATTACATCAGTAACGCTACTAAAGAGAGGAGAATGATATATGACACATGATAAAAATGTTGAAGTAGAGAGAAAAGAAAAGAAATCAGACTCTAGTAAAGTTGGCGTTGCTGCGATTAAATATATTACCTATTTAATTATTTTCTTTGGAATTCTATGGTTTTTGATTACCTATGTATTCGGAAGGTTGCTATAATGTAAATAGAGAAGCAGAAGGCACTAACATTTCCGTTAGTGTCTTTTCTTGTTTATTGCCATTGCGATAGAATATGATCTATAGTAATGTTGTGTAGGAGATGGAGGTGATTTCATGAAGGAGAGGCAACGATTCCTATTAAGAAACTTATTGTTAGCCGATAGTCAAGTAGTCCTAGTCCAAGGCCTTGCCAAAGAACTGGACTGTTCAGAGAAAACAATTCGAAATGATTTGCAAGTGGTGGAAAGCTTCTTGAATAATCATAGTAACGGCCGATTGATAAGGAAGCCTGGTGTTGGTGTATCCATTGAAATTTCTAAGGATGAAAAGCAGGAAATTTTATCATTGATTCAGTCTGAGAGTAATATAACAAAAAATATGTTAGATGTTGCAGAGCAAAAAGAAATATTATATCAGCTTCTTATTCATGAAAATATCTCCATTCAACACTTAACAGATCGTTACTTTGTCTCACATACGACTATAAAAAAAGTTATTAACGAGATGGAAGCGTGGTTAAAAACTAGAAATGTACAGATTCAGACCAAACAAAAAGTTGGTATTGTAGTACAAGCTGAAGAAAAAGACATCAGAATAGCAATCCAGCAAATCGATTATTATAAACAAAAGAAAAACCAACAATCTGACTCTTTTATGTATCAACAAGTACAAGAGCACGAACGACGAGCATTGGATCAATCTTTTTTAACCTTTATTCAAAATTATGATATTCCTTTAACCGATGAAAGTATAAAGAATTTAAAGATCTATATGATTGTAATGATGAAAAGATTGAAGACGAACCATAGGGTGGAAATAAGTGAAGATCATTTATCATTCATAACAAAGAAGAAAGAATATGAGTGGATTAAAAAATTAGTAGAAGAGTTGGAGGATATCTTTCTCCTTACAGTACCAAAACATGAAAAGGTCTACTTAACAATGCAATTTCTTGGAGCGAAATTTCAGGAAAGGCATGGGGAGGCATCAGGTTTCGATGCTAGTGTAGATCAGCAAGCAGAATGGCTAACCGATGTATTAACAAAACGACTGAGTGTCTTAGCATTAATGCCTTTTGGAAATGATGAAACATTAAAAGAAGGGCTAAAAATTCATCTTTATTCCGTTATCAACCGCTTGACATATAAACTCCCAGTACAAAATCCGTTAGCATCAGATATAAAACAAATGTACCCGTTTATGTTTGATGCTTTAATTACCGCATTACAGGATATGGAGGAAGAATTGCCATTTGAAATACCAGAAGATGAAGTGGCATTTTTAACATTGCACTATCAGGCTTCAGTGGAACGAATTAGAGGTCAACGTCAGTATAATAAAAAAATAATAATTGTGTGTCATATGGGTATTGGTGTATCAGAAATACTACATTCGAAAATTGCTGCGTCATTTCAGGAAATTGAAATTGTTGCGACTCTTCCACAAAACAAGTTGAAGCTATTTTTAAAAGAGCAATCAGTAGATCTGATTGTTTCCACTATGCCTTTAGATGACGAAGATCC
The DNA here is from genome assembly GCF_052246695.1 of Gracilibacillus sp. D59. NCBI lineage: Bacteria > Bacillati > Bacillota > Bacilli > Caryophanales > Bacillaceae > Gracilibacillus > Gracilibacillus sp. D59. Next base: position 121,418 of record NZ_JBQQCK010000004.1, on the reverse strand, counting down.
TCCACACGTGACTATTACACCTCTTTTTAATGAGCATGATAAACATAAGCTTCAAAATGCATTGCTGGCAAAGGGCCAAGGTAATAGTGCTTCTGTATTAAGAAGCTATTTGAAAGAAAATTATATATTTTTGAATTTAGCAATAGAACATCGTTTCGAATTGATAGAGAAATTGGCAGAGAGATTAGTTTATGATGGTCTGGTAGAAGGGGAATATGGGCATCAAGCTCTAATCCGCGAACGGGCCGCGGCAACCGCGATTGGTGGAGGTATTGCTATCCCACATGGTGATCCGAATTTAGTAAGAGAATCTACCATAGTAGTAGCAACATTAAAAGAACCAATCATGTGGGGAACAGAATCGGTTTCACTTATTTTCTTTCTTGTGTTGAAACAGGAGTCATCCGATAAAAGAAGAAGACTATTTCATCAGTTATCAAAGTTGGCAGGTAATCCGGAGAAGGTTGCTAAACTAACTGGAGTTACAGATGTAGAGACATTTTTAACTCTAATAGATTAAAAAATCCTTGCAGTTCTAGGAATTGCAAGGATCTTTGATAGGGGAGGGAATACTAAAATGCGTGAGTTCTCATCTTTTATCTCAGTTATTCACTTTAACATATCCTATTTTATGGAAATATCCACTATCTGATGATTATTAGAAATGCTATTAGACGTTTCAGAAGAATAAACTGCATATCGAAGCTTGTCACAACAATCATCTATTTAAGGGATTCACCTAGCGATACAAGAGAGCGAATCCCGATTATCCAGTTTTTTAAGGGATTCACCCAGCAATACAAGAGAGTGAATCCCGATTATCCAGTTTTTTAAGGGATTCACCCAGCAATACAAGAGAGCGAATCCCGATTATTCGGTTTTTTAAGGGATTCACTCAGCGATACAAGAGAGCGAATCCCGATTATCCGGTTTTTTAAGGGATTCACCCAGCAATACGAGTGAGCGAATCCCGAATATGTTTTATTACAGTAAACTTTATTATTTCATTTCGAGCGGATGTCCTTCTCTTTTGGCTTTCTTTGTTCTCATTGATAATAAATGATTCATTTTCCCTTGTACCAGCGACTAAAAAAATCATTTTTGCCGGAAGTAGTGGTAAGTTTCTTTTATTTTGATTTGTCGAATTAGGGGTATACTATGAGTAATTACAACAAGGGAAGGTGTTTTGTATGACTAAAGTATTAGCGATTACATCTTGTCCTAATGGGATTGCGCATACGTATATGGCTGCTGAGAATTTGGAAAAAGCAGCAGACGAAATGAATATTGATATTAAAGTAGAAACGCAAGGCTCGATTGGGGCAGAAAATGAATTGACTGCTTCTGAAATAGAAGAAGCAGATGCAATAATTATTGCTGCGGATAAAGCGGTTGAGAAGTCTCGCTTTGTTGGGAAGAAATTAGTTGCAGCAGGCGTACAGGAAGGGATTCGAAATCCTAAAAGCTTAATTGAAAAAGCGTTAAGTGATGATGCACCGGTACATCATGGAGAAGAAGGTGGCAAAAGAGAAAAAATGCCAACTGCTTCAGAAGGTACGAAGCAAAATCCAATTTACCGTCACTTAATGAATGGTGTGTCATTTATGGTGCCATTTATTGTTGTCGGTGGTTTATTGATTGCGATTGCTTTAACCATCGGAGGTAATCCTGGTGAAGGCGGTATTGTGATACCAGAAGATTCATTTTGGAAAACGATAGAGTCGATTGGAGCTGCTTCATTCAGCTTTATGGTACCAATCTTGGCTGGTTATATTGCTTATAGTATTGCAGATCGACCAGGTTTAGCCCCGGGTATGATAGGTGGTTATATCGCAGCTAATGGTAGTTTTTACGGAAGTGAAGCTAGTGCAGGTTTTCTTGGTGGTATTATTGCAGGTTTCTTAGCAGGTTATGTGGCGTTATGGATTAAGAAAATTAAAGTGCCGAAGATGGTACAACCGATTATGCCGATTATTATTATACCGGTATTCTCAAGTTTAATAGTAGGTCTCCTTTTTGTATTATTAATTGGTGCTCCAGTAGCACAAGTATTTGAATCACTAACAGGCTGGCTTTCAGGTATGCAAGGAACAAGCTCGATTTTATTGGCGCTCATTTTAGGTGCTATGATTTCCTTTGATATGGGTGGTCCGGTAAATAAAGTTGCCTTCTTATTTGGTGCTGCCATGATTGGGGAAGGTAACTATGAAATTATGGGACCTATCGCTGTGGCAATTGCTGTACCTCCAATTGGTTTAGGTTTAGCAACGATAATGTTTAAAAATAAATTCGAACAAGCACAACAAGAGACTGGTAAGGCATCTTTAGCGATGGGTTTCTTCGGTATCACGGAGGGTGCAATTCCTTTTGCTGCACAGGATCCGTTACGTGTCATCCCGAGTATTATGGTTGGTTCGATGACAGGTTCAGTTGTGGCGATGTTAAGTAATGTAGGAGACAGGGTAGCACACGGTGGTCCAATTGTTGGGATATTAGGTGCTGTGGACAATGTCATTATGTTCTTTGTTGCGATAATTGTTGGTGCGATTGTGACGGCATTCATGCTTAAATTACTAAGAAAAGATGTTGATAATCCAGTAATGGAAGAATCAGCAACAGTAGAAGAAGAGAAAACAAATAATACTCCTAATTCCAAATCTATAGAAGAAATTAAAAAATTAACAGACATTACAAATGTCGAATTAATTGATACAGATATAAAAGCAAATGACAGAGATGATGTAATTGATGAAATGATTGCAAAATTAGATGCTAACGATGTGTTAACTTCTAAACAAGATTTCAGAAAAGCGATATTAGACCGTGAAGCAGAAAGCTCTACAGGTATTGGTATGAATGTGGCTATCCCACATGGTAAATCAGATGCAGTAAAAGCTCCGCGTGTCGTGTTCGGTATACAAAGAGATGGTGTAGATTGGCATAGCGCTGATGACTCCCTTGCGAAGCTGATTTTTATGATTGCCGTACCAAAACATGCAGAAGGCGATGCTCATTTAAAAATATTGCAAATGCTCTCCAGAAAATTAATGGATGATCAATTTAGAGAGCAACTGTTAAATGTGAAATCTGAGGAAGAAGCATATCAATTACTAGATCAAATACAATAACACAAAACACCCCCACCCCCAAGTTTGGTCGGAAGGGGGTGTTTTTTTATGCAAGCTTGTGCTTTTAACTGAAGATACAGGACTTTTCCCTTGTCGGACTGGTCCAAAAGACCTTCTCCTAAAAACCCTGTTAGATATCCTTACACAAAAATTGTGAAGTATTTGGTTTCGGCTTAGAATATATCTAACAGTTGATGTTAATAAAATTTACAAGGAGAGGGAAAAAGATTATGGATACTGTACTTATGGATAATTTATGGGTCATTATTGGTACTTTTTTAGTTTTATTAATGATTGGTGGATTTATTTTACTTGAGGCTGGTTCTACTAGAATGAAAAACGCTGGCCACATTGCAGGAAAAACAATTTTCACTATTGGAATCGGATCAATAGTATTCTGGGCTGTCGGTTGGGGCTTTATATATGGAGAAGGTAACTGGTTTATCGGTTTATCTGATTTCTTCTATGGTGACACATCATTTAGTGAAGAAGGGCTATCCCCAGCAGTTGATTTTATGTTCCAAATGATGTTCGCACTTATCGCTTTAACCATTGCATTTGGTGGTTTCGCTGAACGTGCAAAATTATCAGCATATGTTATATTTGCGGTATTATTCTCAGCTCTAGTTTATCCGGTGGTTGCACACTGGATTTGGGGCGGTGGTTGGTTAGCTGACCACGGTAAACAAGATTTTGCTGGTTCAACAGTTGTACACTTAACAGGTGCAATGGCGGCATTAGCGGCAACGATTATCTTAAAACCTCGTATTGGTAAATATAATAAAGATGGTTCTTCTAATGAGTTAGCAGGTCATAACCAAGTTTACACAGCACTAGCGGTATTACTGCTATGGGTAGGTTGGTTCGGATTTAATGGTGCAAGTACATTTGGTGTGAGTGATGCATTTTTTGGTTATGTTATTTTAAATACACAATTAGGAGCGGCAGCTGGTGCAATCGCAGCAATGTTGTTAGTTTGGGCAGTTACAGGAAAAGCAGATGTTCCAACGACATTGAATGGTGCATTAGCAGGACTTGTAGCTATTACCGCATCTTGTGGTTTCGTTGAACCATGGGCAGCTGTAGTAATTGGTGCAATTGGTGGTCTTATTGTTTACGCAAGTATGAGATTCTTTGATCGTGCACGTATTGACGATCCGATTTTCGCACTGTCTGTTCACGGTACTGTCGGTGTTTGGGGAACGATTTCAACAGGTTTCTTTGCAACACATGAATTATCTGTTGGAATGGATTGGGGTCTACCAGGGTTATTTTATGATGGTGGATTCGAACAATTAGGTGTTCAAATCTTAGGTGTTGTAGCATCTGGTGCATATGCATTTGTTGTATCATTCATTATCCTTAAAGTGATGGATAAAGTAATGGGAGGCTTGAGAGTTTCTGAGGAAGAAGAGATCATAGGTCTTGACATGAGTGAGCATGGTAGCTATGGTTATCCTGAGAACATTCCACATCCTGATGAACAACAGGCGAAGTAATGCATAGTTCTTCGATAAAGGAGAGGACCTCCGTCATGAGTTACGAAGACATAAAGAAATGGCGTGAACAACACATTCATGAACAAATAGACCATGAACAATTAAATAACTTTCACGATGATTTAATGCTAAAAACTGTACAATTAGCGATGGAAAAGTTTGAGGAAGAGCAGGGTGAAGTCCCTGCTCCCTTCGCTTTTTTTCTAATGGGTAGTGCGGGCAGAAAAGAACAATCGGTTTGGAGTGACCAGGATCATGGCATTGTTTTCGATGGATCAAGCCAACACCAAGACTATTTCCAAAAACTAGGCGAAGAGATTGTGGATGGACTGGAGAAAGTAGGTTATGAGCGATGTGATGGCAAAGTGATGGCATCAGAATCACGATGGACAAAACCGATTGATGAATGGAAACAGCAAGTCATAGACTGGCTTGATGAAGAAACTTGGCAATCGTTACGTCATTTTTCAACATTCATTGATTCTCGCTTTTTTTTAGGTGAAGCAAAATTGCTAGATGATGTAAAACAAGTCGCTTTTTCATATATTCAAAGTTATCCAGAAATAATGAATAGACTAATTGATAATGTAGGATTTATTCAAAAAGGTGTCGGAGTTTTCGGTCAGTTATTGCCACAACAATCAGGAAAAAGAACCGGTCAAATAAATATCAAAACCACTGCAATGTTTCCGTTTGTTAATGCACTTCGACTATTAGTGTTATGTAATCAAATAATGAAAGCACCTACTGTCGAGAGATTTACAGCGCTTACGGCAAAATACTCTTTTTTAACAGAGTATCAGATACTATTTGAAAGTTTGTTAGCTTTTAAATTCCAGTTCACAAAAAATGCAGTTGAATATGAAGAAGTGCATTATATTCCTTTAAAGAAGTTATCAAAAAAAGACAAACAGGAGTTGAAGGAATACATGAAAAAGGGTGGAGAGCTGTTTGAGCGAACAAAAAATACGATAGAAAAAGAGTGTTCTAAATGGTAATGAATCAAATGCTTCAATTTATTAAACAGATGTCAGGGAAAATGAGTGACATGAACCCTGTAACAAGTCAAACGGACGCAAGAAAGATTGCCTATATGCGTAATTTACAAAGAGAATTGAAGCAAAAAGATGTTTTAAACACCCCTTTTAAAGAATTAGCTGTGGTAGTGTTTGATATTGAAACAACTGGTTTTTATCCTTACAATGGGGATCGAATTCTTTCCATTGGTGCAGTGAAAATGAAAGGATCAGAAATTCTAAAAGACCAGTTATTTTATAAAACGGTCTATACGGAATTACCTCCTTCAGAAGAAATTACAGCTTTGACTGGGATCACTGCATCAGAGCTAAGTCAAGCGGAGCCTTTGCCAGAAGTACTAAGGCAATTCTTCCAATTTGTTCGTAGTGATACTTTAATTGCCCACCACTCAAGCCATGAGAAGCAATTTATGAAACATGCTAGCTGGACTGCGCTAAAAACAAGTTTCCAGCATCGCATTATTGATACTTCTTTTTTAACAAAGGTTGTTTCACCAGAAGTGTCACTTGTTACATTAGATGAGTGGTGTGATCATTATGGAGTGGATATTGGTCGTAGACACCATGCGCTATATGATGCTGCAGCAACTGCTAAATTATGGTCAGAACATATGAAAAAAGTAGAAGAAATGGGCTTCACGAATTTAAAGGATATTTATACGCATATTGCTAGTTTGCCTTAATTCTGAAAGGAGAGGAAATGAAAGTGAATCACGATATACCAGATCATATGGCCACCTTTCCGATTAGTGTTGTAAAAGAACTGACAAAATTAAGTGGAAGGCAAATTCGTTACTATGAAGAACAAGGTTTAATCTCCCCAGCTCGAAATGAAGGAAACAGAAGAATTTTTTCTTTGCAGGATATCGAACGATTAAAGAGAATTAAAGAACTGATTGATCAAGGAATTAATATCGCAGGAATTAAAGCAATGTTAAAGGATTAAAAACCCCCCTGGTTTTTAGGAAAAACAAAGGGGGGTTTTTAATGCCTAAAATCATCTTTTATGCCATAGGCTGCGAAATAACGTGGACTCCTAAGTAAATCTGGGATGAGTGAGGACATTTGTTCCGCTATTTGTGACAAAAGTGCCAGTTTTAGGGTGGTCGCGGACATCTATTCCGCTATTCATCGAAAATAGTTCTAATGGAGACTGAAATGAACCAAATAAGGGATTCAATGTCCGCTAACATGGAAAAACAAGTGATTTTCATTCCAATAACGCACTAAATGTCCGCTCAATAAATATTAATTAGGGGTTATGCCCAAGATAAACTTTCAGAAAAATAGTACCTTGCATTGTACAGTAGCTGATGGTATAGTGTACTTATTAGTACTATTTATATACCAGTACTGTTCAATGTATAGTAGTTAGAAAAATGGAGGTGAGTGAATATGAATATCCAATTTAAAAAAGGAGCGCTAGAGTTATGTGTACTTGCTTTATTGAATAAGCAGGATCATTATGGCTATGAACTTGTAAAAAAAATATCAGATCAAATTGCTATATCAGAAGGTTCTGTTTATCCCTTATTGAGGAGATTGAAGAAGGAGGAGTACTTTACAACATATTTGCAGGAATCACTGGAAGGACCCTCGCGTAAATACTACAAATTAACGGATAAAGGAAGAGATTATCTGCATGATTTACTCAAGGAATGGCGGCAATTCTCAGAAGGGGTAAATTATATTATAAAGGAAGGTGTTAGTAATGAATAAAAAGGATTTTCTATCAAATTTAGATAAAAGGTTACAAAAGCTGACGAAAGAAGAAAGGCAAGATATTTTGCAGGATTTCAGCGAACACTTTGAGGTTGGTAAAGCAGAAGGGAAGACAGAAGAAGAAATCGCACATTCGTTAGGATCACCAAGTCAGATTGAGAAAGAACTATTAGCTAGTTACTATGTAGAAAAAGTTGAATCCACTTCATCAGCAGGCAATGTATTAAAAGCTGTTTGGGCTGTTATCGGATTAAGCTTCTTTAACCTAATAATTGTACTCGGTCCATTTATCGCTTTAGTCAGTTTGATTGTGGCCGGATGGATATCGGGTGGGGCATTCTTACTGTCGCCAATATTGTTCTTAGTTAATTTAGTTGCTTTTCCTGGTACTTTTGAATTTTTTGATATGTTCTTTTCTCTTACACTATGTGGAGTCGGGTTATTAGTTCTGATTGGAATGCTTTATGTCACCCGATTCTCGACAAAAGGTCTGATCAAATATTTGAATTATAATGTAAATCTTGTTAAAGGTGGGATGAAATCATGATAAATATAAAGAGACTCCTTATGATTGCCTGCTTGTTATTACTAGTGGGTGGAATCGGCAGCATCATATCTTATCAGTTTTATGAGCCAACAACTCTTGCTGTAACGAAGAAAATAGAAAGTACTGAAATTACTGACATTGAAATCGAAATGCAAAATGAAAAAGTAGAAGTAATACCGACAACTGATCCAGTCCCAACGGTTGAACTGACAGGTAAAGAAGATAGTCATTCTAAAACGGAATTAGTTGTAGAGGAAAATAATCATACATTATCGATTCATACAGATAACGAAATGGGGAAATGGTTTAGTTTTAATTTCTTTAATAGCTCACGTACATTAACAGTCTATATACCTGAACAAGAATATCAACGTTTAGCAGTTGATATTAGTAATGGAAGCCTACAAGCGGAAGATTTAATGGTAAACGAGGTAAATGTAGAAACAAAAAATGGAAAAGTAGAGCTTAAAGATATTGTAGCAGATTCATACCAACTGAGAACTTCCAACGGCAAAATCGATCTTGAAAACGTCGAGGGAGAATTGAATGCCAAAGCGAATAACGGATCAATTTCTCTCGTAACAGCGGAATTGAATCGCAATATTAATTTTGAGACTGACAATGGAAGAATTAAGATACAGACTGAAAAAGAACCTACCAATGCTATCATTGATACAAAAGTGAAGAACGGTAGGGTGAATTTGTTTGGTAACTCTGATTACAATACCGTAATTGGTGATGGAGATAATTTAGTAAAATTAAGTACGAAAAACGGAAGTATCACCGTTACTCAATAAATTAATGTTAAAGGAGGCTGGGACAAAACAATTTTTCCACTCCTAAGACGAATAATGTAATGAATTAAAATGAACATAAGAAGGTTATGCGCAGCGACTGAAAATGCACAATAGGAATAGTGGTAATTTTGACATTTATAAAATGCTTGAAAACCGCTACGGCTTGCCCACTTCGCATTCCGAGGGACGTGTCTTCAGCTAACTTTTGTAAAGAAATTCACTTTACAAAAGTGGATCTTCAGATCACGCTGATCCCCCAGGAGTCGAAGTGGGCGCCTGCGCTAAAAAAGTTCTACAATCGGTGTCAGTAGTAGAATTCCAACTCTGATTTCTTGATTTATAGCTAATCTTTTCGGAAGTCAAAAAGCTAACTGTCCTAAACGTTGTAGAACTTTTTTTAAGCGGAGGCGCCCGCTTTCACTCCTGTGGGAATGTTTTCTCTGAAGATCCACTTTTCCGAGCGGCCTTTGCTTGGAAAAGTTAGCTGAAGATAAAACCCCGCGGAAAGGGAAGCGGGTAGCCGAAGCGAATGTTTAGCAGTTCAAACCATTTCAAAATTGACACCAGAGTTACGGGGAGCATTATTTGATCAATAGTTCAATTGAATAATTCGAACAATAACAATTTCAAATCGTAGAATGCGCATAATCGTTTAGATTTTATTTGTATCAAATCACTTTTGTCCCCGTCTCCTTTGTGAATATACATGTTAGGAACCACAGGTGATTACATCATCCACCGCATCTTCAGTATCATCATCGATTTTGTTAGGAATACATGATCTTCTAATCGTTCAGTTAATTGAGTTCCAATTTCCTCCGATCAATTTATCTGATTGTCGAGCATTGAGAAATAAACACAATGAAAGTAAAATAATTAACCAATAGTTAATTATTCACTTGTCTAACATCACTGTAATCCCTTTATCTCAGTAGACTCTGAAGTCACTACATTTCTAAGCGGGCGCATTAAGCTTTTCTTATTACTTATTAAATAAGTCAAAAACTCCGCCAATACCACCTTCGCCTTTATTTCCACCTTTCTCAGGTAGTGCAGCAAATACTTTGCTTGCAAGGCGACTGAATGGCAATGATTGTACCCATACAGTTCCAGGTCCTGAAAGTGTAGCAAAGAAAATCCCTTCACCGCCAAAAAGTGCTGTTTTGATTCCACCTACAAATTCAATGTTATAATCTACATCACCTGTCATAGCAACTAAACATCCTGTATCGACACGTAATTTTTCCCCAGGCTGTAATTCACGTTTGTGGATGGTACCTCCGGCATGAACAAATGCCATGCCATCTCCTTCTAACTTTTGCATAATAAATCCTTCTCCACCAAAGAAACCAGTCCCGATTTTTCGCTGGAATTCCACACCAACTGCAACTCCTTTAGCTGCAGCTAGGAAAGCATCTTTTTGGCATATAATTTTACCGTTTAGTTCACTTAGATCCATTGGTACGATTTTTCCTGGATAAGGAGAAGCAAAAGAGACATGTTTCTTTCCTACACCTTGATTTGTGAAAGTTGTCATAAATAAACTTTCACCTGTAATAACTCGTTTTCCAGCACCAAGTAATTTACCGACCAGTCCGCCTTGATTAGAAGAACCATCTCCAAAGATCGTTTCCATTGAGATGTCATTATCCATCATCATTAAACTTCCTGCTTCAGCAATCACCGTCTCCTGTGGATCTAACTCCACTTCTACAAATTGCATATCATCCCCGTATAATGTAAAGTCAATTTCATGATTGTTCATTTCCATTCAACTCCTTTTTAATTAGTCTATTTGTATATACGTATCATAGCACTGATATGATACGAATTATCAGAAAATTCTAAATTATCATGAATAAATATTCACTTTATTTATAAAAATGGTGATATAATCGCATTTCTATATATTACGAATTGATTGCAAATTTAGAGCAATTGAGGAAAATGCGGAGAATGAAAAAGAATTTAAAAGAATTTCGTAATATATGTTTACAAATCGTAAATATATGGTACTATATACTTGAATTCATTAATAAATGAGAAAATTTTTTTAGGAAAGGGGATAGTTGGCTATGGTTACCTCTTTATACATGGTTTCTTTAACTATTCTGCTTACTTTTCTAGTTTTATCTGCGATTGAAAAAGTTACGTCCCGTAGAAAAAAACTAAAAGTAGATATGAATTTAGAAACACCCAGTTCACAAGTACAACCAGCAATTGCTGGTAAAAAAATGAGATGAGCAACTAGTCAAGGAAGTAGGACTAGATAAAATAGAACCTTCTGATTTTATTCAGGGGGTTTTTTGTTTTGGTTAAAGGAGTTTTAACTGAAATGTTTTTAGGTCCGGAAGATTTAGGTAAAGAAGACGCAGCTGGTTTAACAAAGGTTGAGAAAAAGCCTTCGTCATTTGGACATTAATGCTAATCGTGTGGATGGTACTAGGAATTGACCTAGTACCAGGTTCCCTGATCCATTACAATAACTAAGAAATGAAAAAGGATAAAAACCCATCTTTATGGGCTTTTATCCTTTTTATCATTAAGCGTATTCCCATTCATCTTTTAGTTGTAAATAAAGCATTAATAACAATACTTCCTTACTTCTCTTACTATCCTTGATTTGTTCTTCAATTTTAGGTAAGAGAATCTTGCTGACTTGCATGGTCAGAGCGCTTTTTTCTTGGATATCCATATCGGTTATTCGGTGCACGTAGGTCTGTAAAAGTCGCCAATCCTTTTGATTAAATTGTTTCAAATGGTATGCTTCTAGTTGTAAATCTTCCTTTTGAATTCCAAGTTGATCGATATATTTTTCAAGTGGCGATTGTTTAAGCGTCTTTTTTCGTCTTTCATGCACAACAATTGTTCCTGCTGTTAAATCGCCTAACCGCTTATGTTTAGAGTGGAAAAAAATCATAATAATCCCAATAGCATATGGACCTGGCAACATATCTATTAACCTTACAAAGTTTCGAATGATACTGGAAAGGAATGTAATATTATGTCCATTTTCCTGTATAACTCGGATACCTAACAATCTCTTGCCAATTGTACGGCCTCCCCAGAAGTATTCAAAGAAGATGAAGTAGCCAAATTGCAGTAAAAAAATCATGATAATGATAATAGCTAATATGCCGCTTTCGAGATGTCCTAAAAACAAATCATTTAAACTACTATTAAACGCTAAAAATAATAGAACTATTATTAAAAACTGAGTTAATAATATTATTGTATAGTCAATAATATGTGCAGCTGATCTTGATCCTAGGCCAGCTAGTTGAAATTGCAGAGAGACATATTCGGGTGTTTTGACCTTTAACTGTTCTTGTTCCATGTTAAACCTCTTTCTTATCATTTTCTCCATACGAAGAGTATGTTTCTATACTGTTCATTAAGACCATTTTCCATTATAATAAAGTAAAATGCTAGTAAAAAAGGTGATAATATGCAATTAAATCAATTCATTAAACAGCACCGTCAAGATTGGGAACGGCTTGAGAAGCTAATAACCCAATTACCAAAGAAAAAGACCAGTGAAAAACTTGAGGAGTTTCAACATACATATCAAAAAGTTGTTAGACAGTTATCATACAGCCAAACTTATTTTCCGAATGAGGATGTGACGAATTATTTAAATGAATTAGTCGGAAAAGCACATAACGTATTATACCAATCTCAACATTCTTCATGGAAACAAGCCTATCATTTCTTTTCCGGTAAATTTGTAGGCTTATTACTAGAACAATGGAAGGCGATTGTTATTGCCATGCTTTTATTTTGTTTTGGTGGTATTGCAAGTTTTGTAGCTGTAGTTGAAAATCCAGCGCATTTATATGGTATTCTACCAGAAAAGATGGCACAGTCATTTGAACCTGAATCACTAGGCGAAGATCCAGCTGCAGTAGATGCGCCTGTTATGTCAGCAGAAATTATGGTCAATAATATTCGAGTTGCTATTCTAGCGTTTGCCGGTGGTATAACGTTCGGATTACTGACCGTATATGTATTGATTTATAATGGTATTATTGTTGGCGCTATTGCAGGCCTTTTTTGGAATTATGGCAATTCTTACGTGTTTTGGGCTTATATAGTCCCGCATGGAGTGATTGAATTAATTGCTATTTTTATAGCAGGTGGTGCTGGGCTTTTAATGGGGTATAAATTATTTGTGCCCGGGAATCATTCGAGAGGGTACCGACTAAAAACGCAAACAGTAAGATCAGTCCAGCTGTTGATAGGGACCATTCCTTTATTTGTCATAGCCGGTACCATCGAAGGATTTATCACACCTGCTGATATTTCACTAGAAATGAAGTATGCAGTAGCAATAACGACGGCCATTGGTCTGATTGCATATATGATAATTGGCCATTTTCTATTACAAAAAAGAGCATTACAGCAGTCCACGGTTTAGTGTTTCAATATAATGGGAAACAGAGGTAACTGCTAAACGTTCAGCAGGTGCTTCTAGCATTGGTAATCCATGCTTTTCCCATTTATTGATCACTTGTTTTTGGTCTAAATATTGTTTTTGTGCGACACTTTTTTCCATTGCTGATAAAGTACTGTCGGGTTTCATTCTTATTTGTTCCTGTAGCAGCCGGTCTTTAATGCCCAGTAAAACAAAAAGGTGTTTTTTTCTTACTTTTCTCATATAAAATAATTGATAATCTTCATTCGCAAATGTTTGAACATCACTGAAAAGCACCATCATACTTCGTTTTCGCTGGATGGATTGCGCATACTGTAAGGCAAGCGGATAGTTAGATTCTTGTGCATCAACTTCAATAGCGTAAATCATTTGTAAGATCGTATCTAAATGTTCTAATCCTTTTCCACTAGGAACCACTGCTTTAATTTCTTTAGAAAAAGCGATGACAGCTACTTGATCGCCATTTTTTAATGCGGCAGCAGCAAGTGTGATAGCTGCTTCTATAGATTTTTCCAAACGGTTTCCTTCCTCTAATTCGACGCCCATCATGCGACCGCAATCAAGTAAGATCGTTACATTCTTTCCATGTTCTGGTTCGAATTCATTAGTCATCATATCTTGTAATTTAGCGGATTGACGCCAATTTATTTTACGTGGATCGTCACCAACTACATAACTTCTAACTTTGGAAAATTCACCGACACCACTGCGCATTTTCCGGATTTTTATTCCTTCATGTAATAAATATTTTTGTGCACTTTCTAAATATCTTTTTGTCTCTGAAAGGTTAGGAATTACCTTTACTTCGTTAGGTAAGTCATAGGTGAATTGTTTTTCCCAGAGCCCTATTTTTGTCTTGAAACGAAGATATACCTTATCTATCAGATATTTACCTCTTGTTTGTGGAAATACTTCATAGATAATATCAACAGTTTTCCCACTTGGAACCTGCTGATTAAAGGGGAAAATAGTTTGAAATGATGCTGGTATACCATCCTTCAGTCGGACCGAAAACGTGTCATTTGTCCGATTTTGAATACGAATGCTCACATGTTGTTTGTCATAGCGCTCCATTTCATCAGCTATAGAACGTTCTACCTGAAAGTCTCCCTTTTTCGGTAATAAGAAGGCATCTATGATTAATAGACTTAACATCAATAGAGTAGCTATTCCAAGGAACAACCACGAAAATTGCCAGAATGCCAGAAGGAACATAGCTAAGAGAAACAGAGCGTAATAGATTATTAATTTATTTGTGGGGACAATCCCTTTATCGCGGAACAGCAACCGATCCCACAAGCTCTTGAATCGTTTCATCGATATCAGATCCCTCCAATTCTGCATATGGAGATAATTGAATACGATGACGCAAGCTTGGAATTGTTACCGTTTTGACATCATCAGGTGTAATATAGTCACGACCATCAAGGTATGCCCAAGCTTGAGCGGTTTTTGCTATTGCAATTGCAGCACGAGTACTTGCTCCATATTGAATATGTTCTAATTCACGAGATTTACGAACAATTTTCATTATGTAATCAGCTATTTCATTACTAATATTAACTTCCTGAACGTTTTTTTGAATATCTAGTAGTGAATCATTGGAGAAAATCGCTGATATCTCTCCTGGATTTGTTTGTTCCTGTATAACCATTTGTAATACAGATGTTTCCTCCTCCAACGTAGGAAAGTCGACTTTAAGTTTAAAGAAAAACCGGTCTTGTTGAGCTTCCGGTAACGGGTAGGTCCCTTCAAATTCAATAGGGTTTTGTGTTGCAGCAACGAAAAAGAAATTCGGTAATCGATATGTTTCTCCCTGAATGGTAACTTGTTTTTCTTCCATTGCTTCCAACAGTGCTGCTTGTGTTTTAGCAGGTGTACGGTTTATTTCATCCGCCAACAGAACATTAGTAAAAACCGGCCCTTTTAATGTTTGAAAATCGTGTTCTTTCATATTGTATATAGCATTTCCGGTGATATCACTAGGTAATAAATCCGGAGTGAATTGAACACGTTTAAAGTCACTATCTAATAGTTGAGCTAATGTCTTTACCATCTGAGTTTTTCCAGTTCCTGGTACCCCTTCTATTAATACATGACCACCAGCTAAAGCAGCAGTCAGTAACAATCGTAAGTTTTTTTGTTGACCAAGAATACGTTGTTCATAGTTTTCTAATAAAGATGTAATCGCCTGAGTCATCCTTACTCCACCTCATCTCTTATTTTATCTATTTTTGCAGACCAGGAAAGATACTCTTGTTTATTTAACGAATTTCCACTCGAAATGGTTTCAATGCCTTGAGCAATGAATTGTAATTCTTTAGCCGTAATAGTATCTAATGTATCCTCTAATACTGCCAGTCTTTCCTTCCAGCTTTTATGGTATGGTATCCCATATCGTTCACGGATGGCTTCTTTTAAATAATCGAGCTGGTACTCGATCGATGCCTGATAATTTTTCCCTTTCACTTGCCAAATGGCGATTGCTTTTAGTCGTTCATTACTTAATCTCACCGTTTCCTCACGTACTGGATAAATGGGGCCAAACCGTTTACCTTGATGCCACAAAATAAAAATAGAAATGATAATTCCTTGAAGCAGTAATACATATGCCCAGCCAGGATACAATTCAAAATGAGATACCAGACCGCCCGATGTTACTTTACTAAACTCATCAAAAATGACTTTTTCCGTCTCATCAAAGGGAATAAGGTTAAAAACAACAGGTGTATGGTCATATTTGTTGATTTGTTCGTTTGTAAGCCAGGCTGGTTCTAAAAGTACTATGAGATAACCTTCACCTATTTTTCTTTTTATTGCCAATGGACCAGCATTATCTTTTAACAGTACAGTATCTGAATCGGTTACTGCTAAGCGTACGAAGCTGTTTTGCAGAACTTCAAGTGTTTCTCCTTGATAATTTATTTCTGTTGTTTGCGGTTCACTGTTTAACGTTTCCGTCATCTTATATTCTGTTTGAATGTTAAACAGTCCATCAGGATTTTCTTTTGCAAGTACGATCGTATTGCCTTCTCGTACATAATCGAGATAGTGATTCTCCACATTACTATCAGTAAATACTGGAGGATTAACTAAAATTCTTAACGTATCTTCTGTTTTGGAAGGTAATGTTTTCTCATTTGAAACCTCATAATCATTTTGTTCTAAATATGTATAAATAGCCTTTAACCCTGTAGGTGACGGTGATTCGGCAAGGTATGGAGGATACTGCTCCGGTGTATTACTTGTAGAGAATATACTGACCGCGATAAGCAAAAGAAAAAATATGATTCCAATTATCCATGTTTTTTTACCAAACATTATCGTTCACCTATTTCTTTCGTATCTAACTGCTGCATAGTAGAATCGATCCATCTATTTACTTGCTCCTTATATTTTCGATAATCGTCTTCTGCGATAGTTTGTTCACCATATGTAACTTTTTCAAAAAATAGAGCGAGGTTGTAAAAGTCTACTGCTAGCGGTTTATTACTTTGCTTTAGTTCATCATAATAATCCCAATTCGTTTTCCACTGTTTTGCTTGTAATAAACGATTCTCATCTAATATTAACAACAATGCCAGAAACTGATGTCTGGTAGCTAGCTGATAATTTGCTTGTGATTCATATTCTTTGGAAGCCTGCAAATGATCGTTATAACGCCAATTTAATTCTTCACGTATAGTAAATAGTTGTTGTTTCGATAATCGTCTTTTTCTAACTGTGAACATCACTAAAGTGATAATCCCAAATAGAAATACGGCTGAAACAAGCAGCACGATGAGGACAATAATGAGATTGCCAGCTGTGGAGGCGGGTTCAAAGGAATCAAACAATTTTTGGAGTATGTCACCAATCCAGTCTGATACCTTATCCCATATTCTTTCTAAAAAGCTGCGATTGTCGTCATAATAGACTTGGTATTCTTCCTTATTTAAAATGTCATTTAATTGTTCTCGTTCCTTTCGAAAAGATGACATCGCTAAGCTCCTTTATGATTCTTCTGTCACTTCATATTCTTTAATCATTTCTTTTAAGTCGGTTCCTTCTTGTCTAACGGAAGAGTCAAAAAACATGACGGCATATCCAACCGTAAATACAATAGATGTAATTAATGAAATGATATTGGTTAATAATTGAAACAATACACTATTTCCTAAAAAGATAAGCGGAAGTTGTAATACGCTGCTAATAATGCCAGTGATGATGAACAGGATAATAAATAATCCGAAAAATTTCCATGTTTGTTTTTTTGTTAAGCGCCAGCTCTTTGTTAATCCTGGTGCGACATTTTCAAAAAGAACTGAAGGTAAGTATAAACTCCATCTCGTTAAAAGTAATCCTAACCCGATAAATACTCCTAAAAAGAAAAGAATCATGATGACAATGCTGATAATAGGATTTGTAAACATGAACGATACACTAGTTAATGCAATAACTATAAAACAAGGTACTAGTAAAGCAAATGTAATAAGAGCAAAAAGCAGTGTGCTTCCAAGAAGTGGCCAGTACCTTGGTAGTGTTTTTTTGATCATTCCTTTGGCGCTCAAATCTTTTCCTTCTCGAGCATGTTTAACTGCCCAAGTAATCGCACCGGCGAGAATAGGCATAGCAAACATGGTTAATAAATTGACTAAAGTGGCAATTAGGTCCTCTTGAATAGTTGTGTTAGTTACAGATTCAGCACCCGAAAGCAGTTGGTCAATAAGGGTCTGTCCCGAATCACCACTTACAATAAGATCACGACCCGTTAAGCTAAATATCAGGGCTTGAAGAGCGTATATTGGCACCATTACAAAGAAAGTAATCATAAATAAAGACTTAAAGTTTGACTTGATAATGCGAAAAGTTTGATCTAAAATCTCACCAAATCCTAATGGTTTCGTTATATTTCCATCCATAAAGTTATTCCTCCCTAATTTCAATCATACATTGCCTATTTTAACATGATTTAGGATATATGAAATATATTTTTGAAAACATTTGTAAAATAATAGGAGGATGAATCAATATCATCCTCCATATTTCTAAGCATTTTTATTTGCTTGTTCTGTTTGTGATTTAGTTTTTAAGAAAAATGATAAACAGAGACCGACAATTGATAGTATGGTTGCTATCCAGAAAGCATTATTATAGCCACTAATGGCAGCATTACTGGCGATTTGGTTCATAGCCTCTGCTTCTGTTAAACCTTTTAGTGCTGCTTGATCTGGCTGATAATTAGTAGCAGCAGTAGTCATGACGGTGATAAGAATCGCTGTTCCGATTGAAGCAGATACTTGCTGCATTGTATTTGCCATTGCCGTTCCGTGTGGATGCCATTCTGGTGGTAATTGGTTTAAGCCTGCAGTCATTACTGGCATCATTACTAAAGAAAGTCCTAACATTCGAACTGCATAAATAACAACAAGGAAACTGTATGCTGTATCCATTTCCAAGCTTGTAAATAGGAATGTAGTAACTGTTACGATGGCCATTCCGATTGCTGCTAACCATTTCGCACCAAATTTATCAAACAACATTCCGGTAACAGGTGACATAATCCCCATCACTACTGCACCAGGAAATAGCATTAATCCGGATTCCAAAGCGGTAAAACCTCTTGTGTTTTGCATGTATAATGGCAACATCGTTTCAGCACCAATCAAAGCCATAAGCACGATCATTGTAATGATTAATGATAACGAGAAAATTGGATATTTGAATACTCGAAATTCGAGCATTGGACGTTTTAATTTCATTTGACGGATGATAAATATGGTAAGGATAATTGCCCCAGCAATGATAATGGCTATTGCTTGTCCATTTATTTGAGCTGTAGCTTCTTCTCCACCATGTCCGCCACTGATACTACTAAATCCGTACAACAAACCACCAAAACCGAATGAAGATAACAAAATGGAAAGAAAATCAACTTTAGGATAGGTTTGTTCTGTTACATTTTTGACAAAAATAATGGCTATGATAATGGCAATAATGACGATCGGTAATACGACGTAAAATAGTCCTCTCCAAGAGAAAAACTCTAATAACCAACCAGAAAGAGTTGGTCCAATTGCAGGTGCAAAGGAAATAACAATCCCGGCCATTCCCATTGCTGCCCCACGTTTCTCTTCAGGGAATATTTTTAACATGACAGTCATCATTAATGGAAGCATGATACCGGAACCAGCTGCTTGAATTATCCTCGCTATCAATAATAATTCGAATGTATGAGAAATCGATGCAATAAAGGTCCCTAAAGCAAAGATACTTAAGGCGGTGATAAATAATTGTCTGGTTGAAAATCGTTCAATTAAAAAGGCGGATATTGGTACCATCACACCATTTGTTAGTAAAAAGGCAGTGGTTAACCATTGTACTTGGTTTTCGTCAATGCCAAAATCATTCATAATACTTGGCAATGCAGTTGCTAAAAGTGTTTCATTTAATATCCCGACAAAGGCACCTACTAGCATTACTGCGACAATTGGTATTCTTTTTACTTCTGTCGGATTTACTTCTTGATTCATTTAATTTCCCCCTTGTTTGCACAAACGCTCTAGTCTTAAAACATCTGTCAGAATTGTTTCTTCCTTTTTTAAGTAGTGGAGATTCACTTCAACAGTGATAGAATATGTATTTTCATTTTCTATTTCCTGTTCAATCTGCTCTAATACTTTTAATAGTTTGCCTTGATTGATCAGAGCTTTTTGCCGAATGGCATTCTTTATTTCAGTTAGTACACTTTTATATGTCTCAGTTTCCGTGTCCTGTAATAAAGGCTTAAGTCCACCGAGATTATTTGCGATGGTATCGATGTGATGACTTACCCAAATGCTCAATTGTTTGGCATTAAATTGGGTTTGGTGGATGACCATATATAACAAATATTCTTTCAGCATACCTTCTAATATTACAATCATATCAGCTAAATAAGGTTTAATTTCCTCGCCATAGCAATGATAAAACATTTCTCTGTGCTGTTGTTGAAGGGTAACATGTAATTCATCCATTTTTTTATTGATTTGTGGGTCTTTTTTAGGTTGAAACTCATTAAACAAAACATTAAAAAAGGGCTGGTGGTCTATCCATGCTTCCAGCTCGTGTTGTATATACGTAGCTAAATCATGATAAGTTTCATTTATTTTATGGGCATTATTCATGATTTTGCTATGATGTTCATCAATCATTTCTAGCATTAAATCCCGTTTGGAAGAGAAATAATTATAGAACCCACCTTTAGAGATCCCTGTTTGCTCTGCTATTTGTTGGACAGATGTTTCATTAAATCCATTATCAGAAAACAGTTGTAAAGCTGTGTTCATGATTTGCTTTTTAGTATCCAATTGATCACCTTCTGACTATTTGGTCACAATAATGACTTATCAGTCACGAAGGCTATTGTATTAAATATCAAGCAGGGTGTCAACGTATAAAGACTAAACTTTACACAAAAAAAACAATGCCATCATTAGCATTGTTTTGTGAACCGTTCTGCAATTTTGACAATAGTTTCTGTAGCTTTGACCATGTTATTGACAGAAATAAATTCATATTTGCCATGGAAGTTCTCACCACCGGTAAATATATTCGGCGTTGGTAATCCCATGAAGGAAAGCTGTGAACCATCCGTTCCGCCACGGATTGGTTGGATTAAAGGTTCTACATCGACATCTTTCATTGCCTCCGCTGCAATATCTACAATATATTTAACAGGTTCGATTTTTTCAGCCATGTTATAGTATTGATCCTTCATTTCTAACTGGATACGGTCTTCTCCAAACTTATTTTGTAATCCCTCCACAACGGAAGTGATCGATTGCTTTTTCTTATTAAATTTATTTCGGTCATGATCCCTGATAATATAATACAGTTTTGCTTCTTCTACATCACCCTCTAATGAAAGCAGATGGTAAAAACCTTGATATTCTTCTGTGTATTCTGGCGCTTGTTCAGCAGGCAATTGTGTTTGGATTTCCATCGCTATTTTTGTTGCATGAATCATTTTTCCTTTTGCTGTACCTGGGTGAACGTTATTACCTTTTACCGTAATTTTTGCCGCTGCTGCATTAAAGCTTTCGTATTGTAGTTCACCTAATGGTCCACCATCAATCGTATAGGCAAATTGGGCACCAAATCGGTCTACATCAAATTTATGAGGACCACGTCCGATTTCTTCGTCCGGTGTAAAGGCGATTCTAATCGTTCCGTGGGGAATCTCCGGGTTTTCAATTAGGTGTTCCAATGCTGTCATAATTTCTGCAATGCCCGCTTTGTTGTCGGCACCAAGCAAGGTTGTACCGTCTGTTGTTATAAGTGTGTGATCATGATAGTTTTCTAATGCAGGGTATTCATTTGGTGAGAGGATGATGTTTTTCTCTTTATTTATTAGAATATCTTTCCCATTATATTGTTCAACTACTTGTGGTTGAACTCCTTTACCGGTAAAGTCTGTCGCTGTATCCACGTGGGCAAGAAATCCGATTACTGGTACTTCTTTATCAACGTTACTCGGAAGAGTCGCCATCACATAGGCATTGTCATCAACAGTTACATCCTTCATGCCAATTTTCTTTAATTCTTCTACTAACAAATGAGCCAGATCCCATTGCCCATCCGTTGACGGGCAGTTTGGGTTATTTTCATCAGATTGTGTATCGATTTGTACATATTTACTTAGTCGATCAATTAGTTTTTGTTTCATGTTTTGGCCTCCGTTTTTATTCGCATTATGCATAGTTTTATCATTAATCATATCATACTAAAGGTAAAAGAGGGTTGACGAGAGATTTTACATGGAATTATGTATACTATGAGTAAATGATTTATTATTGCCAAAAAAGGAGTAATCTTATGACAGATAAGATCCATAAACGGAAAAGTGAGCATATAGAATTAAGTTTAAAAAACGAGGCGTTAGGTGAAGGTATTACAAATGGTTTTGATCAATTTCATTTTCAACATAACGCTTTACCTGATATCGACTATGAAACAATCGATATATCCTCGACATTTTTTGGTCAATCACTGCCAACACCGTTTTTGATTAGTTCGATGACAGGTGGTGCCGAAATGGCCGAGATGATAAACCGAAACTTGGCGATCGCAGCGGAACAACAGGGGTGGATTTTTGCTTTAGGCTCTACTCGTGTGATGTTAGAAAGTGAAAAATTCCGGAAATCGTTTCAAGTAAGAGATTATGCACCCAACACACCTATTATTGCAAATATCGGAGCTGTACAATTGAATTATGGGGTGACAGTCGATCAAGTCAAACAAATTTTAGAGTGGACAGATGCTAATGCATTGGTCTTACATTTAAATACGATTCAAGAAGTGATACAGGCTGGTGGCGATACGGATTTTAGTAATCTGTTACCAAAGATTGAGAAGCTGGTTCAATCGTTATCGGTTCCGGTAGGGATCAAGGAAGTCGGGTTTGGTATCGATGGCAGAACGGCGAAGCAATTAACCGATGTTGGCGCCGCCTTTATCGATGTTGCAGGAGCTGGAGGTACGTCATGGAGTCAAGTAGAGAAATTGCGTTCACAAGAAAGGCTGAAAAGAGAGGCGGCAGAAGCGTTCGCGAGCTGGGGTAATACCACCGCCTCTTGTTTAGAAGAGGTTGCCAACATGACACCTGAACAAAAGATCATCGCTAGCGGTGGTATCCGTAATGGCCATCATGCTGCAAAGGCGATTGCATTAGGTGCTGATTATGCAGGTTTCGCCAGATCTATTTTAAAAGAAGCGATTGATTCTGCTGAAAATGTGATAGAATGGATGCAGATTCGAGAATTAGAATTGCAAATGGTCATGTTTGGTGTCGGTGCAGAAAGCTTACAGGCATTACAAGCAACTGACCGATTACATAAAAGATAGAGGTGTGTATACATGGGGGATTACGAATTGTTTGATATCACTATTATTGGTGGTGGAACAACAGGCCTTTTTGCAACGTATTATGCGACGATGCGTAATATGAAAGTTAAATTGATAGAGTCTCAATCCCAATTTGGCGGAAAAGTGATGCAATTTTTCCCAGAAAAATTAATCTATGATGTCGGCGGGTATCCTGATATTTCGGGTGAAGATTTAGTAGAGCAAATGATTGCTCAAGCAAACCGCCATCAACCTGTGATGTTAGCCAATAGATGGGTAGGAACTATGGAGAAGAAATCGGATCATTTTGTTTTAACTACGAGTAATGGTGAAAGTCATGCTACAAAAGCAGTTTTGCTTGCCACAGGATCTGGTACGTTCCATACAAAAACACCTGATAATTGGGATGCTTTACCTTTCCCAGATTTCCGCAAGCACGTTGCTACTAACCTGATGAACCGGGATAAATATAGCAATAAAAATGTTGTGATCACTGCTAATAATAAGGTAGGGGTAGGCTGGGCGTTGTATTTAAAGGATAACGCCAAATCTGTCACGATAGTAAACCCTGATCAGAAATTCCACCAAGTAAAAGAAGAGGATCTCGAGCAGCTATTGCACAGCTCTGTACAAGTTTACTTTGAGGCCGACATTACCGATATCGATGTTAAAGATAATTGTTTACAATCAGTGAAGATCCGAACGGCAGAGCAGAAAACTTTCACCGTCGAAACAGACGAAATGCTTACCTATCACGGCCTTGAATTACAGGCGACTCCGCTTGATAACTGGGACGTTGCTACAAATAAAGGGCGAATTTCGGTGAAAGGTGATATGGCAACTAATATACCAGGGGTTTTTGCTGCTGGTGATATTGTTCAGTATGAGGGTAAAACAAATTTGATTGCATCGGGTTATTCGGAAGCTATAACGGCTGTAAATAAAGCACACTTATTTATCGAACCTCGTGCTACTGAACAATTGTATAGTACGGTTCTTTATCGATAATGCAAAGGGGTTAATCGACCACACCTTCAGGTCGTTTCCCCCATTTTAATTCTCTGATACTTAAACCAAAGTCCATTTGTAGGTGTGGATAATCTTTGAATCGGGTAAAATCACCACCCCAGGAAAAGTCTAAATTTTTAGCAATCTCCACTACCTCCATCCAATCACTTTCTCCGTTTTGGTTACCGTCATATTCTAAATCCCAAATAACGTTACCTTCATTTGTTTGAAGGGCAAAATCTATTGCAAGTCCATAATTATGATAGGATTCCCCTGCTTTTGCATAAGTTACAATGGTTCCTTCTGTTTCCCGTCCTTTTTGATAGATAGCATTTTGCTCTGCAGCAGAGCGAAAACTGTCGGTAATTACAATTGAAATTCCGAGTTGATTGGCTTGTTTTATCAAGTCTTCTTTGTTGTCTTCCACGATCGGATGTAGCTCTGTCGGCATCGGTCGACTGCTATATTTTTGATATTGAAAAATAACGTAACCAATGACAATAATAAGCAAAAAAACTAAAATTGTGCGAATTTTCATTTTTTTCTCCTCTATTTTAAAGTCCGAATTATTCCGTATTTTCTAATTATATGATACTATATCATTATTGAGATGTAGAGCGATCATTTCTCAAACTTAATTTTACAGAAAATTATAAATTGAAAGAATATAATGGGGAGGCATATTGGAATGGGGAAAGACTTGCGTATCAAAAGTAATGTGTTTGATGATTCAAAACGTGCTCCAAACCGTGCGATGTTACGTGCTGTTGGGATAACAGATGAAGATTTTAAAAAGCCAATGATCGGTGTAGCGAGTACATGGAGCGAGGTTACACCTTGTAATGTACATTTAGATGAGCTAGCGCTTCGTGCCAAAGAGGGAGCACGAGAAGCTGGTGGTGTTCCACTTATATTTAACACCATTACCGTATCTGATGGTATCTCAATGGGTACTTCGGGAATGCGTTATTCTCTTCCAAGCCGTGATGTGATTGCGGATTCTATTGAAACAGTAGTAGGAGCAGAGAACCTGGATGGTTACGTAGCAATTGGTGGATGTGACAAGAATATCCCTGGTTGTTTAATTTCGATTGCTCGTTCTGATGTACCAGCTGTTTTTGTTTATGGTGGAACGATTGCACCAGGCTACCGTAATGGAGAAAAATTAGATATCGTATCTGTCTTTGAAGGTGTTGGTAAACACAATAATGGCGATATTGATGATGAAGAATTAAGAGGCATCGAATGTCAGGCTTGTCCTGGTGCAGGTTCTTGCGGTGGTATGTATACTGCAAATACAATGGCAACGGCTGTAGAAGCACTTGGTATGAGTTTACCTGGAAGTTCATCTAATCCTGCAGAATCACCTGAAAAATGGGATGATTGCCGTAAAGCAGGAGAAGCTGTGTATCACTTATTAGAGAAAGGTATTTATCCTAAAGATATTTTAACGAAAAAAGCTTTTGAAAATGCCATTACTGCTGTTATGGCACTAGGTGGATCTACTAATGCAATTCTTCACTTATTAGCAATTGCGAATGCAGCAGAAGTAGATTTAACCATTGATGACTTTAATCGTATTCAGAAAAAAGTCCCTCACTTAGCTGACTTGAAGCCAAGTGGTAAATATGTAATGGAAGACTTACATAAAATCGGTGGGGTTCCAGCTGTAATGCGTCTGTTATTAGAAAATGGCTTCTTACATGAAGACTGTTTAACAGTTACTGGTAAAACTATTGCAGAAAATTATACAGATGCACCAGTCCTATCAGATGATCAGGAGATCATTCACCCATTAAGCAACCCATATCGTGAAGATGGACCATTAATCGTATTAAAAGGTAACCTTTCACCTAGTGGTGCAGTTGCAAAAGTATCAGGCGTAAAAGTAAAACGTCATACAGGACCAGCTCGTGTATTTAATAATGAAGACGAAGCAACAAAAGCAGTAATGAATAACGAGATTAATGAAGGTGACGTACTTGTTATTCGTTATGTAGGACCAAAAGGTGGACCAGGTATGCCAGAAATGCTTTCTATTTCTGCAATCCTAGTTGGAAAAGGACTAGGTCAGAAAGTAGCATTATTAACGGATGGTCGTTTCTCTGGTGGTACACATGGTCTTGTAGTAGGTCATATTGCTCCAGAAGCGCAAACAGGTGGACCAATTGCTTTCTTAGAAGAAGGAGATATGGTAACAATCGATTCTGAACAAAGAGAAATCTCGATGGATGTTTCTGATGAAGAATTAGAAAAACGTCGTGCAAACTGGAAAGCACCAGAGTTATACAAACGTGGTGTGCTAGGAAAATATGCACACAACGTATCCTGCTCATCACAAGGTGCCGTAACAGACTTTATCAATCGTACGGATCAATAAGAATAATGATTTCTACACGCGTTTCATCTTTGGATGAGGCGCGTTTTTTAATAAGCAGGAAAGTATATAACCATTGGTATCACAGTATTTTGGTATCCTATTCCCGTTTGAAATGAGTTAAATAAAGATATAGTTGACTAGTGATGTTGTTTATGATGAAAGTTAATGTGTGCAAGCCACCCGCTGTGGCTGACCGTTTCGCTTTCCAAGGGGCATGCTCTTCAGCTAACTTTTGCAGGAGGAGTTCGCTCCTGCAAAAGTGGATCTTCAGATCATGCTATTCCCTTAGGAGTCGAAACGGTCGGCCTCCGCTATACCTTTTTCTACAACAAATATCAGAAAAAGTATATTGGTTTTATAACCATATGAGTGATGCAAATGCCATGTTTTTGCACTTTCACAGGGATAATCACCCAAGTTGCTAGGTCTGACAAATGTTGTAGCTCAGGCATTAAACGAAGGCGCCCACTTCAACTCCTGTGGGACTCGTTTGCCCTGAAGATCCACTTTTTTGAGCAGTTTTTGCTCGAAAAAGTTAGCTGAAGGGCAAACACCACGGAAAGGGGAGTGGGCAGCCGGAGTGGTGGTCAAACGGAGATATATTCCAAAATGGCTACTAACAGCAATCTCCAAAGATTTACTTAGCATATAGTTAGAAGGTTGGCTGGGTTTTGCCCAGTTTTTCTTATTTGATGAAGGACAGAAAAAAGTGTCTATCATAAGCATGATGAAGGATAAAAAGAAAGGAATCAGGAAAGTTTGTTCTTCATAATCGCAAACCCTATTCAGCAATAGAGAAATCACAAATAAGCTATACCGAAGATGTTTAACTTGTGCTATAATGTATCTTAAAAGTTTGAAAATTTCAAATTCAAAGAAAATGGGGGAATAGGGGATCATGAAGAAAAAATTGCTATTATTATTAATTATCTCTTTCTTCAGTGTACTTGTCTTGGCAGCATGTGGTGCAAGTGATGATACAGGTAACACCAATGGTGGATCAGACGCAGAAGATACGGGGGAAAATTCGGAAGAGGCTGGAGAAGAAACAGAAGAAGATGCAGCTTCTGACGGTAAAGTATATCAGATAGGAGCAACACAAATTGTAGAGCATCCATCATTAGATGCTGCATATGAAGGGTTTCAAGCAGCGATTGAAGATGCTGGTTTAAAAGCAGAATATAATTTTCAGACAGCAAATGGTGAAGCAGCAAATGCAAATTCCATTGCAGATAGTTTTGTAGCGGATAATGTAGACCTTATTTTTGCGAATTCTACTCCAAGTGCTCAGACGGCAGTAAATGCAACAAGTGATATTCCAATTCTATTTACATCAGTAACAGATGCCGTGGATACAGAATTGATTGAATCAATGGAAAATCCAGGTGGTAATATTACTGGGGTAACCGATTTGCACCCGGATGCGATTCGGAAAACAGTAGATTTTATAGATGAAAATTTTGAAGGATCCACTGTCGGACTTATTTATAATGCCGGTGAACCAAACTCTGTTATCCAAATTGATTATGTAAAAGAAGCGGTAGAAGGTACAAGTTTATCTATAGAAGAGGCAACAGTTGATAATTCAGGTAAGGTACAGCAGGCAGCCTCATCATTAATTGGAGATGCAGATGTCTTTTATATTGTCACTGATAATACCGTTGTTTCAGCATTAGAATCGGTTATTAAAGTAGCAGAAGAACAAGATATTCCTCTATTTGTTGGAGAACCTGACTCTGTTAAACGAGGAGGTTTTGCATCATTCGGTATTGAATATTATGATATTGGATATCGCACTGGTGAAATGGCAGTAGATATATTAACTGGTGAAAAAGATGTTTCGGAGATTCCAGCAGAATATCCTCCAGTTGTTAAATTCTACTTAAATAAAAAAGCAGCGGAAGCACAAGGTATTGAATGGAATACAGATTGGGAAACTGATGCTGAAATAGTGGAACCAAACACAACAGATTAATTCATTAGGAACCTCGACATTTATCTGAGAGTGGATGTCGAGGTTTTCTCACAAACGATTAAAATCACAGCACGTATTATAGAAAGGAAGAGTAGCATGTTAATTTCAATTTTCAGCGCACTAGAATCGGGTGTTATATATGCGCTGATGGCATTGGGAGTTTATCTTTCATTTCGTATTTTAGATTTCCCTGATTTAACTGTAGATGGTAGTTTTGTTACTGGAGGGGCTGTTGCAGCGATTTCAATTGTGAATGGTGTGCCTCCTGTTTTAGCAACTTTTTATGCCCTTATTGCAGGTTTTATTGCCGGCGTATTTACAGGAATCTTGAATACGAAAGGAAAGATTAACCCATTATTATCAGGTATTCTCATGATGATCGCACTTTACTCGATCAACCTACGTATTATGGGAAAGCCGAATATAGCATTATTGAATGAACCAACTATATTTAATCAAATAGAAGGTTTTTGGGGATCATTAGGAATTGATTCAGCATTAAATGGACTATTGCAAGCCATGGGAGCAGAGCGGGTTCCAGGAACATGGGCGGTATTAATCATTATGATTATTATTACTTTAGCTATTAAACTATTAACTGATTATTTCTTAAAAACTGAAGTTGGTTTAGCTTTACGAGCTACAGGTGATAATGAAAAAATGATTCGCAGTCTTTCTGCAAATACAGATAATTTAAAAATTATTGGGTTAGGATTATCAAATGGATTGGTAGCAATCGCCGGGGCTTTTGTTGCACAAAATGAAGGTTTTACCGACATTAGTGTGGGAATTGGAATGATTGTCATTGGACTTGCTTCTGTTATTATTGGTGAAGCATTATTCGGTACAAAAAATATTGCTAGAACAACGTTAGCAGTGGTTTGCGGTGCTATTATCTACCGTATTGTGCTTACATTGGCACTTGAAGTTGAATTCTTAAAGACAGGTGATACAAAATTAATTACGGCTACCCTCGTTATCATTGCGTTAATCGCGCCGAAGGTTATTTCATCACGAAAGGAAATGACCTTAAAAAAGAAAAAGCGGGCAATGCTGGCCAAACGGGAGGAGGCTAACAATGCTTAGTATGAAGGATGTTGAGATTACCTTTAATGAAGGTACATTAGATGAAAAGAAAGCATTACAAGGAATAAACCTTGATATGAAAAAAGGTGACTTTGTAACAGTTATAGGTAGTAATGGTGCGGGAAAATCAACATTAATGAACATGATTTCCGGTTCATTAAAGCCAGATATTGGAACGGTGGAGATTAATAATAAAAATGTAACGTTGTTGCCAGAATATAAACGATCCCAGTTTATAGGGAGGGTTTTCCAGGATCCAATGGCAGGAACAGCGCCGACAATGACGATTGAAGAAAACCTTGCGATGGCA
This sequence comes from Gracilibacillus sp. D59, assembly GCF_052246695.1. Taxonomy (NCBI): domain Bacteria; kingdom Bacillati; phylum Bacillota; class Bacilli; order Caryophanales; family Bacillaceae; genus Gracilibacillus; species Gracilibacillus sp. D59. The sequence continues at coordinate 91,630 of NZ_JBQQCK010000004.1, read as the reverse complement.
TATGCCAGAAATAAAAAGCGTACCTTAAAGATAGGTGTCAGTAAAAAACGGAAGACGTTATTTAAAGAGCATTTAGAAACGCTTCATTTAGGACTAGAAAACAGACTGAATGCAAAGGTTGGTCTGCTTTCGGGTGGGGAGCGTCAGGCACTTTCTTTATTAATGGCAACTTTTACAGAGCCTAATATTCTATTGTTAGATGAACATACTGCGGCATTAGACCCTTCACGTGCTGAGTTAATTACGAAGCTTACCGGTGATGTGGTAGACCAATTCGGTCTAACAACTCTAATGGTTACACATAATATGCAACAGGCTTTAGACTTAGGTAATCGTCTGATTATGATGGATAATGGACAAATCATCTTAGAAGTTTCTGGAAAAGAAAAACAACAACTTACCATTGAAAAATTACTACATGAATTCCAGAAAATCCGCGGAAAACAAATGGAGAATGACCGAGCAATATTAGGTTAAAGTAAGGACAGTTACTTCGGATGGAGAGTAGCTGTCCTTTCTAAAAAGTAAAAGTAGTTTAAAATAGTGCTCAAAAAACATAAAATGTGGCGTAACTTCTCGTGGATTTTCTTCGACGGTATAGCTGCGTAAAGTAATTGCGTCGATGCACACTTTTGAATTAAAATGAAATCTCCTTATACGTATAGAAAGAAGGGATCACTAATGAAATATGGTTTTTCAGAACGGGTAAAATATATGAAATCATCTGCAGTGCGTGATATTTTAAAAATAATCAATCAAGGTAATATTATCTCTTTTGCCGGTGGATTACCGGAAGAAGACTTATTTCCTGTAGATGCTGTTGACAGTGCTTTCCATAAAGCAATTACGACGAATAAAAAAGCACTGCAGTACGGTGAAACAGAAGGAGTACCTCAGCTACGAGAATTATTAGCTGAACGTATGAAACAAAAAGGGTTACACCGCTCAGCTGATAATATTTTGATTACTTCAGGCAGTCAGCAGGCGATTGATCTATTCTCACGAGTAATGTTCAATAAGGATGATGTTATCTTAACAGAAAATCCAACATATTTAGCAGCATTACAAGTGTTTGAATCATATGAATCAAAGGTAGTGGCAGTTGATTCTGATGATGATGGCATGATTTTAGCTGATTTAGAAGAGAAAATTGTACGACACAAACCAAAATGTATTTATGTAGTACCAACCTATTCAAATCCAACCGGAAAAGTATGGTCGTTAGAAAGAAGAGAAAAACTGCTGGAACTGGCAAATAAATATCATGTTGTTATTTTTGAAGATGATCCTTATGGAGAATTACAATTTGATGAAAATGAAGCACCACCTTCGATTGCATCATTAGACGATAATGGACTTGTTTTATACACAAGCACCTTTTCCAAAACAGTGGTGCCTGCTGTTCGTATTGGTTGGATCGTTGGTCCGCACCAAATTATTCGTATTATGGCACAAGCTAAGCAGGCAACAGATCTTCATACTAATTCTATTGGTCAGCATGCATTAGTACACTTATTACAAGATTTTGATATCGATGGACACATTCAAACCATCAGAAAAACATATTATGAACGAATGCTAGTGATGAAGCGGTTATTAGAGACAGTTGACATAGAAGGTTTGGAGTATATAGTTCCTAAGGGAGGCATGTTCTTCTGGGTGAAGCTACCGAAACAAATTAACACAACAGACTTGTTAAACGAAGCCGTGAAAGAAGGAGTAGCATTTGTACCTGGAGCACCATTCTATGTGTCGAATCCAGAACAAAACACACTCAGGCTGAATTTCACTAACTCAGAACCGGCGCTCATTGAAGAAGGGATGAAACGCTTCGTAAAAGTACTAGAAACAACCAATACTCATGCGTGAAGTCAGTTTGAAAAAAAGAAGAATTAAAATGAATATTTTTGGAAGCAACTGGAATGTAGGTGAGTCCTTTGGGTGCCAACGGGAAACAAGTATATTCCGGTGTGCTTCCTTAGTATTCACTTTTACAATATTATAGGCCTAGCAACCTTTTCCACCAAGACTTCTTCTCTGAAGATTGCTCCTTTTGTTCCTCATTAGCTAACAAAATATCTTCCATGTCTACAGCAGTCTTTGCTGCCAATATAAGTCCGTAATCACTTTCAACTTCACGATTAGATACATAAGTATAAGAAACATCGTGCTTATTAGCAAGCTCACGGTACGATTTAAAGAAACGTAAACTCATATTACCATTCATCAATATCGTCGTATTAGAAAATTGGTGAATCATTTCTTCCATTTCGGCTAGCCCCTTTTCTCCACGAACCTGTGATTTAGATAAAGCTAATAAAACTCTCTCTCGAAAAGTGCCCAAATATTTTCTTTTTTCATCTGGATTAATTTCCTTTGCACCGTAAATACCTTCTTGTAAATATTCGTCTATTTCTTTTTTGCCCATTTCAAACACCTCACCAATAGTATATACAAAAAAGTAAAAGCTCCCCAAGGAAAAGGGAGCTTTTGGATAAGAAATATAGGAATGTCTTTCTTAAGGACTCTTAGAAAATGGGATAGATTTCCTAAGTAGTTAAAACCCACCCGTGTTGCACGGGCGCACTAAGCTTTTTTAAAATTAATCTTCGTCTACTGGATATACGCCATTTTCGTCATGTACTTCTTTACCAGATAAAGGCGGGTTGAATACACAAACCATGCGCATATCTGTTTTTGCGCGAAGTAGGTGTTCATCATTTTCATCAAGTGCATATAGGGTATCTTTAGTAATTGGCCATACTTTATTATCACTTAATGTGACAACTTCGCCTTCACCTTCAATGCAGTATACAGATTCAAGGTGGTTTTGGTACCAAATATGAGTTTCTGTACCAGCTTTAATAATTGTATCGTTAACAGAGTAGCCCATTCCGTCTTTTTTCATAATCAAACGACGGCTAACCCAGTTACCTCCATCAACATCAAATTCAGTTCCTAGTACGTCTTCTAGTTTTACTACTTTCATATTAAATTGCCTCCTGTATTGTCTGTTTTATTTAGATTTCATCGAATATCGAAAACGGAGGCTTTCACCAAAGAATTGGCGATAAGCCGCGTTTTTTACTTAGTTAGTAACGGGATCTTTAACAAGATCTTTTACACTTTGTTCAATAATATCGAGCCCTTTTTGTAGCTCATCTTTTGGTATATTTAATGGTGGGAACAGCTTGAATACTTCATCATTTGGTCCCGCTGTTTCCATAATTAATCCTAATTCAAAACAACGAGCTGTTATTTTCTCAGAAAGTCCTTCAACTTCTGAAGCAATACCTACCATAAATCCTCGACCACGAACTTCACCTTTAATTTCAGGATAATCCTTCACGATTTTATCAAGGAAGTTGTAGATAATTTCAGATTTTTCGTGGATTTCTTTTTCAAATGATTCATCTTTCCAATAGTCAAGCGCTGCTGTTGCTGTTACGAATGCATGGTTATTACCACGGAATGTACCGTTATGTTCACCCGGCTTCCAAATATCTAACTCGGGCTTGATCAATGTTACGGCAAGTGGTAAACCATAACCACTTAATGATTTAGATAAGCAGATAATATCTGGTTTAATACCAGCGGCTTCGAAACTGAAGAATGAACCGGTACGACCGATACCAGCCTGCACATCATCAATGATTAATAAAATACCCCAACGACGGCAAATTTCTTCAATTTGTTTTAACCAATCAAAGCGAGCAGCATTAATACCACCTTCACCTTGAACTGTTTCCACGATCATTGCAGCTGGAATCGCAACCCCACTACCGCTATCTTCGAGGAATCTTTCTAGATAAACGACCGTATCATGATCAACATAGTTGTCATAAGCCATTGTTACAGTATTTTGTAGTGGAATACCAGCACCTTGACGTTTCATAGAGTTACCAGTTACAGATAATGCCCCAATAGTCATACCATGGAATCCACCTGTAAAGCTGATAATATCAGTACGACCTGTTACTTTACGTGCTAATTTCAAGGCACTTTCTACTGTGTTTGTTCCGGTTGGTCCAGGGAACATCACTTTATAATCAAGATCACGTGGTTTTAAGATAACGTCATCAAACTTCTGTAAAAAATCAGCTTTTGCTGTTGATGCCATATCTAAAGAGTGTGTAATTCCGTCACTTGAGATGTATTCAATTAGTTTTTCTTTCATATGATCATCATTGTGTCCATAGTTAAGAGCACCTGCACCAGAGAAGAAATCTAAATATTCATTTCCATCCTCGTCCCACATTTTGTGCTTCTTCGCCTTTGTAAATACGGTGGGGAAGTTACGAACATAACTACGAACTACAGATTCATGATGATTGATAATATCAAGATTTTTACTCATCTTTTAAGTTCCTCCTAAATTGTTTTATATATCGAATATTTCCGCACTTTCTAATTTTGAAAATACGAAATATTACGACAATATTATTTGTTAATAGGCCCGACGACAAACTTTAATTCTTCTTCGTGTTCATCACCAGGGAAAACATCCTTGGTAAAAAACTCGCTTGAAGTAATTTCCGTATTGAAGTCACGAGCTAGTTTCTGGAATAGAGATTGCGATGCCTTGTTATCTGGTGTAATAGTTGCTTCGACAAACTTGATGTTCTGGCATGCCTCACTTGTTAATAAGTAATGCAACATTCTCGATGCAATACCCTTACCTCGTTGTGATGCATCAACACCGACTTGCCAAACAAATACAGCATCTGGTTTTTTTGGAGGGATAAATGCGGTAATAAAGCCAACCACTTGGTTATTTTCTTTTGCTACGACACTAGTATCACTAAAATACTCACTCATTAAAAGGTATTTGTAGGGAGAATTTGTGTCTAATGTTGATTTCGAAACTAATTCCCACATAGATGCTCCATCATTTTTTGTTGGTTTAGAAAAAACAACGTCTAGTGTTGGAGCTTGGTTCTGTACGTTATTAATCACAATTTACTCCTTTCTTATTTGGCAATCATTTATTTGCACAAATAGTACATTAAATATGATAAAGGGACTTGCAATATTCCGCAAATCGCTTATAGCTTGATTAAACTTTATAAATCTCCTTTTATTAACTTGAGCTCCATTCAATTGGAATAACTTTATAAATCCTCCAATATTGTCATCTATCCTTACAAATGAGCAAAATTTGGTCAGAGCATCAAGTATTCAATTTATTTATTCCCGATTTTTTTCAAATCAAACATTATTTTTTAAATATAATAGCAACAAGAAGAGGCGATTTAACACTAGTGGTGCATAAAAAATTTAATACCTAAACAGAAAGTTGTCTGTCGAAATTGTATACAAATCTTTAGTTAATTTCGGTCGTTTTCCTTAGCTTTTGTTATTAGTGCTTTTTTCTGGATAGACTTTCTTTTCCAAAAACACAAGTCGTAAATATAGCTTCCTATTCCTTGAGAGTAGGGAATGAAAAGGCATATTGTATGGTGTTTAAGCGTAAAAATAATATAACAGTAAAATTATTTGCTTCTTTACCTCTTTTGATTGAGAACTCATCATAACAATAATCCTTTATCACGGTGCTAAAAGTCTGTAAATCCCCCCACTTCAAGCTTCAAACAACATGTTGGGTTAACAGCCGCTAACACCTTGATTATAGTCTAACTTCCCCACTGTACGTTCGTCTATCCATTCTGCTATATTAGTCATAAGGAAAATTTGGGATATCAAAGCTTTTAACACAGTGCGATAGCCTAGTTGCACGTAAGATTACTACTAGTCGAGATAACTTCCTTGCTGACCATTTAATACGGTGCTAACCGTCTGTAAGCCCCACTTCAAATATCACAAGGATAAGTGTATAGGGATAATAGACGCTAGCACCCTGAAAAGTTCACTAATGATAAGTAGGTGTCCCCCCACTTATCATAGTCTTACTTTATACTCTCCTATATGGTAAGAAAAGTGCAAGGCATTCGGTCAGGAACGTAGGGTTGGACTGGAGCGACTGAGATAATGGAAATGTGGTAAACGTTTAACAGCTCGTCCTCATCGTAGAGCGCTTAAGTTAAACAGCCTTAAATTTATAAATTCTTATAAGGTAAAGAACGCCCGCTTTATTAAGCACTTATGTTTATGTGATGATGAACTTTTGTAGCAAAATGAGGTGAGTGGTATGGGTTTAACGGTGAATACTATTATGCAATTGCCGGTGATGAAAAGTTGTGAAGTTAAGGCGGGAAAGGATTTGCAAGAGCACAAGACGATTGAATGGGTTTCTGTTATTGAGATTCCTGTTGAAAATTTTGTCAGAAAGAATGAGTTTGTTTTAAGTACTGGCATAGGATGCGAAGATAATCTCAACTTATTAGAATCTTTTGTGCAAGATGTCATTCAATCGGGGGCATCTGTTTTAGGTTTTGCCACAGGACGATATATTTATAATATCCCTGATCGAATTTTGAAAAAGGCTAATCAAAATGATTTAATTATCATTGACGTTCCATGGGAAGTTCGTTTTACGGATATTTGGCAATCAGTGATGGATAAAATTACAGAGGTAAAACAAAAAGAACGTCAAAAGGTAGAAGATGCCAGACAAGAATTAATTAATTGTGTCCTAGAAGATAAAGGGTTAGAAGATATTGCACACACTTTATATAAGCATATTAAAATTCCTGTTGCCATCACAGATTCTGAAAAAAGATGGAGGGCACTTAAATTTTTTAATAAAAATATTTTAGAAAGTTATAGTCTCGAAGTCGAAGAAAGTCATTTACAACCGATACCACTATCTGATATGAAATTTCAAGAACATCCATTGTATTATCATATGAAAGAATACAAATTTTATAAAGATCGTTTTTTTCAACTACAAATTCTAAACAACCACAAAGTACAGGGGTATATTGTATTTCAACCGAGCGATAATAAAGAGCTGACTTGGTTTGTGATGAATGTGTTAGAGCATGCATTGACAGCCTGTGCGTTATATTTTGTGAAGGAGAATGCCATTGAGATAACCGAGATACGATTAAAGGATAATTTTGTATTAAATTTAGCTAAAAATAAAATGAAAGTAGATCATCAACTATTAACAAAAGCACATTTATTAGGATATGATCTAAATCTTCCTTATGTTTGTATTGTTGGAGAAATTAGACATAAAGATCTAGGATCTGATAAGCATGATACGTTAGATAACCCTTATCATTCATCGTTAAGAAGCTTTAATTATTATATCCAAAAGGAAATCACCTATGCAGGTCGACTGTTTAAGAGAAAAACGATGACTACCTTTGAAAAGGGGGAAGTGATTCTTTATTTGCAAGTTGAGGATCCTTCTTATCATGATTTAGCAAACCAATTTTTGGATACGATTGAACGACGGTTAAGTCAATTGCTTTCAGATATTGATATTTCTTGGGGAATTGCACTTCAAAAAGAAAGTACGTATCCATTTTATGAAAGCTATGAAAAGGCAAAAACGGCTCTAGAAATTGGACTGCAGCATGATGGTCCTGGTAATAGAACCTTTTATAGTGATACAAGAATTAATCGGCTGTTAATGGCCATATCTCAAGAAGAAAATATTCATGAGATTGTAAAAGATACATTGAAACCATTGTTAGAATACGATAAAAAAAGGCAGACAGACCTTATTTTTACTTTTAAGACATACAACAAATACAAAGGAAATGTTAGTCAAACTGCAAGAGAATTAAATTTGCATCGTCAATCGTTATTGCATCGGTTGCGAAAAATAGAGTCTCTAACGCATTTATCCTTGATTGATGCTGATGATTCTTTCTTATTAGAGTTGAGTGTCCGTTTATGGATGCTGAATAAAATAAAATAATAGGGAAGATGAGGCGGAGACATATCATTTATTAACCGATTAAGGGATACTCTTACTTTGTCTTAATTTTGAAATGAATAGAGTGCTAAACTGCCGCTTAGGCTGACCGTTTCGCTTTCCAGGGGGCATGCTCTTCAGATAACTTTGAAAAGAAAGGCACTTTTCAAAGTGGATCTTCAGATCATGCTAATCCCCTAGGAGTCGAAACGGTCGGCCGCCGCTAGTTTTATATGCTACAACGAAAGTAAGAAATAGCATGTTGATCTTATCATCCAGTAGAAAGTTAACTTTCATCGAAATAAGAAACAACATATTAACTGTTACAAACGTTGTAGAGTATTCCTTTAGCGAAGGCCGTTCGCTTCAACTCCTACGGGATATTTTTCCTCGAAGATCCACTTTGGTAAGCGATCTCTGCTTACCGAAGTTAGCTGAGGGGAAAAAACCGTGGAAAGGGAAGCGGACAGCCGGAGCGAGTGTTAAGCAGAACATTCATGTCAAAATGACCATTAAGCGAGTTACTGAACACTATCATTTATCACGGTGCTAAACGTCTGTGAAGTCCCGCTTCAGGCTTCAAGTAACACACACGGAAACTAAGTGGGAATAATAGACGCTAACACTCTGAAAAGTTTCGCCAATGATCAAAACCCCGAATGATCATACTCTCACTTTATAATGCAAAAAATTCCGAACGAATAGACTAATTCTGTGATCAGAATTCGTTATCGTTCGGAAATTTTTTTTATCACGGTGCTAATCGTCCGTAAAACCCCCACTTCAAGGTTCGAGTAAATCAAAGAAGCTAAGTGGGGGATAACGGACGCTAACACCCTGATAAGTTTCACTAACCATCAGCGGGGATAAAAACCCCCACTGATGGAAGTCTCACTTTATGTGAAAAGATGTGAAAATTGGACATTATATCTTAAAATTCGGGTGTATATTCATGTTGTATGACAGAAAACCAAAAACTTCATACAATCTTAACATTACATTTTAAGCGGCTGTTTAATAAGATAAAAGTAAGAAATGAAAGAATATTTTTAGGGTGGAGGGGGGATACGATGTTAGCCTTTGATATTTTAGAATATCAAACACGTTTAACAAAGACAAAAAAACGGATGGCTGAAAATGGCATTGAAGTGTTACTTGTAACTGACCCAGCTAATATGAATTATATATCAGGCTATGATGCTTGGTCATTCTATGTTCACCAAATGTTAATTATCATCATTGATGAGCCTCAGCCAATTTGGATTGGTCGTTATCAAGATGCAAATGGCGCGAAAATTACCACATGGATCTACAACGAAAATATTATTCCATTCCCAGATTATTATGTACAATCATCGATTTACCACCCAATGGATTTCATTGCAGAAATTTTAAAACAGATAGGGCAAGGAAATAGAAATATTGGTGTTGAAATGGATAACTATTATTTCACTGCCAAAGCTTACGAAAGGTTAAAGCACGGACTTCCTAATGCTACATTTAAAAATGCAGATTTATTAGTGAACTATGTAAGAATTATCAAATCAGAGCAAGAGATTGAATATATGAAGCGGGCAGCAAAAATTGCTGACCAAGCAATGTATAAAGCAGTAGAAAGCGTACGGGTAGGGAATAGAGAGTGTGATACAGCAGCAGCGATATATCACCAAATGATTTCTGGTACGGATGATTATGGAGGGGATTATCCAGCTATTGTTCCATTACTTCCGTCTGGAGATAATACTAGTGCACCACATCTAACTTGGTCGGAGAGAAAATATAAAGAAGGAGAGTCTGTTGTTATTGAACTAGCAGGCTGTTACAAAAGGTACCATGTACCAGTAGCTAGAACGGTATCGATAGGTAAACCTTCTATGCAGCTGGAGAAAATTGCGCCGATTGTCGCAGAAGGTTTGAATGCTGTGTTAGATGCGGTAAAGCCTGGAATTACTTGTGGAGAACTGGAGAGGTATTGGTATAACTGTCTCAAAAAATACGGAATTGAAAAAGAGGCAAGACTAGGATATTCCGTAGGTTTAGGTTATCCGCCAGATTGGGGAGAGCATACAGCAAGCATCCGAACAGAGGATTCCACCGTTTTACAACCAAACATGACTTTCCACCTTATTCCGGCCTTGTGGTTTGAAGACTATGGTATTGAGATCAGTGAATCATTTCGAGTAACAAAAAATGGCGGTGAAACGTTCACCAATATTCCAAGAGATTTAATTGTGCAAGATCCCTTTCCGTTTCCAGAACAGGGTGGAATCATCAGCTAGCTTTCAGGATGATTAAGATAGATATTAGATGAGGAGGGAATAGTATGAGAGATGTAAAAATGAGTACAAAAGCAGTTTGGGCAGGGGAAAAAGATCAATTAGCTTTTGGAGCCACTCAAGTTCCAGTTGTACACAGTGTATCTTTTGGGTATGACGATATGGATGAATGGTATGAAGTCGCTATCGGAAATAAAGAAGGTCATATTTACGGTCGTAATACCAACCCAACTGTTGAAGCATTTGAAGAAAAAATAAGAATTTTAGAAGGAGCAGAAGCTGCTACTAGCTTTTCGACTGGAATGGCAGCCATTAGTAATACACTCGGAACTCTATTGTTCCCAGGGGATCGAATTGTTTCCATAAAAGACACCTATGGCGGAACCAATAAAATATTCACCGAATTTCTGCCAAAGCAAAAAGTGGACGTCGTTTTATGTGATACGGGGGATCATGAAGCAATTGAAAAAGAGGTAGCAAAAGGGTGTAAAGTTCTTTATTTAGAAAGCCCGACAAATCCAACGGTGAAAATAACAGATATTGAACAGATGGCGAAGGTTGGAAAAAAAGCAGGAGCTATAGTCATTGTTGATAACACATTTGCTACTCCGATAAACCAAAATCCACTCGAATTGGGAGCAGATCTAGTGATTCATAGTGCTACTAAATTTTTAGGCGGTCATGCAGATGCATTAGGCGGTTCAGTTTGCGGATCTAAACAATTAGTAGAAAGTATTTATCATTATAGAGAAATCAATGGAGCAACACTAGATCCAATGTCAGCTTATTTATTATTACGAGGGATGAAAACACTCCAATTAAGAATTGAGAAACAAAGTGAAAACGCAATGGCAGTTGCTCGCTATTTGAAATCAGTTGATACCGTTGAATCGGTATTTTATCCAGGATTAGAGGACCATCCAGGCCATGAGATTGCTAAGGAACAAATGAACGGATTTGGTAGCATGTTAAGTTTCTCGGTAAAGGGAGGGGTGGATACACTCAGACATCTACTTCCAAAACTAAAGTATGTGAACCGTGCAGCACATCTTGGCTCTGTTGAAACGATTGTAGGACCTTCACGCACAACAAGTCACGTTGAATGTACACCAGAGGAAAGAGCTGCAATGGGGATACCAGAAGGATTAATTCGATATTCAGCAGGACTTGAAGATAAGGATGACTTAATTCATGATTTAGAGCAAGCTTTTCAATCTTTGCCAGAAAGTCTATTTATAAACAAATAAAGCAGTTGCTAAGGAATAAATCATACTTTTTAACATCGACTTAACTTATATTGTGTTACCAATGAAGTGAATTTCGACGTACAACTGTCGCCAAGTTTTCTTAAAAATTGATGGAGGTGATGAGATTGACTATGAAGGTCGCTTTTATTGGGTTTGGCGGTGTTGGGCAGGCATTGACAGAGATTTTCTTGAAACAACAAAAGGGTGAAAAGCCATCGTATGGTTTTGAGCCCGAGGTTGTCGCTGTATCCGATATTATGAAAGGATCTGTGTATCATCCGGATGGTTTAAGCATCGAAAAGTTGTTATCTGCCGTTAGAGATTCTGGGAGTTTAGATGCTTATCCAGATCAAACAGGATTAATTAGAGGCTTGGATAGCATGGAAACAATCAAGAATACGAATGCAGATATGATTGTCGAGGTAACGTTCACAGATGTGAAGACAGGTCAACCGGCCATTGATCATTGTCGAGCAGCTTTTGAACATAAAAAAAGTGTGGTAACGACTAATAAAGGTCCTGTTGCCTTAGCTTATGATGAATTATCAGCATTAGCTGAAAAAAATGGCGTGTTCTGGGGATTTGAAGGAACAGTAATGAGCGGGACGCCAGCACTCAGATTGCCCGTCATGACATTAGCAGGTAATGAAATAACAGAAATTAAAGGTATCTTAAATGGGACGACTAACTATATGATAACTGAAATGGAAAAAGGTAAGACATACCAAGAAGCATTAGAAAAAGCGCAAAGCCTCGGGTTTGCAGAAGCGGATCCAACTAGTGATGTAGAAGGTTATGATGCAAGATATAAGACAGCGATTTTAGCGAACTATTTAATGGGTGAAAAAATAGCATCAGAAGATATCTACTGTAAAGGAATTAGCGATGTAACTTTAGAGATGGTAAAAGAAGCCCTAGATAATAATCAAAAATGGCGTCTGCTCTCACGCTTAATTAAAAGGGAAGATGGTTCCGTTGAAGCTTCAGTTAAGCCAGAACTGGTAGATAGTAACGACCCATTAGCTGGTGTTAATGGTCCGACAAATGCGATCGTTTACGAATGTGACTTATCTGGTCCTATCATGTTAACAGGTGCAGGTGCAGGGCTAATCGAAACAGGTTACTCACTATTTATAGATATTATTCATTATCACAGACAAAACGCGCTAACCAAACTTTAATAGGGGGTGATTTCCATGCAATTAAAAGTAAAACAAGAAAAAATGTTGATTGCAGGACAATGGATAGCGGCTGATCAAACATTTGATGTATATGACCCACAAGATAATCGATTAATTGCCAAAGTGCCATTGGCTACAGAAAATGATATGCTGATGGCTATTGAAAAAGCAGAGGAGGCATTTTTAAGTAACAAACCTTGGCCAACTCATGAAAGAATGGCCGTACTTCAACGAGTAGCCTCCTATATAGAGGAAAATAAAGAGCGTTATGTGGAAACGCTTGCATTAGAAGGAAGCAAAACGATTAACGAAGCTCGCATGGAAGTAAAGCGAGCGATACAAACGATTCAAATTAGCGCAGAAGAAGCGAGAAGGATAAATGGGGAAACGATTAATTTTGATCAAAGTGAAAGTGGAGAAAATAGGGTGGGCTATTATTATCGCTTTCCAGTAGGTGTGATTGGAGCTATTACCCCGTTTAATGATCCTTTAAATTTAGTAGCTCATAAGGTTGGTCCAGCGATTGCCTCTGGAAATGCGGTTATTGTCAAACCAGCATCTGATACGCCGTTGAGTGCATTGCTTTTGGCGGAGGCGTTCACAAAATCTGGATTACCTGCAGGCATGTTGTCCGTTGTGACCGGATCAGGTCGAGATGTAGGCGATGTACTTGTCACGCATCCTTCTATTACAATGATTACATTTACGGGAGGAGTAGATGTTGGGAAGAAAATAGCGCATAAAGCTGGTGTCAAAAAGGTAGGAATGGAGCTCGGTTCCAACTCGCCGGTAATTGTGTTAAATGATGCAGATGTTGAAAAAGCAGTGGCAGCTTGTGTTTCAGGTGCTTTTACAGTTGCTGGTCAAAATTGTATTGGTGTCCAGCGAGTTTATGTAGAAAAGGAAGTATATGATCAATTCTTAGAGTTATATAAACAAAGCACTTCAGAACTGCAGTTGGGAGATAAATTGGATCCATTAACAGACATTGGCCCAATGATTAATGAACGGGAAGCAAAAAGGGTCGAAGCGTGGGTGAATCAAGCTGTAGCAGAAGGTGCAAAAATTCAAATTGGCGGAAAAAGAGAGAGAGCCTTTTATTATCCTACTATTCTAACAGATGTCCCTATTAATGCTGTGATTGCCCAAGAAGAAATATTTGGTCCTGTCGTACTTGTCTATTCTGTAGATGATGTGCATCAAGCGATTGCTCAATCAAATGCTGTTGATTTCGGGCTGCAAGCAGGGATATTTACAAAGGACGTGGGAAATGCGTTCTTAACGATACAAAAGTTAGAAGTCGGCGGCATCATGGTGAATGATAGTAGTGATTATCGTATCGATGCTATGCCTTTTGGAGGGGTGAAACAATCTGGTTTAGGAAGAGAAGGTATCAAGTCCTCGATTGAAGCCATGACAGAGCAAAAGGTAGTGAGCTTTAATCTAAACTAATTATTTTAAAGATAATAAGTAAAGTAAGAAAAGCGCAAAGCGCCCGCTTAGAAACGTAGCGGCTTCAGAATCAACTGAGATAAAGGAATCACGGTGAGCTTGCGATCCGATGATGACTTTCACCCAAGGGTATAAGGGCGACTAAGCCTCTGGTTTCACCAATCGGCAAGTCTTCTTTATCGTAGGGCGATTCGTGAAGTCGCCTAGTTTTTGGGCGCTTGGAGCTAGACATCCGCGCGAATTTTATACTTTCTTGTCTCCCGAGAAAGAAGAGCCAAAAAGAGACCGTGCTAGGTCTCTTTTTGACTCTTCTTTATTCTTTTACGTGTGCTGGTACTTCTACTCCTAGTTTAGTAGCAACACCTTCTGCTAATTCAGGATCTACTTTATAGAAGTTTCCTAATTGACGTTCAACAATTCCTTCGCGAGTTACGCCACTTAAATGGTCTGCGAAGTTTTGGATTAAACGCTCACGTTCTTCATCGTTCATTACATCACGGAATAATGCGCGAGGTTGAGAATAGTGATCATCACTATCATATGGAACACTATCAGCAAATCCAGAAACTTCATATGGATTAATTTTGTTTTCTGGTGTTTCTTTTGGCGCGTCACTAAAGCTGTTTGGCTCATAATTAGGCGCGCTGCCACCATTACCATTATGGCTCATGTAACCATCACGTTGGTAGTTGTTAACCGGTGATTTGGCACGGTTGATTGGTAGTGTTTCATGATTTGCACCAATACGGTAGCGATGTGCATCAGAATATGCAAACAAACGACCTTGAAGCATTTTATCTGGAGAAGCTTCAATACCAGGAACAAAGTGACCAGGTGAGAAGGCAGCTTGTTCTACTTCTGCAAAGTAATTTTCTGGATTGCGATCTAATACCATTTTACCAACTTCAATTAGTGGATAATCTTCATGAGGCCATACCTTCGTTACATCGAAAGGATCGTAACGATAGTTTTGCGCGTCCGCTTCAGGCATGATTTGAACTTTTAATGTCCAAGAAGGATAGTTACCTTCTTCAATGGCATTATATAGATCTTCAATGTGATAATCAGGATTTGTACCTGCAAGTTCATCCGCAACCTTAGGGTCTAAGTTTTTAATGTCTTGATCAGTTTTGAAGTGGTATTTAATATAGAATGCTTCTCCATCTTTATTTACCCATTTAAACGTATGGCTTCCATACCCATTTTGATGACGATGTGTAGCTGGAATACCACGATCAGAGTGTAAAATAGTAATTTGATGAAGTGATTCCGGTGATAATGACCAGAAATCCCAAACCGCATTTTTGTCTTTTAAGTGAGTTTGCGGGTTACGTTTTTGTGTATGAATAAAGTCTGGGAATTTAATGGCATCACGAATAAAGAAGACAGGTGTGTTATTCCCAACTAAATCATAGTTACCTTCATCTGTGTAGAATTTAACAGCAAAACCACGAGGGTCACGTACTGTATCGGCAGAACCTAATTCACCGGCAACCGTTGAGAAACGGATGAACATAGGTGTTTTCTTACCAACTTCAGATAAAAAGTCTGCTTTTGTATATTTAGAAACGTCATTGGTTACTTCAAAATAGCCGTGTGCTCCGGCACCTTTCGCGTGCACAACTCTTTCTGGAACTCTTTCTCGGTTAAAATGAGCTAGTTTTTCTAGTAAATGAACGTCTTGGATTAATGTTGGTCCTCTATGGCCTGCAGTAATGGAGTTTTGGTTATCTCCAACTGGCGCACCAGAGGCAGTTGTTAAGTATTTTTTTTCTTGACTCATATATATAGCACCTCTCCCTAAAAAATTTTACACTCTTTATTATAATACAAGTTTTATAAAAATCAATATTTATTTAAAATAATTTTAATTAAGAAATTGTAAAAAAAGAGAAGCAATCTATCAACGAGATAGTTGCTTCTATGGATTGGGAAACATCCTTGAAACTTTTGTTGATTGGGGGTAACAAAAGATTTGTGTAAAGGGAATGTTTCATCACTCTATGTGATTAAATACATTATAACGATAATGAGAATCATTTTCAATAGAAAAGTTCACATTTTTTGAAAAATTTCTCTACTAAACCAAACACAAGAAATTTCAGGCTTTCAGGTGTATACTAAATAGATGAAGGAAGTGATATAGAATGGTATTGGATTTAGAAAAAGTAGGACTAAAAAAAGAGGGGAATTGGATACTAAAAGATATCAATTGGAAAATGGAGAAGGGAGAGAATTGGACATTATTGGGATTGAATGGTGCAGGGAAAACGGCACTTTTACATATGTTGTGTGCGTACTATTTTCCAACTGAGGGAAAAGTTAATGTAATCGGAAAGCAATTTGGAAAGGATATACTTGGGGAACAGTTAAGACAACAAATTGGCATTGTGTCATCTACTTTAAAACAACGAATTTACGGTACCGATAGTGCATACCAAGTCGTATTAAGTGGTGGATTCGCTTCGATCGGTTTATATGAAAATCCAACAGATGAGATGCGTACCAAGGCACAGCAGTTACTGAAGGACTTGGATTGCTTTTCCTATGCTAACCGTGCTTATCGGACATTATCACAAGGTGAGCAGCAACGTGTTTTAATTGGACGAGCTCTGATGAACAATCCCCAATTATTAATTTTAGACGAGCCGACAAATGGTTTAGATTTTATCGCAAGAGAGAAATTATTAGAATCAATTGAGAATATCAGCAGTGACGGAAACGCTCCTTCGATTATTTATGTAACTCACCATGTGGAGGAAATTTTGCCGACTTTTTCGAAATCGTTATTGTTAAAAGATGGTCATGTATTTAATCAAGGATCAACAAAAGCTATGATCAATTCAGAAAATTTAACAGCATTTTTTGGGGTGCCGGTAGAGGTGGATTGGTCAGAGAAACGTCCGAGGTTAAAAAAGAAATAACACCCTAGGAGTAGACTGAAATGTTAAACCTTTTGAATCAAATGTTACAACGAATTATGCCCTTTATAGCACCATCAAGTGTTATTGTGGGTGTTTTATTTGCAGATTTTTTCCTGCAATTTGATAACTGGGTTATCTGGATCTTTGCATTTATGACATTTGCAGGAAGTTTAAGTTTGAATTTTGTTGCATTATATCGAGTGGTAGCACATCCTTTATCGATATTGATAGCTCTTGTTATTCTACATATTTTAATGCCTCTATGGGCATACCTAGTCGGAAGTATTACTTTTAGCAATGATCATTTAACGGTTATTGGCTTTGTATTAGCAATGATTATTCCGACAGGCATTACAAGTTTTATTTGGGTTTCCATGAATAAAGGAAATGTTGCCTTAACGCTTTCCGTTATTTTGATTGATACGATTTTATCACCTTTTATTGTCCCGTTGTCTATATCCTTATTTATCGGAGCATCCGTTGATTTAGAAGTATGGGCGATGATGAAAGGTTTGTTTATCATGATTGTGATTCCATCTATATTAGGTATGCTTCTACATGAAATGACTCGTGGAGGAGTTCATGAGAAATGGAGTCCGCGTTTAGCGCCATTCTCAAAAATGGCGTTAGCTTTAGTGATTATGATAAATAGCTCTGAGGTAGCGGAGTATTTATTAGATATTGATTTTCATCTTATTAAAGTAGCTATTACGATGTTTTTGGTAGCTGCGAGTGGATATTACTTAGCATGGTTGCTAGCTAAGTGGTTAAAACGAGCAAGTCAAGATGTTATTTCCCTAACATTTAGCAGCGGAATGAGAAATATTAGTGCTGGAGCGGTTATAGCTGTTCAATATTTTCCTGGTCCCGTGGCGGTGCCGGTTGTTGTTGGCATGTTATTTCAACAAGTTTTGGCATCTTTATATAGTAAATTTCTCCGGGGGAGGAAATGAATGATATGAATATTATGGAAATTATATATTGTAATATAAATGAATGAAGGGGAAGATGACAGAGAATCAATCGCCGCAAGATAATGAAGCACAAAAGTCAGAGCAACAGCCCAAAACATCTTCAGGATTAGATCAGAATGTAGCGGGAGTATTAACATATCTAGTAAGATTTATTACTGGTATCATTTTTTACTGTTAAAAAAAGAAAATCGCTTTGTCCGTTTTCATACATTGCAGTCGATTTTTCATGGATTGTTGTGATAGTGATGAATACGGTTCTTGCTGTGATTCCGATATTGGGATTGCGTGTAAATATTTTAATTTTACCTTTAACGCTTGTCTTAATGGTAAAAGCCTAAAAGGTCACTATGTCAAATTACCTTGGATAGGTGATTTGGTAGAACAACAATTAAATAAATAATGATGTAATCCTGATCTGATGTAAACATAAGGTCTTTTTTTGTTTTCTAATCATGAATTAGGCACCTACTTAATAATATGAAACTAAAGGAAAAATGAGAGAAGGTGCCTATATGATTACATGGTTGTCTTTTGTTTTACTATCACTGGCGACATTTAGGTTAACAAGATTGATTGTTTATGATAAGATCACGGGCTTTATTCGAGCACCTTTTTTTGAAGTAGAAGAAAAATGGTTGCCCGATGGTACCATAGAAGAGACTGTGATGTTTAAGGGGAATGGATGGAAAAGATGGATTGGTGAATTACTACGGTGTCACTGGTGTACGGGTATTTGGTCAGCTCTATTTTTATTTTTAGGTTTTCACTTTTATTCTACTGTATTTATTCCAATCATTATCGTATTAGCAGTTGCAGGAGTAGCGGCGATTATCGAAGTGATTATTTCTTATTTTATTTAATCTTATTTTATTGTCTTTTTCTTTTGGAACCACCGCAGCTGCATGACTTTTTCTTTCGACCTTTTTTTCGCCTGTTGATAGACGTATGAGTAATGTTAGACATGATCAAAACTCCTTCATCATACAAGATTATGAACATTTCTATTTTATTTTATGTGATCGCTATAAAAGCGTTCGGGAGTGCAATAAAAACGATGAAAATGACCAGTTAGAATTTTAAAAGGCAGTCAAAAAACACGTTAATAGCCACAACCTATCCTAATTATCAAAATCATACTTTGTGATAGATAAAAACTGCGAACTAGTGAAAATTTATCTAGGTGCTAACATTTATTGAGCGGACATTTAGTGCGTTATTGGAATGAAAATCACTTGTTTTTTCATGTTAGCGGACATTGAATCCCTTATTTGGTTCATTTCGGCTTGAATTAGCACTATTTTCGATGAATAGCGGAATAGATGTCCGCGACCACCCTAACAACGAGACTTTCGTCACAAATAGCGGAACAAATGTCCACGCTCAGCCCAGATTTATTTGGGAGTCCACGTTACTTCGCAGAATATGGAAACTATGGTTGTTAAAATGACCTTTCCACAGTTGCCTTTTGTGAGTTATTTCACAATGCTGTATTATGTTATAATTGGTTTTATTTCAAAGAAAGGGAAGGATACGGGGCATGTGGGTTGTCATTATTGTTTGTATTATTGTAGTAATCGGTGTACTAGCATTGTCGATTTTGACTTTAAATAAAGGGTATGGTTATAAGCATACTATTGATCCATTACCAGACGAACAGGAATATAATGAAGAAAAAGAGTCCGATGAAAATGAAAACAGTGACCGATAACAATTAATCGGTCACTGTTTTATTCTTAAAGAGAAGCCTTATATATCGCAATCGCATCATCACGGTTCAGTTTCTTGAAATTACCGAATTCCGGTCTTGCGATCACTGTTTTATCAGCCATTTCCTCGATACTGTCTTCATCAATATTATAATCAGCTAGGCGGGAGGGTGCTTCGATACTATTCCAGAAAGCACGTAGTTTAGCTATTCCTTCTAAGCCAACTTCTTTATCTGATTTACCATTTGGATCCACATTGAATACGCGGACAGCTAATTGCTTAAAACGATGTACGTTTTCATCGATCGCATATTCCATCCAATTTGGGAATAGAATTGCTAGACCCCCACCATGTGGAATGTCATGGACAGCTGAAACGGCATGTTCCAAGTTGTGTGTTGCCCAGTCACCATGGTATCCCATGTTTACCATTCCATTTAAAGCCATCGTACCATTGTATAGAACTGTTGCACGATGTTCTTCATTTTCAAGGTCTGCTAATAATTTTGGAGCTGTTTCTACCATCGTTTGTAGAATTCCTTCTACCATACGATCCTGTAATAATGTATTTTCTTCATGATGAAAATAATGCTCAAGTGCGTGTGACATAATATCAACCATACCATAAATCGTTTGGTCTTTCGGTACTGTTTTGGTGAAAACAGGATCCAAAATGGAGAAAGCTGGATAGGTATAAGGACTGCCCCAACCATGCTTTTCATTTGTTTCCCAATTTGTAATGACAGATCCAGGATTCATTTCAGAACCTGTTGCTGCTAGTGTCAAAACAGTTCCGAATGGAAGTGCGTCGGTAGCATTCGCCTTCTTAGTTACAATATTCCAAATATCATCATTTGATTTGGCTCCTGCTGCAATTGCTTTTGTACAGTCAATGGTACTTCCACCACCAACAGCAAGGATGAAATCTATTTTTTCTTCTTTGCAAATGTCAATACCTTTACGTGCTGTGGTTACACGTGGGTTTGGTTCAACACCACTTAATTCAAATATCTTTTTATTTTCTTGCTTTAATATATCAATAACCCGATCGTATAATCCGTTTCGTTTAATACTTCCGCCGCCATAGACAACAAGAATATTATCGCCGTAACTTTGTAATTCTGTTTGTAAGTTCTCTAATTGCCCTTGACCGAAATATAACTTCGTCGGGTTATGAAAAATGAAATTTTGCATGCTTTTACCTCCTTGGAATCAACATCCACTATTAAATATGGCAATAATCTAAGTTTGTGTAAAGTATAATGCTTTTATGTTCTTTAAAGATAATAGTGTGTAACTAATACCGGTTGAAATCTGATGATTTTCTCCACTTTAATTAAAAGGAATGTTTAATAATTGAAGGAAAAGGAATAGTACTGGTAGAATAAATAATATAGAACAAAAAGCAAACGTTCTAATTTAATTTGAAGGAGTGGATAGAGTGAGTAACAAATTATTTACATCCAAAGCAACTGCACAAGGTGGCCGTGACGGTCATGTCAAATCAGATGATGGTTTAATTGATTTAAACCTGGTAAATCCAGCTGGTGATGGTGATGGAAAAGGCTCTAATCCAGAACAATTATTTGCTGCAGGTTATTCTGCATGCTATGACGGTGCTTTGAACTTAATGGCATCTAAACAAAAAAAAGATATTGATTCTTCTATTACGGCAGAAGTTAGCTTATTAAAAGATGAAGCTGACGGAGGATTCAAAATTGGTGTAGTACTTAACGTAGAAATCAAAGGCGTATCACAGGAAGAAGCAGAAGAACTAGCAAAACAAGCACATGACTTCTGCCCATACTCAAAAGCAACGAGAGGCAATATTGATGTAGAACTAAAAACAAAAGCTGTATAAATAATAGAAAGAGCACGGTTTTTTGGAAACCGTGCTCTTGTTATTAGATAAGAAAAACCCTTTTTTATTAAGAACGATTTTTAAAGTAATCAGTAAATGCGTGAATGAATTCAATTCCCTGGTACAACCAGACGCTCAATGCTGCAAGGGAAAATAGACCAATCATAAAGAATCTAAACCACATGATAATACCTCCTTCAAATTATTTTTGTGGAAGGGGTACGAATGTGATCAGATAATTAGATTGATAAAATACTGCATGCAAATAATGTCGTGCTACGAATGATTGTTGAAGAGAGTAAAGAATCAGGGATAATAGTAATATTCCAATCATTAATCGACCTTCATTAAAAATACCTTTGTCTGCCGATGAATCATGATAGTCAGCATCATAATAATAAGTCGCATGTAGTTCTTCGTTTAATTCAATGTTAAATACATTAGATTGATAATTTGATAGTGTGATAAAGTGAGAAATGGTTAACATTATCATGACAAAGATGAGGGATTTTCTCATAGCTACAACCATCTCCCTTTCTTATTACATACATCCAGTATACACCTGATATACAGAACGGTAAAGTTAAGTTCTTTATCACGGTACTAACCGTCTGAAAGACCACCACTTCAAGCTTCAAGTAACACAAGAATAAGGTTAGGGTTAATAGACGCTAACACCCTGATCATAGTCTCACTTTATATAATATGTTATTACTTTTTTATCCAAAATAGCACACGAAGAGCAAAACAGATTATAAAACTTTCTTATTTCTACTTGCTCCTAAACCGAAACCGGTCATAAGTAATGCAATAAATATGATCGTTAGAATAGAAGGCTGCCAATCGTTCGTGATATCAAAAATAAGACCAACAACAATTGGTCCAATTGATGCTAACAAGTAACCAAAAGATTGAGACATACCTGATAATTCAGCTGCTTGTCTTGCGTTAGTGGTTCTTAGTCCAAGTAAGGCTAATGCTAAACTAATGCTTGCCCCTAACATAATACCAATTAACGTAATCGCAATGGTGGATCCAATAATATCAGGCTCAAAATACAATATGCTATATCCGATAAGTCCAGACAAACCAAAAACTGCGACGACAGGCTGTTGATTTTTTAGTTTACTCGCGATAACAGGTGTGAAGAAGGTAGCAGGCAAACTAATGAATTGCATATATGCTACATACCATCCAGCAACTGATCCCGAAAACCCATTGGAAATCAAAATTTCAGCTAACCATGAGATCGTCACATAAAATAAAAAGGACTGTAACCCCATAAAACAGGTCACCTGCCAAGCAACAGGTGAACGCAATAATTTGACTGTGCTCGGTTCAAACAGTTCACTATCTTCTTGAAGGGGCGCTTTATTCATCGCCACTAACCAAGCAAAAATACCAATGATCGTTAATATGCTCCAACTAGCTAATGACCATTTCCAGCCGAGTCCAGCAGTTGTTGTTAATGGAACGCTTAACCCAGATCCTAATGCTGCAAAAATAGACATGGAAGTAGTATAAACACCGGTCATTAAACCAATCTTAGTAGGAAAATTACTTTTAATAAGACTTGGTAAAATGACATTAATGATGGCGATTCCCACACCAATTAATGTGGTCCCGATGAATAATAAAGTAATGGATGCAGTGGAACGAACCCAAATACCAATTAATAATGTTAAAAGACCGTAAAGTAATGCTTTTTCATTACTTGTTCGATTGGCAATTCTTGGAGCAATTGGTGACATAAAAGCAAAGGCTATGAGAGGTAGACTGGTTAAAAAGCCTGCGCTCCAATTATTGATGGATAAATCTTCACGGATTATTCCAATAATGGGCCCGACAGAAGTAATGGCGGGTCTTAAATTAAAGGCTAATAGAATAATTCCTGTAATAAAAAGAATAGTATAATACTTCTTTGCTAAATGTTGATCTGTTTTCATTTGTTCACCTTATTTCTATGGTATAATTAACAATTGCCATACAAAATATGCTAAAATAAGTAAGAAACTATCATTGGATTTAGCATTATAATAGAATAACATATATAAATCACAAGTAAAAGTTAAGTAAAGTGAAGGAAGGTCTATAATGGAGAATAAAGTCGTTAAAGAATTACTTTCATGGTTGAAGGCGTTGTTGGTTGCTATTATAATCGTACTCCTATGTCGGCACTTTTTGATTACACCTTCAGTTGTCAAAGGTGAATCGATGATGCCGAATTTAAAAGATGGAGACCGGATCATTTTGAGTAAGATAAGCAATATAGATCGTTTTGACGAAATTGCCTTCGAAGCACCAGATTCAAACGATAATTATGTGAAAAGGGTAATTGGCTTTCCTGGTGATACGATCGAGATGAGAGATGATAACCTGTATATTAATGGGGAACTTTATGAAGAATCATATCTTGATAAGTACAAATCTTTGCTTTCTGAAGGTCAAAAGCTTACAAATGATTTCACTCTTAAAGAATTAACAGGAAAAGAACGTGTTCCCGAAGGCAAAATATTTGTTTTAGGGGATAATCGAAGAGTTAGTAAAGATAGCCGTCAATTTGGGTTTGTTAATGAAGAAGCTATCATTGGAGATGTCAAAATGCGGATCTGGCCGATTGATTCATTTGGGATAATTAATTAGAGACGGGAAAACTTGACATTTCATCGTATCCATGTTTTATTGGTTATAACTTCATAATAAATTCCGCTAGGGGTGCTGCAAGAGCAGCTGAGATAAGAATCGATTTCTTGATCCCTTTGAACCTGAACTGGTTAAAACCAGCGTAGGAAAGTGGAGTCGGATGGTGTGTGAATACATGCACCTTTATTTTTTGATATGGATTATTCAAAGAGCCGCTCCGCTACCCGCGAGCGGCTTTTTTATGGAAATATATATTTTTTGTGGAGGCAGTAGACATGACATTTAGTCAAGAATTGCGAGTAGCGGCAAATGATATTTACCAAGGTATTTTTGAACACCCTTTTGTAGTGGGAATTGGTGAAGGGAACCTACACAAAGAAGCAATCATTCATTATGTAAAAGCAGATTTTGAGTACCTTAATGCGTTTATGAATATTTATGGTATTGCCATTACGAAAAGCACTACAAGAGAAGATATGACGTATTTTTATGAAAAAATCGGCTTCATCTTAAATAGTGAAATTCATCCACATCATAATTTGTGTCGTGTTGCAGGAGTGGACTATGATGAATTGCAAGGATATCCTCTGCCACCGACAGCTGATCATTATGTAGCACACATGAAAAGTGTAGCTCAGCAAGGAAGTATAGGTGAATTAATTGCAGCCTTGTTACCTTGTCCATGGACCTATTTGGAAATCGGACATTATTTAAAAGATAAATATCAACCGACAGAGCAACACCCTTTCTATGAATGGATTACATTTTACGCAAAAGAAGAAACAGCATCCGTTACGACTGAATTATGTGAACGTTTAGATAAGTGGGCAGAACAAGTAGGAGAAGGAGAAAAACAAAAAGCAAAATTAGCCTTTATGAAAAGCTGTCAGCTAGAGTATTTATTCTGGGAGATGGCATATAACGTTGAAGCATGGCCATTTTCATTAGATGGAAAGGGGAATTAAAATGCATAAAGTAGCGTCAGCACTAACAATAGCTGGAACCGATCCATCGGGTGGTGCCGGTATTCAAGCAGACTTGAAAGTGTTTCAGGAACGAGAAGTTTATGGTATGAGTGTGATTACCTCTGTAGTAGCGCAAAATACATTGGGAGTTCAAGATGTGCAACACTTGTCCATTGATTTTATTGAAAAGCAATTAGATGCTGTATTAACAGATATCCCACCGCAAGCAATCAAGACTGGGATGATCGCTACTGTCGATATGATGAAATTAATAGCAGAAAAACTAGCAAAAACGAACATTCCTTATGTTATTGATCCGGTTATGGTGGCGAAAAGCGGTGATTCCTTAATGGATGAAGCATCAAGACAAGTTATTCGTGATACGCTAATTCCTCTTGCTACAGTAGTAACACCCAATATACCGGAAGCGGAAATTTTAGTAGGTTTTGAGATTCATCATAATCAGGACGCAGAAAAAGCAGCGAAAGTGATTGTGGATGATTTAGGTGCAAAAGCAGCGGTTGTTAAAGGTGGCCACCTGCAAGGGGAAGCTGTGGATGTTTTATATGATGGTAAAAATCTTCATTATCTAAAGGCAGATCGTTTTGATACGAAACATACGCATGGAACAGGCTGTACCTTCTCCGCTGTCATCACTGCTGAACTGGCAAAAGGTAAGACAGTAAAAGACGCAGTGGCAATCGGAAAGGATTTTATTACAGATGCCATTCAGTATCCTTTAGAGCTAGGTCATGGCCATGGTCCGACAAATCATTGGGGATACAGATTAAAAGGTTTACCTCATAAAAGGGAGGCATTCAAGTGAGCCATTTAATTGAGGAGGTACGAAAGCAGCAACCATTGATTCATAATATTACAAATCAAGTAGTAATGAACTTCACAGCAAATGGACTATATGCTGTTGGTGCAGCACCTGTAATGGCGAATGCCAAAGAAGAGGTAGAAGAAATGGCGCAGATTGCAAGTGCTGTCGTATTAAATATTGGGACATTAACAAAAGAGCAAGTCGATGCGATGATTTTAGCAGGTAAAGCTGCCAATCGAGCAGGGGTACCTGTTGTGTTAGACCCGGTGGGTGTCGGTGCTACCACATTCCGAACAGATTCCGCTAAGCGAATCGTACAGGAAGTCAAGGTAACATGTATCAGAGGGAATGCAGGGGAAATTTCCAATTTAGCCGGAGTTGATGCTCAAGTTCGTGGTGTCGAAGGTTCAAGTAGTATCGATGTACAACAATTAGCAGAGTTAGCTTTTGATACATTACAAGTACCTCTTGCTATCACTGGGGAAAAAGACGTGGTTATCAACCAAGATGAACGAGTTATAATCTCCAATGGTCATCCACTTCTAACAAAAGTAACTGGTGCAGGGTGTTTATTATCAGCTGTTATTGCGTCCTTCTTATCGGTAAGTGAAAACGTGATAGAAGCTGTGACTAATGCACTTAGCTATTATGGAGTGGCAGCAGAAAATGCTGCAGAAATGCATACCTATCCAGGAAGTTTTCAAATAGCATTCTTGGATCAATTGTTTGTAGTAGATGGAGAAGAAGTCAACAAGAAAAAACAAATAACTAGGAGTTCTTAAAAGAATGAAACGTGATGTATTGCAAGTTTATTTTATACTCGGAAGTAATAATACGAAAGAAGATCCCTTATATGTACTAAGAGAAGCGTTAAAGGGTGGTATTACCCTTTTTCAGTTTCGCGAGAAAGGCCGAGGTGCTCTTGAAG
The DNA here is from genome assembly GCF_052246695.1 of Gracilibacillus sp. D59. Taxonomy (NCBI): domain Bacteria; kingdom Bacillati; phylum Bacillota; class Bacilli; order Caryophanales; family Bacillaceae; genus Gracilibacillus; species Gracilibacillus sp. D59. Next base: position 64,819 of record NZ_JBQQCK010000004.1, on the reverse strand, counting down.
GAGAAGCTAAAAAGCAATTAGCCATTCAAATGAAAGAGCTATGTCATCAATATCATGTCCCTTTTTTAGTCAATGATGATGTGGAATTAGCGCTGGAAATAGAGGCAGATGGTGTTCATGTAGGACAGGACGATATGTCGATAAATGAAGTGAGAAAAATTGTCCCTGCTAATTGGCTTGTTGGTGTGTCATCAACTAATGTAGAGGAAGCAGTTCAGGCAAAGAAAGACGGTGCTGACTATATTGGAGTAGGCCCAATTTATAGCACAAATACGAAAGAGGATGCGAAACAACCAATTGGGGCAAAAGGTTTACAGGAAATAAGAGAAAGAGTAGGAGATCTGCCGATTGTGGCGATTGGTGGTATCCGTTTAGGACACGTGATTCGACTGATGAAATCTGGTGCAGATGGAGTCTCAGTCATTTCAGCAATTAGCCAAGCCGAAAATCCTGAGACTACAGCAAGTACTTTTTTTAAGTACGCTAATTATTATACACGGGAGCAATGATTCGATAATGTGGGCTCACTTTTGATACACTAATAGTATTAAGGTGAAGGAGGTAATATTGTGCGTCTTGAAAATAAAAAAGTAATTGCTTTAGTAGACGAAGATTTTGAAGATTTGGAACTATGGTACCCTATTTTACGTTTGCGTGAAGAAGGTGCAACGGTTGATTTGGTAGGAAAAGAGGCTAATCAAAAATATATTGGAAAATATGGTGTTCCAGCAAATTCTGATTATGCTTTTTCCGATATAAATGCAGAAGATTATGATGGTATCCTAGTGCCGGGTGGATGGGCTCCTGATAAACTAAGAAGGTTCCCGGAAGTGCTAGAAATGGTACGTTATATGGATCAAGCGAAAAAGCCGATCGGCCAAATTTGTCATGCGGGATGGGTACTGGTTTCTGCTGGTATATTGCGTGGCAAAAAAGTAACTAGCACGCCAGGTATTAAAGATGACATGACGAATGCAGGTGGCTTGTGGAGTGATGAACCGGTCGTAACAGATGGACATATTATTTCCAGTCGTCGCCCACCGGATTTACCACCATATGTGAAAGCATATGCTGACTTCCTTGCCAATCAGTAAACAAACTTGATCTTACAGGGTTTTCCTTGTAAGATCTTTTTATAACTATGAGAATACATCAGTGCGAAGTAACTTTGGTGATTTTGTCTGGCTTTATATGAGTGATAACCACCAAATCTCTTGTGAGTGAGCAAAGATTTGTTGAATAAACCAAGATAATCGACAAATCTTCCGTGAGAGAACAAAGATTTGTCGTAAAAATCGAACTATACATTAATATGTTCATCCATTTTTAATAATGAGTGAGATATAACGGAAATAGGGTGTGGTTGAACTGTAGACAAAAGTATATGGTAAACAAACTACTCGCATAGCGGTAAGTAGGATTTTTCAAAATTGTAGGATAGGGGATTATAAGACATGGAAATGGTATGGTGGGCATTGATTATTGTCTGTTTTGTATTGGCGTTTGTGGGGATTATTTTCCCGATTATTCCGTCGGTATTGGTGATTTGGATTGGCTTTTTTATTTACCAATTTGCACTATCGGCTGAGAATATTGGCTGGATTTTCTGGATAGCAATGGTTGTTTTAACATTGCTGTTGATCTTTTCCGATATTATTGCCAACAGCTATTTTGTAAAGAAATTTGGCGGTAGTAAAACAGGTGAGCGGATGGCAGCTATCGGGGTGATTGTTGGTTCATTTATTATCCCGCCATTCGGTATCATTATTGTTCCGTTTGTTTTAGTCGTCGTCACGGAAATGATTCAGAAAAAAACATCACAAGAAGCACTCAAGGCAGCGTTAGGGTCCTTGATTGGATTTCTAAGTGGAACTTTCGCAAAAATTATTATTCAGTTGATCATGATTATCTGGTTTTTTATCGTTATTTAATGGAAATCAGACATCGAGGTGTTACAAATGAAGCGAGTATTAACAATAGCTGGAGCTGCTGCACAAGGAAGTGCCGGTATCCAAGCGGATTTAAAGACATTTCAGGAACGGGATGTATATGGAATGTCAGTGATTACAGCAACAGTAGCCAATAACTCAAAAACAGATCAAGGGATTTTTATCCGGGAAATAGAAGAGATTGAAGCACAGTTTTATGCCGCAACAGAGATGGTTGGTGTGGATGCTGTTAAAACGGGTATGCTCTTTTCTGCTGAAATTATTGAACAAGTAAGTCGATTGCTAGAAGATATCCCCGTACCATATAAAGTAATAGATCCAGTTATGATTGGGAAAATGGGGTCACAACTGCTAGCAGATGATGCGATTGAAGTATTAAAGGAACAATTAATTCCGCAAGCAACAGTTATTACACCGAATCGGTTAGAAGCAGAAAAGCTGTTAGGTCGAAAAATCCCGTCTGAACTGGAAGGTCTAAAGCAAGCGACGAAGGAGTTGTATGACTTCAAACCTCAATCAGTTTTATTAAAGGCTGGAAAGGTAGAAGATCAGGCAGTTGATATTTATTTTGACGGACAGTCGTTTGAAATCTTTCGAATGCCTTTGATTGACACAATACATACCAGTGGAGCTGGTTGTACATTTGCTGCATGTTTAACTGCCGAATTAGCAAAAAATGTACCAATGACAAGAGCTGTTGAGGTGAGTAAACAGGTTGTACACGATGCTATTGAACATGCATTGTCGTTTGGAAAAGGTATAGGCTCAGTTAGACATGGTGCGTCCAGACAAAAGTAAAGGTCATCTTTATTCGACTTCATATAAAGGATGGTGTACCAATACTTTGTTGGGCGGCGTTCGATTTATTGTGACCGTAGGCGGTGAAAACGTCTACGGTTTTTTTATTACAAAATTACTCTCCATCTATTATTATCCCCGAATGATATAAAATTTCAAAAAGAAGAGGAAATCGTGATCTGGTTATCGAAATGAATACCCATCAAATAAAAAAGGATGAGAAAAGTGGATTTAAAACCAAAAGTAAGTGGAACGTTCGGAAAAACAATTCAAGTACGCCTAGTTTCAGACTTAAAAAGAGCTCTGGAATACTACCGTGATGTTCTCGGATGTAAAATAGATGATTGGGGGCATGCAGAACGTGATGAAATGATTTTTATTCTTCAACAAGCTAACTCACCGGAGGATGTGCGACCAAACCTTCGAGCGAAGAAACGTTACGATTATCCGACGGAATGGGAAGGGCCTGATTTTGGCTGGGACACGTTTGTTCATGTTAGTTGGGATAGCCTTGATGCCTTAGTTGAGGAAATTCGAGGAAATGGTGGTTATATAGCTGTTGAACCGTATACTGGTAAACACGGTATGTGGGAGTTTAAAAACGCATGTATAAAAGACATTGATGGATATAACATCGTATTAGGCGCAATGCGTGAATGTTAAAAAATATTAGTGGCTGTGATTGCCATAATATACGAGGAGGATTTAAAATGAGCAAATTTGGATTGTTTGGGAAATTTACAGTGAAAGAAGGACAACGAGACACATTGGTAGATTTTTTAATGGAAGCATCGGATTCAATGGAAAGTTTGGATGATTGTGAGGTATATCTTGTAAGTATTACAGATGATGAACCGAATTCTGTATATGTGTATGAGGTGTGGAGTGATGAAAATACCCATCAAGCATCTTTGAGTCTTGAAGAGACACAAACATTAATAAAACGCGCAAAGCCAATCATTACAGGGGTGGAGCGAATAAGTACTTTAAAGACATTGGGCGGAAAGGGTGTATCCTAATACTCCCAGGTTTCATAGCTAACGGGCAATTTAACGAAAATTAGAGAGGAACGATAAATGGCATTGCCGAATTATTTGTAGAACAAACTTATATAGATTAGGGAAGTGAAAGAATGACCATTGTTGTAAATAAAGAATTGGCAATGCGATTAGAGAATTCAGAAATTGATACTTTATTTTCAAGGCTGACTGCAATAAAAGAGATCAGCAGAAATCCTATGGGAGTAGAAATACAAAGGTTTGGAAATGCTACTGCTTTTTCGGTAAAGAACATTCCAGGTCCTTCATTTAATACTGTAAAAGGATTAACAGATCATGATGCACGATATGTAGATAAGATAGTAAATTTTTACAACCAAATGGAGATTCCTGTGAGATTTGAACTAACTCCAGCACACGTTTCATCGGATTTACTTACATATCTGAATAAATTAGGATTCTATCAATTAGATTTTCATACGTCACTTTATAAAACTGTGGAGTTAAAGACAATGGAAGAAATAATTGAACCTGAGATTTCTATTCGTGAGTTAAAAAATGATGAATTTGATACTTTTGCTGAAATCTACACTAAAGGATTCCAAATGCCAGCATTTTTGAAAAGAGGAGTAGCTCAAAATAACAAAATATTGTATAACAACAAGAACTGGACTTTTTATCTTGCCAGTATAGATAACAGTCCTGCTGGAATTGGAGTTCTATTCACAAAAGACCGTATAGCTACTCTAGCTGCTGCAACAACTATCCCTTCTCTAAGAAGAAATGGAATTCATAGTGTACTTATTAAAAAGAGAATGTATCAAGCTTCCCTAGAAGAGTGCGATTTAATTGTAGGACAAGCGAAATTTGGCTCCATTAGTCAAAATAATATGGAAAGGATGGGTATGAGAATAGCGTATACAAAATCAATATGGGTTAAGAATTAGTTTCTCAATTTAAACAAATAGATCGTGTTTAGAAGAGTGTATTCTTATTAGATGAATGTCAGTGTATCTTAGAGGGTTTTATTTATTGAATTAGAAAGAAAACTCTGAAAGGAATTAAAATGAACTATACAAATCCAAATTGGAGAAATTCTGTCTTAGTAACTATTGATACGCAAAATGACTTTACTTTACCTAAAGCACCAGCAAAAATCGAAGGAACGCTAGATGTTGTCCCTAAAATGAAGAGATTATTAAACATCTATCGACAGAATAATTTACCTATCTTTCACGTTATTCGCTTATATAAAGAGGATGGCTCTAACGTTGATATTTGTCGTAGAGAAGCGATTGAAAATGGTTTGCGTGTTGCCACACCAAATACGGATGGAGCTGAGTTAGTTGTTGAAATAACCCCTAATGATGAATCAAAAATAAATTCAGATCTATTGTTTAAAGGAAAATTTCAACTTATCGGAAAGAATGAATGGGTCATGTATAAACCTCGTTGGGGAGCTTTTTATAATACCAATTTAGAACAATTCTTACGCAATAAAAAAGCTGATACTATTGTATTTTGTGGATGTAATTTTCCTAATTGTCCTAGAACTTCCATTTATCAAGCAAGCGAAAGAGATTTTCGAATAGTGATGGTAGAAGATGCAATGTCCCAGGTTTATGCAAAAGGTATAGAGGAAATGAAAAACATAGGCGTAAATGTATTGGAAACGAATGAAATAATAGATATATTACAGGAACAAGAAGAACTATTATAATTGTTTCTTGAAAGAAGAACTGAATCCACTTAACAAATAGCTTGTAATGCGCGTAATATCTACCCAAAACAAAAAAGAGCAGCTGCCTAAATGCAACTGCCAAGTAAAAAAGATCGAACAAATAAGATAAATAACAACTTACAAAAAGAAGTAGTTTATGCGAACTGCTTCTTTTTTTCTCTAATGTTAACTTTTATAACATTAGTTGTTATATATAGTATCATAATTGAAAGTTATAAAAAAATCAAGTGAAAATGAAACGAAATACTATGTTGTAACGTATAGAATATGGAATGAAGAGGAGGTGCGATATGACTACATCAATGGAATTACAAGATGTACATAAATCAATAGGAAATAAACATATTATTAAAGGGTTGAATTTTACGATTAAAAAGGGCGAAGTGTTTGGTTTTTTAGGACCTAATGGAGCAGGAAAAACAACTACTATTCGCATGATGGTAGGTTTAATGAAGATTACGTCAGGTGATATCAAAATAAATGGATTAAGTATTAAAAATAACTTTAAAGAAGCGATCCGCCATGTAGGAGCAATCGTTGAAAATCCGGAAATGTATCCGTTTCTGACTGGCTGGAAAAACCTTAAACACTACGCTCGTATGATACCAGAAATTACAGATGAAAGAATACATGAAGTAATTAGATTAGTAGGTTTAGAAAAGGCTATAAATGAAAAGGTTGGTAAGTATTCATTAGGAATGAGGCAGAGAATGGGTATTGCCCAAGCATTACTACATAAGCCTTCTATTTTAATATTAGATGAACCAACTAATGGCTTGGATCCGGCAGGTATACGTGAAATAAGAAGCCACATAAGAAATTTGGCAGAAAAAGAGCAGGTATCAGTTATCGTATCTAGTCACTTATTATCTGAGATAGAATTAATGTGTGATCGAATTGGTATTATTAAGAACGGTGAGTTAATTACAGTAGAAGAAGTGGAAGATACAAATACAGAGAATGACGATGTTACTGTCAAGCTAGACGTGGATGATATCGAAAAGGCGAAGACTATTCTCCAAAATCAATTTGAACTTGCATCCAAAATAGTTCAAGATCGTGTGGTGGCAAGTCTTCCAAAAAGTTCAGTACCTCAATTGGTGAAAAAGTTAGTGGAGGAAGATATAGCAATTTATGAGGTAGGAGTAGAACGTAGTAAATTGGAAGATAAATTCTTTGAGTTGATTGGAGAGAATACCATTGCTTAACTTTATATCGTTATTAAAAAATGAACAAATGAAGCTTTATTCGCGTTTCGGTACTTGGTCCATGTTTATCATTTTGGCTGGCATTCTACTTGTTGGAGCTCTCATTGTATTTATCTTTGGAGATCAAAACGAAGAATCTTATAACGAGAATTGGAAAGAGCAGCTAACTCAAGAAAACGAGGAGTTACTTAAGGTACAAGAGGGACAGGAATATGTAAGATTTGATTCTGAAATAGCAATTAATGAATACCATATAGAGAATGATATCAAGCCTCATCCTTATGATGCATGGCAATTCACCCTTGAAAACGCCGGTCTATCAATGATCATAAGTTTGTTTACAATTATTGTGGCTGCTGGCATTATTTCTAATGAATACCGCTGGGGCACAATTAAATTATTATTAATTCGCCCGATATCCAGAACCAAAATTTTATTTTCAAAATTTTTATCGGTGCTCATCTTTTCTGTATCTATGCTTATGTTTCTATTTATTATAAGTTTAATCTTTGGCGCTATTTTCTTCGGTATCAATGGTTGGAACCCTGATTTGGTTCAAATGGGTGCAGATGGAATAGAAGAAGTCTCTATTTTTAAAGAAATATTAACACAATATGGCTTAAATATGGTAAATTTAGTTATGATGGCGACATTTGCATTTATGATTTCGACATTGTTTAGAAATAGTGCGATGGCGATAGGGTTAGCGATATTTTTAATGTTTACAGGAAATACCATTATTAACTTTGTTTCAGAGTACGATTGGGCAAAATATATTTTATTTGCTAATACAAATTTGGGTCAATATATTGGAAATGGAAGTCCGATTATTGATAGTATGACACTAGGATTTTCCGTTACAATGCTAGTCATTTACTTTGTATTGTTTTTACTAGGCTCATGGCTGTCATTTACAAAGCGTGATATTGCAGGAAATTAATAGATAAGGGGAGTAGAGGAAATGAAAAGAACAGTTGAGGTAGTTTTATCGATTATTGGAGCTTTTGTGTATTCACTGGGAGCTTTATTTGGTGGATTATTCCGTATGTTAGATGGAGATAATGAAATGATGCAAGATATCCTTCAACAAGATCCGTCACTTTCCGAAAGTGATATGGCAGATGCGCAGATGTTTTTAGATGGGATCGGTTCGATTGGAACAGTGTTGATCGTAGGTTCAATTATTGCTATTGTTGCTGGTATTGTTGCGATGATCTTCTTTAAAGGAAACAGTAAACCAAAAGCTGCTAGTATCATATTACTTGTAGTTGGTGGAGTAACAACACTGATAACTTTTGGTGCCGCGATATTTGCTGGAATCTTTTATATTATTGCCGGTATTATGGGACTTGTCCGTAAACCGAAACAAGAAATTAATATGGAGCAATATTAAAAATACTGTCTGATAAAATAGACTAAAAGCTTAAATCCGTTTCAGTAACAATTGAAACGGATTTAAGCTTTTTTTAATTCAAAAATCTTTAGAATTCGCACAAAATATAGACTACGAAGTTAAAATTACTTTCCTCCATTCTGAATGTTGGTGAGTGCTGCCATTCGCTCCGGCAGTTTGTTTCCGCTTTTACCCAAAGAGCATAAGTTAACCACTGCTTAAGCAAGCTTTCACAGTTTATCTTATATACCGTGGACTCGGCTTCCGCTAATTTTGTTAGGAAAAGAGTTAGTGCTATTCTTTCTGTTTTTTGACATTCTTTTTTATAACCCAAAATATAATGAGGCCGATAATCAAGAATAAAATAAGGATGGGAGCATTGCCGACAAGAAATACAAATAGCCCAGATGCGATCGACAGAAGTACCTGTATACTTTGCAGGAATTGATCTTTTGTTTTATCCCAGGTGTTTAATGATTCGTCCTGAACAGAAGGCATATCCACTCTGCGTTCTGTCAGTTCAATATCGATCGTTGCATAGTCAGACTGATTTTCTAAATAATTAATTTTTCCTGTCAATTGTTCAATCTCTTCCTGTACAGCTGCTAAATCATTGGAGATCTTCAATAAATCTTCTGTTTTCTTTGCTTCTTTCATAAAAGCAGTCAATCGTTCTTCGACCACTTGCTTCGATTTTAATCTAGATGTTAAGTCAACATATTGTTCGGTGACATCTTCCCCGCTAACTGATTTCTCTAAGATTTTTAAATCTCCATTTTCAACTAACGCAATAAAGTCACGAAACTTCTCAGAGGGTATCCGTATTGTCATTCTGCCGAATCGCTCCGCTTCTTCACCATGGTTTGCGTAGTTAGAATGGACAATATAACCACTATAATTGACTGTTTCTGTTTCGAGAAAGTCAACCGTTTCATCAAAAGTTTCTGTTTCTAAGTGTATATGCGCATTATAGATTATTTTTCTGTTCTCAACATTTGCCAAGCTTTCTTTATTATCTTCCTTTGCTACTTCTCTCTCTGCTTGGTCCATTTCATCACTATTTTCTAACTGGCTATCATTAGTACTCATGCCTGGTTCACTAACGGACTCTTCACTGCTGGCTGTATCTTTATTTGCAGATTCGAGGCTTTTATCATCTGAGTTGTTGGAACATGCAGACAGGAAAACAATCAACATTAACAGACATACTAATTTTTTCAAATTGACCACTCCTTTTGTTGGATTAGACGTGGCAGAAGCAAAGAGGTTACAATGAATCATTTAATTTATATTTATTCATGAATTTGTATATTTTAACCTAGTATCCTGAGATCAACGAAAAAGAAGACTAAAAACTATCTATGCTTTTTGTTTATCGAATAAAAAAATAAAAAATTTTAGGATAATGGTTGAATTAATATACTAAATAGTGCATAATAATACATAATTAATCAAACGAAAACATCTAGAAATAGATAATATACTTAAGGAGAGATTATTTCATGGGTAAAGAAAAAATTGTTCTAGCTTATTCTGGGGGACTTGATACCTCTGTTGCAATTAAATGGTTACAAGATAAATACAATTATGACGTTATTGCTGTAGGTTTGGATGTCGGTGAAGGAAAAGATTTAGAGTTTGTTAAAAAGAAAGCTATTGATGTAGGTGCGATAAAATCCTACTCTGTTGACGCTAAACAGCTTTTTGCGGAAGATTTTGTGTTACCTGCATTACAGGCGAACGTTATGTATGAAGATAAATATCCGTTAGTGTCAGCATTATCTCGTCCGTTAATTGCAAAAGTGCTTGTAGATATAGCGGAAAAAGAAGGAGCAGTAGCAGTGGCCCACGGTTGTACTGGTAAAGGTAATGACCAAGTGCGCTTTGATGTTGCTTTTACTGCTTTAAATCCAAATCTTGAAATTGTTGCTCCTGTTCGTGAGTGGAGAATGACAAGAGATGAAGAGATTAAATATGCGCAAGAAAATGGTATTCCGATTCCAATTGATTTAGACAGTCCATACAGTGTTGATCAAAACCTTTGGGGACGTGCAAATGAATGTGGTGTGTTAGAGGACCCATGGGCAGTGGCTCCTGAGGATGCATTCGAATTAACGGTTAATCCAGTAGATGCACCGGATGAGCCAGAAATAATCGAAATTGAATTCAAACAAGGGAAGCCAGTTGCTCTTAATGGTCAAGAATACCCATTACATGAATTGATTCTAGAACTGAATGATATTGCTGGTAAGCATGGTGTCGGAAGAATTGACCACGTAGAAAACCGTCTTGTAGGTATTAAATCACGTGAGATTTATGAAGCACCAGCAGCAATTACACTTATCAAGGCACATCATGAAATTGAATCCATTACACTTCCGAGAGAAGTTACCAAATTTAAGCCAGTTGTAGAACAACAATTAGAACAAGCGATTTATGATGGGCTTTGGTTTACACAATTAACAGATGCACTTAAAGCTTTTATTACGGAAACACAAAAATATGTAAATGGAGTTGCAAAAGTTCAACTGTATAAAGGTCAAGCATTTGTTGTAGGACGTAAATCAGAGAATTCATTATATGACCTTGACCTTGCAACATACAGTAAAGGTGATCAATTCGATCATGACGCAGCACTTGGCTTTATTAAGTTATGGGGATTACCGACAAAAGTACATTCTACAGTAAACGATGTCCATGCGGATAAAGCGAAAATAATGGAAAAAACAAAAATTGATATAAAGGAATCAGTGAAACAATGAAACTATGGGGCGGACGATTTACAAAACCAACAAATGAATTAGTCGATGAATATACAGCATCGATCAGCTTTGATAAAAAATTAGCACAGTATGATATTCAAGGCAGTCTGGCACATGTGGAAATGCTTGCGAAATGTGAGATTATCCCGGCTGCAGACGCTGAAGCTATTAAAAAAGGCTTACAGATTGTAGCTGAAAAAATAGAAGCTGGAAAAGCAGAATTAACAGAAGCAAATGAAGATATTCATATGAATGTTGAAAAATTGCTTATTGATGAAGTCGGTGCTGTTGGTGGTAAATTACACACTGGAAGAAGTAGAAATGACCAAGTAGCGCTGGATATGCGATTGTATTTACGCGATTCGCTTGTGACATTAGTCGAATTACTAACGAATTTACAAGAAGCGCTTGTAAAGCAGGCAAAAGCGAATTTAGATACCATTTTACCGGGATATACGCATTTGCAACGTGCACAGCCAGTGTTGTTCGCCCATCATATGATGGCATATGTATCGATGTTTGAACGTGATGTGGAAAGATTATGTGATAGTTTTAAAAGGGTAAATCGCTCACCGCTTGGTGCAGGAGCATTAGCGGGGACAACTTTCCCGATAGATCGTCACTTTGTTGCAGATAAACTGAACTTCGACGGTGTGGTGGAAAACAGCTTAGATGCCGTTAGTGATCGTGACTTTGTCGTTGAATTTTTATCCAACGCATCCTTAACGATTATGCACTTATCACGTATGAGTGAGGAATTAGTGCAATGGTCCAGCGCTGAATTCAATTTCGTTGAATTAGATGACGCTTTCTGTACGGGTAGCAGTATGATGCCACAGAAGAAAAACCCTGATGTGGCTGAATTAGTAAGAGGAAAAACAGGTCGTGTTTACGGGAATTTAATGGGAATGCTTACAACCTTGAAGGGGTTGCCAATTGCATATAATAAAGATATGCAAGAGGATAAAGAAGGTATGTTTGACACGATGGAAACATTAAAAGGCGCACTTGCCCTTTTTGCCCCAATGATAGAGACGATGGAAGTGAAAAAAGACAATATGTATGCAGCTGTGGCAGAAGATTTCTCTAATGCCACGGATTTGGCGGATTACTTAGTGAATAAAGATTTACCATTCCGTGAAGCACATGCTGTTGTTGGGCAAGTTGTATTGCATTGTATACAAGAAAATAAATATTTACTCGATTTGAGCTTAGCGGATTTTCAGAGCTTTTCTGAATTGATAGATGAAGATATATACGATGTATTATCTCCAAAAGCGGTTGTGAATGCTCGTGATGTTGTCGGAGGGACAGCAAAAAATCGTGTCGAAGACCAAATCGCACAGGCAGACAAACGCTTAGTGGAAAGTAAGGCATGGATCGAAACCCATGAAGAAAAAGTAAATGTTCTTAAAAAATAACATAAAAACGCAGCTGAACAAATTCAGTTGCGTTTTTGTTATAGGACGAGGCTCTTCCTAGGAAAAGATTTATATCCTCAGAAGAGAGCCGTTATTAAAGGAACAAAACTATATATCCTATGAACAGAATCAGAGGAAACGGATGTAATCCACACTTAGAAAAGTGAATAATCAGCCATTCTCAAAAATTTCAAAAAATTAATGCATAAATATAAATTTTATAGTATAATTATAAACAATTAAACATGAGAAAATAATTTGAATGGAGATAATATTGCTAGATATTGGAGGAGGAGCACAATGTCAGAAACAACAGGTTATCTTGTTTTAAATACGGGAGATGTTTTAGAAGGTAAGTGGCTAGGGAAAGTTAAGCAATCAGAAGGGGAACTCGTATTTAATACAGCGATGACGGGCTATCAGGAAGTGATGACGGACCCATCATATGCAGGGCAAATTGTTACCATGACCTATCCATTAATTGGAAACTACGGCTGGAATGAGATTGATTATGAAAGTATTAAACCATCACTTAAAGGTTTTATTGTATCAACACCTAGTCACAATCCGGAACACTATGAATCTAAAAATACACTAATGGATATGTTAGATGAGCACGAGATTCCAGCATTATCTCATATTGATACAAGAGCACTGACACGTATTATTCGTGAACATGGAGAGGTATATGGAAAAATTACACAGGACCCAAATGAAAAGCCAGTAAATACTTCCGTTAATACCAACATTGTCTCAACGGTATCTGTCGAAGAAAAAACACGTTACAGAACAGAAACTCCGGCAAATCATCCTGCACCACATGTAGTTGTAATGGATTTTGGCTATAAGCATTCTATCGCCAAATCATTATTAGAATTAGGTTGTGATGTGACGGTTGTTCCATATAATACTACGTTTATCGAAATTCAATCATTGGATCCAGACGGTGTTTTATTATCTAATGGTCCTGGTGACCCAAAAGCATTGGCAGATCTATCGGAAAACATTAAACAAATCTCCGAAAACTTCCCGACGATGGGTATTTGTCTAGGGCATCAGCTAATCGCACTCGCACATGGTGCAACAACCAAACGTTTACCATATGGCCACAGAGGTAGTAATCATCCGGTCAAAGACTTACAGACTGGTAAAGTAATGATTACATCGCAAAATCATGGTTATGTAGTCGACTATGACTCGGTTAATATGAAAAATTGGTACGTTTCGCACGTTAATGTTAATGATAAATCAGTGGAAGGTTTAAAGCATAAAACCAAACCTTTAATGACGGTACAATTTCATCCTGAGGCACACCCTGGTCCAATCGATACACACCATTTATTCGTAGATTTTATCCAGCAGTTTATTACTAAGGGAGAGAAACAGCATGCCTAAGAAAGACAACATAAAGAAAGTACTTGTTATCGGCTCCGGTCCAATCGTGATTGGGCAGGCAGCCGAATTTGACTACGCCGGAACACAAGCGTGTCTTGCATTAAAAGAAGACGGTGTAGAAGTTATTCTAGTAAATAATAATCCTGCTACAATTATGACAGACGAAAATATAGCAGATAAAGTATATTTGGAACCATTGACTTGTGATTCGATTACGAAAATCATTGAAAAAGAGCGACCTGATGGGGTTTTGCCGACTTTAGGTGGTCAAACAGGATTAAATATGGCGGTTTTACTAGATGAAGCTGGTGTGTTAGAAAAATACGATGTCACGTTATTAGGAACACCACTAGAAACGATTCAAAAAGGGGAAGACCGTGAAATCTTTAAATCGATGATGAAAGAGATTGGAGAACCAGTTGCAGAGAGTCTTTCCACTTCTTCTGTTGACGAAGCAGTCCATTTTGCAGGTGAAGTCGGTTATCCGATGATCGTACGACCTGCTTATACACTAGGTGGCGCTGGTGGTGGGATCGCAAATGATGAAGCAGAATTGCGTAAAATTGTAAAAAACGGTCTGCACTACAGTCCAATCAGTCAGGTTTTAATTGAACAAAGTGTAAAAGGATGGAAAGAAATCGAATATGAGGTGATGCGCGATTCAAATGATACATGCATCATCGTATGCAACATGGAAAACTTCGATCCGGTCGGTGTCCATACGGGAGATAGTATTGTTGTCGCACCATCTCAAACGTTAACGGATCGTCAATATCAGATGCTTCGTACTTCCTCTGTAAGGGTAATTCGTGAGTTAGGTGTGATTGGTGGATGTAATATTCAATTTGCGCTTAATCCAGAAAATGATGACTATATCATTATTGAAGTAAACCCTAGGGTTAGCCGTTCCAGTGCGTTGGCCTCTAAAGCAACAGGGTATCCAATTGCACGAATTGCAGCAAAAGTAGCGCTTGGCTATCACTTAGATGAAGTGATTAATCCAATTACCGGAGATACGTATGCAAGCTTCGAGCCGGCAATTGATTACATTGCAGCAAAAATTCCGCGCTGGCCGTTCGATAAATTTACTGGGGCCGACCGTTTGTTAGGTACGCAAATGAAAGCAACGGGTGAAGTGATGGCACTAGCACGTAACTTCCCGATGGCAATTAACAAGGCAATCCGTTCACTGGAGATTGGTCTAGATTCATTATATTTACCTGGTGTGGAAAAGTTATCTGATCAAGAGATACATACCGCACTTGATCAAGCGACAGATGAGCGGTTGTTTATAGTTGCAGAATGCTTACGAAGAGGAATGACCGTGGAGGAAATCCATGAGATTACAGCGATCAATAATTACTTTTTGTATGAGTTAGAAGCAATGATTACAAAAGAAAAAGAAATTGCGGCAAAAGAATGGCAAGCGATCGAAGCAAAAGACTTAAAAGAAGCAAAAGCCTTTGGTATTTCCGATCTTACTTTAGCTAAGTTATTAAATGTAGATATAGCGGTAATCCAAAAGAAAATAAGAGAGAAAAAACTGGCACCTTCTTATAAAATGGTTGATACATGTGCTGCCGAATTTTCAGCAGAGACACCATACTTTTACAGCTCATGGAATGAATGGGATGAAGTAGAGTCGCTAAACGGAGATAAACGGATGGTTGTGTTAGGCTCTGGTCCAATTCGCATTGGCCAAGGAGTGGAATTCGACTACTGCTCGGTTCATGCAGCCAAGTCTCTACAGGGTCAAGGCATTGATGCGGTTGTCATTAACAATAATCCTGAAACGGTAAGTACCGATTTTAACACGGCAGATCATTTGTATTTTGAACCGTTAACAGTGGAAGATGTGTTACATGTCATTGAGAAAGAAAATGCACAAGGTGTCTTGGTCCAATTTGGGGGTCAAACCGCGATTAATTTAGCTGACGGACTGCAAAAAGCCGGCGTTAAGATTACCGGTACTGCGTTGGAAGCAATTGAAGCGGTAGAAGATCGCGATTTATTTTATCAACTTTTACAACGATTAAATATTCCACATATTCCTGGTGACACGGTAATGGCGGTAGATGATGCCAAAGCTGTTGCAAAACAAATAGGTTATCCGATTTTAATGCGTCCATCCTATGTGATCGGCGGTCAGGGAATGGTGATTTTGCATAATGAAAACCAACTGGTAGACTATTTAGCAGATTTACAGGCAAATGCACATGATAATCGGATTTTTCCGTTGTTAATTGATCGCTATATCGAAGGATATGAAGTGGAAATTGATGCGATATGTGATGGATCAGATGTATTAATTCCTGGCATTTTTGAACATGTTGAAAAAGCTGGTGTACACTCTGGTGACAGTGTTGCTATTTTTCCAGCTCCGAATCTGACCCAAGAGCATAAGCGGTTGATTGAATTATATGCACAGAAAATCTCTAAGGAATTGAATGTTAAAGGGATTATGAATATCCAGTTTGTTCTAAGTGAAGACCGAAAAACCATTTATGTACTGGAAGTGAACCCGCGTGCATCTCGTACCGTGCCAATTGCAAGTAAGGTTACTGGCGTTCCAATGGTCGATCTGGCAACACGTGTACAAATGGGAGTAGCACTGAGCGATCAGGAATGGAAGCTCGGACTCCATGAAGAAGTACCATATTATGCAGTGAAAATGCCGGTATTCTCTACTAATAAGTTGCCAGGAGTGGATCCGATTCTCGGACCTGAAATGAAATCAACAGGCGAAGCAATTGGACTTGGCTCAACGGTAGAACAGGCAATGGCAAAAGCGTTTGGCTGGAAAGAAGATAGTCTTAAAGCATTAAGTGAACAAGATACCATTTTCTTATCATTAACTAAGATTGATGCAAAGCTAAACGAACAATTGAAGTCTGTGAACGCATCGATTGAAGCAGATCCAGAAACAGCAGTATTATTAACGGATCAAGGAATCCAAGTTGACACCATTACAAACCTGCAGGAAGCAGAACAAAAATGCGTAGACGAAAAGTATACATTCATTGCAGATACACATCGCACAGGTGAAAAAGATCAGCATGTTTCACTACGTGAGGCAGCATTACGCTCCGATACATTACATTTTACAGCAAATGACACGTTAAGTGCTTATATGGAAGCAACAATAGCAGAGTTAGAATCACCTTTATCGATTCAGAATTATCGTAGCAATAAACCTAATTTAAACAAAAAGGAGCGTGCGATGCCTTGAATATGAAAGAACAACTAAAAGGGAGAAGTCTCCTAACACTTGCCGATTACTCGAAAGCTGAAATAGCATATATATTAGAATTGGCTATGCAAATTAAACAAAAACAAAAAAATGGTGAGTTATATCAGCCGCTAAAAGGGAAAACATTGGGGATGATTTTTGAGAAATCATCCACCCGTACCCGTGTCTCTTTTGAAACGGGGATTTACCAACTAGGTGGAATGGGGCTATTTTTAAGCTCTAGTGATATTCAATTAGGCAGAGGTGAGCCTATTTCTGATACAGCAAAAGTATTGTCTGGATATTTAGATGGGATGATGATCCGTACTTTTTCCCAACTAGATGTCGAGGAATTAGCAATTAATGCATCGGTTCCGGTAATCAATGGCTTAACTGATGATTATCACCCTTGTCAAGTGTTAGCAGACCTGCAAACCATTAAAGAAGAAAAGGGAAAACTAGAAGGCTTAAAGCTTGCGTATATTGGTGATGGCAACAATATGGCCCATTCACTAATGATTGGTTGTGCTAAAATGGGGTTAGATGTTGCTATTGCAGCTCCGCAAGACTATCAGCCTAAAGATGAGATAGTGGAGCAAGCGCAGTCTTTTGCAGATGGTAGTGAAGTGTTAATAACGGAAGATGCTGTCGAGGCTGTGAAAGATGCAGATGTCATTTATTCAGATGTTTGGGCAAGTATGGGGCAAGAAGAAGAACAAAAAGAACGTGAAAAAGCTTTTGCTCATTATCAAGTGAATAAGGAATTATTCTCACATGCCAAGCAAGATGCCATTTTCATGCATTGCTTACCAGCCCACAGAGAGGAAGAAGTAACAGCAGAAATTATTGATGGACCACAATCGGTGGTTTTCCAGGAAGCGGAAAATAGATTACATGCACAAAAAGCGTTAATGGTTGCGTTAATGGGCTAGATCTCTTTTGGAGAGATCTAGTTTTTTTCATGTTTGCAGTTCATATTTTGTTATTGCTATAATAAAGATTAATTGTGTGGCTTTACACAATAGTAAATTAAAGGATTGGTCTAACATGAGTATCTTAAAAGAATTACAACAAATTATAAATCCAGAACATATTTTGATAGATGAAGCATTAAAAAATCATACGTATACAAAATTAGGTGGAAAAGCAGACTTTTTTGTCACTCCTTCTACCGTTGAAGAAGTCCAAGAAATCATTCGTTATGCGAATAAAACGGATGTCCCTTTTACCTTATTAGGGAATGGTTCCAATGTAATTGTGAGAGATGGCGGCATTCGTGGGATTGTTCTAAGTTTAAAAAAGTTTTTAGGGATTAGAAGAGAAGGAAACAAAGTCATTGCAGAAAGTGGTGCTCGTATAATCGATGCATCTCGCTTTGCATTGAACGAACATTTAACCGGATTAGAGTTTGCTTGTGGTATCCCTGGAACAGTAGGTGGTGCACTGTACATGAACGCAGGTGCCTATGGTGGAGAGGTGAAAGACTGCCTAGAAAGCGCACTTGTCGTCGATTCTTTTGGAGAAGTACATCGCTTGCCTGCTGACTCCTTTGATTTAGAATACCGAACTAGTAATATCGCAGAAAAAGGCTATATTGTATTAGAAGCAAGCTTCAGTCTCGAAGTAAGCGACTATAACGAAATCAAAGCAGTCATGGACGATTTAACCTATAAACGAGAATCGAAGCAGCCATTAGAATACCCATCTTGCGGAAGTGTATTCAAGCGGCCACCAGGATACTTTGCCGGAAAACTGATTCAAGATAGTGAATTACAGGGCAAAGGTATCGGAGGAGCAGAAGTATCCACCAAACACGCCGGCTTTATCGTAAACAAAAACAACGCCACAGCTAGTGACTATATTTCTGTGATTGAGATGGTACAACGAGAAGTAAAAACTAAATTCGGTGTGGAGTTAGAGAGGGAAGTAAGGATATTGGGAGAAGACTGAATTAGTGTTTTAACCATTGATCTTATGGACAAAAAATAAAAAGTTCCATAAGAAATGTCCATAAGAATTAATCTTACAGACAAAACTTTTATAAAATCAACAAAAGTGTCCGTAAGAAGCATTCTTAAAGACAAAAAATACAAAATCTTTTAGGAAGTGTCCATAAGAATCAATCTTACGGACAAAAAAATTAAAAATGCCAAAAAAGTGTCCATAAGAATTAATCTTATGGACACAATAATTAAATTTTCTACAAAGTTGTCTACAATAATTTGTTTTCACCCGAAATCATACATAATAAACCCATTTATGAGTCCCAACACTTTTAAAATATCTTTCCAAAAAACGTTTGATACTTTTTTTAGAATAACCCTCATCACACCACTCGTATACAAGATTAGTAGTTATTTTCTGATCTGGAAACAGTAAGCATAGTTCTTTAATGTTTCGTAAGAGAGAATCAGCAACTGGCTCATCATGCTCACACTTGGAACAGAAGCAATTTCTCCCTTTGATATTAATGGAGATATCATTACAATTAACGCAGCGCAAGCCCTTTTTTAACTCTTTATATGCGAATGTTGGTATTCTGGGATGAGGATAATCTCCAATATCTCTAGTGATCAGATGTTGTGCTAACTTGTGTTGTTGTGATGTTACAGGAGGCTTGTGATTCATGTTGTGGATGAATTTGCGAACTTGTGTAGGAAAAATAAAGTGCTGATTCAATGGAGCTTGATAGAGGGTGAACTCGGGGTTGATAAAAACATCAAAACATTCGATTGGTAAATCAATATGAAGCTCTAGCAAGACTTGTCGCATCAATGTTTCATTACGTTTCAGTTGTAGCAAAGGGTTACTGACTTCCTTACCCGGTAGCTTATACAACCGTTTATCTAAATATTGATAGTCGCCAGGAAAGTTTTTAACGTCGAAGAAGTAAAGGGTGGCACCTGATATTATGATGGAATCAATTTGAAAGGTGGTTGTGCCTATTTCAAATCTTAAATCACTCAGCACTAGCAAATGGTCACCTAAATCTTCTTTCAATAATTGTTCGAATTGCTGTTCTCCCTTATAACCTTGTTTCAGGTTATGATAGTATTTAAGCTCTTTGCTCGAAAACGTAATCCTGGATTCTAAAGCTTCAAAAACTTTTAGTTCATATGGTTTTTTCAATGCTCGTACAATCATATTCTACTCCTTTCAGATATTACAAAGTTCTTGGTGAATCTGGGAGAATATTTGATAAAATGATATAAACAATAAGCCCTGCAGGAATAAAAAGTACAAAAGGAAGACGAACCAAGAAGGATGAAATACCAAACTATTCAGCAATACCAACACATACACCATGAATGGATCGATCATTACCTGATTTTCTCAGTCTTCGTCTCATGTCATCACCTCCTATCCTCTTTATATTAACACAATTTTCCATAAACCAACAAAACAGATACTTTGCAATCAAGAGAAAAATTCTATATACTATTTACATAATAAAATAAGCGATTAAGATTCCTTTGGGGCAGGGTGTAATTCCCGACCGACGGTGATAAAAGCATAGACGCTTTTTTAGTCCGTGACCCGGATCATGTAAAACATGAGATGGTGGATTTGGTGAAAATCCAAAGCCGACAGTGATAGTCTGGATGGGAAAAGGAATTGGTGACGTAGTGACTTTTCTATGGGGAAAAGTAGTTCTTTTGGTGTCCTCATAGCCTTGTAACCACAAAACCAAGTTCTTTACTATGAATTAAAATACACAAGCCCTAGGTATATCGCCTAGGGCTTTTTTAGATTTTATGGACAAAAGGTGTTGATCAAGTGAGAACAAATGAAGAATGGATGGATCTTGCGCTCAATCTGGCAGAAGCAACGTTAGGGCAAACAAGTCCGAACCCTTCTGTTGGAGCGGTGGTTGTAAAAAACGGTGAACTACTCGGTGTTGGTACACATTTAAAAGCAGGCGGTCCACATGCCGAGGTACATGCAATCGCTCAGGCGGGAGAGAAGGCAAAAGGTGCAGATGTCTATGTTACGCTCGAGCCTTGTGCCCATTACGGCAAAACACCGCCATGTGCAGAGTTACTTGTGAAAAGCGAAGTAAATAAGGTCTATATTGCATGCCTTGATCCAAATCCTAAAGTAGCAGGAAAAGGCATAGAAATTTTACAAAATGCTGGTATTGAAGTAAAAATAGGTATTCAAGAACAGCGTGCCTTACGTATTAATCAACACTTTTTTCATTACTTGGAGAAAAAGCGTCCTTTTATCACTTTAAAGGCAGCAATGACATTAGATGGTAAAACAGCAACAGTCACGGGTGATAGCAAGTGGATCACATCTGAAAAAGCAAGAGAAGATGTTCATAAAGAACGGCATAAACATGATGCAATCCTAGTGGGGAGACATACGGTAGAAAAAGATAATCCAAGTTTAACAACGCGACTGCCCCAAGGCGGAAAAAATCCGATTCGCATTATTTTAGATACTAATTTAACACTGACAGGAGATCTTCAAATATTTGAAGCTGATTCACCAACCTGGATGATATGTGGCCATCAGGCAGATAAAGCACATTTTACAACAATGTATCCGCATATTAAGGTGATTCAATTGCCTACTGAAAAAATTGCATTAACCGATTTAATGGAAGTCTTAGCGGAGGAAAAAATCCAGTCCCTATATGTAGAAGGTGGCGCAACCATACATCAAGCTTTTTTAAAAGACTGGCTGTTTGATGAATGCCATTGGTATATAGCACCAAAACTATTAGGAGGTCAAGATGCCAGGTCCGTAATCGGTGGTGCATCACCTCTTTTGATGAAAGAAGCACAGCAATTGCAATTCACAGATATTGAACAAATTGGCCCGGATATTAAGCTTATCGCAAAACCGAAGGAGGAGTCTTGATGTTTACTGGTATTGTAGAGGAAAAGGGAAAAGTAGCGTCGATTACCCAGCATAATCAAGCATTACAGTTAAAGATACATGGAAAAAAGGTAACAGAAGATGTATCGCTAGGTGATAGTATTTCTGTTAATGGTGTTTGTCTGACCGTAACTAATTTTGCTTCCGATTGGTTTACCGTCGATGTAATACCAGAAACGTTCCGTGGTTCATCACTATCCAAACTATCCGCACAGTCTGTAGTTAACTTAGAACGTGCGATGCATGCGAACGGTAGGTTTGGCGGCCATTTTGTCTCTGGTCATGTTGATGCAGTTGGAACGATTGAACGCACATGGCAGGAAGATAACGCTAAGTATTATTACATTTCCGTACCTGAAACGCGTTATATTACGCTGAAAGGTTCGGTCGCAGTAGATGGTACTTCACTTACTGTTTTTGGAGTGGATGAGAAAGGATTTACCATTTCACTCATCCCAGAAACACAAACAGCAACTGTCCTTGGAGCAAAAAATCAAGGGGACATTGTAAATGTTGAATTTGATATGTTAGCAAAATATATGGAGCGTCTCCTGCAAACATCCAATCAAACAACAGGTATTACGGAAGAGAAATTACAACAATACGGATTTTAAGGAGGTGTGGGCATGAAGCACTCAGTAGAAGCAGCTATAGATGCATTAAAAAAAGGAGAAATCGTCATCGTTGTGGATGATGAAGATCGTGAAAATGAAGGAGATTTTATTGCCTTAGCAGAACATACAACTTCAGAAGTGATTAATTTTATGGCTAAGGAAGGCCGTGGATTGATCTGTGCACCGATGACCAAAAGTTACGCTGATCGTTTTCAGTTAGGAGAAATGGTGACACGAAATACCGATGATCACGGTACTAACTTTACTGTCAGTATCGATTATCATACGACACATACTGGAATTAGTGCACAGGAACGCGCATTAACGATTCAGAAACTAGTCGAGGATTCGACAACAGCACAGGATTTTAAACGACCTGGTCATGTTTTTCCATTAATAGGAAGAACAGCAGGAGTACTTGAGCGAACAGGTCACACCGAAGCAGCAATTGATTTAGCACGTTTAGCAGGTTCAAAGCCTGTGGCTGTTATTTGCGAAATTATGAATGAAGATGGAACAATGGCGCGCCAACGTGATTTAGAAAAAATGGCAGACAAACATAACATGCCTATGATCTCGATTCAGGAATTAATCCAATACCGCAAACGTTATGACCAATTAATTGTGAAAGAAACAGAAATTAATTTACCGACTGCATATGGTGACTTTAAACTTGTTGCTTATACAGAAAAATACACTGGTCAGGAGCATGTCGCACTATATAAAGGTGAATTAAATCCTGAAGAACCGACATTGGTTCGTGTACATTCTGAATGCTTAACCGGCGATGTCTTCGGCTCGGAGCGTTGTGATTGTGGACCACAATTAGAAAAAGCATTAGAGGAAATTCAAAATACAGGGCGAGGTGTGCTCGTCTATATGCGCCAAGAGGGCCGTGGCATTGGTTTAATTAACAAAATGAAAGCATATAAATTGCAGGAGGAAGGCTATGATACGGTGGAAGCAAATCACCAGTTGGGCTTTCCAGATGATTTAAGAGACTATGCTATAAGTGTTCAAATATTAAGAGATTTAGGAGTTGGAAAGCTGCATTTACTCACAAACAATCCTCGTAAGCTTTCAAGTATTCAAGAGTATGGACTCGAATTAGTAGGAAGAAAAGCAATAGAGATTCCGGCCAATAAAAATAATGAGAGATATTTACAAACAAAAGTAGAAAAATTAGATCATTTACTGCATGTAAAAGGTAATCAAGATGGAGGAGGAATTTAAGATGGCAAAAACATTTGAAGGTAATCTAGTGGGTACAGGTTTAAAAGTAGGGATTGTTGTAGGAAGATTTAATGAATTTATTACAGGTAAACTGTTAAGTGGTGCAGAAGATGCTTTCCGTCGTCACGGTGTTGCAGAAGACGATGTCGATGTAGCATGGGTGCCAGGAGCATTTGAAATCCCATTAGTAGCGAAAAAAATGGCCGAATCAGGAAAATATGATGCGGTTGTAACATTAGGTACCGTTATTCGTGGTTCTACGCCACACTTTGATTATGTCAGCAATGAAGTATCAAAAGGAGTTTCGAGTGTTTCTATGGATGCTGGTATTCCAGTGATCTTTGGTGTGTTAACAACAGACACGATCGAGCAAGCAATCGAACGTGCTGGTACTAAAGCTGGAAATAAAGGAGCAGAAGCGGCAATTTCTGCGATCGAAATGGCAAATTTATTAAAAGATATCGGATAACATAGAGAGTGGCGGTTTTGATTGAAAACCGCCACTTTTTTAGATGCTTTAACTTGTTTTAAACTTCCGATAGTGACAGGCTTTGATCCTTCATCGTTGTAATATGTTAAGCAATATCCCCGGTAGATGCATCACTTTCTTTCATCTGTTGATTGATAACCGCCAATTTATTACGCATCATTTGAAAGCTGTGCTTTTGTTCTTGTTTGCTTGCCAGCATTTTTGAAGTATCTTTGCTCATTACTTCTAGATTATTTGTAAAATGATCCATCACATGATAAATTTCATTAACTTCACTATTTATACGATTGAATTTCTCAGGTATGTAGGCTAATTCTTCCAATAAATCGTGTAACTTAGAAGAAAAAGTGGAAAATTCACTTTGACCTTGTTGTATTGTATCAACAGTTCCCGTTATGATCGATTGAATTTCAACGGTGGATTGTTTGGATTGTTCTCTCAGCTTTCTTATTTCATTGGCAACAACAGCAAATCCTTTTCCATATTCTCCTGCATCAGCTGCTAGACACAATGTCATGTTCATGGTTAGGTAATCTTACAAACATTATTTCTATCTGATATAAAAAATGAAGTATGTGAGGATTTATTGCGGAAAAAGGGAGTTTTATCAAGGTGCTAATGTCCGTGAAACCCCCACTTTTCACTATGATTGAAGTAGTTCTTTGATATCATTTTCGATTTCTTTCGGTTCCGTCTTGGGCGCATAGCGTTTTACGACATTACCATTCTCATCAATCAAAAATTTTGTAAAATTCCATTTGATTTTTTCTGATATTATTCCTGGCGCTTCTTTGGTGAGATGCTGAAAAAGAGGGTGTGCATGTTTGCCTCGCACATCTATTTTGGCAAACATCGGGAAGCTGACACCATAATTGAGACGACAATATTCCTCCGCTTCTTCACTTGATCCTGGTTCCTGATTCATAAACTGATTACAAGGAAATCCTAAAATTTCCAATCCGTCATCCTTATATTTATTATACAATTCTTGTAACCCATCAAACTGGGGAGTAAACCCACATTTACTAGCGGTATTTACAACAATCATCGCTTTTACTTTATAATCGTTAACCGTTTTTTCTTCACCTTTAATTGTTTCAATTGTAAGATCGTACAATGACAATCTAATCGCCTCCTTAGTAAAAAGGATAGCATAATCATCTGATAACTACGAGGATCAGCTTTTAAAAATGTGAACCAAGGATGTACTGAGAAAGAGTGCTTTGTAACACCACTAATTATTGAAAAATTAGTTATGATAATTCCACACAAGATATGGTTGCTTTAACTTTTGGGGGAATTGCATTATTAGGTGTTGTATATTTAGCATTTCACATAGAAACTAAAAAAAGAACAATGAATAATCAATCCAAGCTGTTTCGATGAAAAAAAAGCATCAAATGGCTTTACCATTTAATGCTCTATTTAAACTATCGTGATATGATTAAGATTCTTGCGTTACACCATCTTCTTCAGCGATGCGATCCAATCTTGCTTGGATTTCTTCTTCAGAAAGGTTGTGTTCTGCTACATATAGATTGCGAGGGTGAACACGGCATTCGTGCGTACATCCGCGCATATATTTATGTTCATTTTCTTTTGAACAGAGAATTTGTTTATTACACTCAGGGTTTGCACAATTTGCATAACGTTCACAAGGCTCGCCGTCAAAGTAATCACGCCCAACTACGACATGATCTTTACGGTTTACTGGAACAGAGATACGTTCATCAAATACGTAAAGTTGGCCATCCCATAGTTCACCTTGTACTTCAGGATCATTCCCATAAGTGACAATACCACCGTGGAGTTGCCCGACATCATCGAAGCCTTTTTCTTTCATCCAACCACCGAATTTTTCGCAACGAATTCCACCAGTACAATACATTAGTACCTTCTTACCTTCTAATTTATCACGATTATTTTCAATCCATTCAGGAAGGTCACGGAAATTATCAATATCAGGATTGATCGCGCCACGGAAATGCCCTAGCTCATATTCATAATCATTTCTAGTGTCTAGAATTACAGTATTTTCATCTTGCATTGCTTCATAAAATTCTTTAGGGTCTAAAAAATCAGCATTCTTTTCGCGAGGGTCTACATCTTCCTCACCTAAACGAAGTGATACTAGCTCTGGACGATGGCGACAATGCATTTTCTTAAATGCATGTCCATCTGCTTCATCGACTTTGAACATCATGTCACTGAATTTTGGATCATTGTGCATTACTTCCATATACTTGTTTGTTTGTTTCACAGTTCCAGAAACAGTACCGTTAATACCTTCTTCTGCTACAAGAATTCGTCCTTTTAATCCTAACTCTTTACAGAATTCTAAGTGTTCCTGTGCAAATGTTTCTGGGTCTTCAATTGTGACAAACTTATAATACAACAATACTTGATACTTTTCTTTGTTCTCCATTTTTTTCTACCACCTATCAATTCATATTTGCAAGATATAAATGTTTTTAGGTTGGTTTGTACTTTTATAATCTTGCAAGACAATATTCTATCACGTTTTTCTTATCTTAACAATCCATTTTAAAATTAGTATATACACACATTTTAACACCATTCATTGCAGACTTACGCATTTTTTGCTCCTAACCTATACCCCTTCTTTTTCAAAGCGGTGAATACCAGAATTACGTCCCATCACAATTAAAATATCATCTTGTAATACCTTTTCATCATATCCAGGACTTACGATAATCTTATTTTCCCTTTGGATGCCAACAATCGAACATCCATACTTCTCTCTTACACTTAATTCAGCTAATGACTTACCATGTAATTTATTTGTGGAAAAGATTTCTACCATGCTGTAATCTTCAGATAGCTCTATATAGTCAATTACATTATCAGATACGGTATGATGAGCAACACGTCTTGCCATTTCTCGTTCTGGCTGGATAACCCTGTCGACTCCAATTTTGCTTAATACTTTATGATGGTAGTCATTTTGTGCTTTCGACCATACCCGAGGAACTCCAAGATCTTTTAACAATAAGGATGTTAAGATACTGGCTTCGATATTTTCTCCAAAAGAAACAAATGCATGGTCAAAATTCCTAATGCCTATTTCTTTCAAAGAAGTTTCATCAACTCCGTTTGCTTGAACAGCGTGTGTTGCAATTTTTGAATATTCTTTTACTTTGCTTGGATTTGTATCAATTGCCAATACATCTTCACCTAATTCAACAAACGATTTAACTAAACTCCCGCCAAATTGACCTAATCCAAATACTGCGTACTGTTTTTTCATTAATTATATCTTCCTTTCTAAACGCCAAAAGACCACCCTTAATAAGAATGGTCAACAATCAATCATTTCATTAACCCTTCTCTCACAAAATGCTTAGGAGGTTAGCTGTCGGATTAGGGATTGAGAGCATCCCTTCTTAACATAGTTTGCTAAGATTCACCCCAAGATAAACGTGGTTTATCAAAAAAGGTTCCCCCGCTCCTGTAACTGATTAAGCTTAAAGGCAGTTTTTATCACGGTGCTAACTGTCTATAAGACCCTCACTTCAAGTACCACTAGGATAAGTTTAGGAATAACAGACGCTAACACCCTGATAAGTTTCACTAATGATCAGTGGGTTCAAAACCCCATTGATCATAGTTTCACTTTATTAAATTGATAACAATACAATACGCCTGCAGTTTTGGATAGTCAATAGTAAGTCTCACTTTATTATGAATCATTTCCTTCAAACCATTCGATCAAGGCTTGTGTTCCTCGATCTTCTAAGCCGTTTTCCGCCAGCTCTTCATATAATTCTAAAGACAAAGCCAGCCCAGGTGTTTTTAGTCCTATTTTTTGTGCATTTGCTAACGCAATTTTCATATCTTTAATAAAATGTTTGATATAGAAACCAGGATCACTGTCCCCTTTGATCATTCGTGGAGCCAAATTGGAAAGAGACCAACTACCTGCTGCACCAGTTGAGATACTTTTTAAAACACGCACTGGATCTAGGCCAGCTTTCTTGGCATACATAATTGCTTCAGACACACCAATCATATTCGAGGCAATCGTTATTTGGTTTGCCATTTTCGTGTGTTGTCCTGCCCCTGCAGGTCCTTGTAAGACAATATTTTCGCCCATTTTTTCAAAAATTGGCTGCATGGATTCAAAGTCCTCTTGTTTGCCGCCGACCATGATAGTAAGTTTCCCGTTTTTTGCACCAATATCACCACCTGATACTGGTGCATCGAGACTATGTAATCCCTTGTTCTCTGCTGTATTAAAAATTGTTTCAGCTAGAACAGGGTCAGAAGTAGTCATATCAATTAAATAGGTTCCAGGTTGTGCATTTGTAATAATGCCGTTATCACCAAGGTAAATTGCTTCAACATCATATGGATACCCGACTATCGAAATAATTACGTCTACTTTTTTTGCTAGAGAAGCAACAGAATCTTCCCAAACTGCTCCGTCCTCGAGTAGATCTTGTGCCTTTGATTTCGTTCTCGTAAAAAGATGAATCTGATGTCCAGCATCCATCAAATTTTTAGCCATGCTTTTCCCCATTACGCCTGTACCGATAAAACCAATTGTTTTTGTCACTTTTCTTCTCCTCCTTTTTCATACTTTAGAGTGTTTTGCTCGTTTTTCTTAAGTCTACTTTACCAAAAATCGGTAGACTATCCTAATAGTTGTTGTTAACATTTAAAAAGGAAAAGCCCGCTTAGAAGAAATATAAAAATACCCCCTAAGTTTGGTACTCGGGGGGTATTATTGAGTTACATATCTTTTTGTTTATTTAAAACTAATGTTGCAGTTTGCAGATTTCCTTCGCGATAGAACGATATTGTTATTTCTTCGCCAACTTCTGTTTCACTGTACAGATATTTCTTAAGGTCTAACATAGACTCGATTTGTTTATCGTTAATTTTAGTAACCACATCATATTGTTGTAATCCGGCTTCTTCTGCTGGTGAATTTGGTTCAACTTGTGCTATTACAACACCATTTTCAACACTTTCATCTAATTGTAAGGTTTCTTGTACATGGCGTGCAGGAACAGTAGATAAGTCGATAGCACTAATACCGATAAATGGACGAACGACATCATTACCTGTTTCCAGTTGTTCAATGACTGGTTTTGCATCATCGATTGGAATCGCGAAACCAATACCTTCTACCTGATTTTGTGCAATTTTCATCGAATTAATCCCAATCACTTGTCCACTGGTATTGATTAAAGCACCACCACTGTTACCAGGATTTATCGCTGCATCGGTTTGAATTACATTTGTTGTCCAATCTGGCTGATTGTCATTATTTAAGTCGATATCAACCGCACGATTCAAACCACTTATGATTCCTTGTGTTACAGACCCAGCAAAATCTTGCCCGAGTGGGTTACCAATTGCAATTGCTGTATCACCTACTGAAAGTTTATCTGAGGAGCCCAATTCAGCAACTGTTTTAACTTGATCATTTGGGATACGAAGTACAGCTAAATCGGTTAATGCATCTGTACCTAGTATATCAGCTTTAACATGCTCGCCATTTGTTAAAATAACTTCTATTTCTTGAGCACCTTCTACAACGTGATTATTCGTAACGACGTAAGCATATTTGTCATCCTTCTTATAGATTACACCTGACCCTGTACCGGTTGCATTTGATTCTTCCCAAAGACTTATTTGTTGAATGTTGGAGACGCCGACTACTGCATCAGATACTTTTTCGACTGCACTGCCAATCGAGTTAGATGATTGATTGGCAAGATTTGTTGTCGGAACAGCTTCCTCTGTTGTTGCTGTTTGTTCTGTTGCCTCATTCTGATTACTGTTATTATCAGCAGCAGTGGTAGCAGCTTGATCATCATTCATCATATTAAGAAAAATTCCACCAGTAAACAGTGCAGCGATTACACCACCTGCAACACCACTCATTAACATGCCTAACGTGCTTTTTTCCTTTTTGACTTTTTTAGGTTGTTCTGTTGTTTGTTCTTGCTTAAATTCTTCACTCATTTATCTACTCACCCTTTCAAAGGAAAATTAATTTATCTTCTATTATAATCATACCCACTATATACGGCATATTAATGTGATAATTGTATAAAAAATGTGTAAAAGTAAGTTTTCATGCCTCGTTGCTTAATTTTTTTACGTAAGTGTGCGAAAATAAGAGCAAGCAAATTGGGGTATAATGGGAGAGGTGAGCGATATGAATCAACAAATTTATATT
Organism: Gracilibacillus sp. D59; assembly: GCF_052246695.1. NCBI lineage: Bacteria > Bacillati > Bacillota > Bacilli > Caryophanales > Bacillaceae > Gracilibacillus > Gracilibacillus sp. D59. Next base: position 34,493 of record NZ_JBQQCK010000004.1, on the reverse strand, counting down.
GTAGAAGACGATGCAAATATTAGAGATATAGTGAAAGCATATTTAAAGAAGGAAGGATTTCAAGTAACAGTATTGGAAAATGCAGAGGATGCATGGCAACGAGCTCAGAGTGGACAACCAGATATGTGGATATTGGATATTATGTTGCCAGGAATGGATGGTTATGAATTATGTAAAAAAATTAGGCAAGTAAGTGAAGTACCGATTATTATCATATCGGCAAAGGATGAAGAAGTCGATAAAATTCTCGGTTTAGAACTCGGTAGTGATGATTATTTAACGAAGCCGTTTAGTCCACGCGAATTAGTAGCAAGAGTTAAACGCTTGTTTAAAAGAGCAGAAGCTCAGCCAACCAATCAAACCAATTCCTCGTCTGTTATTGAATTGGGAGAATTGGAGATCGATAAGGCAGCCCGTATTGTTTATTGGAAACAACAAGAGATTGACGTAACATCTAAAGAATTTGCGATGCTAGAAATCTTCGCTCAAAAACCAAACAGAGCTTTTTCAAGAGAGGAATTGCTCACACTTGTATGGGGCGATGATTATTTCGGTAGTGACCGGGCAGTGGATGATTTAGTTAAAAGGCTACGAAAAAAATTGGACAGTTTACCTATTGAAACCGTTTGGGGACATGGGTACCGCTTAGAATATGATGAGGGACAACAATGAAACTACAATATCAATTGACGATTGCTTTTACAACATTACTTGTAGTCATTATGACAGTTACAGGTATTATGATTTACTCTCAAATGCTACAGATGTTAATTAAGGATGAGCAGCGTCAATTAGAAGACAAAGGGGAATTGATCGTAAATTTTATACTGTCTGAAGATCTCAACAATACGACAAGTGTACAACGATTTTTGCAATTATTAGAGAAATATAATTTACAAGTCTTTGCCTATGATGAAGGCAGTGAAAGGGTTGTTTTTTCCTCAATACCTAACATGGAGACGATAGAAGGATGGATTCAAGAACATGACCTTAACAGTAGGACCCAACCCTTATGGCAGGGAGAAGATGATAATTATGTAGTATCGATTATTCCGTTTTTATCACCGGTATCTACGCAACAGCTGGTATTGCTTACACCGTTAGACGACTTGCAGGAAGTACAGAAAAGCTTGGTTAATCAATTGCTACTTATTTTCTTGATTGGGATTTCTGTGGCAGTTCTGCTTAGTCATTATTTGACAACTAAACTAGTCACACCATTAACGAAACTAAGGCATCAATTAAAGAAAATTGAAAAACGTAAATTTGAGGAGATGGAGGAAGTCAAAGCAACGGGTGAAATAAAAGAAGTTGAGCAAAGTGTTGTCGAAATGGCTAATGAGTTAAACAGTTTTATTCAGTCACAGCACCACTTCTTTCAAAATGCCAGCCATGAACTTAAAACACCTCTAATGACGATTCAAGGTTATGCAGAGGGTATCCGTGACGGAATATTTGAAGGGGAAGAAGCAAGCCGAGGTCTGCAAGTAATGGTGGCCGAAATTAAACGATTGAAGAAAATTATTAATGAAATTATTTTACTTGCTAAATTAGATAGTGAAGCAGATATATATCATCCCGAAAAGGTGAACAGCAAAATATTTATGGAACAAATAATGGAAAGAGCAATTCCTATCGCGAATGAAAAAGATATTCGAGTAGTACAAGATCAAGAGGAAGAAGTTCTAGTATTGTTTGATGCAGAAAAAATGTTGCAAGCTGTTATGAATATTGTAACCAACGCGATTAGACATGCGGATTCTAAAGTAGAAGTGGCCGCATTTGTAAAGAATAAACAATTTCATATACAAATTACGGATGATGGCGAAGGAATTGACGATGAATTAATTAAAAAGTTGTTCCACCGATTTGTTAAAGGTGAAAGTGGCGAGACAGGTCTAGGCTTAGCGATCGCAAGGGCAATTGTCGAGCGTTCAGGTGGATCAGTTAAAGCAGAAAATGCTGCAAAAGGTGGAGCAAAATTTACGATTACATTTTCGGAATTTGAAAAAAATAACGATTAATGATAACAATTACTGACTATTATGATATACTAGGTAAGTTGTAATATAATGAACGCATCTTTAAGAGGAGAGAATAAAATGACGCAATTGAGAGAAGAACTTCGCAATATTGCGATTATTGCCCATGTTGACCATGGCAAAACGACGTTAGTTGACCAGTTACTCCGTTATTCAGGAACTTTTCGCGAAAATGAGCAAGTAGAAGAACGTGCAATGGATTCCAACGATATCGAAAAAGAACGTGGGATCACGATTTTAGCGAAAAATACAGCAATTAATTATAATGATACACGTATTAATATATTGGATACACCAGGACATGCTGACTTCGGTGGAGAAGTAGAGCGTATTATGAAAATGGTGGACGGGGTATTACTTGTGGTTGACGCTTATGAAGGATGTATGCCACAGACCCGTTTTGTATTGAAAAAAGCACTGGAGCAAAAATTGCAACCTGTAGTTGTACTGAATAAAATCGACAGACCCAACGCACGCCCTGATGAGGTAGTCGATGAAGTTTTAGATTTATTCATTGAACTTGGTGCAGACGATGATCAATTAGAATTCCCTGTTGTCTATGCTTCGGCATTAAACGGGACATCCAGCTTTCCAGATGAAGAACAACAGGAAACGATGGAGCCAGTTTTTGAAACGATCTTAGAGAAAATTCCAGCCCCTGTTAATAATGCTGATGAACCATTACAATTCCAGATCACGATGCTTGATTATAATGACTACTTAGGACGTATCGGTGTCGGTCGTGTCTTCCGTGGATCGATTAAAGTAGGACAACAAGTATCACTAATGAAGACAGATGGTTCTGTGAAAAATTTCCGTGTTACCAAATTATTTGGTTTTATCGGTTTGAAACGAATTGAAATCGAACAAGCAACAGCAGGAGATATTATTGCAGTTGCTGGTATGGAAGATATTAACGTAGGTGAAACGGTTTGTCCAACTGAGCATCAGGAAGCATTACCGATTTTGCGTATTGATGAGCCAACATTACAAATGACGTTTGTAGTCAATAACAGTCCTTTTGCCGGAAGAGAAGGAAAGTACATTACTTCCCGCCAAATTGATGAACGTTTAATGTCACAACTAGAGACAGATGTAAGTTTACGTGTAGACCCGACAGATTCACCAGATGCTTGGACAGTATCCGGGCGTGGGGAATTACACTTATCTATTTTAGTAGAGAACATGCGTCGAGAAGGCTATGAACTACAGCTTTCCAAACCACAAGTTATTATTAAAGAAATAGATGGTGTGCAATGTGAACCAATCGAACGTGTTCAAATTGATGTACCGGAAGATTATACAGGTCCGGTTATGGAGTCTCTTGGTGCACGTAAAGGTGAAATGCTGGATATGGTGAATCACGGAACTGGACAAGTTCGTATGGAATTTAAAGTGCCATCTCGTGGATTAATTGGTTATGCAACAGAATTTATGACACAAACACGTGGTTATGGTATCATCAACCACACGTTTGAAGAGTATGCACCAGTTGTCAAAGGACAAGTAGGTGGCCGTCGTGAAGGCGTACTTGTTGCATTAGAAAACGGAAAAGCATCTACTTATGGAATCATGAACTTGGAAGATCGTGGTGTCATTTTTATAGAACCAGGTACCGAAGTATATGCAGGAATGATTGTTGGTCAACATAACCGCGAGAATGACCTCACGGTTAATATTACCAAAGAAAAACACTTAACCAACGTACGTTCCGCAACAAAAGATCAGACAGCAACTATTCGTAAAACACGTAAAATGTCATTAGAAGAAGCAATCCAATACTTGAATGACGACGAATATTGCGAAGTTACTCCTGAATCAGTGCGTTTACGTAAGAAAATCCTCAATAAAAACGAACGTGAAAAAGCAGCAAAGAGAAAGTAATGTATAGTTAGTTAACTTGGTAAAGCAAAAACCCGTTTTGATAGTGAAAGATTATCAAAACGGGTTTTTTGTTTATGAAGGACAATAATTAGCGAATATCTTATTTTATGTCTATCATCCCACGAATAGCCTTATGCATGAAGGTTTTTCTTTATAATTTCAGGGAATAGTATAAATAATAAATAAAGAGAAAAGAGAGGATAGCAATGCGTTTTTTTAGAAGGTTCAAATTTCTATTTAAATTCCGAAAATCTTTTCCATTCTTTAAAGAATTTTTCTTATCCAATCAAGTAAAAATTACTGCAAAATTGGCGTCGATTATTCTTATAATCGGCTACATCCTTTTCCCTTTTGATTTAATCCCCGATTATCTGTTAGTACTCGGGATTTTCGATGATGTCATGATTGCAACTTTAATTCTCCAGCAAATGGTTAAGATGGCGCCGGAAACTTTGCGAAAAAAATATGATATAGAAGAGAGATAAGTGATACTTAAATCTCTCTTCTCATCGCTTTTAAGACGTCAATTTGCGTTGCTCTTTTAGCAGGCTTTAATCCAGATATAATCGTTACGATTAAACAAATCACAACTGAAATAAGAATCAACGAAGGAGGAATACTTGAAAATTGAAATCCTTCAGGTAACTCTTGTTCAAAGGCAGATTCAATTATCTTAGGCAAACCAATGTTGAGGAGCGCACTAATGATAAAAGCTACTATGGTACCTATAACTGCACCAAGTAAACCGATATAACTACTTTCCAATAAAAAGATCTGCTTGATTTTTTTCGGGTGTGCACCGATTGCTTTCATAATTCCAATATCTGATGTTCTTTCAGTTACAGCCATCGTCATTGTGTTGAATATACCGATGGAGGCTATAATAATAGCGATAGTTCCAATAAAAATAAGCCCAGCTTTTGCAATAGTGAAAAATGTATTTAAATATTCTAGTTCACTCGCTGCTGAATATACCAAGTAGTCTTGTTCTTTTAAAATATCCATTATTTCCTGTACTTCTTCCAATGAATTAGCATACCCATACACGCTATCATAACCTTCTGCCTCTTCAACAGCTCTTGGCTGATCCTCAGATATAATCGCTCCTCTTGAGGTTTTGGTGAAATCCTCCACCTCAGCTAAAACTTCTTCGGATATATATACTTGTTGATCCTGTAACCAATCTCTTGAAGGTGGTTCGACAATACCAGTGATCGTTAATGTGATCGTATGTTTTTTGGTATCGTTATCCACATTTTGCTCGACTTCCATTTCAATCTCTTTACCGACGAGGGATTCTTCATATTTATATTCTTCTTTCAACTTACCTTCTTCATCGTAAACCTCGGCATCTGCTGGGAGATCTTCCGGAAGAATATTCTCAATAAAATGTGGACCAACTACTACTTCGTAAGGTTCTTCTGGTAACTTACCTTCTGCCAACTCCATACCAGCCTTTAACTCTGATGGAAAGTGGGTTACTACTGTTTCTGTCCTTCCATTGTAATCATTGATGCTAAAAAGAGGTGTTTGTCTTAATCTTTGTTGTCTAGTTACAGCTTTCATGCCATCTATCTTTTCTAGTTCCGCTATTTCTTCATCCGTAATTGGTATAAAACCATCTTCATTTTCGATGCCAGCTATCTGCATTTTTGTGACCGAACGATCTTGAAGAATATCGGCGATAAAGGTACTATGTAAACCAAACCCAACAGAGGCTAACACAATTAAGAAAGCTACCCCCATTGCAGTGGCCAACACCGTCATAAATATTCTTGATTTGCTTCGCTTCATATTACTACGAACAAACCGCCATTGATCTTTAAAAGTCATGCGCTAATTTCCTCCTTTATAATTTTCCCGTCATGAATATGGATCTTCTTTGAAGCAATGCGGGCAACCTCTTCATCATGTGTGATCATCAGGAATGTAATGCCTAAGTCTCTATTTAATCCTGTAATCAAATCTAAAATTTCTTGTTCCGTTTCACTGTCTAAACTACCTGTTGGTTCATCTGCCAGGATAATAGGCGGTTCTATTACGAGCGTTCTTGCGATACTTACTCGTTGTTGTTGGCCGCCAGACAATTCACTTGGATAATGCTGATGGTAATCGGAAAGGCCGACTTTTTCCAAGGTTTGTTCCGTTCTTTCTTTTCTTTCTTTTTCTGACAGTCCTTTTAATACTAGTGGCAATTCTACATTTTCATAGGCTGTCATGCTCGGAATCAGCTGAAAGTTTTGAAAGATAAATCCGATATTATCTAAACGAAAATCTGCATATTCACCTTCATTTAAATTCGTAACATTCTTTTCTCTAATCCAGACGGATCCGCTTGTGGGCTTCATAAATCCACCAATGACGTTTAATAACGTTGACTTACCAGAACCGCTTTTTCCTGTGATCGCCAGGATATCCCCTTTGGCGATAGAAAAAGAAATATCTTTTAATACTTGAAGTGATGTTTCATTTTGCTTTTTTCCTAATAAAAATGTATGGTTAATGTTTTTTACTTCAATCATTTTTTATCCTCCTTTTTTCCTTTCACTAGTAACTGACGAATGAAAATCTCTGATTACTTCATTTTTTTGACAATAAATATAATTTTTTTATGTTAAAATAAATAGAGTCTTCTTTGAGGAGTTTTCATATGAAAAATGCTTGTACGATATCTTTCATGATATTACTTTTGATAGTAGTAGGTTGCACGGGACAACAGGAAAATCAAGGTCACTTCCATCATAAGGATGAAAAAGAGAGAGCGAAAAAAAGTACTGATGTCAATGGGTTTACAAATGAAATCTCTATTGCAGCAATCGGGGATATTTTGATTCATGCTCGGGTATATGATGATGGATGGAATGGTGAAAGATATGACTTTTTATCGATGTTAGAACCTGTACAGAAATATTTAAAACAGCCAGATATTACGTTGGCGAACCAAGAAACAATTATGGGTGGAGAAGAGATTGGTTTATCTACCTATCCACAATTCAACAGTCCGTTCGACTTAGGAGATGATTTGCAAAAAGTCGGTGTTGATATCGTAACAATGGCGAATAATCACACCTTGGACCGAGGAGAAAAAGCGATTCAGAATGCGATTGGTCGTTATGAAGAGATTGGTATGCACTATACAGGAAGTTTTAAAAGTGAGAAAGACCAGCATACATTAAGAGTTATAGAAACGGAAGAAGGCATTTCAGTAGCCTTTCTAAGCTATACATATGGTACAAATGGAATTCCGGTTCCAGCTGGGAAGGATTATTTAGTAAACTTAATCGATCGAGATCAAATTGAACGAGAAGTAACAAAAGCAGAGGAGCAAGCGGATGTTACAATCGTTAGTTATCATTTTGGTAAGGAATATCAACGATTGCCAAATCAGGAACAAAAAGATTTAGCGCAATTTGCGGCAGATCTTGGTGCCGAGGTAGTGATTGGGCATCATCCACACGTACTGCAGCCGATCGATTGGCTAGAAGGTAAAGACGGTAATCAAACATTGGTTGCTTATTCTTTGGGAAACTTCCTATCGGGTCAATATGAGCTATACAAGAGAATTGGTGGAATTCTACAATTTTCTATTAAAAAGGATGGAGCAAATGTCAAAGTACATTCCCCTTCTTTTTTACCAACATTTGTTCAGTTTGACATGATCAATGATACAATGACAGATGTGCAAGTATTACCGTTAAAAGATGTTTCAGACCAACAGCTTCCTGCTGCATCTGATCATCTGGCTGAAATAAAAGAACATTTATCACAAAATATAGATGAACTGCAGTTTATAGAATAAGGAGAATCGAAAATGGAATGGAGAAATATTTATCGTGGTATGTTAATGGGAGCAAGTGATGTCGTACCTGGAGTAAGTGGTGGTACAATTGCCGTCGTATTGGGAATTTATGACCAGTTAATAGCGGCTGTGAATGGATTCTTTAGCAAGGATTTTAAGAAGCATCTCATGTTTTTAATCCCTCTCGGTGTAGGTGTTTTGACAGCTGTTTTTTTATTAGCTGGGTTAATTGAGTGGTTGTTTGAACATTATCCAAAACAGACACAATTCGCCTTTTTAGGTCTGATCATAGGAGTGCTACCATTTCTGCTTCAAAAGTCTAACGCCAGAAAAACGTTTAAAGGAAATCATATACTGCTAGTATTGATAGGTGCCTGTATTGTTGGTTCAATGGTATTCTTTCAAACAGGAGAACCAGAGGTGGTTACTCATTTTGAACCATCTACATATCTTTGGTTGTTTGTTTCTGGATTTATTGCGAGTGCTGCAATGATATTGCCGGGGATTAGTGGTTCCTTTCTTTTATATGTAATTGGCTCCTACACTACGATTATAAGTGCGATAAAAAATTTAGATATAACTGTTATTTTCGTAGTGGGTGTAGGTATTTTATTAGGAATAGTGCTGATGAGTAAAGTGATTCATTATTTTCTGGATTCATTTCCGATAGCTACGTATGCTCTAGTGATTGGTATGGTGATTGGTTCTGTATTCGTAATTTTTCCAGGATTGCCCGCTAATATGCTGGGGACGATGATGTGTATTATTACCTTTGCTGGCGGTCTTCTCTTTGCTTACTTATTAGGAAGAGTGGAGTATCGTTAAACAGAATAGTTGCTTTCATGGTCTTTTTCATGCTAGCTTTTATTAAAGTAAAGAACCACTCGAAAAAAGGAGAATGTGCTGATGGAAGCTATTAAAACAGAAGATCAATTTAATAAGATTATCGCTTCAGAAGATCCGGTTATTATTAAATTTTATGCAGACTGGTGTCCTGACTGTAAACGTATGGATATGTTTATTGGGGATATTTTAGAGCAATATAACACGTTTGATTGGTATGAGCTGAACAGTGACGAAGTCCAAGGATTGGCTGAGAAATATGATGTAATGGGTATACCTAGCTTACTTATTTTCCAAAACGGGGAAAAGCTTGCCCACCGTCATAGTGCTTATACCAAAACACCAGAAGATGTATTAGAGTTCCTGCAAGAAGAACTAGGCTAAGAGACAGTGCGAGCACTGTCTCTTTTTATATCTGAAAAAATATACTGCTCTGATTAATGGTGAGTGCTAGGAAACGCTGCGGCAAGATACTTCGGTTACCCGTGAGCCTCCACGCTTTGGTCACTGTTTCTGAAGGAGTTTGCGTATCTTGCCTCCGCTTTGTAGTGTGCTGATTGTTGAAAGAAGTAATACACAAGAATCAGCTTCCTAGTATTTCCACTTTAAAAGATAGAATAATGTTATTAGCGAAGGCAGAATACGGAGACTCCTGTGGGAGCAGCACGAGCAGAAGATCCCGCAGGAAAGTGATCTTTACTTTCCGAGGAAGCTGAAGCCGTGCCCACGGAAAGCGCAGTATTCTGCCGTAGCGGTATTCCAACACTCTCTATGGAAAGAATGGAAGAAAGTATCACTATAAAAATATGCATTACTTCGCAGTTTGCATCTACTAAAAAGGCAGAGAATCTTCGTTATTAATGTTTAAAATGATCTGTAGTTTAGAAACCTTTTGATCACACTCGTCGTATATAAGGAAAGGGGGGATTATCATGTTAGAAGTTAAGCAGCTAAAGGTTGAAATCGGAAAAGAAACGATCCTTGAGGATGTATCATTTTCCGTAAAGAAAGGTAGCATCGTAGGTTTAATAGGTCATAATGGTGCCGGAAAATCGACCGTTATGAAAACAATTATGGGCTGGCAAGACAAAAAAGAAGGCACTTTTATTTTGAACCAAGTAGATCAAGACCAATCATTTATTACCTTTAAAAAACAACTTGCCTATATACCGGAAGAACCATTTTTATTACCGGAACTAACAACGATGCAACATTTTCAATTATATGGTCAAAGCTATCAACTCGATGAACAAATATTTACGAAACGTGCGGAAGAACTTTCGGAGCGATTTGAAATAGCGGATAAATTGAATGAATACCCAGAGTCATTGTCCAAAGGTATGCGTCAAAAAGTTCAAACCATTTGCGCCTTATTACCTGATGTCCCTTTGTTATTAATTGACGAACCTTTTATGGGCTTAGATGTTCATGCTGCTCAAGATCTTCAGGAAATGCTGATTGAAAAGGCTAAAATGGGGACAAGTATACTCCTTACCTCTCATCAATTAGAGAGGATGGAAGAGTTGGCAGATACATATATTATGCTTCATCAGGGGCATGTTGCAGAACATGGATTGATAGAAGATTTCCACTCATTATCAAGGAGAGGAACTGAATGAGAGCAACCGTTCAAATGATGCGATTTTTAAGAAGGAGTCGCTGGCGTAAAAAACAAAAACTATACAAATTAGCCTTCGGTCTGGCATTTGATTGGATTACAACCATCTATACCGGTTTATTTGCGGTCATGTTTTTATTTATTACATATGATAACTTAAAAAAGATGGAAACTGTTTTTCTAGCATATCAAGCAAATATCGAATCATTTTTTCCGCTCATAGTAATTGGTTTGATGTTCGGGATGATTGCTCTTTCCTTTCAGCATCCATCGATAAACATTACAAGTGCAGAGTGGAAGTTAACATCACTTCCTTTTTCGATAAAAAATATATGGTTTTATTCGTTATGGATCATAATTAGAAAACGATTTGTCGTTTTAACTTTTCTCAGTTTGTTATTAGTTGTGATTACACCTTTTTCTACGTTATTTTTAGTTAAATGGTATGTCATAATCCTATCTGTATTAATATTGACAGTTATACCTCAATGGTACTTTTATCAAGTGGAAGGCTTTAAGAAATTGGGACTTTATTTATTAGGTGTTTTGACCATTGGTATAATTCGGTTTGTTTTCGTATTATTTGAATTAAATGCTGAATCTGTATGGATGTTAGTTGTCCTTTTATTTGGTTTAAATATATGGATATGGCCTCGAAGATTGATAAAAGTCAATTGGATGAAAGTGATTGAGAAAAGTGACGAAAAAGAGTGGAATATGTTTTTCATTAATCGCATGAGCAGAATGGATCAAGTAAAACAGAAACGAAGAAACTACTTTTTAAAAACACTATTTACATCGAAAAAGGCAAAATTACCTTTTCCTTATCAGGATCCGACTAAATTGATGCGTAAATTGTGGAGAAGGAGTATTAATCAGGAAATTAGTATTATCTATCAGATGATGTTTTCGATTTTAATCATTATGATTGTGTTATCATTAAAAGGAGGTCCATTATTACAAGGAATTGGTATTATGTTGTCTGTTTTTATCTTTGTTAAGCTTACGGTAAGTTTTTATAGTGCGATTTTCAAAGATAAATTACTTCACAGTATTCCTTGGAATATAGAAATAATAACAACTGCTTTTTGGCAAATATTATCCATACTGAGTATAGTAGTAATTGTGGTTATTTCAGTAGCTGTCTTGCTTACTAATACATGGAGTTGGTGGTTAATAGCTCAGCTTTTATTTGTTTTTGTAGCATTTTTCTTTTTATTAGATTGCGAGATAGAGAGGAAAATAAAAGCATTAAATAAGAAATGGTTTCAACCATCTTATATCAATCAAATTATAGGTATATTAACTTATGTCGGAATGGCTTTTAGTTTACTATATCCTGTTACTATTAGCTATTTAATAATCATATTATTATACTGGATAATAAAGAAACATTATTTTCCATTAATGATTGACTAGTTCTTCTTGTTTGCATATAATACCATTCATATATAGATATTGAGAGAGGATGAAAGGGATGGATCAAAAGAGAAACGAATATTTAAAGAAAAAGCAAGACCCTTCCCTGAAATTGTTTGTTGTACTGTCGAAAGCTTATCGATCGGTTGCCGATCAAGTGGCGAAAGATATTAGAAGCCACGGCTTAAATACAACTGATTTTGGTGTGTTGGAATTACTCTATCATCAGGGAGAACAACCTTTGCAAAAAATAGGGGATAAAATTTTATTAGCAAGTGGAAGTATTACATATGTGGTAGATAAATTAGAGAAAAAAGAGTTAGTGAAACGAACACCGTGTCCAAGTGACCGGAGAATTACTTATGCATCTATTACAGAAAGTGGGCAACAATTACTAAATGATATATTCCCAGAACATTGGAAACAAATCGAAGCGATAACTGCTGGATTAAATGAAAGAGAGAAGCTAGAGGCTATTTCGTTATTGAAAAAACTAGGAATGTATGCTGATGATTTTTCTGCAAAATAATAAATGATATTACGTTTATATGTTGTTGGTAGTGGGTAAATATAACTACGACTGACTGTTGAGAGGGGGATTATCCACGTGGAAAAACAACAAATAGACGTATACATCAGTGATAATTGTGCAGAATGTGATCAACTTGTAAGTTATTTAAAACAACTTAATATTTCATTTAATACAAAAAATACAACCGTCAATAAAAAGAATTTACGTCAACTACAAAAAGAGAACATTTATATAACACCTACCATTATTATCGATAATTATTACTGTATCATGGGTTTTCAAGAAGGTGAGATACAAAAGATACTTCACTTGTAATGGTGCTAATAGTCCGTTAAACCCCATGTTAAGATTCATGTAAATCTGAGGGTTACGGACGCTAATACCCTGATAAGTTTCGTCGGATCAAGTGGGATCAAAAACCCAAACTGATGGAAGGCTCACTTTATAAATGAACCAATAACTCTTTATCTGCATAGGCTAATACAAGAATAGCAGATGGAGGGGAGAAAATGGATTACAGATATAATGGCTTTTCAAATTATCAAAATCCTTATCAGCAGGGGATGTATCCCTATCAGCCACCAACATATACATCACCGATGCCGATGACACCATTTCAATATTATCAAAAGCCAATGGTACCAAATCCATATGATGGGTTCGAAACACCTTCGCCTTCCTTTTTCGGGAAACAGAACAATTCGATGCTGCAATATTTTCAGGATAAAAATGGTGAAATGGATTTGGATAAAGTATTTCATACTGTTAATCAATTTGCGAACACTTATCAGCAGGTATCACCTTTGGTTAAGAACGTAGGGAATATATTAAAATCTTTTCAGAAATAATGTAAAATGATCCTTGTCGAATGTGACAAGGATTTCTGTATGATATAAATTTTTCAGGAGGTAGACAACTAATGACTGCATGTCTTGTTATTCATGGGTTTACAGGTGGACCGTATGAAGTGGAACCACTTGCTTTACATATAGAAAAATATACAAACTGGCATGTAGTAACACCTAGTTTACCAGGGCACGGATTAGGTGAGGGAAGGGATTTAGACCTTTTAGATGTATCCTATAAAGATTGGATTAAGGAAGCAGAACAAGTCTTTTTGTCATTGAAAAAGGACCATGATGATATCTATTTAGTTGGCTTCTCCATGGGGGGAATGATTGCTGCTTATCTGGCAGCAAAGTACACTTGTAAGAAGTTGGTTCTTTTGTCTACTTCGAGAAAGTATATTAGTATTCCACGTATAAGTGTTGATTTAATGAACTTTGCACAAAAAGCAGTAAGACGAAAGTTAAAAGATGATCATTTGTTTAATCACTACCGGAAAAAATACGGTTCTGTTCCTGTGAAGGCAATCCGGGAGTTTTTAAAATGTATGAAATTTACCAAACCCTACTTGAAGAAAATTCATTGTCCTGTTTTTATAGCTCAAGGAATGCAGGATGGGATGGTGCCATATAAAGCAGTGCATTATTTAGACAAGGAAATACCAGTCGATGCGGAGATTATTTATTATCATGACTCGAAGCATCTAATCTGCCTTGGCGACGATAAAGATGTCGTCATCGATGCAGTCTATCAATTTTTAATAAAAGAAGAAAGAACGCGATCTACTGTTGATTAGTAAATCGTGTTTTTTCATGTACATGTATAGAATACATAAACTGCGAAGTAACCTTCTCGTGGATTTACTTCCTTCCTTTCTGGAGCAAATGAGTGTAATACTACCGCTGCGGCAGAATACTGCGCTTTCCATGGGCACGGCTTCAGCCTCCTCGGAAAGCAAAGATCGCTTTCCTGTGGGGTCTTCAGACTCGTGCTGTTCCCATAGGAGTCTCCGTATTCTGCCTCCGCTAATCTTAGTTTCCTGATTATTGATAATTGAGAACTCATGAAACTATAATCTTTGGAATTCTTGTCTTTGTAACAGAACACTATGCTAATCTGCGGAAAAATGCGATACTCCTAGCTGAGGCCGTGCCCCTGGAAAGGGAGTATTTTTCCGCAGCGACGATCAAGCACTCTTTATCAATCAGATGGAAGAAAGCAACACCAAAAGAACTTTCATTAGTTCACAGTTTGTATCTACTCCGTATCTGGCTAATTAGTGCAATTTCCGCTTCTATTTTAGCTGTGGTCGATGGTTATTTTCATTTTTCTTTTTCTTCTGGTGCTGGCAATGAATAGGAGGAGGCCGAAGAGGACGATCGTTCCCCCTAGCCATTGTGACCAGGTAATAAGTTCGTCCAGGATTAAATAGGCAAGTATTGATGCGCCGATGGGTTCAAAAAGGATACCCATAGAAATAACGGAGGTACTCACCCATTTTAACGCCCAGTTCAGTAAATTCAGCCCCAGAATAGTTGGGACGATAGCAAGACCGAGAAAGATCAACCATTCATCTTGCTCGTAACCTATTAAAGGATTCGAAACAGAGATGTTATATATAATAATCGTTAGTGCACCGATACTGTATGCAATGAATGTATAACTCATAACCGAAAGCTTTGTCCGAACCCCTTGCCCAAGTAAAAAGTAAATCGTAATAAACATGGCACCTAACAATGCCAAAAAATCTCCATAAAGAGCTTCGCCAGCCATTTGGAAATCTCCCCATGCAATAATAACACTGCCAAAAATGGCAATTAGCATGCTGATCACTGTACCTGCAGAAAAACGTTCATGAAAGAACAGATAGGTGCCAATAAAGGCAAAAATAGGTTGTAATGTTACGATCACAGTTGAGCTTGCTACAGACGTATACTGGAATGATTCGAACCATACAATATAATGGATTGCCAAACTGATTCCTGCTACTATCGTTAAAGTCCATTCTCTTTTGGCTAATTTTCTTAATTCGTCTCTTTTTTTAAAAAGAATATATGGTAACAGCAAAATTGCAGCAAATAATAATCGGTAATTTGCTGTTACAGCTGAAGGCACTTCCGTAGCTAATTTAACGAGTACCGCAGCTGTAGAAACAGAGATTACACCAAAGATAATTGCTATATATGGAATGAAATGCTTATTCACAACATCACCTACAATATTTAAAAATCGTTCTTTTTCTTAAGTATAACAATTATTTTAGGAAATCCTAATAATAACTATCCCAAAAAAATTCAATTGTTTGAAACGATACGAAATATTATATAGAATAAACAGGAAGAGTGTGTTATGATGTAGTAATCCATTGAGTGGTCATTTATAAGCCTCTTCCAAATGTGGAGGAAGGCTTTTTTTCATTGTTATTCGTATGTATCTTCGTCAGAGTCAAGATTTCTTACGATAACGACATTTACAAAGGATAGCTTATCCTATTTTTTGCATATTTTTTAATGTAGATAGTATAACTTGGATACACTGTTAATAACGACGAAAAAATGATAATTAAGATGAGATTTATATAGTGAAAAAAGGAGTAGAAATTAATAGTGACAAATTTTAATCAATTAGGTATTTCAGCGTCAATTATGAAAGCACTAGAGAAAATGGGATTCGAAGAGGCAACACCAATTCAAGCTCAAACAATTCCATTAGGGTTGGAAGGTAAAGATGTCATCGGTCAAGCGCAAACAGGTACTGGTAAAACAGCAGCTTTTGGTATTCCGATGATCGAAAAAATTGACCCTAACGAGCGAAAAATTCAAGGGTTAGTTGTTGCACCTACAAGAGAATTAGCAATTCAGGTTTCAGAAGAATTGCACAAATTAGCGAAATTTAAAGGTGTTCGTACACTGCCTGTTTATGGTGGTCAGCATATGGAACGCCAAATTAAAGCATTAAAGGATCGTCCACATATTGTTGTGGCAACACCAGGTCGATTGCTAGATCATTTACGTCGTCGTACAATTCGTGTTGATCAGGTCCACACTTCTGTGCTGGATGAAGCAGATGAAATGTTGAATATGGGCTTTATCGATGATATTCGTGATATCTTAAAGGCGATTCCGGAAGACAGACAAACTTTACTATTCTCAGCAACAATGCCAAAAGAAATTCGTGATATTGCGGCTACATTGATGAAACAACCTGAAGAGGTAAAAGTAAAATCAAAAGAAATGACGGTTTCGAATATCGATCAATACTTCGTGGAAGTACATGAAAAACAAAAATTCGATACTCTTACAAACTTATTAGACATTCACGTACCAGAATTAGCGATTATTTTCGGTCGTACCAAAAAACGTGTTGATGAATTAACAGAAGGTCTGCAAGCTCGAGGTTTTCGTGCTGAAGGAATCCATGGTGATTTGACGCAAGGTAAACGTACCTCTGTGTTGAAAAAATTCAAATTAAGTCGCATTGAAATTTTGGTAGCAACAGACGTAGCTGCGCGTGGACTAGATATTTCAGGTGTAACACACGTGTATAACTTTGATATTCCACAGGATCCGGAAAGCTATGTACACCGTATCGGACGTACAGGTCGTGCTGGTAAGATGGGCGAGGCTATTTCCTTTATCACACCAAGAGAAGTTCCTCACTTACATTTAATTGAAAAAGTTACGAAAAGTAAAATGAAGCGTATGACAGCGCCTAGTTATGACGAAGCAAAAAGAGGCCAACAACAACTAACTGTACAGAAACTAATCAAAACAATTGAGAAAAAAGAATTGCAGGATTACCGAGAGACAGCTAGCGAAATTCTTGACGAATATGATTCCGCAACAGTTGTCGCAGCAGCATTAAAAATGCTAACGAAAGAAAGAAGACAGGCACCAGTTACGTTAACTTCTGTTCAACCGGTTAGTGTTAAAAAAGCTTCCAATAATAAAGGGAATAACAAAAAATTCAGAAATGATAAACGTGGATATGGTCGCAAAGGAAAACAGGGTGGTCGTAACCGAAACTTCCAAAACAAAAACAAACGTAATAAAAGATAAAAAAGAAAACCTTAAATGTCATTCAAAAAGTCCGTTGCATATTTGCAACGGACTTTTGCTTTTGTTACGGTCCTCATCGTCCCTAAAACCCTGACTGATGGAAGAATCACTTTATCTTATGGACAAATGAACTGGATAGTACTTAATTTTGTCCGTAAGATGGATTCTTATAGACAGATTATTAGGATTTAATCATTTTTGTCTGTAAGAACGATTCTCATGGACATATTAATTGGATATTGCAATATTTTGTCCATAAGATCAATTCTTATGGACACTTTTTTAGCATTTCTCTTAATTTTGTCTGTAACATAATACAAAGCTATTGAATCAATTTTTCATACTATCAATATCGCTACTATCGCCAAAATAGGAATACCTAGTACGGTCATGTAGCCGATAAAGGATAGCGACTTTACATAGCTCAGTTCTTGTTGACTTAAGTTTGATGATACTTCCATCACTTCTGCTTTAGCATTTCGAATTTGTAGGAAGCTGAAGATAATAACAGCCAAAATAATAAGCAAAGGTACAATTAAACTAACAATGGATAAGCTGTCTTCTCCCATAAACATAAATCCTAAAATGATTAGAAATATCGGAATTGCTTCAATTAAACCAACTTGAATAAAGAAGCGAATTTGATCTTTTTGCAGACCTTTAAAATGAAATTCATTCCGTTTAATACGATAAGTTAATCCTCTCATTAATCGCTTAAATGCAAATAAAATACCTAATCCAGCGATCACTGCTGATGCTGTAAACAACCAAACTGCTATCAAGATACATTCTCCTTTCGATTAAAATAGACTGGAAATGAATCCGAGTAAAACTAATATGATCAATATACCGAAGAAAATGGGTTTTAAATAAGGCTTGTAACGATATCGTTTTTTGTTCCAACGATTAGGATCAAATCCGAACTCATCGTTTTTTGTTTTTCGTCTATTTTTCCATGGAGAGAAAGGCTGTGCATTCCTCAAGATTACAGGACCAAGTGCAAACCCGGCAATAAAACCGAATAAATGACCTGCGACATTAATATTCGATCGGAAGAATGTCATCACTAGTCCGATAACGGATATAATCAGGATCAGTCGTGCATTTTGTGGATCGATTAGCTTCTTTTCAAAAAAGACCATGAATAAATATAACCCGAACAAACCGAAAATCGCACCTGAAGCTCCTACATGCAGATAATATGGATCAGGTTCTACGATATAAGTAAGTATATTGGCGGCAATGCCAGTAATAAAATAAACGACTAAAAACTTTATTTTCCCCAACATTTGCTCTAATGCGGGCGCAAATAAAATCAGTGAAAAGGAATTAAAAATGATATGGCCGAAACCAGAATGCAGAAAAATCGGAGTGACTAATCGCCAATATTCACCTTGGCTAATCAAACCATTCCAACCAACCCCCATTGTATAAATCCAGTCACCTAAACCAGGAACTAAGCCAACGATCAGCCAAATAATGATTTGAAATGCGACGATGGTGGAAACAACTGGATAAAATTTTAGAAAATCCCTGAAACTTTCCGTACGTAGAAACATAGTATTCTCCCTTTTTATAGTTAATTGCTTATATTTTAGCATAACTGTGAACGATATTAATAGTAGAATTCTCCGTTTTAAAAATCTTGGTAATTAGGCTATACTTACGATATAAATGGAGTTGATCTAAATGATAAAAGGAATCGGAATTGATATCATAGAGCTACATCGAATTAAAGAGATTTTAGAACGCCAGCACAAAATGTTAAATCGGATATTAACAAGAAAAGAAAAAGAAGTGTTAAATCAATTTCAATCGGATAAAAGAAAAATAGAATTTGTTGCAGGGAGATTTGCAGCAAAAGAAGCTTTTTCAAAAGCATGGGGAACTGGAATTGGAAAATTAAGTTTTTTAGATATTGAAATTATCAACCATGAAAATGGAGCACCTGTTTTAAAATCAAAAGTTTTAACTAGTGAAACATGCTTTGTATCTATCTCTCACAGTGAAAATTATGCGGTTGCTCAAGTAATAATTGAAAGTGAATCTGCATATTAGGAGAGGTTGTCTCATACTATTTTAGTGCGGGTAGGAGGGAACAAGATGTACATCGTAACCGCGGAAGAAATGTACGAAATAGATCGTTATGCGATAGAAAAAGGGGGAATCGAGGGCAAGATTCTAATGGAAAACGCCGGATCACAGGTAGCCCAGCGGATAATTCAGGCCTATGATACCAATCGGAAGATGGCGATAGTTGTTGGTAGTGGAAATAATGGTGGTGATGGTTTCGTTATTGCGCGTTATTTAGCGGAATACGGGTATGACGTTTCAGTTTTTCAATTAGTTCCAGATCATAAAATTAAAGGAGATGCGGCATTTCATAAAAAGCTGTGGTTAAACATGTCAGACAAGCTAACCCATGTGGTAGATTCCAATCAACTGAAGCGAAGATTAGTAGATTTTGATGTCGTCATAGATGCGATCCTTGGGATAGGTGTTTCCGGAAATATTCGTGAGCCGATCCGAAATATGATCGATGTAATTAATCATTTACACATTAAAATAATTTCAGTTGATATTCCAAGTGGATTGCCGGCAAATGATGGTATTGAGGTTGATCTTGCCATTCAAGCAGATCAAACATATATCATTGAAGCTCCGAAAGAAACTGCTTTTTGTGAAGAGACCAGTATTTATTATGGTGAATGGGAAACGGTGAAAATCGGAATACCTACAGCTGCTTATGCTAAAAATGCATCGAAAAGAAATTGGTCCAAAGCAAATGTGCAAGCAACTTTCCCGAAGCGCAGCAAGTACGCCCATAAAGGATCTAATGGTAAAGGATTGGTCATTGGTGGTCAGCTAACGATGCCGGGAGCAATTGTGTTAGCAGCAAGAGCAGCACTCCGTTCAGGTGCTGGGCTCATAACCGTTGCAACAATAAAGGAAAATCTCCCGATAGTGTCGACTAGTTGCATAGAAGCTACGTATCACCTTTTACCAAACTTAACGGATCGATTAACAGACGGTGACCTTGAAGCCTTTGAAAAGATAAATGCTATTGCGGTTGGCATGGGTATCGGACGAGAAGAGTCGCAGCTTCTATCCGATTTGATTGAAAATCTAGACAAGCCATTACTTATTGATGCAGATAGTCTGTATCAGTTAAAACCATTATTGGAAACACTTAAGCAGCACGAGGCGCCGATTGTGATTACACCTCATTATGGAGAAATGGCCATGCTGACAGATACAACTATTCCAGAAGTGAAGCGGTCACCTTTTTCTATTTCTAGGCAGTTTGCCGTAAAACATCAAGTCTATGTGGTGTTAAAAGGTAAGCATACTGTCATTACAGCACCAAATGGGAAGCAGATTGTCAGTAATCAGGGGAATGCTGGCTTAGCAAAAGGTGGAACTGGTGACGTATTGTCAGGGATATTATTGACGATGATCATGCAGCATGAAGAGTTGTTGTCAGCACTTGCAAATGGTTGTTATCTGCATGGTAAATCAGCGGATTATCTGGTGGATGATAACCATACTGAAATAGATTTATTAGCTACCGATGTGATCGAAGGACTATCGCAAGTATTTCGTACATTGTCTTAACGTGTGATCGTGTTCCCTTTGTCCACTTGAGATGAGACAAAGGAGAGATGTCGCGATGAAAAAATATACAAGTATTGTAATCGGTATTTTATTGCTTATTGTGTTAACTGCTTGTGGGGAAAAGTCTAAGGAAGATGTTGTGGAAAAACTGGAAGAGACGGTAGAGAATATGAGTGCCTATCAATCACAGGCAATGATGACATTAAATACAGGGAAAGAAAAACAGGCATATAAAGTTGAAGTCGCCCATAAGAAAAAAGATTACTACCGTGTATTATTAAAGAACGAGAATGATGAGGAGAGCAGTCAGATTATTTTGCGTAATGATGAAGGGGTTTTTGTGTTAACACCAGCTTTAAATAAAAGCTTTAAATTCCAAAGTGAATGGCCGGAAAACAATAGCCAGCCATATCTCTATCAATCATTAATACAAGACTTAGTAGACGACAGTGATGCTACATTTACTGTGACAGATAATTATTTTGTTTTTGAAACAAAAACAAGCTACGAAAGTAATAGTAACCTGCCGTATCAAACCATTTATTTTGATAAAAAGACATATGCACCTGTGTTAGTAAAGGTATTAGATCATGATAAGAATACGCTAGTTGAGGTGGAGTTTACGAATTTCGAGATTGATCCGGATTTGCCGGAAAATACTTTTGATATGGAGACAAACATGACGAGCAGTATCTTTGGAGTACCTGTAATGGCTCAAGAGGATCTGCCTAAACAATTAACAGTTCTTTACCCTTCTGAAAATTTAGGTTCGGAACTGGTGGAAGAGAGTCAAATGGATATCGAAAATGGTAAACGTGTGATGTTATCGTATGAAGGAGATAAAAACTTCACGATTATTCAAGAGACGATAGACGTGTATCCGACAAGCACTGCATCCCCAGAAATGGTGAGCGGCGAACCAGTTGATTTAGGCTTTACCGTTGGAGCCCTCACAAATAATTCATTAGAATGGCATTACCAAGGGGTTAATTACTATGTAGCAAGTGAACAATTAACGAAAGAAGAAATGAAAGAAGTAGCTAGATCCATGTCAACAGAAAAAGCAATGAAATAAGATCAAAGCAGACTTTCAAGGAAGTCTGCTTTTTTTATGAAGGAGAAAAGTATATAACCGTTGGTACCATAGCCTATGCACGAAGCGAAGGCGCCCACTTCAACTCCTGTGGGACCCGTTTGCCCTGAAGATCCACTTTTTTGAGCGTTTTTTGCTCGAAAAAGTTAGCTGAAGGGGAACCCCCACGGAGGGGAGTGGGCAGCCGGAGCGGTGGTCAAACGGTCGATGTATTTCATAATGGATACTAATAGCAATTTACTTAGCAAATAGTTATAAGGCACTGCTCTTTTCTTAATTAATATCCTTTTTTAGCAAAATGGTTTATAATGGATTGCGTTAACTCAATCAGGATGAAGGAGTATCAACATGGATAAAAATTTTTACCGTGATTCTTGGGTAGAAGTGAATTTAGATCATATTATATATAATATACAGCAATTAAAAAATAAATTATCAGATAAAACGCAAATTTATGCAGTGGTAAAAGCAAACGCATATGGGCATGGTGATATTGAAGTGGCCGAAGCTGCGCTCAGAGGAGGCGCAACAAGGCTAGCTGTAGCTGTTTTAGACGAAGCATTGCGTCTACGTAAGGGAGGTATTAAAGCACCTATTTTGGTGATGGGATGGATTCGCCCGGAAGATGCAGAAATTGCAGTGCAACATGATATTACGGTTACCTGTTATCAAAAAGAATGGTTAGAGGAAGTACAAAAGCTTTCCCTTCCTCAACCGCTTAAGGTCCATCTTAAATGGGATACAGGGATGGGACGGATTGGTATTCGCAAAGAAAAGGAATTGCTAGAAATAATCCCGTTATTACAGCAAGAGAATGTTTATTTAGAAGCAATTTTTACTCATTTTGCTACTGCTGATGAAGAAAATGTCGAACATTTCGAAGCACAAACAGCTCATTTCGACAGACTTTGGTCTATTTTTCAAGAGAACTGGACACAGCATAAGGTAATGATTCATACAGGGAATAGTGCCGCGAGCATGCGTTTTCCGGAAAAAATGTTTGACTTTGTCCGCTTTGGTATCAGTATGTATGGGCTGTATCCCTCTCCTGTTGTCAAAGCGGAAAAGCCGATTGATCTGAAGCCCGCGCTGGCGTTACACAGCAGATTAATTCATGTGAAAAAAGTAGAAAAAGGAACTCCAATTAGTTATGGGGCGACATATCATTCGAAAGAAGAGGAGTGGATCGGTACTATTCCGCTTGGTTATGCGGATGGTATTCGTCGTGCCTTACAAGGTGCGGAAATCTTAGTTAATGGTGAACGCTGTACAATTGTTGGTCGTATTTGTATGGATCAACTGATGGTTCGGTTAACAAAACCTGCTAAAGTAGGAGATAAAGTTACCTTAATTGGTTCGCAAGGTACAGATCAGATCGAGATGGATGAATGGGCAGCACATTTGGACACGATTAATTACGAAATTGCTTGTATGATTAGTTATCGAGTTCCCAGAATTTATTCATAAAACGTAAAAAAATTAGTCGGTAAGACAAGATAATTCTTCAATCTTCTGGTAATACTGAAGATATATTGTAGAAAAAAACGAAAAATTATCAAAAACCCCTTTGCAATGCCTGTTTCGGAATGGTATGATTGTATTGGATTATCATTTTAGGCTTGTCAATGTTGGTGGAGGTGTATGGTTTTGTCTGAAGACTTACAAGAAGTTGCTGTGAGATTACCTAAAAACCTGCTGAATGAGGTGGATGGCTTGATGAAAAGCGAAGATAGCAATTTAAGTGATTTTATTTGCCAAGCAACAAAGACGTATTTACGCGAAACGAAAAAACGCCATATCCAAGAATCTATGCAAAGAGGTTATATGGAAATGGCCAAAATCAATTTGAACATTGCTTCAGAAGCTTTTCAAGCGGAAGAGGAGGCAGAAAACACCCTAGAACGCTTAGTGAGCGGGGTGTAGGTCTTGATTGTAAAAAGAGGCGACGTATACTTCGCCGATCTTTCCCCTGTTGTGGGATCTGAACAGGGCGGTGTACGTCCTGTATTAGTTTTGCAAAACGATATTGGAAACCGTTTCAGTCCCACTGTTATTGTTGCGGCCATTACTGCCCAGATTCAAAAAGCGAAATTGCCAACACATGTCGAAATTGATGCGGAGAGGTATGGCTTTGAACGGAATTCCGTTATTTTATTGGAACAGATTCGTACAATTGATAAACAACGATTGACAGATAAAATAACACAATTAGACAGTAACATGATGGAACGTATAGATAGAGGATTAGAAATTAGTTTAGGTTTAACTGATTTCTAATCCTCTATCTTCAAACACCCTTGCTAAAAATAGCAAGGGTGTTTTTGACAAGTGGTAGCAAAAAATGGCCGATTTTGTATATTTAATATGATTGTAATCGAAAAATATACTTTTTTATTGTAAACTATTAGATAGAAATGAAAATTGTGGAGGTTGGAACGATGCCAGAGACATTACGTAGAATCGTAATTGAGAACAGTGATGTGATTTCTAAAAATTGGTTAGATGATATTACAGAAAAACGCAAGTCTGACTACACTTCAAGTATATCCGATAGTTTATATCACACTACCAACCAAGAGTTCATCAATGTTATTTTTTCCAGTATTAACCGCAGAGGGGATACTGCGGAAATGGATGATTTTGCAGAACGCCTAATAAATCTTGGCTGGCCGTTGAGTTACATTACAGATGGACTGCAAACATTTAGAAGAGTAACAATTGATTATATTTTAAGTCAGTCCGATCAGGTAGATACAGAGGAGTTTTCTCGTATTTTAAATATTGTCGAAGATTGGGTAGAGCCAATTATTAACCAGCTTGTGAATCAATATTCAGGGAGCTGGGAACATACGGTTTCCTTGCAAAGAATGGCATTGCAGGAGTTATCCGCTCCGCTTATCCCAGTTATGGACAATATTACTGTAATGCCTTTAATTGGAACAATCGACACAGAACGTGCCAAATTAATTATGGAAAATCTTTTAGAAGGTGTTATGAAACACAATTCGGAAGTAGTATTGATTGATATTACTGGTGTTCCGGTTGTGGATACAATGGTTGCCCACCATATTATTCAAGCTGCAGAAGCAGTACGCTTAATTGGAGCAACTTGTATATTAGTAGGTATTCGCCCGGAAATTGCACAGACAATTGTTAATCTAGGTATTGATCTTAGTAAATTTCCGACAAAAAGTTCTCTAAGAAAAGGATTTAAAACAGCATTAAAATTAACCAATCGTGAGATAGTTGATTTAGATAATTCCAAAGAAGAAGATATCATCAAAATCATGGACTCACTTAAATAAGGAGGTGCTCTTATGAGAATACCAATATTAAAACTACACAACTATTTATTGGTATCCATTCAAATCGATCTCGATGATCAAACTGCAATTGATTTTCAAGAAGACTTACTTAGTAAAATACATAAAAGTGGAGCAACTGGAGTGGTCATCGATTTAACCTCTGTAGATATTATTGATTCTTTTATTGCAAAAGTGTTAGGTGACGTCGTATCAATGTCAGATTTAATGGGGGCAAAAGTAGTACTAACTGGTATTCAGCCTGCAGTGGCGATGACTTTGATTGATTTAGGTATACATATGCAAAACGTTCCTACAGCACTTGATCTAGAGCAGGGGCTAGTTAAACTTCGCCAGGAACTGGAGGAGTAGTTATGATTACAAAATCAAGTGTGCAAATAAAAAAAGAGTGGGATATTGTAGGGGCAAGGCAGATGGGGAGAGAATTAGCAAAGGAACTAGGATTCGGTACAGTAGACCAAGCCAGAATTGCTACTGCAATTTCAGAATTAGCCCGTAACATATATTTATATGCTGATAAAGGTAAAGTGGCATATGAAACAGTAGAAGATATGAATAAAAAAGGGCTGAAAATCATTGCATCTGACCAGGGCCCTGGGATTAATGATTTAAGTAAGGTAATGGAAGATGGTTTTTCTACTTCTGGCGGACTCGGTGCTGGACTACCAGGTGTAAAAAGATTAATGGATTATTTTGATATAGTGTCTGATCCAGGGAAGGGTACGACCATAACTACGATCAAATGGGTTCGTTAAGAGAAATACACATATGTTATAGAAGGTTCACTTTACCCCTATTCCAAAAGGATAATAAAGTTTTCCAATTTGCGCCAATCGTAGTTAGGAGGTAATGAGATGGAGCCCTATAAGTTCGATGTCAACAGCTATCGAAATTTATTAAAGAAATATATTGCGTCACAAGACGAAAAGTCCTTATATCAAGCAGAACAATTTAGTAAGTTATCGATGCAACATAATATATCTCCTGAGGAAATTATTAATGTGCATATCCAAGCGTTAAAAGAATTGTATCCTGATTTACCTGCAGAGATAGATTCATCCATGAATTTCCTTTTAGAAACGATGATTTCGTATGGACTAGCATATCAGGAATTTCAATCATTAAGAGAAAAACAAGGAGAGTTAGAGTCTGAAATCTCTATAGCTGCAAATATGCAACAGACTCTTCTTTCTACAACAAAACCGGAAATAGAAGGTTTGGATATAGGTGCGATTAGTGTACCTTCTCATCAAATGAATGGTGATTACTATCATTTTGTGACTGATGAATCTAACAATTTAGGAATTGCAATTGCGGATGTCATAGGTAAAGGTATACCAGCTGCATTAGCGATGTCAATGATCAAATATTCTCTGGATAGTTTTCCAGATACAATGAGAAGTCCTAGTGTGATATTGGAAAATTTAAATCGTGTGGTAGAGCGGAATGTAGACACTAGCATGTTTATTACGATGTTTTATGGATTATTTAATCGTGAAACAGGATCCTTGCAATTTTCTTCGGCTGGTCATGAACCTGGTTTTTATTACTGTGCAACAAATGATAAATTTTTTGAAATTAAAACAAAAGGGTTAGTGTTAGGTGTATCCGCTCAGGCAATATATGAACAGTTTGACATTACCATGGAATATGGTGATATGGTTGTATTGTTAACGGATGGCGTGTCGGAATGTCGGATTGGTGAACGGTTTATTGAAACGGAAGAAGTACTGGAAGTGATACGTAAGTATATGCATTTACCTGCACAGGAAGCGGTAGAGCAAGTATATCGTCATTTTGAACGTTTACAAGATTTTCAGTTAAGAGATGATTTTACGCTAATCTTTTTAAAAAAAATGGTTTAGTGCGAAAACAAACAGGGAATGGTGAAACGTAAGTCTTATACCAAAATTATGATACGTCTTAACTGTAAATAGGTTAAATACATGTAAACCGCAAAGCATAACAAGGGTGACGAGGAGGTAACCATTTTGAACTTAAATGTTGAACGAAATGATAATGGTAAAACACAAGGGTTAAAATTAGCAGGAGAAATTGATGCCTATACCGCGCCTAAACTGAAAGAAGCTCTTTTGCCGTTAACAAAGTATGAAGGAACAACAATTGTTGTAGATTTAGAGCGTGTTAACTATATGGATAGTACGGGATTAGGAGTATTCATAAGTGCACTGAAGTCAACTAAAGAGTACAATAGTGATTTACGATTAGTTGCATTGCAAGATCGTGTTAGACGTTTATTTGACATTACTGGATTAGATAGCATTATTAATATTGATTCAACGGTACGAGGTGAGAAATAATATGGAATCCTTTGACTTCATCGAGATGAAAGTACCAGCAAGGGCAGAATATGTAGGGGTAGTTAGGTTAAGTACATCAGGAATTGCTAACCGGATGGGATTTAGTTACGAAGAAATTGAAGATCTAAAAGTAGCCATTTCTGAAGCGTTGTCCAATGCCACTGAACATGCTTATAAAAAAGAGGATGGTGGAGAGGTTACAATTGGTTTCGGTCTTTATCAAGATCGTTTAGAAGTAATGGTTGCTGACCGTGGAGGTAGTTTTGATCTACAAAAAATAAAAAATGATATAGGACCTTATCAAAACAATCAGTCTATTGAAGATTTGCGCGAAGGAGGCTTTGGCCTATTTTTAATTGAAGCTTTGATGGACAAGGTAGAGATCAAAAATGATTATGGTGTGATTGTGTTAATGACCAAATACCTCCATGAAAATGAGGTGGATATCAATGACGACCAGATCTCGACCACACAATAATCGTGAGGATGAGATTTATCAGTGGATTCGAACCTTTCAAGAGAACCCTGATGATCAAATCATACAAGAGAAAATTGTTTTAACCTATCAAAGACTTGTGAAATCTCTGGCGCGAAAATATGCCAAAAATGAAATGATATACGAGGACCTAGAGCAAGTAGGAATGTTAGGACTTCTAGCAGCTATTAGAAGATATGATCCAGATGTAGGTAGATCTTTTGAATCTTTTGCTATCCCTACGATTATCGGAGAAATCAAGCGTTTTATTCGTGATAAAACATGGAGTGTACATGTTCCTAGAAGAATTAAAGAATTAGGTCCAAAGATCAAAAAAGCGACAGAGGCTTTAACAACAGATAATCAAAAATCGCCTACAATTAAAGAGATCGCTGATTATATAGAAGTATCAGAAGAAGAAGTACTTGAAACCATGGAAATGAGCCAAAGTTATAATGCTTTATCGGTTGATCGTAAAATTGAGGCAGATTCAGATGGTAGTGAAGTTTCGATATTGGATTTAATCGGCAACCAAGATTCGGGATATGAAGATGTGGATCGTCAATTACTTCTAGAGAAAATTATGCCTATTTTAAATGAACGAGAGCAGGAAATTCTTCGATACACGTATTTTGAGAATAGAAGCCAGAAAGAAACTGGTGAATTGCTGGGGATATCACAAATGCATGTATCCAGAATTCAACGACATGCATTGAAAAAACTTCGTGAAGCATTACAAGCTGAAAATATGGAGGCCATTCGTTAATGCAAACTAGTCATCAAGTGGAAGTTTCTGTTTTTCAAAAAGCTAAAAAAGGTAATTATTATTGTGGAGACAGTTATTTCTACCAAGAGTCTGATGGGAAATTTATTTGTGCATTAGCTGATGGACTTGGAAGTGGTGAATTCGCAAAAGAATCATCCCAGATTGTGATGGACGTGATTCGTGATAATAAAGATGATTCAGTAGCATCAATGATGAGGAAAAGTAATGCAAGGTTGGTAGGAAAACGAGGTGTCGTCTTAGGAATCTTACAACTGGATTTAAAGGCAAAGCGCTATGCCTATTCTTCGATTGGAAATATTGGTTTAATGACCATTACTACTAACTCTATTAAAAAGAGAAATATTCCACAGGCTGGCTATTTAAGTGGCTATGACCGCCCGTTTAAAGTTATGTCTGATCAGCTTGAAGAAGGTATGGTTTTTGTCATGTTCTCCGATGGTGTAACATCTAAAGAAATTTCCAACTCTTATTATCTTCATCAGGAAGTGAATCATATAACAGATACTTTTGCTTATTTATATCAACATAAACTAGATGACGACACTACTCTGATAGCTATGAAATACAATGAGGAATCCCGTTAAATGATGGGGATTCCTTTTTTCTTATGGCGAACTCAAAACGAAGCAATCGACTTAAACTGCGAAATAACTTCTTGAAGACTTGCTCTTTTTCATTCTAGTTCTGGTAAGTGCTATGACACGCTCCGGCAGAATACTCCGCTTTCCGTGGGCTCGGCTTCAGCTAACTTTGTGAAGAAAAGCACTTCACAAAGTGGATCTTCAGCTCTCGCTGTCCCACAGGAGTCTCCGTATTCTGCCTACGCTAATTTCAGTGTTCTGATTATTGAAAGAACAGAACTATTGAATTATGTTCTTCGTATTTCCTGTCACTTTAACAGAACACTATGCTAAGCTCCGGAAAAATGCGACACTCCTGAGGCCGTGCCCCGGAAAGTGAGTATTTTCCGCAGCGACGAAATTCGCACTTAACTTCAGAAGAATGGAAGAAAGCTACATTAAATCGAATTTTTCATTGATTCGCAATTTGTATTTATTTTGAAACAAATAATATAAATAGGACTGGGTGAGGATTGACTAGAGTTGTGCTGGGATAGATAAGCTGTGGGATAACGGGGGTTTTTTTAGGATGTTCATGAAGTAACTTAGGGTATTATGTGAACTACCCTTTTCTTTTTGTTAAAATAAAGAAGGATTAGTATGAAGGAGGAAACGCATTGGCAAATAGTGAGGAACATATTCAATTAATTAATGCTGTTACCGATAGGACAAAAATTAATCAAAAAGCAGTGAAAAGTGTTATTAGTCTATTAGAGGAAGGAAACACAGTCCCTTTTATTGCACGTTATCGAAAAGAGATGACAGGCTCACTTGACGAGGTGCAAATTAAAGATATCCAAGATGCATGGAACTACGTTAATGCACTAGCTGATCGTAAACAAGAAGTGATCAGGCTTATAGATGAACAAGGGAAGCTAACAGATGAGTTGCAACAGGAAATTGTGCAAGCAACCCAATTACAGAAAGTAGAAGATTTGTATCGGCCATATAAACAAAAACGTCGGACAAGAGCAACGATTGCTAAAGAAAAAGGGCTAGAACCATTAGCTGAAACAGTATACCAAAAGCAAAATATCGATCTGGCAGATAAAGCTACAGAATTTTTATCAGAAGAACATGAATTACATACAGTAGAAGATGTCCTTGAAGGTGTACAAGACATCATCGCAGAGTGGATAGCGGATGAACCAAAGTATCGTGAACATATCCGTAAACAAACTTATCAAAAAGGGCTCACCACATCCAAAGCGAAGAAACCTGAGTTAGATGAAAAGAAAATCTATGAAATGTATTACGAGTACAGTGAAGCTGTAAGTAAAATTGTCTCACACCGCATTTTAGCACTTAACCGTGGGGAAAAAGAAGATGTACTAAAAGTTTCGATCGAGCCACCGGTAGACAATGTGCTTGAATACCTTCAAACACAAGTAATTAGAAAAGATGCAACACCACAAATAAAAGAATTTTTAATTCAAGTTATAGAAGATAGTTATAAACGACTGACACAACCATCTGTTGAAAGAGAAATTCGATCAGCTTTGTCAGAGAAGGCTGAAGAACAAGCAATTGATATTTTCTCTAAAAACCTAAAAAGCTTATTGTTACAACCACCATTAAAAGGTAAATATGTATTAGGTGTTGATCCAGCATTTAGAACGGGTTGCAAACTAGCGGTTGTTGATGATACAGGAAAAGTAAAAGCAATTGATGTTATCTATCCAACAGCACCAAAAAATGATACAGCTGGTGCAGAGAAGAAGGTCATCAAATTTCTGAAAGAATTCCCAGTTGAGTTAATTGCGATTGGCAATGGTACTGCATCAAGGGAAACAGAGCAGTTCATCGCAGGCGTGATTGAAAAACATCAGCTAGACATTGCCTATATTATTGTTAATGAAGCAGGAGCAAGTGTATACTCCGCATCAAAATTAGCTCGTGAAGAATTTCCTGATTTACAAGTAGAAGAACGAAGCGCTGTATCGATTGCCAGACGTATCCAAGACCCATTGGCAGAGTTAGTAAAAATCGAACCAAAAGCAATAGGTGTTGGTCAGTATCAACATGATGTCAGTCAAAAAAGACTTACCGAATCCTTGACCTTTGTCGTAGAAACAGCCGTAAATCAGGTCGGAGTTAACGTGAACACAGCTTCCTCGTCTTTATTGCAATATGTATCTGGTTTAAATAAGACTGTAGCCAATAATATCGTAAAGTATCGTGATGAACATGGAAAATTCACAAAACGAAAACAGTTGAAAGTTATACCAAGGCTAGGGAACAAAACATATGAGCAAAGTATTGGTTTCTTAAGAGTGATGGATGGTGAAGAACCATTAGACCGTACACCGATTCACCCGGAATCTTATACAGCAGCAAAGCAGGTTTTAACAGAAATGAATTGCTCGGTAGAAGATTTAGGAACGGAGCAATTGAAAGAATTGGTTAATCGGTTGGACAAAAAAACGCTAGCTGAACAGTTAGAGATTGGTTTACCAACTTTAGACGATATTCTGGGGGCTTTAGTAAGTCCAAATCGTGATCCTCGTGACGATTTACCACAACCACTATTGAAGAAAAACGTATTGTCTATGGAAGATCTTCAAAGTGGTATGGAACTTCAAGGGACAGTTCGGAATGTAGTAGATTTTGGTGTGTTCGTAGATATTGGAGTAAAGCAGGATGGATTAGTCCATATTTCGAAAATGTCTAACCAATTTGTGAAGCACCCGATGGACATTGTTTCTGTAGGTGATGTAATTACAGTATGGGTAGATCAAGTAGATCATCAGAAACAACGAATTGCTTTAACCATGATTTCATCTTAAAAAAAGAGAGTAAAGGGTACTTTATAGGTGCCTTTTACTCCGCTTTATTTTGTTCTTTATCACAATAGAAAAACCAGCATTGATTCAACAAACGAATTTGATACTTATTTTTATGAAGGAATGCGCCTGTTAATTGTCTTTTTAACCAATTAGGCATTTTTATCATCCTTTAATTAATATGTTATTTTATGTTATGTAATTCGAGAGATAGGTGTGAAAGTATGGAAGTGATGACGCAGATTGAATTAGAAAAGCTTACAAAGGATATTTCCAATGAGGTGTTTAAGAAACCATTTACTGATGAAGTACGCTTTAATAATCGATTAAGAACAACGGGTGGTCGGTATATACCTACTAAACGAGTGATTGAGTTAAACCCTAAATATTATAGAGAGTTGGGATATGAAGAGTTCGTTGGTATTATTAAACATGAACTATGTCATTACCATCTTCATATAGAAGGAAAAGGATATCAACATCGCGATCCTGAGTTCAAACAACTTTTAAAAGCAACGAACTCACCTAGACATTGCAATCCTTTACCATCAATGAACAATGATTTTAAATATGAATATCAATGTTCTTCTTGTTATCATGTATATAAAAGAAGAAAAAGAATCAATGTTAAAAGGTATCGTTGTGGGAAGTGCAGAGGTAAATTAACACTTATTCAAAATAAATAGAAAAATTGATAATCCTATTGACTAAGGTACAAACAATATGATAAATTATATTGGTGTCACTTTGAAAGGCACTTGTCTTGGTTAGTGACAGCAACTGAAGAAATTTTGAAAAACAGTTGACATTTTGTTCTGAGTATTATATTATATTTAACGTCGTCAACATGAGTTGACTCATTATTCCACAGTAGCTCAGTGGTAGAGCAATCGGCTGTTAACCGATCGGTCGTAGGTTCGAATCCTACCTGTGGAGCCATGGAGAAGTACTCAAGTGGCTGAAGAGGCGCCCCTGCTAAGGGTGTAGGTCGCGTAAGCGGCGCGAGGGTTCAAATCCCTCCTTCTCCGCCATTAACACTTCAATTAATGGCCCGTTGGTCAAGTGGTTAAGACACCGCCCTTTCACGGCGGTAACACGGGTTCGAATCCCGTACGGGTCATCCCATTTATAATAGAAATTTAATAGGTCCGGTAGTTCAGTTGGTTAGAATGCCTGCCTGTCACGCAGGAGGTCGCGGGTTCGAGTCCCGTCCGGACCGCCATTGTTGGGCTATAGCCAAGCGGTAAGGCAACGGTTTTTGGTACCGTCATGCGCTGGTTCGAATCCAGCTAGCCCAGCCATTTTTTTGACTAAAAATAACCTTAACTATTCGTCTTGAAGACGGATATACTATTCTCTCTATTTGATCGATTCTTCACAAAGTGACAGATAAGGTCAAATTAAGCAGATGTAGTTGAGGATGCTTCTACTGTTTCTCTGTTTCTACTATAATGTAGTTTCTAAAACAGAATGCGAGCTGCCGTCGTGATTAACATTGCATCAAGAGCCATTAGCTCAGTTGGTAGAGCATCTGACTTTTAATCAGAGGGTCGGAGGTTCGAATCCTCCATGGCTCACCATCTATACTCTAAGTTTACATGGATTGCGAGCGGTCGTGGCGGAATGGCAGACGCGCTAGGTTGAGGGCCTAGTGGGAGGTAATCCCGTGGAGGTTCAAGTCCTCTCGACCGCATCAAAAATGAATAAAAAAACTATTGACTTAGTCGAACGCATTGTGTTATATTAATAGATGTCGCTTTGATAAGCGCCCGTAGCTCAATTGGATAGAGCGTTTGACTACGGATCAAGAGGTTAGGGGTTCGACTCCTCTCGGGCGCGCCATAACCGGGAAGTAGCTCAGCTTGGTAGAGCACTTGGTTTGGGACCAAGGGGTCGCAGGTTCAAATCCTGTCTTCCCGACCAGTCGATCACATTGAAATTTTCTTATTTATATTATGCGGGTGTAGTTTAGTGGTAAAACCCCAGCCTTCCAAGCTGATGTCGAGGGTTCGATTCCCTTCACCCGCTCCATAGTAAATGGGCCTGTAGCTCAGCTGGTTAGAGCGCACGCCTGATAAGCGTGAGGTCGGTGGTTCGAGTCCACTCAGGCCCACCATTTATACCATTGATCTTTGAAAACTGAACAAAACAACCAGTATGATTTTAAACATGAAACAAAAGCTAGCTTTTAGAAGCGAGCGCAAGTCAACTTTATTGAGAGTTTGATCTTGGCTCAGGACGAACGCTGGCGGCGTGCCTAATACATGCAAGTCGAGCGCGGGAAGCGAACAGATCTCTTCGGAGTGATGTTTGTGGAACGAGCGGCGGACGGGTGAGTAACACGTGGGCAACCTGCCTGTAAGACTGGGATAACTCCGGGAAACCGGGGCTAATACCGGATAATACTTTGCTTCGCATGAAGGAAAGTTGAAAGA